>JBCCQY010000004.1:0-135883 GCA_039208735.1 Myxococcota bacterium | reverse complement strand
GGGGGTCGTTCCGTTTCGAAAGAAGCTCGGTGATCGACGAGATCGCCGAACGTCTGACCGAACCCCCGTTAGACAAGATCCTTGAAAAGGCGGGCATCGAGGACGCAGAAAGCGCCGGTCTTCACATCATCACGACCCTCGATCCCGACGCCCAGCGCGAGGCCCAGTACGCCCTGTGGCATCACCTCACCGAGGTGGGCGCCTGGATGGAGGCCTTGAAGGCTGAAGACTTCGTATTGAAGGGCCATCGCGGCCCGCGCTTTGACCCCGACTTCCCTCCGCGGAAGCACGAATTTCGGGTCGCCAAGGTCTACCAGCACGAAGGTACGGCAGGAAAGCGGACGGTTCGCCTCGACTTGGGCGGCCACCTTTGCATCGTCGACCGGACTGCCGTGGTGCGGGCCGCAGTGGCGGCTTGGCGCGGCAAGAAGAAGAGCAAAAAGGCCAAGATTCCCACGCGTGAGGTCGACGCGTTCATCAACGCAATTCCCGACGAGGCGGTGGTGCTGGCCAGCGTCCGCGAAATCGAAGACGACATCGCGTACTGCGACTTGGAAGCCCGGCCCGTGTTGCAAGGTGCCGTGACCGTGCTTCAGGACGGAGAAATCCGCGCGATGGTCGGCGGGAACGACAACCGCAACTTCAACCGGGTGACCGCGTTGCGGCAGTTCGGCTCCACCTGGAAGCCGCTCGTCTACCACGCCGCCATGTTGCTGGGGTGGGCGCCCGATGATGTCATTGACAACGAGCGCAACGTCTTCCCGTTCTCCACGACGTTCTACTACCCCCGCCCCGACCACACGCCGTCCGACCGGGTGTCGATGGCGTGGGCCGGGGTGAACTCCGAAAACCTCGCGTCGATCTGGTTGCTCTACCACCTCACGGACCGCCTGGACGGTGAAGAGGTGCGCGCCCTGGCCCAGTCGCTCGACTTGGCGCGAGGTCCCGACGAAACCGAAAAGGAGTACCAAAAGCGCATTCAGAAGGCCGGGGTGCTGCCCACGCGGGCACGGGTCAAAGAAGCGTTCTTCCTTCAGGCCCGTCAGGAAGCGTTGCTCGCACTGCCCGAAGACCGAGCGGATGACGAAGTGGCGTTGCAGTCCTTGCTCTACGGCTGGAACTACACCGCCGAACGCAACCGCCAGCGCAAGACCGACTGGAAGCTCAAGACGCTCGACAACAGCTGGCGCCACATCACCGGCCTCGTCCCGGTCTGTCGAACGCAGTACGCCGACCTCGAAAAGGCACTTAGGGAGCGGCGAGCCCCCAGCGCATCGCTCGTGAACCAGCTGCGGGCACGCTACGACAGCGACAACGAGACGATCGACGTGGCGTGTGGCTCGGCACCGGAGGACTACGTCGTGCCCAACGCGGCCTTCGTCGCGGGCCTGCCTGGCGCCTCCCAAGAGGCCGACGACCCCGACATGGTCGATGAGGACGCGGAGGCCGAAGGAGAAGGAGAATGAGAGGGCCGCAAGGGCGTGTTCGACTCGATCTTCGGCCGACGCGACGGTCCGTCCAAACGGGAGATTCGGAAGGCGGTGAAGCGGGGTCCGCAGCTCGCTGCACTCGAGGACGTGTACGTCGACCAGCGACTGCACATGGGTACGGTCGATCTGGTCCAAGAAAAGCTCGATGCCCGCGAAGCGGTTTGGGAACTGAACGACGAGAAACCCGACCTGTACGATCCCGAGCTGCTCTACTGGCATCAGGACTTCCGGGTGCTGTTGTCGATGCGGTTTGTGGCCTCGCTCGCCGAGCAGTACGGCGTGCAGACCGACATCCGGAAGGTCCTGTCCATGCCGCTCGGCGCCTCCGAGATCACGCTCGAGGAAGCCACCGCGATGTACACCGGCCTCGTTTCGGGCACGGGCTGGGAGTTCCCCGGCACCTCGGACGGGCGTGAAGTCCCCACGGTCCCCACCGCGACCCTCCTCATCAAGGAAATCCGCGACGTCGACGATCGGGTCCTCTATAAGGCCATCCCCACCCCCACGAGCGACCGCACGATGATGAAGAAGCATCGGCCCGTGGGTGAAATGACGGCCGACATCCTTCGCAACGTCGTGCTCCACGGAACCGGTCGTCGCGCCAAGACCACCATCGCCGCAGGCGACCACCCCATTCCGGTCGGTGGAAAGACGGGAACGACCAACGACTTCCGAAACGCAGCCTTCATTGGCTACGCCCCGCGCGCCGCACGTACCGGCTACACCGTCGAAGGCGGCTACGTCATTGGCGCCTACGTGGGCTACGATGACAACCGCAAGATGCGCACCGGGGGCATCATCCTCGCCGGAGCCTCGGGCGCCCTCCCCGCTTGGATCGGGACCATTCAGGGCATGGCAGAGAGCGGCCTGCTCGGCGAGCCGCCGTCCGAAGTCATCGACGAAGAGGAGCCGTGGCCCTTGCTCACCGGCCGCGACCTTGCGCGCACCTTCGTCAACGCATCAACGGGTCTGCCCGAAACCGAGACCGAGACGGAAGCCATGACCTTGGTGCTTCGCTCCGGTTCCGATGCGGCTCCGGAAGTCGAATTCGAAGTCCTGGATCGACCGGAGCGCGAGGCATTCGGAACCGATCCGATGGCCCAGCGCCTACGAGCAGACGGCATCGAGGGGGGCCTCAATGACGGTCCAGACGATGGCGAGGCCATGGAGATCGATCCGAGCGCCGACCCTGAGAATGAGCCCTTGCCGGCCGACGATGAACCCGAGACGGCCGACGAAGACCCGCCCGCGCTCATCGACGATGATGACGATGATGAGGTTCTCGATCCGCTGCTGGACGAGTTGTAGGATGCTGGAACCGCTGATTGTCGGTGCCTTGACGGGTCTCACGAGCGTCGTGGGGCTCGCCTATTGGCAATCGATGGTTCGGCCCGCGGCCCTCCTCACCCTATGGTCGGACCCCGATCAGACCTTTGAGCCGTGGTACGACCGGCCTCCGGCCGCGGTCCGGGCCCTCCGCTGGGCCCTGGGCATGGGCCTCGCCCTCTGCGGCTTCGTCACGGGACTCGTGCTAACGCTCCTGCTCGCCACGCCGTAGCATTGGCCCTCGCCAACCCGGCAGGGAGTGGTTACGCCGAGCTTGGCATGGCTGGGTAGCTCAGTTGGTTAGAGCGCACGGTTCATACCCGTGTTGTCGGCGGTTCGAGTCCGCCCCTAGCCACTCCATTGCTCTGCGAACCGGGTGAATGCGGCAGGCTCATCGAAGTCCTGTGCCACCCACGGGTCATCGACCACGACCTGCTGTGCATCGCCGAGCAACGTCCGCAATCCTCCGGGTACCGGCCCCGTGAGGATGCGCTGCACCACCACCTCTCCAATGAGTACGGGGTGTCCAGGTTGTTGCTGTGCATCCACGGGAACCGCCGGGGGACCCACCGCCAACAACCGCTGCAACGTCTGCGGATGCGCCGGCGGGGTGTCCACGGGTACCACAAATCCGGGACCTCGGACCGACAGTGCGGCAAGCCCATACCGCAACGAGTCTGACGGATGGGTGGTGGCCCACTGGGGATTCATGACCGTCTCCACCTCCCTCGGCAGCACCTCCTGCACGACTTCGGCACGTGCGCCCACAACAACGACCACCACGCTGCACACTGCCCGGAGGCGTTCAAGGTGTACCTCCACCAAGGTTCGACCGAGGAGAGGCAGGAGGGGCTTCGGATGTCCCATGCGCGAGGAAGCCCCCGCGCAAAGCAGGACCGCGAAGGGACCCGATGCGGGCGAGGTCAGGCTACCGGGATCAAGCTGGGGATTCGATCGTCGAGGCATATGGACCGCGCTACCGCTTCCTTTCTACAGGCCACCACCCTATGGCGACGCCTTCCCAAATCCGTTCTCGCGGAAGCGCTCGCAGCCACCACGCGGCTCGAGCTGCGACGCCGCCAAGCGTTGTGGGCTCCCGCGAGCCCAGCCACAGACCTGTATGTCGTTCGGTCTGGGGTCGTTCGAATCCACCGTCCAGCTGACGGTCACGACGGGCTGACCCTGTCGTTTCATGGTCGCGGCGACCTCTGCGGTGAAGTGGGAACCCTCGCCGCGGCGCTCGGTGCGACGACCCAGCGGCACACCCGGGCCGTGACCCACGAAGACACGACGTTGTTTGCGATGCCCGCGGCCACGTTGTCCCGCCTCATGTCCGAGCACGCCAGCTTGGGAGCCGAGCTTGCGGCGCTGGTGGCCACACGCCGACGCGCGGTCGAAACACGATTGTCCAAACTCCCCTTTCAAAGCGTCCCGGAACGGCTTGAAGCCGCGCTTTGCGATCTTGCCGTCCAGTTCGGGATCCGCGACGCCCGCGGTATCCTCGTTGATCTACGGCTTACTCACCGCGATCTTGCAGCGTTAGTAGGCTCGACCCGAGAGACCGTAAGCGCAGTACTCGCCCGTTGGAGGCGGGCCGAACGCCTTGTGACGGAGGGGCGACGCCTCGTCCTACCAATCAAGACCGTCCGTACCGTGGCCGGCATCGCCACACCGCATATACTGCGCCGGGCGGGGTAACCCGGGCGAGGAGACAGTGTCGATGCTGGTTTGGAGCCTTCTAGGACTGGTTACGGCAAGCTTCGCACAGGACTCGACAGAAGCGGAACCGGACGGAACGCCCGCGGAACCGTGGTCTGAGCCGCCATGGCGTGGCAGCGTAGGCTTGGGCTTGGCCTTTGTGCAAGACCTTGGCGATCGGGCAGATCCCGCGGCGCAGATCGGTCCGGGCCTTTCCTTGCAGCTGCCCTTGCGGTTTTCGGTGGCCCCCGCCGCCGCGATTCGCATCCAACCTCGGGTCGATGGCGCCTTGGGCGGAGGGGTCCCGAGCGAGGAAGCCTCGCTGTGCGCGGGCCTCGACCAGATTTCGTGGCAGGTGACGGATGCTCGCCGGACCGTGGCCCCTTCCGAGTGTGGCTGGCTCCTGGCCGTTGGCGCAACGATCGGACCCGAGGTTCGATGGCCCACCCAAGGCCCGGTTCAACCGTACTTGGCCGGTGGCGTAGGTGCGCTCGGGACCTTTGTGATCAACCGAAGCGAACGGGGCGAACTGCTCATCGACGACCCCGACTTCACCCGGGTCGACGGTTGGACCGCCGCCGCAAGTTGGCTCACCGATGTGCACCTCGGCGTGCTCGTCGGTCGAAAGACCCAGTGGTTCGCGGAGGCAGGCTACGCAGTCGCCTGGGTGCCTCGTGCCCGAGTGCGAGGCTCCGTGGACGTGCTCGACGTGCAACGTGAGCCGTTCGCCTACAACACGGTGCGGATCGCGTCGGGGATTGCCTTCGCGTGGTGACCACGAGTCCACCTCGGTGTTAGGGCCCTCGTGACAGGTGAACGCCCCGTTCCCCACCGAGGACCCCGATGAAGCTCTACCGCAAGAAGATCCCGACCATCGCGAAGGCCGTGGTCGACCGTCTCGCGAACGATGGCGACGTCGAGATCCTCTCCGAGAAGCGCGAGGAGGCCGAGAAGGACCTCATCGCGATCATGGATGAGTATCGCCGCCGCGACTACGAACTGCGGGAGCGCGTGCGCGACCACATGGCCAAGCGAAGCCTCCCGTACTCGGAACAGGGACGCACCCGGAAGCGCATGGCCGAACAGATGGGTCATCCCACTGGCGAAGACGTCGAGCGGTACCTCACACGCCAGTTCCTCGAATGCATGCTAATGTCGCCCAACATCGAAGAGGTCTACGAAGAGGACCAGGTGATGCACCGCAAGGTCATCGACGTCCTGCGGTCTCACGATGTGGACGAGCAAGCAATTCGCGAGGAAGCGATGGCCAAGGTCAAAAACGTCCAGGAAGGCACGGTCGACTACGAGATTGCCCTTCAGAAAGCCGTGCAGGACGTCAAGCGCTCGAAGGACCTGATCTGACGGCCCTCTTACTGGCCGGGTGGCTCGGGTGCGGGCAAGCGCCCCCCACACCACCCCCGACCCCCAATGTGGAAGCGCCGCTTCCCCCGCTACCGGTGACCCGTCCGACGGCCGGCGGCACCGGGGAGACGGTCGACGTTCGACTCGCGTTCGCGGGCGTCTCGAATCAGTACCGTCACTACTTTCGCGAGGCCGAGTTCACGGAGCCGCTTGGCCAAGGCCTCGGTGCCTGCTTCGACGAATGGGTCGATGTCGTGGTCGCCTACGACAATGAAGCTCGGCAGGGTCGCATCTTCGTGCAAACGCCAGGCGAGCGCCTCGGCTGCCGGCCCTTGGTCACCAATCCAGGCCTGGATGCTCGCCCTCTTGCGCCCATTGGTCAGGCCCTTGCTCGGTACCGCGACGCCCTGGCCGCGAATCGGGACTTCCGGCTCGCCAACTTCGAAACCGGCATCCGTGTCGTCGATGGCGTACAGATCTGCGACCTGTGGACAGCGGGCCAACACCCGCCCGACGGCACCACATTTTCCGCCTGCGTCACGCTGCAAGGCCACGACGTGTGCGACGGGGATCGCGACGAGGGGCACGCCCGGATTCCGTGGCCGGCCACACGTGCCGCCGACCTGAAAGCCTGCTTCGAGTAGCTATTCTGCGACAGGAGCTTCGGTCTTGGGTTCCACGGGCTCAAACGGCTCCACCCCAATGTAGGTGCTGTCGGCTGCGGCCGTGAGGAGTCGGGTGGCGAAGTTTCCAAGCAGGACGTTCTTTCGGAACTGCTTGCCTTCAAAGCCCCACATCATGAAGGACCCAAAGAGCGACATGGGGTACCACGAAAACTGCGACCCATGGACACTCGTGATCTTCCACCGGCGCCCTGACGGCACGTCGACGAACGACAGCATGGGGGGCCGGACCTTGGTCTGGTAGCTTTCGGGAAGCGTTTCCTCGAAGCGCGCTGCGCGACGCTGCTCCCGCTCCCGAGCTTTCTCGGGCAGCTCATCCCACGCACGCTGGTAAAAGACCGACTGCTGATCGCCCAAAGACTCGATCATGAGCCACCGCCCATCGCGGTGCAGCGAGGCTCGGCGTGCTTTCGGGTACGTCGCCTTCTTTTCACCGGTCTTGCCAATGAACCAGTGCACTTCGTCGGTGGTCGCGACGAGCAGCGCATCCTGCTCGGGGGTGTAGGTGAAGTTCTGGATGGCCTTTCCATCGAGAACTTCGGCGTTCAACCATTCAAACGCTGGCGTCATCGACGCGTCCGCCACCGCGGTGCGCAGGATCGTTCGAGTCCCGTTCTGGGGCACCGACATCAGGATGACCCCTGCCTCACCTGCAGGCTGGAGATCTTGGAGGCCGGTCAGCCCCTTGGGCAGATCGACGGCGAACACCGAGGCTTGATCGAGGTCATAAAGCGCAAGTTGATCGGGCGCATCGGCCGCGGCGTCGGTACCCGGCCGAACCGGCACCACAAGGCGGCTGGGCGACAACCAAGTGGCAGGACCTACGTGCGACGGGGTGGGAACGACCCGCGTCGCTTTGTCCTTGGCCTCGGCGTCCATGATGTGGTGTTCAGTGCCGAGCTGGAAGTACAGCTTCTTGCCGTCCGGAGACCACGCAAAGGCCTCGAAGTGGTTGTTCCCGCACGGACGGAACGCGGTCATGAAGTTGTGCTTGTTCGCATAGAACCCGATTTCGGCCTCGTTACAGGGCGCAAATGCGCTGCCGACGTTCTGCGACAGGGTTCCCTGGTTGGGATCCATGCACGACAACAACCAGGCGAATGCGATCATGGTTCCGCTCCTCGGTCCTCTCGTAGCAAGCTCAGCGGAGACCGCAGAGGATGCGCGAGCGACCTTTGCCGGCTCTTGGCGAGGGATGGGGTTGCGACGTCGATGACGCCAATCCGCGCGTTAGGGGTTCGAAGCATGCGAACGCTCACGTTCAATCGCGTCATCCAGGACGACCCATTCGGTCGGGTCTACCATGGGGAGCTCCAAAGCCCGCCGGGGGCCCGTGCCCACGCGGTCAAGGTGATTGGGCACGACACCCCAGATCAGGACGACTTTCGTGCCCGCATGCGCGATGCCGCCCGGCTGTTGCCGATGATTCAGCACCCCCACCTCCTCGGCGTCGTCGAGCTGGTCCACATGGCGGGGCACGATGCGGTGCTCATGGACTACGTCCCGGGTGCCGATCTCGGAAGACTCCTCGCGGCAGGACCCATTCCTCCGGGCCCATTGGCCCACATCGGCGCGGCGGTCGCGGGGATTCTTGCCCATGCCCACGGCGCCGAAGACCCCACCACCGGCCGCGCCCTCGAGTACGTGCATCGCGACGTGAAGCCTGAAAACGTCATTGTCGGAGAAGCCGGCGAGGTCTATCTGATGGACTTTGGCGTGGCCCGCGCCGCATTCGAGTCTCGGGAGAGCGTCACCTCGGGGCTCGTACTCGGCACGTTGCACTACTTCGCTCCCGAGATCCTCGCGGGAAAAAAGCCCACCCCCGCAGCCGATATCTATGCGCTCGGCCTCACCTTGTGGGAAGCCGCGATGGCGCGTCGCTGGGGCCAACCCCAAGTGCACCCGCAGCGCTTCACCGAACAGGTCGACGATCACCTCGACGACCTCAAGCCGGTCTACCGCTCGATGCGCGACGCGCTTTTAGGAATGTTGCAGTGGGAACCGAGCGAACGGCCCACGGCAGCCCAGCTCCGTGACCAGCTTGGGGCCCTCGCGGAACGCTTGGGCGGCCCTACGCTCGAGGCGTGGTCCAGCGTTCACATCGTGCCCGTGATCGATGCCTCTCGCGAACTCGCCACCACCGACCCGTTGGTAGGTCAAACGGTGATCATCACTGAGTCCGTCGCGGCGCCAAGCGGCTCCACCACGCCCGTGCCGCTCGATGAGCCCTCCGAATTGCTCCCTCGGGGCACCACGCTGCTCGCAGGCCTACCCACGGAGGTCACCCCTCGGGGAGTCGGTGCGTCGGGTCCCACCCAACACGACGCCGAAGGCTCCTCGTGGTTCATGCTCGGCGGACTTGCGGTCGTGATGGGCGTCCTCGCCACCAGCTGCACCGTGCTGTCGCTCGTCGCCGCCCTCATCGCATTTGCAATGGAACCCTGAGCCCGCTGCTCTCGGTTGCGCTGACGCGCCGCTCGATGGGACGGGCCACACGAATCGAGTGAGATCACTCGTCGATGGGCTGCATCCACACCGTTGAGGGAGTGAGGCCCAACGTGGCCAGCGCCCGCTCGTAGCGCTCTTCAGAGGGCGTCTGAAAGAGCAGGAAGGGATCCGCATCGGTGAACAGCCAACCGCCCTCCTCGATCTCGCGATCGAGCTGGCCCGCCCCCCAGCCTGCGTAGCCAAGGCAGAGCATGAGTGGGGCTCGGGCGCGGACCACTTGAATCAGCCCATCATGGGACCGCGTGACGCCCAGTCCGCGAGGGAGTTGCCAACCGTCCTCCCCAATCGTGGACGGCTCTGTCGTGACCACCGTGCCCATCGTGGTTTCGACCGGTCCACCCCACACCACGGGGGTGTCCTGGTAGACGGACAGGTCCACATCTTCATCGAGGTCGAGCACGTCGGGGAGCCGTTGTTCGAGCGTGCGGTTCACCACAACGCCGATGGCACCGTCTTCGTCATGGTGCCAGAGCAACACGACCGTGCGCTCGAAGAACGGGTTCCGCATCTGCGGGGACGCGATCAGCAAGCTGGGGGCTAGGTTCGACACTCAGCCGTTGTACCGTCCGCGGCGGTTCACGAAAAGGGGGCCCCCGTAACAAACCGGGAGCACAACCCCATTCTACGAGCCAGCCCCGAACTCCTGCATCGTCTGGTACTCGGGCTCCCCGGTGCCATCGACGACGTCTTCACCAACGAGCACTTCGGACAGGTTCTCGATGCTTGGAACTTCGTACATCACGCCGAGCATCACCTGTTCCATGATGGCTCGAAGCCCGCGTGCCCCGGATTTACGTTCGGTCGCCTTCTCGGCGATGCGACGGATCGCAGCTGGCGTAAACCGAAGCTTCACCTTCTCGAACTTCAGCAGCTTCTGGTACTGCTTCACCAAGGCGTTCTTCGGCTCCGTGAGCACGTGAATGAGATCATCAACCCCAAGGGGGTCCATCACCGCGACCACAGGCAGGCGGCCGATAAACTCTGGGATGAGCCCAAACTTGTCGAGATCTTCCGTGTTTACCTGCTTGAGCAGACCACGGCGCTCCTCGATCGCTTCGGGATCGGTGCGCCCCTGAACCTGAGCCTCGCGCTCGAAGCCGACGGAACGACGACCCACACGCTGCTCAACGATGCGCTCGAGGCCTTCGAAACTCCCGCCGACGATGAACAGGATGTTGCGCGTGTCGATCTGCACGTGCTCCTGATTCGGCAGGCGTTTGTTGCCCCGGACCTGGATGTTTGCCACGGTCCCTTCGAGCAGCTTGAGCAACGCCTGCTGCACCCCTTCACCGGAGACATCGCGGCTGACGGACGACGTAAAGCTCTTCTTCGAGAGCTTGTCGATCTCGTCGATGTACACGATGCCCCGCTGGGTCCGCTCGAGGTTGTTGTTCGACGCCTGGTAGAGGTTGAGGACGATGTTCTCAACGTCCTCGCCGACGTAGCCGGCCTCCGTAAGCGTCGTCGCATCGGCGATGACGAACGGGACGTCCAAGAATCGCGCCAGCGTCCGTGCCAACAGCGTCTTGCCGGTGCCCGTGGGCCCGATCAGGAGCACGTTGGACTTCTGGACCTCAACGTCGGACTCACCCGGCTTCGAGTTCGCCTCGAGGCGCTTGTAGTGATTGTAGACGGCGACCGCGATCTTTCGCTTCGCCATGTCCTGCCCAACCACGTACTGGTCGAGGTAGGCTTTGATCTTTGCGGGCGACGGTACGCCATTATTGCCCCAGCTGACAGGTTTCTGCTGGGTGTTTTCACGAATGATATCCAGGCAGAGCCGAATGCATTCGCTGCAAATATAGACGTTCGGGCCCGCGATGATCTTGTCGACCTCGCGCTGCGACTTGTGACAGAAGGAGCAGCTCAAGCCGCTTGGATTGCTGTACTTTCCCATGCTGGCTTCTTCGCCCTCTCTACCGCACTATAGGCACGTGCTCTCGGGGGGTCAACGAACCTCGACCCCTCTCGAACCCGAAACCCGCGGCTTCTCATGGCCTTCCCACGCCGTAACGTCCCCAGGCACGCACAATTGGCCGAAGTGGGTCAGAAGGATGACGATGCAACGCGACCCTTACGCAGTGCTCGGGATTCCCCAAACGGCTTCCGATCAAGAAATCAAGCAGGCTTTCCGCCAACTCGCGCGGGAATGTCACCCCGATGTCGCGGGAGACGACCCGGAAACGGCCCAGCGATTCAAGGCAGTACGAGCTGCCTATGAGCTGCTATCGGATCCGACGCTACGCGCCCGCTACGATCGGCGGCACGATCGGCCGACCGGACCGAATTCGGCCTTCGAGACCTTCTGGCGAGCATCGATGCGTCACGAAACGCAACGTCCGCCCCGCCGCCGTGGTGCTTCGGGACTTCACGATCCCGCCAACCATGTTTCGCTCGACGATCTCATGAACTTCGACACGGTGACGGTGAAACGGCCGGAGCCCCACACCGCCAAGCGGCCTCCGCCCCCCAAGCCGCCTCCGCAGCCCGAACCGCCTCCCCCCAGCCCCGTCACCGACATGGTCGATGTGCCACTTGTGATCGCCCTGCAAGGCGGAACCGTGACGGCCCGCACCCCCGGAGGCGACGTCCGTCTCACCATTCCCGCGGGCACCGACGGTGGGACGCGCTTTCGGCTCGCCGGCAAGGGGCGCCAAGGCAACGATTGGGTTGTGCGTACCCGCATCGTTCTGCCCTCGGACCTCGATGACGAAGCCCGCGCGCTTCTGGCCGCCCTTGCCGGGCGGCTCACTTCGTAAGCGGCAGCGTCTTCAGGCGTTCTGAAATCAGGTCGACCATCGACTGAAGGTCGTTTTGCTCGGCGTCTTCGAGCGCCAACTCGAGCTGGCTTCGCCCTTCACGGACCCGGTTGTTTTCGAGCAACCAGCGGCCAGCGAGCCACTCCCCCGCAGTCATGACCTCCGCATCGCCAAGGCTACGCGCCCGATCCACCGCTTCGAGGATGGGTTCGACCCCGTGTTCACCGGCTTGAGCGCCCAGGTACGCGAGAAAGATGTCGTTGAGGACCATGCCGCGATCCCATCCAAGCGTCCGCGCGAGTTCTCGGCTGCGGTCGAACGACACGCGCGCCCGAGAGTAGTCGTGCTTTTGGAAGTGGACGTCCCCGATGTTGTGGTGGTTGATGATCACGCCGCGGGTGTAGCCCACGCCTTCGCGCACGTGCAGGGCCGCTCGGTAGTACTGGAGCGCCTCGTCCAAATTGCCCGACCACGATTGCACGAGGCCCAGATTGTTGAGGACCCGCCCTTCGAGAATGCGGTCCTCGGCCTGCCGTGACGTCGCCAGTGCCGCCTGCAGCCATTCGCGGCCTCGCGAATAATCCCCACGGTGTAGATGTCGGTTGGCAAGCCCAATCTGACAGCGAGCCATGCTCGCGGGATCGTCCTTAGACAACGCGAGGGCCTCGGACCATAGCTGCTCGGCCGCCTCGTGCTCCCCTTGTTCGAAGGCCAACACCGCGGTGAGTTCGGCGGCTTCTCGGGCCACCTCGGGGTCGTCTTCGATTCGCAGGCTCGTCTGGGCCTGGGAGAGGTGCGCCTTCGCGAGGAGCCAGCGGGACTGCTGAATGTAGGTACGCGCCAAGGCGATGTGGGCTCGGCTCTCGATCCAGGGCATGCCCGCTTCGCTCGCGATGTCGAGCGCCAACTGCAACCGCTGGCGCCCCTTCGGAAGCTCCCCCAGCAGCAACTGAACCTGCCCCAAGTGCAAGTCGAGAAGCGCCTCTCCTTGAACCCGCGCATCCCAATCGTCGGGGTTGCGTTCGGTCCGCGCGAGGTGCTCGAGTCCGGTCTGAAAGACCAGTCGGGCTCGATCCAGAAACTGCTTCTTCTCGAGTTCTTCGCCCGCCCGAAACGCGTACCGCGCTGCGTCCAGCGGACGCCCCCCTTCCGCGCAGTGGTTCATCAGCGCTTCGTAGTGGGGCTCAAGTCGGTCGGCATAGAGGCTTTCGAGGGCCGAGGCGATGAGACGGTGGTAGTCGCGCCGCTGTACACCAAGCGTGCCACGCAACGCCGCTTCGTGGACGAGCTGCGACGAAAACGCCCACTCCTCGGCCGACTCCCGCACCACCAGGCCGTGAGCCAGCAGGTCGAAGATGAGCGGGGATGGATCGAGACCTGCCGCCTCGGCCAACACGGGCAGATGGAACTCGCGGCCCACCACGGCGGCCAACTGCAACAACCCCCGTGCCGCGGGCTCGAGTTCGTCGATCCGGGTCGTCACCAGGGCTTGCAGCGTGTGGGGGAGCTCGTCGTCGGCCACGGCTTCGGTCAGCCGGGCCGCCCCCTCCTCGATCACGATCCGCTCCGACGATACCAGGAACTTGAGCATTTCTTCGATGTAGAGCGGATTTCCTTCGCAGGTCCGGGCGAGGATCTTCAGAATTCGATCTTCGACGTGGCCCACGCCGAGCAGCGCTTCGACGAAACGCACTTGGAGATCGGGGGCAAACGCCTCGAACGGGACCATGCGACAAAGCCCAAGCAGATCCTCGGGCTTCGTTCGCGTCGCGACCAGCACCAACACGGGCACGTCCTGAACGCTGCGGAGCAACTGGGCGAGATCGCGAAGGCCCCCGGGGTAGAGGTGCTGCGCCTCGTCGATGGCTACGATCACAGGCCGTTCGTTGGCGAGTCCCCGCAACAACGCGGCCAAGGCTTCCCAGGCCAAGGTGCGATCGACCGACCGCCGTCCATTCGCGCCCAGCAGCTGCCGCAACGCATCGAGGTTCCGCGACCCGATGCCCCACTGGTGGAGGGCATCGACCGCGGCAAGCCGCCGCTCCGACGAGTCCTCGGGATCAAGGCCAAGGATGCTTTCGACGAGGTCGCGAAGCGGCTCCAGCGGGCGTTCGCGGACCGCCGAACAGCGGGTTGCGACAAACAACGTCCGCCGTCGGGCGGCCAGGTCACGGATCTCACGAAGAAACCTGGACTTACCCGATCCCACACCGCCCACAAGGGCCATGGTGGCGCTCTGGCCGGTCGCCAGGGCCACCAAGGCTGCCCGTAGCGTCTCGAGTTCGTTCCCTCGCCGAATCCAGGTGCCTTCGTGGCTTCCCCGAAGGCCTGACGTTCGCGCTTCGACCACGTAGGAAGGCAGGTCATCCCTGTCTCCCCGGGACGGTACATCGTGCCCTCGGCGCAGGCGGTACTCTCCCTTGACCTGGGCCAGCACCCGCTCGCTGACCAGCACTTGACCGTGGTCGGCCACCGCGGAAAGGCGCCGGGCGAGGCGGGTTGTGTCGCCACGCGCCACGTAGCGAATCCGCCGGGAACTCTCGTGGGTTGTGACCTCGCCAGTATGCACACCAATGGCGAACTCGAGGCCCATGCCTTTGCGGCGGAGGTGGCTCACTTCGCGCTGGAGGTGCAACGCACACGCAAGCGCATGCGACACCTGGTCAAAGCGGGATCGAGGCACCCCGAACATCAAGGTGATCTGGTCGTCGATCGCGCGCTGTACGTAGCCGTGATGCAGATCCGCGATGCGACGGACCCACCGGAGCAGTTGGTAGCGACGTTTGACCATCGTCTCGGGCGAGACGCGGGTGGAAAGCTCGGTCAGGCCATCCACGTCGATCATGACCACCACGACGCTGCGTCGTTGACCAACCGGTGCCGTGAGCCGCCCGGGCAGGGTGGTGACTCCGGAGGTTTCGGACGGGTCCGGATCGGGGGCCTCGGTGCGGTGGGTCGGATCGAGGCGATCCACGTCGGCCAGCAGCTGCTTGAGCTGCAGGCCATCCGAAGATCCTGCCTCGTCGGGAAACGCCTCGCGAACGATCGTGGCGATCCCCGCCCGGCCAACGGGGGTTCGCTGTTCGAACAGCCAGGCTCGAAGGTCTTCTTCGAGCTGTTCGGCGTTGGGGTAGCGATCCTCACGTTCCGCCGCCAGCGCCCGCTCGAGGATCGCCCACAGATCGTCGTCGACCGCCACGCCAAGTTGGCCCGGATGAACGACATCTGCATTGCGAACGCGTTCGAGCTTCACCTCGGGATCGGTGTCGTGGAACAGTCGGCGACCGACCAACATCTCCCACAAAACGATTCCCGCCGAAAACAGGTCCGAGCGGTGGTCGATCACGTCGCCGCGGGCCTGCTCCGGACTCATGTAGGCGTATTTGCCACCGCCAGGACCCGATTTGGGGTTCGCACCGCCCTCCACGGTGTTCATGAGCCGCGCAATCCCAAAGTCCACGAGTTTCACCTCGCCCGCGAACGTCACCAGGACGTTGTGGGGCGAAACATCGCGGTGGACGAGGCCCAGCGGGGTCCCATCCGTCGTGGTGCGTGCATGGGCGTAGGCCAATCCACGGCACATCTCCGCCATGATCCCCACCGCGACCGGAACCTCGATGTGATCGTCGGTACTGCGAAGGCGACGGGTGATCCGTGTCAGATCCCGACCGTGCAGGTGCTCCATCGCCATGTAGTGGGCGGTTCCCACCTTTCCGAGTTCGTAGACCTGGACGATGTTGGGGTGATTCAGTTGGACGCCGAGCTTCGCCTCGTTGATGAACATCTGCACGAAACGGGGATCATCGGCAAGTTCCTGGCGGAGCCGTTTGACCACGCACCGCTTCTCAAACCCCGCAAGTCCAAACGAACGCGCGAGGAACACTTCTGCCATCCCCCCGGTCGCAATCCGCTCGAGGAGCTCATATTTGCCGAACGGAGCCGGCAGCTGCATACAGACGTCTCTTCTGTGGTGTCGATGCTCAAGCTCTAACGCCTGCAAACTGCCATTGTTCGTTCGGCTTAGCCGAACCCCAACCCGAGGACGGAATGTTCCGCAGGTCCCCCGATGAATCGCGCTGACGCGGTATTGGTCGGCATCGCGTGGTTCGTTTCCCTCGCCGTTGCCGTTGGGCTGGCCCGTCCCCGCGAGCCAGGACTCCCCACTGTGGCGCCGATCGTGACTCGCGTCGGACCGAGCGTGGTGAGCATCGAAGTCCGCGGCGAGCGGGCCAATGACCGTCGTAGCGGTAGCGGCTTCGCGATCGCCCCCGCAGAAGTCGCCACCGCACGGCATCTCGTGACGGACGCCACCTCGGTCACCGTGCAGTTGGCCGACGGGCGAACGTGGCCGGCCACCGTGTTGGGCACCGATGCGCGGACCGATCTCGCATTGCTCTCGGTTCCCGGAGCAGACCTCACGCCCGTGGCCATCGGGCGAGGCGACGATGTGACCGTGGGAGACTGGGTGATCGGCCTGGGCAACGCCTTGGGCCTTGGATCCACGCCGGTGGTGGGGCTTCTCGCCCAACAGGGATCCCGGCTTACCGCCGATGCATCCGGCCCTCGCGTCGAGTTTTGGCAGCTGTCGTTGGCATTGAATCCTGGCCACAGCGGCGGACCGGTCTTTGATCAACGGGGTCGGGTGGTTGCGGTGTTGTCGGGCGCTCACGCCCAAGGCCAGGCGGTGGCCTTTGCGGTCCCCATCGAAGCGTTGAGCACGGTCGTGGACCGCCTCCGGTCTGGCGAGCACATCAGCCGGGCATTTCTCGGGGTCTCGGTTCGCGACGGAGGCCCGTTGGGAGTCGTCGTGGGTTCGGTCGTCCCGAGCAGCCCTGCGGATCGCGCCGGCCTGCGCCCCGGCGATGTGCTCGTAGCCCTCGATGACACCGAACTTCCCCGCCCCGACGTCCTACAGACGGTCCTCGATCGCCTGTCTGGAGGCGTGCGCACCGAGATTGTGTGGCGTCGGTCGGGCGAGACACGCCGCGTGCCCGTGCAGCTCACCGACTGGGCCCGTCAACCGGTGGTCGTGGCAGGGATGACGCTGGGCCCCGCGACGGGCGCTGGAGCCCGCGTGATCGCCCTACAGTCCAGCTCACGGGCGGATCGGGCCGGCCTTCGGGTCGGCGATGTGTTGCGGGCGATCGATGGGGTGCCCATGCAGGCCCCAGCTCAAATCAGGGATCGCCTCGCCGACGGCGCGGCCGCGCAGCTGCAGGTGGTCCGCGACGGCCGACTCCGGCGGCTGGCGATCGATGGGCGCGGGTGACGCGATCCACCCCGAGGGCCGCGGTCAGCACTTCCTCAATGCGATCGACGAAGACGAAATCCAGGTCTGCCCTTAGCTCTTCTGGGATGTCTTGGAGATCGTTCGCATTGTGAATCGGCAGCACCATCGTGGTCACGCCGGCTCGCCGGGCCGCGAGCGCCTTCTCCTTGATTCCCCCCACCGGAAGAACCTTCCCCCGTAGCGTCATCTCCCCCGTCATCGCGAGTCGCGGCTTCACGGGGCGCTCGAGCAACAAGGACGCCAGGGCGGCCACCATGGTCACCCCCGCCGACGGGCCGTCCTTCGGGATTGCGCCTGCCGGCACGTGGAGGTGCAGCTCGGCGTCGAACACGTCTTTGCCAAGGTTGTAGTCCTGCCCCCAGGAACGAAGCCACGACAGCGCAGCCTCGGCCGACTCCTTCATCACGTCACCCAGTGAACCGGTGAGCTTCAGGCCGGCCTTGCCCGGCATGCGGGTCGCTTCGACGAACAGGATGTCGCCTCCGGCTGCCGTCCACGCGAGACCCGTCACCACGCCAGGAAGCGGCTGCAGCTCAGCCAGTTCCTGGAAGTACTTGGGAGGCCCCAGGAAGCTCGGAAGCTTGCCCTCGGCAATCCGCACCTTCTTGACGCCTTCTTCGACAACCCGTCGGGCCACCTTTCGGTTGAGGCGCGCCAACTGCCGTTCCAGTTCGCGCAAACCGGCCTCGCGCGTGTAGTCGCGAATGGTCCGCTGAATCGCCGAGGTGTCGATCGAGATTTGGCCGTTGGTCAGCCCATGGTTCGACGACAGTTTGGGCAGCAGGTGCTTCCGGCTGATCTTGACCTTCTCTTCCTCGGTGTAGCCGGGAATCTCGATGATCTCGAGCCGGTCAAGCAGTGCGGGCGGAATGGGGTCGGTCAGGTTGGCCGTCGCGATGAACAACACCTGCGAGAGATCGACCGGCACGTCGAGGTAGTGGTCGACGAACTGGTTGTTCTGCTCGGGATCGAGCACCTCGAGCAACGCCGACGCCGGATCGCCCCGAAAGTCGTTGCCCACCTTGTCGATCTCATCGAGGACGATCACCGGATTGCGGGACCCCGCGCGAATCAGGGCCCGCAACAACCGACCGGGCATCGCACCCACATAGGTCCGCCGATGCCCTCGGATCTCGGTTTCGTCCTTCACCCCACCAAGCGCAAGCCGGCCGAAATTGCGGCCGAGCGCCTTCGCGATCGACATGCCGAGCGAGGTCTTACCGACGCCCGGCGGCCCCACGAAACACAAGATCGGGCCCTTCGAATGGGGCGCGAGCTGACGCACCGCGAGGTACTCGATGAGCCGTTCCTTGACCGCCTGCAGCCCGTAGTGGTCCTTGTCGAGGACCCGCTCCGCCTTCTTCAAGGACGTGGTGTCGGTGGTGGTGACCTGCCAAGGCACGTCGCAGATGGTCTCGAGCCACGTGCGAATGACCGTGTACTCGGCGCTGTCGGTGTGGACCCGACGAAGCCGCGCGAGTTCGTGCAGAGCTTCCTTTTCGACATCCGGCGGAAGACCCGCTTCGCGAATGCGCTTTTCGAAGGTCGCAGCATCGGCCTCGGCGCCGGAGTTTTCGCCGAGTTCCGCTCGAATTGCCTTCAGCTGTTCGCGCAGGTGGTACTCGCGTTGGCTCTCATCCATCGCCCGCTGCACCTTCTGGTGGACCTCGGAAGCGATGCGATGCCGCGCCACCTGGGTGGAGAGGTGATCGAGCACGCGCTCGGCTCGACGATCCAGCACCTCTTCCTCGAGCAACCCGATGGCTTGAGCAAGCGAGGGGTGCGTCGTGGCCAAAATGTGATCCACGAGCCGCTCGGGATCCTCGGGACCCGGTGACACCGTCCAGTGCTCGTCTGCTTGCAGACCGACGTTCTGGTTGTGCTCCTGATGCAGCTGGACGAGTTCCTGGGCCAAGGCCCGTACCGCCGGAGCATCGAGGGTCCGCGTCACGAAGGGCGCAGTGCCGCAGACGGTCGCCCCTTCGTTGAGGCGAACCCGGGTCGTGCGCAGGATGCGCTCTAGACCCTCCACCAGGACGCGGAGGCTCCCATCGGGCAGCCGCGTCAGCCTGAGCACCCGCGCCGAGACCCCCGCGGTAGCGAGGGCTGCGGTGCGTGCTTCCTCCTCGTCGGGATCGACCTGCGGGATCAGGACCAGCGGCAGGTTCTCGTTCCAGTGCCGCTCGATTGCGCGCACCGACGTTTCACGTCCCACCGGCATGATGCGGATCATGCCGGGAAGCACCACCATGCCACGGAGCGGCAGCGCCACGGAATCGGCGGACATGTTCACGCCTCCCCTTCGGGCGGTCGACTCGTTCGGCAGCATCGCCGGGAGCTTCGACCGAGCTTTTTGATTTATCCCGCCCGTGCGGCGGGGGCCTTGTCCTCGTCCTCGGCAATCTGCGCCTGCACCTTCGTAGGCAGCGGCTGAAGCTGCGAAAGGTGCTGATAGTCGCGGACGTACTTTTCCCACCCTCTCAGGTGGCCCTTGCGCTCCTCACCCTCTCGGAATCGGAAGAAGCCCATGTAGTTTTCGCGCCACCACTGCCAGAAGTCCTTTTCGTAGACCACCCCGTCGAGCAAGGGCTCATACAGCTCCTGTCCGACACGGCGCGATGTCAGCCAATCCCGACACGTCCATCGACCTTCGTGGTAGCGCACGACGTAGCTCGACGCGAAGGTCCACGAGCCGGTGTTGACGTAGCGCTTGCCCGCGTGCTCACCGTCGAGTTCTACGATGCCGGGCAGGTGGGAGTGGCCACACACCAACGTCTTCCATGGCCCTTCCCGAAGGGCTCGGAGCGCGGGTTGGAAGATCGCCATGGGATCGCCCATGTTCGATTGCGCCCAGTGGTTGAGAAATGCGTTTAGATGCTCGGCCGAACGAGGGTAACCGAGTCGCGCCATGCCCGAGACGTACAGGTTCGCGACCACCGCAACCTTGTGAGCCATCCAAAACAGGAGGCGGTTCGACTTCGTGTAGAACTCGCCGAGCGGAATCCGGATCCAGGTGCCGAGCCAGCGCTCCACGAGGTGGTGCAGGTTCGTCGTCCAGCCGTGGCCGTAGTCGATCGCATCTTTGAGGAAGGGATCGAACTGCCAACCGTGGACGACCAAGATCTCGTTGTTGCCGAGGACCAACTCATCGCAGACCTGAAACCGTAAGATCTCGGCGAAGAGGTTGATCTCGTAGTCGTGGTTTCCGATCACGTAGTAGAGCCGCCCCGCACGCCCCAACCGCGACAACGCCGAGAATAGCTCTTGGTGCGCTCGGAGCACCCGCGTCATCGACCACGCCTGATGAAAGTCGATCGCATCGCCCGCCACTACGAGCAACCCATCTTCCTCCTCGATGCGGTCGAGAAGCGCCATCAGATGGTGATCTTTGCCGAAGAAGATGTCGGAGGGCGTCGCATCACCAATGTGGAGGTCGCTAATCATCCAAATCGGACGATCCAAGGGCACATGGGCGACCACCGGCGGCCGTTTGTTCCAGCCGGTACCCGTGATGCCGCTCGCGTCAGGGGCTGGCCGAATGTGAGGGGGGCGACTCATGTGGGGCGTGTATCCTGAATGCGAAGTCAGACACTCTGTTTGGCCTTTCTTTGAACCTCGGCCAACCGCTCGCGGGCTCCTGTGGGTTCCATCGCCTCGGGCACCGCGAGCCGACGTCGGGCTTCCATGAGCATATCCACGCCGGTGTCCGCATCGACGGGACCGTAGGAGGATTCTCGCCCTTCATGCCGAACCACGAGGCGCTTTGCCGCGGTGTCGTAGCGAACATCCGTGACGTCGGCCCATGCGATGCGTTGAGGGGTCCGCAGCGGCGGGGCCTCGGTCAGTTGGGCATCTCCCACCGCAAACCCTTCTCGCACCCAGTCCATGACCACGTGCTGTTGGGTGAACCGCAGGCGCTCGACCAAGGGATGAAGGAGCAACCGCAACGCGGCCACCCACGCGCTGATCCCCACCGCGAAAACCACCGACAACGCAAGCGCGCCCGCAAACGCCGGGCCAAACCACGGCCTCCCTCCGCTAAAGTCCCCCACGTAGACCACCCCGAAACCGACGACGAGGTAATTAAACATCCACAATCCGAGGCCCAGTGCGACGAGCATCACGGCCGATACCGGATTCACGGGGCCATCGAGGCTGGGGCGTCCCCAAATCACCTCTCCAAACCCCACTACCCGCCAGGCATGGCGCCGGGTAAAGCGCCGCAGTCGTTCCCCGCGGAACAGGAAATAGCCGAGGGCGGAGAGGAACAAGAGGGTGGGGACGACGAGAACGGGGTCGAGAAGCTGCATACTGCAATGATATGCCAGGTTTTCGCGATGTGGGTCACGACTACGCCATCGCGGGGCTCCTCGCCGCTCCCTCGCAGACGCACTACGCGAGACGGGAGGTGAGCTATGGCGCGCGCGCTCCTGATTCGACATTGCCAATCGACGGGCCAGGCCCCCGAAGCTCCGCTGTCGGACCTCGGTCGGCGCCAAGCCGAAGACCTGGTGCCCTGGTTGCAGGCGCGGGGTGTCGACCACGTGGTGAGCAGCCCCTACGCCCGTGCGGTGGCCACGCTGCGCCCGTTTAGCGACGCGACGGGCCTTCCCCTTCACCTTGATGACCGACTCCACGAACGCGTCATCGCGCCCGAACCCATCGACCACTGGCGGGAGGTCATCAAGCGGTCGTTTGTCGATCCCGCGCATCACGAACCGGGCGGGGAGTCAGGCCAGGACGTCCTCGAACGGGCGACGTCGGCCATCGTCTCGGTGCTCGACGCAGGCCACACGCTGCCGGCCTTGGCAAGTCATGGTCATTTGCTCGCCTTGTTCCTGCAGTCAATTGACCGGTCCTTCGGCTTTGCCGAGCATGCCGCGATGACCAATCCCGATGCGTACCTGCTGGAGCGAACGCCAGAGGGACTCCGATTCGAGCGGGTGTGGAGCGACGGTGCGTAACGCCATCGGAAAAATCGACTTTCTGGGCAGCTTTCAACATGAGCTGCCCGAACATGGCCTGCCCGAGGTGGCGTTCGCGGGTCGGTCCAATGTGGGCAAGTCGAGCCTGCTCAACAGCCTCATGAAGCGGAAGAACCTCGCCCGCACGAGCTCGACCCCGGGGCGTACGCAGGCCATCAACCTCTTCCAGCTCGGCGGCACCATCGTCTTTGCCGACCTGCCAGGCTACGGCTACGCGCGGGTCCCTGACGCGGTCCGAAGGTCCTGGGGGCCGATGATCGAGGCCTACCTTGGCGAGCGCGAGACGCTTGCGCTGGTCGTCCTGCTCGTAGACAGCCGGCGCGACGTGCGGGCGGAAGAGGGCGAGTTGCGCTTCAACCTGACCCAAGCCCGCATTCCCACCGTGGTGGTCGCTACCAAGGTCGACAAGCTGAAACGCAGTCAACGGGCCCGGCAGCTCGCCACCATCCGCCGTGACTTGCACCTGCCGACCGGCGAGCCCATCCCCTTTTCTACACAAACCAACGAGGGTCGCACGGCCCTGTGGGATGCCATCGAAGGCAAGGTTCGTGACTTCCTGGCGGCCCCCGATCCCGTCCCGCTGCCCCTGCCCGATGATTCCGATGACATGGAGCCCTCGCCGTGAGCCGCCGCAAACGCACCCGCAACCCGTACCAGAAAGCCGACCGATTCACGGTCCGCGCCAAGGAGGAGGGGTTTGCCGCGCGTTCGGTCTTCAAACTCCAGGAGATTCAGCGACGCTTTCGGCTGCTCGCACCCGGGATGCGCGCGGTCGACCTCGGTTGCGCTCCGGGTTCGTGGTGGAAGTTCGCCGCACAGCAGGTCGGGCGTCGCGGCCGGGTGCTCGGGGTCGACATTGCCGAACCGGAGGTCGACTGCGGCCCTCTGCTCGTCCGTTCCGTGCTCGAGGTCACCCCGGCCGACATCCTCGAAGGGCTGGAAGGACCTCCCGACGTCGTCCTTTCCGACATGGCTCCCCGCACTACGGGCGATGCCTTTGGCGACCACGTCAGGCAGATCGAACTCGCCCGATGCGCCCTCGCCCTTGCGGTGGCCACGCTGCCCGAAGGAGGCGCGTTCGTGGTCAAGGTGTTCGATGGCGAGGAAGCTCCTGACTTCGTCACCGACATGCGGCGCCACTTCGGCAAGCTCAAGCGCGTCAAGCCCGAAGCGGTGCGTCAAGTGAGTCGGGAGTTCTTTGTCGTGGCCCAAGCACGACGGACCCCACCGTCAGGGTGAAGCGAACCGGTTGCACGTGCCATCCCACGTCGCGGAGTAGCGACCTTCGGTCAACGTGAGGCACTCGAATGCCTCGTTGCACACCGTGCCTTCGAACGTGCCCCAGAAGGTGCCCAGGCGATTGACACCCGGTACGAACGGCGCCTGGGCGGAGCGTCGGTCCTCAATGGTCACTTGGCCGTCCGTGGCGAACGCCCAGCGCTCAAAATCATCGCCACCGATTTCGCCCCGCGACCGGTCGAGGTAGCCCGCTACGGCATCGGCGTCGGTGGGCAGCTCCACATCGCGGTGTTGGGAATCGTCGACGCTTTCGACGTACACGGCCATGCGTTCGCCATCGCCCGAAAGCACGGAGCCGACGCGCACCAACAGCTCGCCACCCTCGGTCTCGGTTTCGGGGGCGCAACCGACCTCCGACGTCGCAGACCGGACCTCCCCGTCCTCCACCCAGGTAAACGCGGCGCCCGGCCGATCGGATAACTCAGGAAAGCCCTCGGGAACCACGTTCCCACAGGCTGCCAATCCAATGAGTCCCCAGATCCGCATCAGCCTGCTCCAGCGCCGAATTCAAGTTCAAACCCGTAGCTTTCGTCAGCGCTATCCAGGGCCCCGTCGCAGAGGAGCAGGTCTCCAGAGACGTTGCAGATCCAGTCGCCTTGGACGGTGAATCCTGGGTAATCGTCCTGCATCAGCGCTCCCGCGAGGTCGAGACGGAAGAGCCGGCGGGACTCGCGGTCCCATTCTCCCTCGACGTCGAAACTCAGCATACCGAATTCCTTCGTCGTAAACGAGACCGAACCGGTCACGGCATTTCGGCGCCGCTCCGCGAACAACACGCCCTCGGCGATCGACGTCTCGAGCGCCTCGCCTTCGACATCGAATTCATCGACCTCGAGCAACACCCAGTCGTCGACGATGGAACGTGCCGGGAGCAGGAAGCAGCCCGTCAGGGCCAGCAGCACCGACAACACTAGCGCGCCTCAAATACGATCTCGAACGTGTACTGCTGGCCATCGGCGCTTTCGAGTTCACCTTCGCAGTCGAGCGTGTCATTTTCGAGCTGACAGTCCCAAGGCCCGTCTACCCCAAACGCGGCGTAGCCGGCTTGCTGCAAGTCACCGTCTAGATCCAGTCGATATTCACGGCCGCCGCGCGACTCCCAATCGCCCTGGAGGTCGAAATCGATATTGCCGAAGTTGCCGGCCACGAAATCGAACTCGAGGTCCGCCTCGTCGTCGCTGTCGAACGTGAGGTCGCCATCCTCGTTGGACGTGTCGATGGCGGTGTTGTCAATCTCGAAGCGATCGAAGTCACTGATTTCCCAATCGCCAACCACTGGGGAGCCAAGGCAACCGGTCAGGGTCACAAACACGAGTCCGAAGCGCATGTCTATCCATCCCTCCTACGTGGAGGGAGGCTAGCGGGCCCAGGTGCGGGCGACCACCCTTGAGGTCGGCCTTACCCAGCCTGAGTCGCCGCCCAGCTCACGAGCGAACGCACCATCTCACCCGTTCCGCCCGGGGCGTACTTTGACGAAGCTTTGTCGAGGAACGCGGGCCCCGCGATGTCGAGATGGGCCCACCGCTTGCCTTCACCCACAAAATGTTCCAGGAACAAGGCGGCGGTTGTGGCACCCGCTTCCCGGCTACCCACATTCTTGATCTGCGCGTAGTCGCTGCGCAGGAGTTCTTTGTAAGGCCCGTGCAACGGAAGACGCCAAAGCCCCTCACCCGTCTGATCCGCGGCCGCCTTCAACTCACCGGCCAGGCCTTCGTCGTGGGTGAACAGACCCGAGAACTGGGACCCCACGGCCACGACAGCGGCGCCCGTGAGCGTAGCGGCGTCGATGATGGTCTGTACGCCATCGACCTGACTGGCCCGAATCAAGCAATCCGCCAGCACCAGGCGGCCTTCCGCGTCGGTGTTGTGGATCTCAACCGTGACCCCGTTCGTGTAGCGAAGGATGTCACCGAGCTTGAAAGCATTGCCTGAAACCAGGTTCTCGACTGCACCGACCAGACAATCGACGGCGATGGGGAGGCCGAGTTCCGCAATGGCGCCCGTGGCGGCCAGCATGACGGCAGAGCCCCCCATGTCGCAGCGCATCGTCTGCATCGCGCTCGAGGGCTTGAGCGAGTAGCCGCCCGCGTCGAAGGTCACGCCCTTGCCCACCAGCGCCACATGGTGCTTGACCGTCTCGGGACGATAGCGCGCCCAAATGAGGCAGCCCGGACGCTCCGAGCCCTGGCCCACGGCAACAATGCCCACACAGCCTTCCGCTTTGCACCGCTCGAAGTCCCAAACTTCGAGTTCAACCCCAGGCAATGCGGCAAGTTGCTGCGCCTTCGCGGCCAATGACTCGGGGAACAGATCGGCCGGGGGAAGGTTGACGAGATCACGCGCAAAGTTCTGCCATTTCACCCGCGTCTGGATGGTGGCCAGCGCGTCGTCGGCCAGGGACGTCCCACCGATCTGAAGCGTTGAAACCGAAGGCTTGCGCTGCTCTTCGGGCTTGTACTGCTCCCAGACGTAGTTGCCGGCTTGCAGGGCCTCGATGAGGTCGGCGTGGTCGCGCCCCGCGGCATTCGAGAAATCGAAGGACAGCGTTTCGACGCGCATCGAACGCGCCTCGCGGCCTGCGCGACCCACCGCCCGGCGCCATGCCTCCGGCGACCCATCGCCAATGCCCACCACAATGACGTTCGCAGGCCCAATCCGGCCCATCGTCGGCACGACCTGGATCGACGCGGCCGATCCCTTGAATTCCTGGGATTTCAACCAGGAGATGAGCTGGCCGCCGAGCGCTTCGTCCAGTGCGGTCACCGGGCCGGAGAAATCGGAAGGGACGCCAATGGCAAGGGCATCCGCAGCAAGGGAGGACAACGGCTCGGACGGGAATCGGACGTTCACAACAGCTCCATCAACTCTGACTCACCAGGAACGTGCGACGTATGACAAGACGGCCAGTGCGGCCAGGGCCGCGGACAGACCCAACCCCCACACCACTGATGCGTCCGCTGTCGACCGCGCGATCGTAGGATCCTGGCCCTCTTTCGGAAAGGTGCCTTCGTCGGAGGACGTCGATCCGAGCGACACGTGGGATGGGGCGGCCTCCGACGTCTCGCTCAGCTCTTCTTGCTCAATGCCCAACCGCGGATCGGGCAGTTCCCCGACCGCCGAGAGGAACGCCTCATCGGTGGGCTCGGGAACCAGCGTGGCCCGATCCTGCCCCAGGGGGGTGGCCAACGGCTCCGGCCCATCCACGATCAGGTCGGCATGAGAGGTCTGTGGGACGGCTCCGCTCCCTTGGACCGCAAACGCGGCCGTGACGCGGTAGGCGCCGGCCGGCAAAGGAGGCAATTGCAGCCGAAACCGAAGCCGCCCGTCTTCCACCTTGACCTTCACCGAAGCTCCGGGAACCGGAACCCGCCGCGTTTCGGTCTCCACCTTGAGCCCACAGATCAGGTCGTCAACTTCATCGATGCCCGGCGTGCATTCCACGCGAACGGTGAACACCGCGCCCTCGTCGGTGCCGAAGGTGGGGACTCCACGGGACCACACGAGGGGACCAACGTCGACGACCTGGGGGTCGAACAAGGCCAGGACCATGGTGAGGCGTTCAACGACCGGAGCCCATGTATGGAATCGGAACGGCGGAGACGGTTCCTGCTGGGCTGCCAACGCCCGCCCCGTCAGGGTGCCCAACCGATCGGCCACTCGATCCACGAAACGGGGGGCCAGGTTCCCCTCGGTACGCAATCGGTGAGCGATGGTGTCGCGAACCGCTCGCTGCCCATCGGGATCTTCGATGTCCGCGACGGGGTGTTCGCAGAGCGCTTCGGCGAGCCACCGAACGAGCCACCGGGTGTCGTCCACCACCCGGGCCCCCTCGGCTGACCAGTCCGTCAACACGACACCCTGCGGTTCCATGAGCACATGGGTCGGTCGAAGCCGACCGTGCGGGCGCGGAGCCGCGGCCAAGGCCTGTGCCACGGCCAAGACATCACCGAGGATCGCCTGGGCCGAACGCCCCTCGGCCCCCAGGGTCCACCTTCGATTTTCGTTGTCGGTCAATGGTTCGTGCATCACTGGATCTGCGTAGCCGAGCCTTTGTCACCGTGCGGGCTCACTGCCACGATAAAGGGGGCCCGCCCTGCTCTTGTCGCGGAGATCGCGTGCCGAAGACCGCCCCCCGGAGGTTCGAACTGTTGAAGGCCTTGCGCCGAGGCGGAGGGACCGAACGATTCTTGGCGATGGTTCAATCGAACGGACATCCGCCGTCGCTTTGCATCGTGGATCGACTCGATCCGCGCTGGTCCGACCGACGGGACCTGGTGAGCGCGTTGCGCAGCGACCTTCAACGCCTCGTGGCCCTCGATCATCCCCATCTGGCCACGGACGCCGTCCTCACCCGCCTTGACGGTCAACTTGCGGTGGTGCGCAACGCCTCGAACGTCGCGGATCTCGCCCACCTTCTCGAGGCGCAGGCCCGTGGTCAACTCACGATCCCTTCGGCCACCAGCGCGTCGATTGGCAGGACCATCGCCTCGGCCCTCGATGCCGCGAGCGCCCGAGGGCTGCTTCACGGGCAGCTCGAGCCCGGGGTCGTGACCCTCGATGAACGCGGGGTGACGCAGGTGTACGGGTTCGGCCTCGCCCGGCCCGAGCTGCCCTCTTGGACCCCCGAGACCGGTAGCCTCAAGCGAATTCGTCTGGACGAAACAGCCCCCGAACAGCTGGCCCGGGCGCGCTTCGACCCCTCCTTCGCAGCTGACATCTACGCGCTGGGGGCCATTTTGGCCGCATTGTGGCGGGGACGCCCCATGTCACCGGCCCGCATGCGCCGCGACGAGCATGCGGCCATGGTTGCCGAGCGCCTCGACGAGGTCATTCCACCCACATCTACGAGCGCGGCCGAGACGCTCCGAACCCTGATGGCGCGGATGCTGTCCTTCGATCCCGTAGATCGACCAACCGCCACCAGCGTCGCGGCGCGGCTGCAGGCGTTGATCCCTGAACTCGACGGGCCATCGGTCGGCGAATGGGCCGCCGCTGAGGTCCCGAGTTGGACCCTCGATCCCGAGACCGTGGCGCCGAGCGCTGAAATGGCGCTTCGGTCCCCCCTCGTGGAAACGCCAATGGACGATGCAGACGACGATGAAACCGCGATTCGTCCGGCACTCAGCACCTTTCCCATCGACCCCGGGGCCACGCAGGATCCGCTGACCGCGAACCGCCAGGCCCAGTGGGTCATGCTGCGCGCCGAAAGCCTCAAGGCGATCACCTCTACGACGCCCCACCGCAAGTCACCCGAGAAGGTGTTTCGACGGGACGTGAGCCCAGATCCCCAAACGCCCCGTCGCGTGGGTGGGATCGCGCTGGCGATCACGGGGGGCGCGATCTTCGCGGGGGCGCTCGTGCTAGGCCTCGCTGCGATCGGCGCCATCACCACCTGGGGGCTCCGACAACCCAACGATCCACGCCCCGTGACGGAATTCCGATCCGGCTCCAAGGCCACTCCACGCATGACGGTACGCTGCGATGCGGCTGAGGCCACAGGGCTCGGTCGGGTGCGGCTTTACGGACCCGGATTGGGACGCTGCAGCGTGGTCGCCACGGGTGAAGCACGGGAGCAGCGCACCGCGGTCATCCCTGACGTCCGACCGGGCACCTACCTGTGCTTCGCGGTCGACGATGACGGGTGCGTCGCCATGACCCCTCGCTGATCCCCTTCTTCGTGGACGTTGGGTTTCGCCTTTTTGGTCGCGAATGGTATCCGGAAAGCCCCTGGTCGGCGGGTCACCGTCCCGAGGAGGCCCATGTGTCCAACGGCGTCTTCATCTTCGTCGATGACGACTTCAACCGTCCGGTCTATGCAGACCCCGACCCTGACGACGTTGATCCCGATTTGTTCGGGGCGATCTGTGAGCGAATCACCGAAGCCCTCGAAGATGAGGGTGATGCCAAAGGCTGCGTCACAACGGGTGAACTTCGCCTGGCGTGGAACACGCACCTCAAGTCAGGTCTTTCGTTCGTTGCGTTCGCCGGAAATGCGTCAAAACGTCAGCTTGAACGCTACTTGAAATCGGTATCGCAACGATACTTCGACGAGGTCGACGACGTGCGATCGCCGGATCGGGTGGGCGTGGAAGATGTGGTGGTCGACGTCATTCCCCCTTGGGAAGACGAAGACGACGATCTGGACTGAACACCACCGGGCAGTGGTCCGAGACCTCTCCCACCCATCGGGGGCACCGATCGCCGGGCTCACACCCGACCGTCGCGCAGGCCCCAAGCGCTTTGGCCCGACCGGGGGCGGCGCTCATCACGTGGTCGAGCGCAACCCCGCGGCAGCGTTCCCCATCGGGGAAGTAGGCGGTGCACCCAAGGTTGCGGGTGATCCACGAAAGTCCCGTGGTGTGGGCAAAGCGCTCCAGATCGCGCCGGTCGATCGCGCTGACCGGATTGAAGTCGCCCAGCACCGTCAACGGTCCACGATGCCCCGCGAGTTGCTTCGCAAGGGCCTGCAGCTGGGCCCTTCGAATCGCTTCCGCGCCCGGACCCGACTTCAGGTGCACGACCACGACGGACTGGGTTGCGAAGCCCCACCGGTGGCGCAGGCGCACCTCGAGGGCAGGCCGGCCCCCGCGAATCACCCGAACTTCGTCGTGGACCTTCACATCGACGATGACGTACTCACGCGTGTCCACCAAAATGCCCACGCGATGGACGGCCCCGGTGTGAGTGAGGAACACCCAACTCGGACCCAAGGCCTCCCGCACCGCAGCGAGCAACCGCCCCCCCGCTCGGATCTCCTGGACCGCAACCACCGGCACATCCAGCTTCGCGATCACGGCGGCGGCGGCCTTCGGCTGCCGGGTGTCCCGCGGAAAGTTCTCGATGTTGAACGTCGCCATCGAGGCAACCGTGGCCGGCTGCGTCGCCCAACCCACGACGCTAGCGAGTCCGAGGCACAACGCGATCGTCCAAACTGGGATCGAAAAGCGGGTCCGCATGCTTGGGATGTAGCCTGGGACCTGCTGTGACGGTTCGGTCATCGATCCGATGACACACTTCGAGGGGCCCACACGCGGCCCCGGAGGATTCCATGCTGCAGGGTTTGCTCGTTGCTGCCGCCGTTGCCTCCCCCAAGCACGAGCTGCTCCGTTTGATGCAAGACGTCGATGCAGACCCGGTGGTGGCCGTTTCCTGCGACCCCATCGGCCCCATGACCGATCTGCTGCAAACGGTCGCCCTTCCCGCGTTCAATCCGTCCCAGGCGCCCGCAGGCTCCTGGATGTCGTTCCTGAACCCCGACCGGCTGGTGGGGGCAGGCATCGATCCCGAGGCCAGTGTGTCGGTGCTCATCTTCGATGACCGCGAGATCGTGGTGGATCTGGGGTTTTTGGGCACCGAGGCCCAGGCCAACGTGCTGGTTGCATCCCTGTTGGGCCTCGACGCCTCCATGCGAGAGCGCTTTTCATGGGACGAGGGTCGGCTTGTCGTTGGCGGACGTCGACTTCCGCCCAATCTGGTGGATGTGGCCTGGCAGGACCATCGCCTCACGGTTCGCGCGGGCGTGCCGAACGCCCGAGGCGCCACCTCACTCCGATCGATCGTCGAACGCAGCAACGCCGACGGAGGCTGTGCCCTGACGTTTGATGGCGACTTGCCGCAGTCTGCGCGGGCCCAGAGTGAAGGGCGCGACCCGACGCGCATCACCGCCATGGTCCATCTGCCCATGGCCGATGGGGCGCCTGCGAAGGTGCTGTTCCATACCCATGAGCCCGTGCCCACGGCCCTCACCACGACACCGCAAGCCCCCATTGGCGGCTCCACCAAAGAACGGCCTGCCGTGCTCATGTCGATCGGCGTGGCGTTGGGTGATCTGCTGTTGGACCCCACCCTGCGCACCACCTTTCAAATGCAAGAGCAGGACGTGGTCGAACTGCTGTCACGGGTGCGGTTTGGCCATGGCACCACCGTCGCGTTCTTCGCCGATGAGCCCCGACTTGGCTTTGTCGCAAACCTCGATGCCACGCGGGCAGACGGCCGAGCAGTGGGGCCTCGAAGGGCGCGACGACTCCTCCAGCGAGCCCTGTCCCGAGGCGGTCTTGGGGCAGAGCGCCTCTCCGCCACCGAGTTGCACGTGGCCCTTGAACAGTCGGACGTCTGGATCGCGACGCGGGAGGGAGGGCTCGTGGTGGGAAGTCGCCGCGATCGGGTGCGGGAAGCCGCCGACGGCCAGGGCACGACCTGGATTCGACCGGCATTCACAAACTTGGCTCATGCGCATCCCGTGGCCTTGCGAAGCGAGGGGGTCTCCACCCGTCAGATTCCTCCGGTCGCCGCAGATCTCGGAATTCGCACCCACGAAGGCCTGTGGGAGCTGACGTTTGGGGTTCACGTCGACGATAGCCGCAAAGCGGCCACCCACACGGCCCTTGCCGCGACCATCGGCTCCATCGTGCTGCCGCGCGTCCTGGCCGAGCCCGGAGAACCCCGGCACTGACCCGGGTGGGTTACCGAGCCGGTCATGCTCTGGGCCGAGCTGCGTCAGCGCCACGCCACCATCGTCGTCCTGCTTTTGTGTGCGGTCGTCGTGGTGCTCCACCAGGCCGCGCGTGCCGGCTGGTTCATCGATGATGCCGCCATTTGCTTTGCCTACGCCCGGAACCTCGTGGCTGGCGAAGGAGTGGTGCCGTGGCCAGGCGGCGAGCGGATCGAGGGGTTTAGCGACCCCACTTGGGTGTTGCTCCTGGCCGTGTTTCAGGCCGTGGGTCTCGATGGCTTCAGTGTCGCAAAGCCACTCGGCATGGCGTTCGGCATCGCTGCGTTGGTCCCCAGTTGGCGGCTCGCCAAGGCGGCGCTCCCTGATCACGCGGGAGACGGGGCGCTCGTTGCGCCCATCGTGCTGGCGCTGAATCCCCAGTTCGCCATCTGGTGCGCCAGTGGCCTAGAGAACGGCCTATTTTGCTTTCTCCTTGCCGTGCTCCTCGACCGCGTGGTGCAGGAGTCCGGACCTCGCGGCGGGCTTCCCGGAGCTGCCCTCGCCGGCCTGTTGCTGGTGTGGACGCGCCCCGAAGGCCTCGCCTACACCGCGATGGCCGGCACCTGGCTGGCCGTGTTCGGCTGGCAACAAGGTCGGGGCCTTGCACCGGCGCTCCGCTTTGCCGCCATCGTCTTGTTGCCCTCGGTGGTGCTCGAACTCGGGCGCCTGGCGTACTTCGCCTGGCCCCTCCCCAATCCCTTCTACGCCAAAATCGCGAGCCGAGGCGTGGTGCCGCTCGATTGGACGAGTCGTGGGTGGACCCAGGTGCAGGAGTGGTCCACGCGGCTCTGGCACCTGTACTACGTGCCCTTCTACGTGCTTGGCCTCACGGGACGCCCCACCCGCCCCTCTGCCCGCATCGGGCTTGGGCTCACCGGCGTCGTGTTGTTGATGCTGCTATGGCCGTGGCCGTCCAACCTCCAGGGGCTCACCGGCCTGCCGTCCCTCCCCGGGCTGCCGGCCACGGCTCCCGAGGCCTTCCTCGTCTTCCGTTTGCTTGCCATCGTGGCGCTATGGCTGGGTCTGCCCTTGCTGGGTCTCAAAACGCCCGGCGCTCGGGCGACGGTGCTCTGCGGGCACGCCGTGGCCATCGGTTTACTCTTCAGCATCTGGGCCAACGGGGATTGGATGGGGGCGTACCGGTTCTTGTCCCTCATCGCAGTGCCCCTGGCGGTGCTCGTCGCGGTGGGCCTCACCCGCGCCCTCGACGCGCTCCCGAGGACGGCCAACCGATGGAGTGACTCCACGTTCCTCGTGGCGAGCGTGCTGGTCGGGGCGTGGATGGTCCCTGGGCTGCACCAGACCTTCGACCATCTGCGATTCAACACGAACGAGACCACCACCTCGGTCAAGCAACGCGTCGACCACACGCGCAACGCCCTCCGCACTGCGTTTTGGACCGAACCGGTCACCACCATCGATGTGGATCAGGGCGCCCATCTGTGGTGGGCCCCCGACTACCGTTCCATCGACATGGGGATGCTCGTCGACATTCCGATGGCGCGGCATTGGTACCAGCAACGATCGTTCATCGAGGAATACGTCTACGAGGAGCATCAACCCACGTTCGCGTTTGTGTCCGGGTGGTGGGCGCTGCACTCGGGGCTCCGGACCTACCCAGCGTTCGAGCGGGGCGACTACATCGCGCTACCGCCCTACACCGACATACGAACGGGCCGACCGTTTGGCGACGTCTTCGTCCACCGCTCGGTCGTCGTCGCCCCCCAAGGCGAGGTTCCGCTTCGGGAAGTGGCGGACGGCGTCGCGCTGGGGCCGGTCCAGATGGGCCCGTGGGTACCCGGCCAGCCCGGATACCTCGAAGTGCCCTTGCAGCTGACCGAGCCGCCCCCTTCGGTCACCCTCACGCTGCACCAGGGCGACCGCGAGATCACGCGCTGGAAGCGACCGCTCGGCTACGGCTGGCTCGCTCCCGAAGACGTGCGTGCAGACGAGGTGTTCCGGAATCGCTGGGCCCTCGACGTGCCTTCGGAACTCCAGGCGGGAACCTCGTACACGTTGCAACTCGAAATCGCAGACCAGGCGGTCGGGCTCAAGCCGTTGGTGGTGCCGGTCACCAAGGTGGCGCCGAGCATCCAGGCCACCCGCCAGCACCTTAGGGATCACGCCCAAGCGATGCAGTGTCACAGCGCCGAGGTCGCCTTCGTCTGGATCGAACGCCAGCGACCAACCGACTGGGCGTGGCATGCAAGCCGGCCTGGCCGTGCGGAAGACCGCGGAACCCTGGCCGCATGTTGGGCCCAGCTGGCGGCATCCCACTGGCCCAGCGACCGCGCCGCCGCCATCGAGGCCCTCTCGAAGGCCCACCGGTGGGACCACCATCACCCCACCTTGCGGCGCATTGGCGGTCCGATCGGGGAAGCCTTGTGGCGCGACGGCAAGGCGGCCCGGGCGGAGGAGGACTGGGAACACGCTTACCAACACTTCCGATCGGTCTTGCAGTTCCAGCCGTGGCGGGCATGGGCCCGTCGGTACGCCGAGGAAGCTCGCGACCATCGGTTGGGATTGGTGAACGATGTGCGCATCGGCCGGGGCGGTGACGATGACCGGCGGCGTGCGGAGTCGGAACGGTGACGAGGGCGCCCCGATGGTCGAAGATCGGTGCGCCACATGGACAACCGACGACCAGCCTGGTCGTGACTGGGCGCGACCCTCAAACTCGTCCGGTAGTCGCTGTCTCGAACTCCAAGCGGCTCGAGTCGTCGACCCGGAGGCCATCGCAGAGACATCGGAACCATGCGGTCCACCGCAGCCGAGGGCGGTGCATCAGGGGCCGCGTTGCCATGGTCGACAAGCCGCCCCGCAGGCAGCCCGGCGGTGTGCTCCAGCAGTTGCGCGATGGTCACCGACCCACCGAGCTTCGCGTCATCGAACCAGGCAGGTCGCTCGGCAATCAGCGCTTGCGTCACGGGGGAACGGGCCAGCGTCAGCGAACCGAGTGTCAGAGCAGCCGCGTACATGGCTCGGATGCCGTGTCTATGCACATCGTGAGGTCTAAGGTCGAGGGGGTCGTCGCATCGCCAGTCAGCACGTGCAGCTGAATCTGCCCGCCGAGGAACGCGTGCTGCTCGAGACGCACGAGTTCGGTCGGTCCATCGCAGACCACGATGTCCGTTACGAACCGATCGGATCCGGACGTCACCGAGGCTGAAAACCACGGCGCCTGGTCGTTGGCCGAGATGGCGGGCTCCCCGAAGGCTGCGCTCTCAAAGGCGGCGAACGGGATGGCACAGCCTCCCTGCTTGACGCTCAACGGGTCCACGCCGGGCGCAGCGTGCAAAAATCTCACGTAGAACCGACCAGGATTCGGTTTGGCCACCGTCTCGTCGTCGAGAAGCAGCGTCGTGGGTTCGTCGGTCTCGGACGCAGGCGCGAGCAATACCGCGGTCCTCGGCCCGGCATTTCCTTCGAGGGCGACATCATCACCGATGGAGTTCTCGCAGTCCGGGCTCGCCGCAGCAACCCAACGAAGGCGGGCCGACGATGACACCGTTGTCGTCTGCCGCACCGTACCCTCGCGGAACGCGACACCCTTACCCCCGAGAAGAGGCCCTTCAAAAGGGTCATCCGCACTCGGTGCGATGCACAAGTCGACGGGGCCGGCCTTCGGAAGAGCGTGAACCACGCGCAGCTCGACGTCGATAGAGTCGGGCGCAGCCGTATACGGGGTCCCCGTCTCTGCCGTGGCTGAGGTCTCGCGAGCGTCGCCTGGCCCGGTGTCTTCAGAACGGGACTCCACCGCGTCGTCTGTACCACCCGTGCAGGCCAAGAGCGTCCAAAACGAAATTGCGAGCCTCAATGTTCCTCCGTCCCCGTGCTGGAGTCCGAATCCATTAATGAAGATGAAAATCATTTTCAACTTTATGGCCGGTACGATAGGGGTCTTTCGCGTCTTGGAGATCTCGTGCTCATCATTCTCTTCGCCGCAGCTTGCACTTCGGAACCGGAGCCGACCCGGCCCAACGAAAGCGCCGAGTCCTGGATCTACATTCAGACTACGGTGGCCACCCCAGAGGGCCGCACATCTTACCTGCAGCTTCGCAAAGATCTCGACTTCGCGCTCCTCGATCTGAGCGAGGCGGTGGAGCTTCCCGGCAATGCCCGCGTGTTCTCGGACGGTCGGCGGCTGTTCACCGGTTCTGGAGAAGAGCCGGTGATTCAACAGTGGTTTCCTCGAAACGACGGTACGTTGGAGCCTTCCGAGCGCCTGAGTTTTGCCAATGCGGGTCTGACGACGATTCCCTTCGGCAACAACTTTGTCGCCAATGACAAGGCCTACCTGTTCGACGGCAGTGTACCCGCAGCCTTTGTCTGGGATCCCGAGTCCGTAACCGTGAAGGACTCGATTGATTTGTCGCCCATCGTCAAGGAGAACCTCACGCCGGCTATTGACCCTGGCGTGCTTCGGGATGGTCTACTCTTTGCGGCGGTTCAGCAGTATGACTTTGCCACCAACCAGCTGTTTCGCGGCATACAGGTCGTCGTCATCGACACAACCACCGACACGATCCAAACCGTTCTCGAAGACGACCGATGTGTGGGGACCTTCGCGGGAATCACCCAGGACGACGATGGATCGATCTACGTCCTGGGTGACAACTACCTGGTCTTGCATTGGTTCGACGACACGATTCCCCCGACGTGCGTACTGCGGATTCCGCCGGGAGAGACCGCCTTTGATGCAGGACCCGAACTCGATCTCGTCGCGCTGACCGGACATCCCTCCACTGGATTCATCGTCTCGGAAGGCAAAGCCTACACGCAAGCCATGGACGAGTCACAGGGAACGATCGACCCTGCCGTGGAGCCGCTGGCGTTCCTCAACCAGCCGGTCGCGATACGTTGGGAGATTGACCTGCAGGACCCCTCGCGGTCCCGGCCACTCGTCGAGCTCGGGCTCGCGAGTCCACGCAGCGGCAACGTCCTCCTCGTTGACGGGCGGACGTTCCTGCAGGCCGCCGAAGAGGCGTTCGCCGGTCGGACCCAAATCTACGAGGTGCTCGAGGACGGGAGCTTTGTCGAACGCTTCGAGGTCACCGGTCTGGTCACCGCCTTTGGACGCATCGACAGCTCACCCTGAACCCCGTCGACCATACGCGCAATGCCCCCACCACCGCGTTTCGGATCGAACCCGTGACCACCATCGAGCTTGGGGGCATAACGGTGATGGAAATGGCTGGAAACCTCACGGAGTCAGCGTTGCGGCTTCACGAAGCGCAACGCAAACGGAAAGACGCACGTCACACCCAAGCCCGAGTGGGCCTCGAGGAGCGTTTTCCGATAGGCAGGCTCGGCCATCGCATAGCTAACTCAGTCGTAGTCCTCGAAAACGCAGGCCACATCTGCATCGTTTCCGAGGACGAGCGAGTGCGTGCAAGGAGAGGACGTGCATTGGCGCTGGGACACGCCATCCACATGGATGCGCACGAGGTCATCCGGATTGCTGTAGGAACAGGTGATGGACAACGTGTCGCCCCAGTCGCATTCGACGGTAAGGCTGTCGGGGTAGCCTGAGGAGCCATCGAGCGTCTCCTCGCCTCCCCCAGGACATGCACCACGCGCCACAGCCCCCCCGATGATGTCCCCATCCCGTCGCAGCGTGACGTACCCTCGGCCGGTGGAGCATGTTGGCTGCAAAATGCCGAAGTTGCTTTCAATGGCAACGAACAAGTCCTGGCCTCCCCCACCTTCGCAATGGTCTGTGCCCGCCCCACCGTTCAGCGTGTCGTTGCCTTCATAAGTGAACAGGCTGTCATCGCCATCTCCGGCAAATACAGTATCGACCCCGGGGCCGCCATAGATGAAGTCGTTGCCACCGAAGGTTTGAATGCGACTGTCTCGTAGTCCTACATCATCGCCAAGCGATGTCAGCGAGATGATGTCGGTAGACGCCACATCGGGATTCGTTTCAAGGTAGATGTCGGTCACGCCAGACGTATCCGATGCATCAAACAAACAGCAGAACTGGTTGCTTGGGCCCCCAACGTCTGAGATGGTTCCGTAGACGACAATGTCGCCCGGGGCTCCGTAGCCTTCCACCATCGTGACGTTATTACTGGCCGTGCCCATGAAGGGTTCACAGTCAATCGCCACCTCGCCTGCGGGCCCAACCCCGGAACACCAGACGCCATCACCGGTGTCGATCAAGCAGGACTCAAAGTCGAAAGGAGGTGGAGCAGACCCGGGACGAGCCCAGCACCCCATCGGTGGCGCGGCGGCGGGAGCGCCACAACTGATCGCATTGTTGAAGGCAAGGTTGGTCACCTTTGCCTTGGCAAGTTCGTGCGCTGCCACACCCATGACCCAAGGCGGCTCAATCTCGTTCTGTACGTGATAGTCCAAGAAATCACAAACATCCAGACAATCGTCCCCCGTCAGGCGCTGGTCCCACATGTCCTCGAGAGTCTTCCAGGTCTGGGCGAGTGTCTTGTCGATGTCATCACCGGGGCCGGGAAGCGCCGGGTCGTCGTCCGTCCCCGTGTCGAGCCAATCACACAGCAGTCGGATGATGTTTCGCTGGTACGACTGGCCATCACTCGGGTAGCTGACCGACTCTGCCTCATCCGGGTACTGCAGGGGATCTGCATTGCACACCGCCCTCCGGTTTGAATCGCCGTCGGCGTCATCCTCATCAAACCCATCTACCAGCTGGAGACCGGCTGAAACGGGACTGGAGTTCTCGTCATAAATGCCCGAGTCGCAGCCTCCTAAAGGCTCTCCTTCCAGAGTCGCGCGCTTTACGAAGCTGGCGATCGCCTCACGAAAGGCCAAGAGTGGCCATTCTCGAGAGTCAGCGTTCCAACCATCCTCATCTGGGCCGCCCCGCTGGTCAAGTGGACCAACTCCGCAACCCCCGCCAAGGCTTCGATCCCAGACGTCATAGTGCATGGAGTGGCCAAGTTCGTGCATGAGCCCTCCTCCGCCTACCCATTGCTTCTCCACATCTGGGTCGTTCGGATCGGGCATGGGCATGTGTGCAACGAACCCGTTGACGCTAGCGCGCCCTACGTTGTCGGGAAATTCAGTGCTAAATTCTTCACTTCGAACCCTATGAATCCCGGCCTCGACGTAGAACTTGCGCGTCACATCCACCGCAGACGCAAACAACCCCGCAGCCATGGCGTACATGTCGTAGTCGCTTAGCTGAAAGTTCATCCTTGGCAGCGGGGGCGAGCCCGGCGGCATCTCGACGGGATTCGTCAGGTTCGCGGTCGGGTGCCAAAGTGCGTGCACGGCTCCGATGGCCGTGCCAGCGCCCTGCGTATCATCATCTTCACGTACGCTTAAGCATCGGTCGGCATCGCAGTACCGTAGTGAAATCTCGACCGCGATGTCTGGAATCCGGTTGGTTTCGAGCATGCATGGATCGCGGTCATCCACCGGTACACGAAAGGAACCGTCCGCCTTGACGGTGGTGGTTCCAAGGAAGGTCTGGGTAACGCAGTTCGTATTCGGATTGGTGATGGGGTCCACTTCGTAAACCTTGACCGTCATGTCGTATGCAGCAAGATAGTTGTGTTCACCGGTACCAAACCCTGGAAACAGCACCCGGGTACCGTTCGCCCCGGTCGGGTCCTTCCGCAACGAGAATCGACCGCTCCGACGAAAATCGTCGTAAAACACCGATCCCTCAATATTCGTAATCCCACTACCACCCGGTGGAATCAGAAATGCAGCGTTTGTGGAAGGGGCAGCCTCGACGGGCTCCTCGGGCGATGTCCCACATCCGAGCAGCCCCCAAAAACAACCGCTCCACACCATCAGGATGTTCAAGCGCAAGCGTCCTCCAACACCAGACGTCCCGAGTCCGAACGACCGACTCGTGGATACAGGACTGGATTCCGGCTCATGTTTCGACACGACAGGAACCGCCAGGTCCCCCGACAGCGACACAGGCGAACGAAGGCAAACTTTGCCTTGAGAAGGACCACAATGCGCGATGTCCCTGTCGTGTCCCAGGAACCGGCCAGGTTGATCAATGATGGAAGAAGCCCTTGGCGGGTTGTCCGGCCAACGCGTTCGGCCGGAGTCCCCTCCTTCGCCAATGGTGGCCCCGCGGGCAGGCCTCCGGCCAGGGAACGATCAACCCTGCCGCGGAGCCGCTGGCGTTCCTGAACCCGCCGGTCGCGATGCGTTGGGAGATTGACCCGCAGGACCCTCGCAGTCCCGGCCGCTCTCAAACTCGGGCTCGCGAGTCCGCGCAGCGGCAACGTCCTCCTCGTTGATGGGCGAACGTTCCTTCAGGCCGCCGAAGAGGCGGTCACCGGTCGGACCCAAATCTAAGAGGTGCTCAACTCGAACGCTTCGAGTTCACCGTTCTGGTCACCGCCTTTGGATGCACGACAGCTCACCCTGAAACCCACCAAGGCGTCGGCCCGCATCTTCCATTCAACACAAATGAGACCACCACCTCGGTCACCAACGTGCCGTTCATGTACGCAGCGCCCTCAGCACTGCGTTCTGGACAGAACCCGTGGCCGCGATCGATTGTGGACGGCATCAACGGGTAATGGAGATTGCTGGAAGCCCTACGGCGTCCGCTGGACTCGCTTGTGGAGTCCGGCTCCTTCAGGTCGATGAGCGAGGTGGTCCGAGACGCACTGCGGCTTCACGAAGCGCAACGTGAGTGGAATCCTAACATAAGTGAGCCCAGCGGGCCGCACGGGGGTAGTTTTCGACGACGTGCTCGAGCCCGACCCGTTCGCCGTCAGGGACCAGATTTCAGCTTCCAATCATGGACACCAAGTTGTCCAGCTTTCGTTGAAGCCTTAGAGCCAACACCAAAGGACCCAAGGCTCGACAGAAGCACCACTTCATGGTCGCCTTGGGCCCTACCTCAATAGCTGGACTCCACTGAATCTAGCGTTCCCCTAGTAAGCCAGTTCAATCGTCAATAAGGTCCCACTGAGGATTCGAGATATTGAAAACGGGTCCCTGCTTCCACTGAACGTGGAGCAATGTCGCAGAGTTCCACTTTGACGGATCGAGCCCTCGATCCTTATTGAGCAAACCAGCGGCGATCAACTGATGCCTGACTGAGTGATTTTCCGTCGTAAATCCGGCGGCGATCGCCTCACGAATTCGCAGTCGAATCATTTTCGCCTCAATGGTCAAGGCCGTCCTTTCGCTGACCGGATATGTCGCGATAATCATCCACGGACCAGGCTTCGACCAGTCGGCCTTATGTTCGCTTACTCGCCATCCAATCCGGCTTGTTATCCCCCAATACGTTGGTCGATCAAGGTCATCACAGCAATGGTAGTAAACGTAATAGTCACCTCCCTCAAGATCGAACGGGTGGGAGCCCAACTCTTCCAGCCGCTCGATTATCTCGGCTTCTTCCTCCGTGAATAACGGCCAGTCCTTGTCTCCATAACGGTCATAGACCAGGCCTTCGATACCTTCCACCTGTGACAGCTGAATTAAAATGCCTAGGTAGGTACGGGGCGGCAACCATATTGATGGCGTCTCACCGACCATGATGTCCATTGGGCCGAAGAACGTATTGTCCGTAGCATTCCCAGTCAGTCCCAGGTATGCGACTTCTTCAACCTCAACAGCTATCGGGTCGGAAAAGCCGATATGTCCTTCAAAAGCGTCCGCTTCACCACCGCCGCTGAAGTCCGGACTGTTCCAACGGTACTGATTCACAATTTCGGTAGGCCCCATGGCCTTGGCTTCAATCGCCTCCGTGAGCGCTTGCGAAAGTGCGGAACTAGATGGGAGCATCGCGGCCAGGACGTTGTGCCACATGACCGTTTCGTATGCCTGCTTGACGTTTTCCAGCCACTTCGCCTGCGCTCCCGCGAGCAAGTATTGGCCTCGTGTGCCTAGTGTGCCAGCCTCCAGTCGAGCTTCCAACTTTGCCTTCTTGGCCGCCACTTTGGCATCACTCCAGCCCTCAACCTTTTTTTCGGCCCGTGCCTTGCGGGGTTTGTGCCTGCGTTCAGCTCGAACGTCAGCGCGAGCTATCCTACGTTCAATGACTCTATTTACCCGCGCCGCCGTCCGAGCCTCCGATCGAGCCTTCGCATCAGGCTTGACATACGTCTTTGCCTCCCAATCGGCTTTTCTGCGCCGATTCTCAGCCTTGCACCCAACCGACCACGGGGAGCAGTGCATGGGGATTGGGCGGGTGAAGGAAAGTGGTGCATTCGGTAATTCCGCAGCGGGCATCCCAATCATTTCTTCGACTGATGGCGACTCGACCGGTTCCGGTGGTTCGACGGTGGCGGCACCAAAGCCTCGACGAACCGGCTCCCGCTCTTCGACCGCCGCGTTCGGATTCGGTCCTTCTTCACAGAAGGCCTCGAAGGGCTCCGCCGTCCAACCGATAGGATCCTGGAACTGCACCGGATTGGCATTTGCATACAACAGCCGATGACGCCCACCTGCAAGTCCAATGGGGTCTGGCGATGCAAACTGACCGGTTTGGGCGTCATAGAGCCGATGTCGCGCCAAGTGCAATGAGGACGAACCAGGAACCGCTTGCATTCCAGCAAAGGAGATGATGTCCTCGGTAGTCGGAACGGCAGTACCACCCGCACCAAAGACGGTTCCGTGATGAACGACGCTCAAATCCTCGCTCGCCGCAGATCCCGAAGCATCGTAATCCAGGGTAGCGGATTGCATCAGCGTCCCAGCCGCGTTGAACAACAGACGTTGGGTCGCTCCCGGACCTTCAACGAAGGCCAGCGACTGGCCAGACGGTAACGACTCCTCCAGCGGCGGCGCACCATGGTTCCCTGGGTTCCAGTGTGAGATCCGTTGCCCGAAACTGCCGACCGTACGACCAACGGGGAGGCCCTGTGCATCGCGTAGAAGCTCTAGCCCCAACAAGCCACGGGTAATCCTTCGTACCGCGCCCGACGCGTCGCGCTCGATCGTCGTGCCATCGTGATTATTGACAATCCCGAGCCAAGGATCTCGAACAATCGGATTCCCACCTACGGTAGCCAGGAGTCCATTCGCGTAAGTGAGGTTGGTCGTTGTGGTGACGCCACCCACCGTCACATCGGTCGCCGTGCGCTGACCTGCGGCATCCACCGTGTATTCATGGATGGAGCCATCCACTCCGACGACCTCACGCTTCAGGTAGCCTGGACCGTAGTAGGTGTAGGTGTTCGTATGTGTTTGACCAAGGATGGTCTGGGCCTCCGAGATTGGTCGCCCTAGACCATCGTAGGCCATCAGCACGCGCTTCTCGACCTGCGCCCCATTGCGTTCGATCCGTTCAATCGGTCGCCCAACAGCGTCGTAAGTCTGAGTCGCCACGTTGCCGGAGTCGAGTTCCACCGTCAGGGGACGACCTACGTTGTCACGAGTGAGCACCGTGAACAGTACAGCCCCATCGTGGGTGATGCTGTCGATTTCGTGATCGAACGTAGGACCATAGTTGTAGTCGATCCGTTCGCCCGAGGGGGTAATGTAGTAGGATAGCTGATTATTATCGAGGTACCCAAATCGTGTCATTCCCTCATTCGTACCGTTGACTCTCAAGCGACGACGCGTCAGCCGACCAAGTGTGTCGTAGGTCAGGGATGTTTCAACGGTGTCGGTGACGCCAGAGGTCGTGGTTTCGGCCCGAGTCGACGCCAACTGACCCCAATCGTCAAACTGGGAGGTCTGAAGAACGGAGTCTCCATTTGGCACCTGAACCAAGGTGGATGTCACTCGGCCCCGATGATCGTAGTCAAACGTCGTCGTTCGTTCATCGGTCGTGCCGGTCGGCCGGACCTCCACAACATCCACCTGCGGACCAAGACCCCACGTGGTGGACGTATACGTTGTTTCCTGCTCCAATCCAAAGTACGACTCGAAAGTGGGCAGGCCATCTAGCGTGCCATAGTCGAAGTCCGTTTCCATTCCATCCGAAGAAACGGTGTCCTGGCGACCAGCCGCGGTATACGTATAGGTCGTCCTTGGCTTCAGGGGATTCGCAACGGTCGGATCGAACGGACCTTCTTCTAGATTCTGACGCCCATGAGCGTCATATCCAAACTCCATCCGCACCGTGTCGCCATTCGAACCTTGCATCTGAGTCGAGACCAACCGCGTACCGTCGTACGTGAACGTTCTCGACGCTCCGGCGGCGTCCAACTGAAGAACGGGTCGTCCCAGAAAATCGAGTTCCACTCGTTCCTGGGTGCCATCCGCATGCGTCGTGATGACTTCGGTTTGTCCGGCTGACCGAACCCTCTGTGTTGCGAGGGTGTTTCGGCCCGCCGACTCCGCAAAGACGACCTCTCCAAGTTCATCGTACCGAGTGATCCGCTGGTAGCCCGTCCCATCTTCTGCGATGCGTGGACGGCCCATGACATCCAAGTAGGTGAAGTTTTCTACCCCTGTGGGACCTACGGTTCGCCAGGCACGGCCCCAGCTATCGAACTCCACCTGATACTGCCGAGACTGAGGCTGCCCGCTCGCATGAATCGCCGTTCCCGTGATTCGCTCGGAGGTTCCATCATAAGTAAAGTGCTCGCTTTGATCTGGACTTGACGGATTTCCGTACCGCCGCTGAACAATCCGATCCAGGTGGTCGTAATCCAGTGTCACGACACCATCAACGGTTTCACTCCGCGTGAGACGACCACTCAGGTCATACTCGTGTCGCGCGGTAACCCAATCTCCCAATTGCTCTTGGAGGAGTTCACCATTATGAGCGTAAACAGGGTTCCAGACGAGCCTTGCTCCATCCGCATCGACTTCCGTGAGCAGACGACCTTGCCCATCGAAGGTTCGAGTCGTCGTCCCCTGACCGGGGACCGCCGCCTCGACATCGTTGCCAAACGCGTCGAGGACACGCTCTTCCTCAAGCTCAAGCGCACCGTCTAAGCGAATCGTCCGGTGGATTGCGCGACCGTTCCCACCCGCAACCGGCGCGTGAAATAGTGTCACATGGTCCAGCGAATTCTTCTTCCGAATCACACGGCCCTGGCCATCGAAGGTTGTTTCCGTCCATCCTCCGGAGATGTCGGTATGGAACTCAACTTGGCGACCCGCCGCGTCTCTCGAGTAGGTCGTTGAAGACAATGTGGCAACGAGAACACCTACGTCGTCATAAATGACTTGCTCTAGATTGCGTCCCATCGCATCGTACAGTGAAGCAACTCTCGTATTGTCCGGCTGAATTATGGCTTTTACTTGCCCAGCGTCATTGTACTCAAACCGTTGCTCCCATTGCATTGGAGCCAACGTGTCATCTGGCCGGACGGAGGTTGCAGAATCGGCCATACTCTTCCGAGACAACAAGCCGGATGCATCGTAGCCGAACACGGCAGTGATTCCGTCCTCGGTCTTCTCGATGGGCTGCCCATCCGCATTGTCGATCGACTGATGCACTAGGTCGTTCTCAACCCATGTGCTGGAACCCATGGTCGACCACTCGATCCTTGAAACGACGGTGTCCGATACGGACACTACTCCGCGGTCAATGGTTCGCCCGGGCCAATGGTACGTATAGGTGGGAACATACTCGATTGGCATGTCTGCATTGGCTGCAGGATCGTCCCGAATGATCTCACGCCCTGCGCCGTCGAACGTCGAACGCGTTGCGACTACCGGCTCGCCCGCGAAGGCAGGGGGGGCACTGATCACCAAGTCGCCATCGGTCGAGTAACCACGGTATGCGGAGGTCATCGGCCCCGAGCACGAGTGCCCGTTTGAACTGGCGCAACGCTCAACGGCGATCGGCCGCCCGTAGCCATCCAAACGCTCCGTGGTCAACACTCCGAGCGTTTCGTTGAAGATCCGGGATTCACTCGGCGATGAGGTCGTCCGGATGTGCACCGTCCCGGCTGGCATACCCGGCTCCAACGGCGCTCCGGAGAGCTTCTCTTCTCGTACATCTGTCCCGAAGGTGTCGAGATAGTCCAAGCCCGTCTCACCTGCACCATCGACCATCCGAGTCGGCCGACACCGACCGTCCATCGTCACCACTGTCTGTTCACCAACGGGGTTGGTGATGGTCAGGTCGCGACACCAATCTGTGAAGGTTCGGGTGTACGTGGGGCTTGGGGTATCTGCATAGTGGCGGGTCTCGCCTGTGGGTTCACCATTCGAAGCGAAGGAACGGGTGACCTGAGAGCAACTTCCCGGGACCTTTCCGCAGTTGGTTTCGAACGTCGGACGGCTGAAGGCGCTATTGGCTGACCAACCAGACCAGCTCGAGCTTGATCGCGGCGCAACTGGCCCGATGCCGTAGTAGTTTCGTTTTGTCTCAAGTCGAAAGAGGAAGGGCCAGTCTGCGTGCCCCACCGCGCCGAAAATGGTTTCGGTAGTTCCATCATCGTCGTCGGTTAGCCAATCACGGTACTGGTACTCCCATGTGGGCCGTTGAATTGCAGCATCGTAGCTATAGGACGTGACGTAAGCGGTGGTACTATTATCGCTTGCTGCCTCGGTCGGGCGCTGATTCTCGTAGCTTTCCGTGGAGCGCAGGGCGGCATAGCTCACATCATCCGGAGCCGGATTCGCAAGATCTGCAAAGGTTAGTCCCGTCGGAAGCCAGCTCGAATCTCCATCCACGACGAATCGGTTCTCGAACCCTTCCTGCTCGAGATGATTCAGGTCTACCCGCTGTCGGTCCCATGCCGCGGCTGCCAACGCCGCAGGATCGGTGGAACTTGGATTCTCCGCTTCAGGGGGTGCCGGCCACAACCCAGCCACGGCATAGATCGAGGACCGCGAGGGCTGGTAATCGTTGTCGAGCCCAATCCCCCAGCAGAACTCCATCAGTTCATCAACATCCCTTGTTTCATCTGCATTCTCGAACTGACAGAACCGGACCAAGGGATTGAAGAAGGACTCTCCATCACCTGCCGAATCGTGGTTGATGGAAAGAAACCGAGGCCCATTGGCGGGTTCAGTTCCGTAGACACTGACTTCAGCTTGTTCGAGGCTACCATCCGAACGGTAACGGGCTCGAAACAAGGACTGGCCTGCCAACGCGGGCGTCGTGAAGTAGCCAAATCGCTCCAGAATGCCGCGCTGCTTGACCTCGACGACACCGAATCCTCCGAAGCCGTCAGGACCCGTGTAGCCTTTCCCATAGCGAAGCTCGACGGTGCCTTTGGGTCCCGTCACACTCTCAAGGACTTCGAGATTCTGTCGGAGGTCGGGATTGCTGTGCGTGGGACTAGCTGAGAAGCCCCATGTCAGGTCGACCGTGCCCCCGTTCGGGTAGGTGATCTTGCTAAGGCGCCCAGGCACCTTCGTGAGTTCGCTGTGGCGCACCGATAAATCAGGAACCCCTCGTGCCGTCGTGTCCAGCTGGACCAGATCGGCGAAACCATCCCCATCGAAGTCGCCAAACGCCACCAGCTTCCCTTCTTCGTGGCAGCTGTCTCCTTGATGAGTTCGGTCTATCCCGAGAACCTGAGAGGGCGCTTGGTAGTCGTGGGTATGTTGCACATCAGCAATCCCATCGCCCATCGCTTCGGTAAGGGTGACCTGGTAAGGCGACAGCGCAAATCCGCTGAACTCTCCCTCGTATTGGCTAAATCCAAGGTCGAACGAGCCGCCGCCGGGCGAGGGCGCGCGAGAGGCGACCAGGTGCCGAAAGCGACGGTTGAGGGGGATCAATGACCAGAAGCTATAGAGGGTCCGATCGCGTTCCACGGTGGCATCGTTGGCCGGGCGCGGAGCCTCCATCAACAACGGGGGGCCCCCCGCCTCCAGGCCAGAGTCCACAAACCCGCCATAGCCATCACCCCAATAGATCCTCGACACAATTGCATTCGTTAGGGCAGAGGGGTCCCCACCTTGTGGATCATGGCTTCGGGGTAGCCAACGGTCGCATGCCGTTAGATTTTCGCAGGTCGTGGCCTCTTCCCAACGCATAAACGTATTCAGCACCAAATCGGCCAGGCCATCGCTATTCACATCCACGAGATGCCAAGGGCGATGTGCGAATTCACCTGTTGCTGCGTACGTAAAGCCGGTCTCAGTTTCCCAATCGGACCACAGAATGTCATCAAACCCGAGGGGGTGATCCTCGTTTTCGCAATTCGTCCAGGTGTTGGTTTCAACATCGATGGTGTCTGCGCAACCATCACCGTCGATATCGGCTTTGAGGCCGGTAGTCAGCTCGTTGAGTTTGTATTCCGCATCTCCAGACCAGGCGGAGAAGCCCCCATATGTCCCCGTATAGCCTTGAAAATGATCAGCGCCGTTCGTGGCCGCGCGATCATGCCATTCGACAATCAAATCATCGAGTGCATCACCGTTGAGATCAACGACATGAAGGGCAGCCCAATGCTCTTCGTCGTTCCAGGTTTGAAAATCGAAGTCCGTGGATTGATCAAGGTCGAACGGTGCCCCGCCGAAGGACTGGGCCGTTCCGTACGTCACCGGCTCAGAAGGACTGTACTCAAAGGACTGGACCAGTTGACGAGGATTTCCTCCAGGCCCGGTTTGCTCTACCCGATCGAGGTAATCATCGCCGGTGTAGCTAAACTCGTAGCGGCTGAAGAAGACGCCATCACTCGTAGCCTCAATCGCCTGCAACCGCTCGGTCCGGTACTGCGGAACACCGAGGGAAAAGCTGAGCCGCTGCGTGTCTCGAGTTTGCCACTCGAATTGCACCCGTTCCCTGAGGTTCTCACCGTACTGGATGTGGTCGATCACATGGGTCCGTGAGTCACTCCACCAATAGGCGTCCGTTGACGGAGTAGAATTCGGCAACGCCGCTTTCCGCCAGTAATACTGAATGGCGTTTCCGAATGGATCCAGCGTAACCGCAGGATACCAGGCGACGGTATTGCAAAGTTCACCATCATACCGGTCGCAATCATCAAAGCTATCGTCCATGGCTGCGTCGGTCGGATAGATTCCGTTGTCGGGCTGGACGCGACCACCGTGCTCGTAGAGGGACACCTTCGCACCACGGGTCGGCCCGCCGACCGACATCGTGCCGTAGATCGTTTGGGTTCCCGATGGATAGTATAGGACCCAGCTGTTGTCCTGCGTGTCGTGGACGGCAACCCTTCCGTCCCGACGTCGGGGCTCATACCCCCGCGAGGTTGGCACAAACTCGACACCGTCAAAGGTATAGCGGTCCGTAGCAGTATGGTTGGCAGGTTGGCCATCCTCCGACGTCCGAAGCACCGGTCCCGGAACCGTGAGGGAAAAGGCCTGTCCAACTTCCCTGGAACCCGATCGATGGTTGTGGTTCACCGTGACCGATGGGGAAAGGTCGTTTGGGGCAGGCGGAAACTCAAACGCCATGGAAATGGGGTAGCCACCCATATACATTGCGGCGTAATCATCAATGACCCACTCGGGTTCAGGAGCCGCCCGGTCTGGGCCTGCCCAACTCAACACCTTGGCGTAGGTGTGCGACCCATTCGGTGTCGGAGGAGTGGGGGGATCGCCTTCGGGTGAATTCGGCGGAGTTTGCTGACTGACCTGCGTTTTCCTCTCCACCCCCGCCTTTCGCCGTTTGTCTTGAATCCGACCGAGGTCGGCAAGCTCTCGAGCCGCGACTCGACCACGACGGGCGGCACTCCAATCCTTCCGGCAGGCGGCGGACCCCAAACAGCTTGGGTCTGCGCTCTCCGCATACGACCGCTCCGCCGCGCACTGCGGTTCCGCCGTACAGTCAAAGTCCTGGCAGCCAATGTCGCCATCTCCATCGGCGTCACGATGCAACAGGCAATCCTGTTCACGGTCAGCCAGAAGGTCGATGTTGAGGAGATATCCGTCGCCATCCCGTGCACTAGGTTGGTCCTGTCGGTGGATGGCCAAAACAATGCGCTGGCCTTTGTCGAGGCTCAGTTGCAGAGATCCGTCATCCGCCTCGGCACCAAAACCCCATTCCGAACAGGCGAGTTCATCCGTGCAGGCATCGGGGTGTGCGCTGACGCCACTGGGGAACTCCGTCCCCGCGGTGTCGAAGACGTACTCTCCGGCACGTGGAGCGTCGAAGACAATCGCGTCCACCACCTCACCGGAGCACGCGGAGGTCATCCCGAGGAGGTTTTGGTCACCGGCATCACCGCGCAGCGTCCATGAGAGTTCGGAAACCACGGTTTCCGGAGTGACGCAGGTTCGCCCCCCCGTCGAGATTCGCTCAACCCGCTCCGTCACCTCCGGAACCGTGAGAGGTGCATGTTCGACCGCCTCTACCCACAAACCGGTCGTTTCGCTGGTCCGAACCACGATGGGCTCACCCGCGAGCAAACGGAGTTCGATGGCTTCGCCGGTCTCCGCTTCCACCAGCTCGTCGCCGCCGCATCGATCCATGAGCGTGAGAAGCACATCGGAGCGCTCTACCTGGAAGCGATACAATCCATCCTGGTCGGCAACGAACGTTCCCGAGAAAACATCCTCGGTCCATCCCGCCTCCAACAACGTCGTACACCCACCGCCGGTATCCTCCGAGTCGAGGCTACCTGTAAGAGCGGGCAACGCTCCTGTGGGGTCTACAGGCCCAGCCAGGGCATGGGTGCGAGCTTCATCCATAGAGCCTGTGTCGAGCGACTCGGGGCCATTCGGCTTGGACGATGGCGTATGACATGCAGCAACCCAGGCCAACAGTAGGACGCGTCCCGTCATGTTGCCTCCGTGAACCGATGCACTGCAGTCAAGACGCTTTTCGGCCAGGAGCTAGCCGAAAGCCTTGGACTTCCAATCATGATTGCTACCGGTGCAGCGAACTCGGCAAAATGGTCTCCCTCAATAATCGTAATCGCGCCACCACCCTTTGAAATCAGAGAGGCTGCGTTTATGCAAGGGGTAAACTCGACAGGCCCCTCGGGCGATGTCTCACATCCGAGCAGCCCCCAAAGGTAACCGCTCCACACCATCAGCACGTTCAAGTGCAAGCTTCCTCCAACACCAGACGTCCCGAGTCCGAACGACCGACTCGTGGATACAGGCCTGGATTCCGGTTCATGTTTCGACACGACAGGAACCGCCAGGTGCCCCGACAGCGTCAGAGGCGAACGAAGGCAAACTTTGCCTAGAGAACGTCCTCAATAAGCGATGTCCCTATCGTGTCCCAGGAACCGGCCAGGTTGGTCAATGATGGAGAAAGCCCTCGGCGGGGTGGTAGCGGCAGGAACGGCCCTTACGGGCCGCCCCCCGCGCAAATCCCAGCGAGCGGTACTGCTGCACTGGGCTCCTACCAGTAGGCTCGCCTTTCGATGATGCGATGGGGGACACCCCGGTCTACGGTTGAAGCACTGAATCGTTCCATGCAGAGGATTTCGTCATGAGTGGATTTGATTTGAACCCTGATGAACAGGACGCGCGACAGAAGCAGCGTCATCGCTCGGGCTATTTGCTGCACGGACTGTCATGGCTTCTATTGGTGGGAGGGGTCGTCCAGTTCACGCAAAGCGTGGCGCACGCCCTTCCCCTTTTGCTGGGGGCATTCGTCGTGAGACAAGCCGCTTACCATCGATTCCGCCGGCTCGAGGATGAGGATCTGCATATCGATGTCAACGCCATCGACGAGTAGGCCTCTCGATGGCGTCAGCAGCCTTACAACCGTTCAACAACTTTGTTGCTTTCGCTGCAGAGGACTCAGTTCCAGACGATTGTCCACCCGCCAATCTGCTGACAGTCGTCTCGGCAGCCGTCCCACTTCTCGTTGTTCCCGTCGTGGGAGCCTTGAAGCCGTCGTGGCAAGGATAGGCCAAACAGTTGGCTTTTCGTCGACTCATTGCATTCACCGAATCCACCCCTTCAACCTGACAGGATGTGCGGGTCGCTACATCTTCGAACGTGCGAAGCCAACTCTCTCATCCCTTCGTGCCTGCAGCACCGCCCAGAAACCATTCCTTGGCCAATCGGGTATGGACCGGGCAGTACGAGTGGAGGGCGCAATGGCCGAACGGGATCTCTTCGAAGAACGTGCCGCCGACTGGGACCAGCAGCCACTCCAGGTCCAAATCTCGACGCAAGTGATCGGCGCGATCCGAAGGACTGTGCCGCTCGGCCCCGAGCTAACGGCGATGGACTTCGGAGCGGGTACCGGTCTGATCGGCAGTGGAATCGCCAACGAGGTCGCGACGCTTCACGCCGTCGATGTCTCGGAGGCGATGCTGGCCCAGCTCGCCACGAAGGCCGAGTTACGGGGCAAGGTCCAAGCTCATTGCCAGGACATCCTCTCTGAACCGCTCGAGGTGCGCGTCGATCTTGTCGTCAGCGCCATGGCGATGCACCACGTGCGCGACACCCGTGCCTTGATGAAGAGCCTGTTCGACCATCTCGTGCCTGGCGGGCGCATCGCACTGTCCGACCTCGATGCCGAAGACGGTTCCTTCCACCCCGCCGGCATGGAGGGGGTGTACCATGCGGGGTTCGACCGGGCGGCGTTGGGAGAACTGGCGACCGAAGCCGGATTCATCCACGTGGAATTCACGGATGCCGGAGCGCTCGACAAGAACAACCGGACCTATCCGATCTTCCTGATGACGGCGGTTCGTCCAGCGTAGTTCACAGCTATGAGCAACGAATCAGCAAGTATGGCCAACGAGGCCCCGGAGTCATCCAATGCCACAGCGTGACCTTGCGTCTGTCGAAGAAGCCCTTGCGCTCCTGGTTGAACTCGGTGCGGTCCCTCACTTGGTGCAACACCACCGGCTCGTCGTAGAAGCCGCGACGGAGCTTTGCGACGGTCTGTCAGCCGTTGGGCTTGGTCGCTTCGACCGGACCGAGGTCCTTGTCGGAGCGTCCCTCCACGATGTTGGCAAGACGCTGCACCCGGCGGAGATGCACGGCGGCGGTTGCGAGCACGAGCACGATGGTCACCGGCTTCTACTCGAGAATGGAGTGCCCGAACGGTTCGCCCGACATGCATGGCTGCACGCTGCGTGGACCGAGCAGAAGGAACTCGAACCGATCCTGGTGGCTCTCGCCGACAAGTTGTGGAAGGGCAAACGGGTCGCGGGCCTCGAAGAACGCACTGCGCGGCTCCTCGCCGACCACTCCGACCAGGACTTCTGGAGGGTATGGAGCGAGGTCGATCCGGTCTTCGAGGGCGTCGCGTCGACCGGCGACGAACGGCTATTGCGTTCGGTCAACTATGGTTGAGCGAGGCCCGTAGGATGCGTTCGGCCGTGATATCGCCTCCGCGGGAGGTGGTGATGGCGGCCCCGCTGATGCGCCTCGGGCCGGTGCTGCGACCGCGCGCGCCGATGCTCGTGGCTGGGCTCGTCGGATCGACATGTGCCGCGTTGCTCGCCCTCGCCGGACCCTGGCTCGTTGCCCAGGCCATCGATGTCGACCTCGCGAACGGAGACCGAGACGGCCTGGCCAATCGAGCGCTGTGGTTTTTGTTCGCCGTCTGCGGGGCGGGGCTTGCCACCTGGGCCTCGCGGGTCGTCCTCGAGATCGCGGCCCAAGATGCCCTGCAGGACCTCAAAGAACAGCTCTTCGACCACCTGCTGAACCACGACGCACAGCTTCACGACCGCGTCGCGAGCGGCTCGTTGGTGGGACGGGTGCAAGGCGATGTCCAAGCCTTGCGTGTGTTGCTCGTCGAGGTCGTGTTCGCAATTCCCGCCGACATGCTTCAGGTCGTCGCGATGGTGACGATCGTGTTTGCTGAAGCCGGTCGGTTGGGATGGCCGGTCGTGGCCATCTTGCTGGTGTTTGGGACGCTTCTCATCCTCTTTCGACGCGTGGCCGCCCCCGCGTTCCTCGCCCACCGCCGTCTGGTGTCACGGCTCACCGGCATCCTGGCCGAAAGCGTCATCGCCATGCCCGCCTTGCGCGCCCTTAGACGACAGGCTTGGGCCCGCGAACGCGCCGCTGAAGCGATCGCCGCTGCACGGCGCGCCGATGGGTGGTCGCGATTTCAGCCGGTGTGGTTCTTCAATTCGGCCCGACTCGTTCGCTCGCTCGGCATCGTCACCATCTTGGCCTGGGGCGCGACCTTGGTCGCCGCGGGCCAGGTCACCGTCGGCGCCCTGGCCATGGCGATCGGGTTTCTCCGCCAAATGTTCCACCCACTGATGCGCCTGTCCCAACAGCTCGCGACGCTCGAACAAGCGCGGGCCGCTGCCGTGCGCATCGACGAACTCCTGCGAGAACCCCGAACGATCGCCGACCCTCCCCATCCCAAGCCGTGGCCCGGACTCCGCCAGGCCATCCGTTTTGAGGACGTTGGGTTTCACTACGTCGAAGGCACTTCGGTCCTCGAGGGGTTCGACCTTGAGATTCCGGCGGGGAGCCGGCTGGGTATCGTCGGCCCCACGGGAGCCGGCAAGAGCACCGTCCTCGACCTGCTGCTGCGGTTTCGCGACCCCACCGCAGGCCGCGTCACCTTCGATGGCATCGACCTTCGCGACCTCGCTCTGGCCGATCTGCGCGACCGCATCGGCCTCGTGCTTCAAGACGTGCGACTGATGCCCGGCACCGTCCACGAAAACCTTGGCGGCCCCCCCGAAGCCGCAACCGCCGCCCTCGATTCCCTCGGCGTGCCCCTTGCCCTTCACGATTCCGTCGACGAGGGGCGGTTGTCACACGGGGAACGGCAACTCCTCACCTTTGCCCGGGCCTGGGTGCGCAGTCCCGACCTGCTGGTGCTCGACGAAGCCACCTCGGCCATCGACCCGGTCTCGGAAACCCGTGTCCAAGCCGCCCTCGAACGCCTTCTTGAAGGGCGAACCGCGGTGATCGTCGCCCACCGCCTCGACACCGTCCGACACTGCGACCGCATCGTGGTCCTCGGGGCAGGACGCATTTGCGAATCGGGGACGCATGACGAATTGATCGCGCTTGGCGGCATCTACGCGGACCTCGTGCGCACCCAGGCGGCCGCATGACCGCAGTGCAGTCCTTCTTCAACGACGTGGCGGTGGTCCGTCGGTGGTCTGCGCAGATCTGGCGTGACCACCCACGAATGCTCGCCGGCATCGTGCTGGGCTCGTTCCCCACCGCGATTCTCCTCGTCGCATTCCCCTGGCTCTGGCAGTACGTCATCGATGCCCTCGATGCGGGAGCACAGCCTGTCCGACTGCGTGAACTCGCGATCTGGATGCTGCTCGCGGGCCTGGGCCACGCGTTGGCCTACACCCTGCTGCAAGGCGCGCGTGGATTCGGGAATGCGGTCGTGTCAGGGCACGCTCGCAACACGGTCATCGACGCGGTCGCAAAGGCCGACCCCGATGCGTTGCGCAGGTGGCGCACGGGCGAACTTGTCTCTCGGCTGCACGACGATGCGGGGGACAAAATCAGCTGGTTCCTCTGTTCGGGGGTGTTCCGCGCCTGGGAGTCCTTTCTGGTCGTGCTCTGCTGCTTCACGTTGATGGTGACGACCGAGCCAGGGCTTGCGATCTGGGTCGTGGGACCTTTGCCGTTCTTGCTGTTGGCCCAAGCGGGGTTTCAGTCGGCCCTTGCACGACGGCACCAGCGCGTCCAGCGCGCCATTGCCCAGGTCTCCGACCAGCTGACGACCACGTTTTCAAGCATTCGCGTGGTGCAGGCCTGTGGCCTGTCAGACCTCGCCCGCCGTCGCTTCGTCGCGTCCACCCGGGAGCAACGCGATGCTGAAGTGCGCGTCGCCATCCTCCAGCAGGGCATCGAGCGGCTCTACCAGTACGGTTGGCAGGTCGCGATGGTCGCCCTGCTGTGGTTTGGGGGCCTGCGAGTGCTGGAAGGCGACCTCACGTTGGGGCGCTACCTCACCTTCGAGGGCCTGCTCGCGGTCATGGTTTGGCCGATGTTCGACTTGGGCACCCTGGCCTCGAAGCTTCCGCAAGCCGCCGTCGCCCTGCGCCGACTCGACGAGGTCGTCGCGTTGCCTATCGCAGCTCCGTCGGTGAACCGCAAGGACGGAGCGGGAGCCCTCGCGAGCGGTCTGCGACTGGTGAGCCCCAAGGGCGCTCCTCTCATCGAAGATGTTGATCTCGACGTCATCCCCGGCCGGCGGGTGGGCCTCGTGGGCACCGTCGGCGCCGGCAAAACGCTCGTGATGGAGGCGTTGTCGGGGCTTCGCGCTCCCGCTCATGGAACGGTCGCCGTGGCCGATGCCGCGGTAGTCCCACAGGTGCCCGTGCTGCTCTCGGCCACCGTCCGCGAGAACATCTTGCTGGGCCGTGAGGTCTCCGACGCTGTGCTCGACCGCGCGCTGCGCATCGCCCAGGTCGACCGTGACCTTCCGCAGCTCGCCCAGGGCCTCGACACGTGGGTCGGAGAGCGCGGCTCGTCGTTGTCCGGGGGCCAACGTCAGCGTGTTGCCATTGCGCGTGCATTGGTCGGACAACCCCAGGTGCTGCTGCTCGACGACGCCACCAGCGCTCTTGACGCCGAAGTCGAGGCCGCGTTCTGGGACGCGCTCGAGACCGAAGCCCCCCACGTGGGCGCGCTGCTCGTGAGCCACCGAGTGGGAACGCTGTCCAAGGCCGATGAAATCGTGGTCCTCGAAGGAGGACGGGTCGTCCAACGCGGGTCTCACCAAGCGCTCATCGAGGTGGATGGCCCCTATCGAACCCTCTACGGCGCATAGGCTTCTGCGCGCAGGTTGCACGATTCGTGCACGTTCTTCGAATAAACCGGGTTCGGAGGAAGAATGATTCAGCTTGCAGGTGTGTTGTGGCTGGGAATCTGGGTGCTTGCGGTGGCAAGTCCCCTCCAACTTGGCGCCACAGCGGCGAACACCATCTTGGTTCCCGTGGCCGGGCTCGCGTTGTTCACGGCGTTCCTCGGCCGACGCAACCCCCGAGCGGCTCGGGGCCTTGCGGTCATCGCCGCCTTGATCGTCGGCACCTTGGTGGTGCGCGCAACCAACGAGTCCCGGCCGGCTCGAATCAATGACGGCACGCCCCTCACCGTCGTGAGCCACAACGTGCTCTTTCGCGGAGGCAGCCCCAACGCCACGATTCGCATGTTGAGACAACAGAACGCAGACGTCATCCTGCTGCAGGAGGTGACTCCCGATTGGGTGGGCCGCCTCAAACGAGCCAAGCTCCTTCCCTACCACGTCTTCGCTCCCCATCGCGGAACCCACGGCATGGCGGTGCTTTCTCGCGTGCCCCTCACCCGACCCAAGCTCTGGCGAAACGACTCGGGACGCGTCATCGGGCAGTGCGTCGATCTCAAAGGTCCCAAGAGCGTTCGTGGCTCTGGAATCTGTCACGTTCACCTCGCCTCACCTTCGGGCGCCGTGACTCAATCGGAGCATCCCGTACGCGCCGCCATCGCCCTGGAACGCAACGCGCGACTCCGCGAGCGCCAATGGACCCGGCTCGCCCGCGAAATGAAAGACCGTCACGACCCGATTCTGATCGGCGGTGACTTCAACACCTTGCCCGAAGAACCCTGGCTCATCGAGGCTCGCCACGAATGGGTGGATGCCGCGCGAGGACTCGGCCTTCGTCAGGCGACCTGGCCTCGCATCGCCGCCTCGGCTCACCGTCCCCCATGGCCGCTTGGGGTGGTCGCCCGGCAAGGCCCCTGGTTTCGCATTGACTACCTGCTGGTGTCTCCCTCCGTCGGGTTGAACGATGCCACCCGCCTGGCGGGGGGAGGGTCTGACCACTTGGCCGTACGTGCGACCCTCACGCTGCCTTAGTCCGCGCCCACCGCACGACGGAGCGCCAACTCAAGCCGCTCTGGGGTCAACGGCTTCGCGAGGAGTTCCACGGCGCCTAGCGCGCGAGCCCGGGTTTCGTACTCCGCAATGGCGTTGCCCGTGAACAGGACGACCGGCAAATTGGGTCGCCGTTCCTTGATGATCTCAAGGAGCCGAAGTCCGTCCATCTCAGGCATCCACACATCGCTTAGCACGACGTCCACGTCGCGTTGCGCAAGCACGTCCAGCGCCTCGGGCCCACTCGCGCAGGCCGTCACCCCGTACTTCCGAAACTCGAGGTTTCTCGCGACACTCCGCCGAACGAGTTCGTCGTCGTCGACGAGGAGCACGTGAAAGCTCATCCAGCGACCGGACCCCCACGGCGTGGCAATGCCACCGTGAAGGTACAACCCCGCACGCCGGATGTCAGTCCAATCTGTCCACCATGTCGCTGAACCAAGGTGCGGCACAGGGCCAACCCGATCATCGGACTCGGATGGCCGGCGAGGAGTGGCTGGAAGGCCGCGGCGCGTTGGGCGTCTGCCATGGGCGCCCCATCGTCTCGAATGGTGAGCCAAGCCTGCACAGGACTGGTTCCGCCGATGACCTCCACAAGCGTGGGCGAGCGGGTCGCCACGTGCATCAGCAGATTGAACACCACCTGCCTCAACTCTCCCGCATTGCCAGACACCACGAGCGGCTCGGCGAGCTGAATGTCGACGTGGGCGCCGTGTTGCTCCAGGTGACGCCGTGTCAACTCCAGCGCATCCTGGGCAATCGCGGCAAAGTCGACGCTGCGGACCGTGGTATCGCCAAGTTCTGCGTGCCGAAGTAGCCGTCCTACCACCTCTCGGCAGCGGTTCGTCGCGGTTCGAATCAGCTCGAGAGCAGCCTCGACATCAGGGTCACGAGGCCGCCGGAGCGCCAGGTCCTCCGACGCCATCATGATGGTGGTGAGGGGATTGTTGATCTCATGGCCGATCGCCGCTGACAACTCGCCCACCACTGCGGTGCGCGACTCGGCCATTAGTTCGGTATGCGCGCGCTCAAGGCGCTCCCGTGCGGCTTCCGCCGCGGCCGCGCGGGCCCGGGCAACCAACTCGGCATCCCGCAGGTCGGTTTCGCGCCGTTCCACATCGTCAGCCAGTCGACGACGCTGCCAGGCCACGACCACCCCGCCAAGCGTCAACAGTCCCACAAGCCCCGCAAGCGCCCACCGTATCGACGGTTCAAGTGCGGCATGCGACCACACCAATCCCAGCAAGATGGTGGCGTTTGCTGTGGAAAAGGCCAGAAAGAGCGCAGGACGAAGGGTCGCTGCCGCCATGCAACTGGCCAGCACGAGCCAACCCACTTCGCTCACCACCGTGGTCGAAGGCTCCGGAGTGTACAGACCGTACCAAGGGTGGAAGAGCCCCGCCGCACTCGCAAGCAGGCCTCCCATGGTGGGCGCACCTACTTGTGACAAGACCCAGCCAATGCCGCCCATTCCGGCAATCAAGCCATACAGTGGGGCCATTTCGGGGCGCACTGCGAGGCACAAGGTGGCCGTCACGACAACCAGAACCGCCGCCACAGAGGCGGTACGGACGGCACTTCGATGACGGGAGGGGGCCATGGCACTGCTCCGGGGGCAGGACAAACCGCGGGCTGCTGAACCGATAATCAAAGATTGGCAATCGTGGGAAATCGCTCACCTCAGGGAAACGGAAAGCCCGTGCTGCCCATCCCTTCGAGCGTATTTCAACCTGGATCGCACCCTGTACCCGCTACGTGACACCGAAGGATTCTTGAAGTCCTGCCTCAATGGTTCGAAAACTCACGCCCAGATCCCTTCGAGCTGCGGCATTATCCCATGAAACCCGCACGGGGACGGGAATCCCGACCACCGGCCCCTCAATGCCCCGGATTGACCGAAGTATTCGCGCTGCATCAGCAATTGCGAGTGGTGGTCCGGTTACATTGTAGGCTCGCCCGATCGTGTCCGAATTCGCAAGTGCACCCACCACCGCTGTGGCCACGTCGCCCGCATGCACAAACGGAATGTGTGCGTTGGGCACCACCGCCCAACGACCGAGCAGCCACTTTCCCCAGTCCACCAGCACCTTGTGGTCACCCGACCCATACACCGGACCGGGCCGTAATACCGTCAACGAAAGCCCAGACTGGTTCCAAAGTGCCTTTTCCGCTGTGGCTTTGGCTTCGCCGTACCCGCGCGAAAAGAACAGAGAGGCGAGATTGCGTTGCATTCCCCGGAGAGGGGCCGACTCTTGACCAGGTCGAAACAGGGGAACATCGCGATACACAGCGACCGATGAAATGTGGATGAAGCGCGGACTGCCGGCATCCCGTGCGGCACGGGCGAGCCCCACCATGATCTGGGCTTCGAGTTCGGCATGGTCGCGCACGGAGCCTTGAGGCGATCGACCAACTGCGATGGAGGCATTTGAAACCACCGCATCCACCCCCGTAAGCGCGCGCCGAAGCGCGTCCTCATCCCGGAGATCGGCCTTGCGGAGTTCGACTCCAGCCTCCATGAGGTCGTTCCCTCGCTCGGGCCGTCGCACCACGCCAACAAGGTTCGCCCCCGCGTTCTTCAGTCCCGCCACCAAGTGACGACCGATGAACCCCGTGGCCCCCGTCACCGCGATCACCCTTCCTCGAAGGTCGGGAACCTCGGATGGTTCTTCTGTCTGTATCGAGTGCACACCCACCCCCTTCGCCCGTCGCCGGGGACGTCTCCGGCTATCATCGGGCTTCGAATTTCTGGAGGGTACGATGGCTGGGCGATGGTTCTTTTGGATCGGGCTGGGGGTATTGGCCTGCCGCTCCGGCGACGACCCCATGGCGGTGACGACCGGTACCTTTCCGCTGGGCACCTTCTCGTTGACCATCAACGCGGACAGCACCGCTCGACTCGCGGTGACGGAGGGGGACAACACCGTTTGGGAGAGCCCCGCTGCGGGCAGCTTCGTGGGCGCCGCGGAGGTGGAGACCGAGTTCATCGAACAAGCGGCCTCGGTGACCATCGAAGAAAACCAAATCAGCGACTGCCGAAACTTCGACGTCACCTCGATCGACGCCCAACATCCGACCGTCACCGTCGCCGGACGGGTGACCGGAGGCGGCTGCGATGCGGCCCTCACCGTCACCTTCACCGCCCTGGACGAGCGGCAGGTGGCCATCTCTGCGGTCCTCGACGACGAGACGAGCCTAAACCGCATCCGACTGCGGACCGCAAGCCGGGCGGAAGAGTCGTTCTACGGCTTCGGAGAGCAATACTCGCCGCTCGACCAAAAGGGACGCCGACTGCCCATTGTCGTTCAGGAACAAGGCATCGGTCGGGGAGACCCTATCGTCACGCCGGTCGTGGAGCAGATTGCCCCGGGCACAGGCGGCTCAGAGTTCAGCACGAACGCACCGATGCCTCACTACATCACCTCCGATCTTCACTCGATGTTCCTCGAAAACGACGAGGTGGCGATCTTCGACATGACCGCCGACGAGGTTGTCGAAACCGAGGTGCTGGCTCGCCGACTCGACGCCCGTGTCTTGCACGGCGACTCTGCGCTCGACCTCATCGAGACCTTCACCGAGTACTCCGGACGCATGGAGCCGCTGCCCAACTGGGTGGACCAGGGCGCCATCGTGTGGCACCGGGGCGGAGAAAAGCAGATTCGCGGCTTCATCGACCGGTTGGCTGAGTTTGACGTGCCCGTCGCCGCCATGTGGATCGAAGATTGGGTCGGCGACCGAGAAACCATCCTCGGACGCCAGTTGTTCTGGAACTGGATTCTCGCCGAGGACATCTACCCAACCTGGACCGACCTCGTCGCAGACCTGCGTAAGGACGGCATCCGCGTCCTTACTTACGTCAACCCCTTCCTCATCGACGTCTCCACGCTTGGGAACTTCCGACGCAACCTCTTCGCGGAGGCGGAGGCGGCTGGCTACCTCGTGGCCAACGAAGAAGGCGAGACGTTGCTCATTCCGAATAGCGACTTTTCGGCCGCCATTGTGGACCTCACCAACCCGGATGCGCGCGAGTGGTTCAAGGGGGTGATGCGCGATGAGGTGCTGTCGACCGGAACGTCGGGCTGGATGTGCGACTTCGGCGAAGCCTTGCCCTTCGAAAGCGCCCTGTTCTCGGGCGATGACCCTGTGGCGTGGCACAACCGGTATCCCGTCGAATGGGCCAAACTGAACCGCGAAGTGCTCGAAGAGGAAGGCCTCATCGGCGACGCCCTCTTCTTCGCCCGCGCCGCCTACACCGAGAGCCCCGGCTTGGTGCCGTTGTTCTGGGAAGGCGACCAGAACGTGACCTGGGATGAGTTCGACGGCATCAAGAGCGCCGTAGTGGGGCTGTTGTCCGGCGGGTACTCGGGCATGAGCCTCAACCACAGCGACATCGGCGGGTTTACCACGCTACTGCAAGGCAACCTCGTGCTCGCCGCACGCAACGACGAGCTGTTGTCGCGGTGGATGGAGGCCAATGCGTTCACCGCGGTCTACCGAACCCACGGGGGCAGCAACGCCGCCGCCAATTCGCAATGGCACACGAACGACGAGCTGACCGAGCTGTTCGGGCGAATGGCGAAGGTCTATCGAGCGCTCACCCCCTACCGCCGGACGCTGTTCACCGAAGCCAGTGAACGTGGGTGGCCGGTGGTGCGCCATCTGCCGCTGCACTACCCCGATGCGCCCGAGCTTCGTGACGTGACCACCGAGTGGCTGCTGGGAAGTGAATTTCTGGTGGCCCCGGTGCTCGACCCGGGGCAGCTCGGGGTCAACGTGACCTTCCCGCCCGACCGGTGGGTCCATGTGTGGACGGGTGACGTGTACGGCAGCGCAGACGCCGTCTCCACCGAACGCGTGGATGCCCCCATCGGAGAGCCCGCCGTGTTCTACCGCGAAGGGTCGGCTGCAGGGGCAGACTTCGTGGCTGCGTTGCAGGCCGAGGGCTTGCAGCCCTGGGCCGCTACTTGGCTTCGACGTCGGGAATGCCCTCGATGACGAGGCCGTGCTTGACCTCACGCTTGTCGAACCAACCCACATTGGTTTCGACGGCGTACTTCGCCGGTACGAACGAGGAGGTCCGGGTCAAGTCGAAGGGCTCCATGTCGGAGATCGTGACGATCTTGCCCTTCCGATTCGCAAACGCGATGGACAGCGGAATGTGCGTGTTCTTCATCCAAAACTGCCGGACCGCCTCGTCAGGGTAGATGAACAGCATGCCGCGGTTCTCGTCCATGCTCTTGCGGTGCATGAGCCCCTGGGCCCGGCTCTCGTTGTCCGCCACGATTTCGACGGTAAGTTCATGCTCGCCGAAGCGCAGCACGGCCTCTCCGGCGTTGGCAGAGACAGAAGGACCCTTGCTCGAGCAGGCCAACAACACGAATGCGATCAAAACAAGCTCCCCTGGTCGCCGGGACGTTTCTTGTCGTCCAAGCCTACCTGGCGCAAGCCCCGCGATGTAATGACGCGTCCTCGCGGTGTGCGATTGACATACCCCTGCAGGATGAGGAAGGGCTCGTAGGTGTCTTCGATGGTGTCCGGGGATTCGCCTACGGCGTGAGACAGTGTGTCGAGCCCCACGGGGCCTCCATCGAACTTCGCGGCGATGGCGTACAAGATCTTTCGATCCATGCCGTCGAGCCCTTCGTCGTCGATGTCGAGCCGCTCGAGTGCCGAGCCCGCGACGGCCTCATCCACCCGACCGTCGCCTTCGACCTGGGCAAAGTCTCGCACCCGTCGCAAGAGCCGATTCGCCACCCGGGGCGTGCCCCGCGAACGGCGGGCGAGTTCCCGGCAGCCCGCCTCGGTCAGCTCCACCCCGAGCTTCTGCGCAGACCGCGTGAGGATCTGTTCGAGTTCTTCGGGCGTGTAGAAGTCGAACGTGGCGTGGATGCCAAACCGCGCCCGCAGCGGCGCCGACAACATGCCCGACCGGGTGGTCGCCCCCACCAGCGTGAAGCGGGGCAAGGGGAGCTTGATCGAGTTGGCCCCTGGGCCTTGACCGAGCACCAGGTCGATCTCGAAGTCCTCCATGGCGGGGTAGAGGATTTCTTCGACCGCGCGGTGCAACCGGTGAATCTCGTCGATGAACAGCACCTCACGGGGCTGCAGACCATTGAGGATCGCGGCGAGATCACCCTTTCGCTCGATGGTCGGGCCCGACGCCGTCCGCAGCTCGACCCCGAGCTCCTCGGCCACGATGTAGGCCATCGACGTCTTCCCGAGCCCCGGCGGACCCGAGAACAGCACGTGGTCGAGGGCCTCGCCCCGCTGCAGGGCCGCCCGAATGTAGATGTGCAGGTTGTCGCGGACTCGCTCCTGTCCGACATACTCGGCCAAGTTCCGCGGTCGCAATGCAGGGTCGTCCGAGACGTTCGGCCTCGGATCGATGATTCTCGACTCGTCGTCGTCGTCGTCGCTCACGTGGCCCCCCCGGCAAGCACCCGCAAGGCCCCCGCGAGGCGTTCCTGCAGCGGCGCATCATCGGCAATCCCGAGCTTGGCCAAGCCGGCCAGGGCACGGTCGATTTCGGTCTTTCCGTACTGCAACTGGGCCAACGCCAACGGCAGATCGTCGGCGGGGGCACGCGGCCGCGGCGTCGGCGTCGCCCCACTGCCCACGCCAGACGGCAACTTGCCCTTGAGTTCGAGCGCCAACCGTTGCGCCTTTTTCCGGCCGATGCCGGGAATTCGCGACAACGCCAGGACGTCGTCGGCCTGGACCGCCTGGGCGAGTTCGGTGACCGTCAACGTGTCGAGCGTGGCCAACGCCATGCGAGGACCTACGCCGTTGACGGTGAGCAGAACATCGAAGGCGTCGCGGTCGACGGGCTCTGAAAAGCCGTAGAGGGTGATCGCATCTTCGCGAACCTGGGTGCGGATGTGCACCGTGACCTCAGGTTCGCCTTGCCAAGCAAGGACCGCCCGGGCAGGGGCGAACACCAGGTAACCAACGCCATTGACGTCCACGACGCCCTGGCCGGGCGCCTCGTCGATCCACTGTCCACGCAGGCGACCGATCATCGCGCCCTCCGAACCGGGACCGCGTTGCGGGCGTGGGACAAATGCGTGATCGCGATGGCGAGCGCATCGGCCACGTCGTGAGGCCCCGGAGGCAGCTCGCCCAGCAACATCGTGACCACCCGGGCGACGGCGTTCTTGTCGGCCGCGCCGTGGGCACCAACGGTGCGCTTGACCGTGCCGGGGTTGTAGGGCACCGCGTTGAACCCGGCCTGCGCCGCGGCAAGGAGCGCCACCCCACGGGCTTGGCCCAATCGAATCGCCGACTCAGCAGATTTGTGCTTGAAAATGGCCTCGATGGCTACCGAATCCACATCCGAATGCCGCGTGAGCGCTTCAACGAGGCCTGTGTAGATCGCCAAGAGCCGTTCTTCCATCGGCTGTGACGCGTTGGTCTTCACGCACCCCGCATCGATAAAGCACAGTCGGCCACGCCGTCGTTCGACAACGCCAAACCCTGTGACCCGACTGCCCGGGTCGATCCCAAACACCTTCATGAACACCTGTCTATTGGCCGAGCCGTAGGCTCCGCAAATCGACGCGGCTACTGAATTTCTCGAATGACCGAGGCACTGGCCGAGGCCGAACCATCGGCCCGACGCCGCATCTCGGCGACTTCTTCGCGGAGTTGGTCCATCGTTTCGGAGTCGGCGTCGAGAACGGGGCGCCGGGAGAGGGCCTGGCGTGCGGTCTCACGGATTGAGCGAAGTTCGCTGGCAACGCCCCGAACGCGGCCCTCGCGTTTGGTCTGAGCAGGTTTTTCGTGCTCGATCGTCGCCACGAGCACATCGAGTGCGGCCGCAACCTCTCCCGCTTCGGCAGCTTCGTGAAGGCGGTCCCGCATGGCGTCCAGGCGCGACTCCGTCACCGCAAACGAGCGGGCCGCTTCCCCGCGAAGCAGGACGAGGCGTTCGCGTAGCTCGCGGATCACGGGTTTCAGCTCGGCCTTGGCGGATTCGGTAGCATCGGGCCGGTTCAGTTGTTCGGCGAGGTCTTGGACCGCTTCATCCGCTTCGACGAGCGCTTGACGGACGGGCTCTGCGATCTGTTCTGCGATCGCATGCGGGGAGACCACGAGCGGCAGGTAGGAGCGAAGGCGGGCCCACCACCACACCAGCAGCCCCGAGACCAGCCCCACGAGCACGCCAAACATCGTGCCCAGACCCCCGGTTAGGAGCTGGACGATCGACAACGCCAGCGGCACGGCCAAGATGCCCACTGGAACCGCAATCAGGACCTCGAGCCGCAGCGAGGGGGTCCAATGAATGCCCAGATGGTCGACCACCAGCGGATTGAAGCCCATGCGACGGGCGAGCGCGGCGAGTCGATCCGCCGACTCATGGTCCACGCCTTCAATGAGACGGTACTCACGGGCATTCATGACGTCGGTGCGCTCGAGGGTTCCACGCACGAGGCCTGCCTGACGTTCGATCTCACGGAGCAGCCTGCGGTCGCGATCTTCATCCTTCCGACGCCCACGATCGACGATGACCGTGCTATTTCCCAGGCGCACCATGCTGCGTTCACTCCGCTTTAAGGCGCCATAACCTCGCAAGTTAGGAAGCGGGCTCCCGCCGAAGGGCCGTCCCGGTGGTCAAACCCGATGTATTCATGGAAAACACAATCCCTTCACCCATGATCGCAAAGGTCTGTGCAGGAGAATGCTCGCAGGAGCCCTTGTGACGCGACGTTCAGCGATCGCATCGAAACGCTGTCCGGATCGGCCATCAACATGGCCGGATATCCCATCGCAAAACAGGTCGCGAACGCCGTATTCGTCGAGCAGGAGGTTTCCTTATGTTTCGCCTGCTCCGCTCGCTCACCCTGCTGTCGGCTGTCGGCTGTCTGCCGGCGCCGGTCGTCGACGATGCTCCCGCGGAGTGGCTTCAGCCATCCGTCATTCCCAATGCGCCTGTCGACCCTGATGACCCAATGGCCCGCATGATCTGGATGATGCAGTACGACAACCGCGACTTCGAGCGCACCTGGGCCTTCTTGAACGAGGCGACGCCGGGCGCGCAGCGCGACCTCGCGATCGGCACCGCCGGCTTGCTCGGTGCCTTCGAGCTCTCCCGCGAAGACGTGATCGACCCTGCCGTCGCCGCACTCGAGCGGGCGACCGCCGCGAACCCCAGCGACGCTCGGCTACCCCTCTGGCGAGCGTTCCTGCTTTGGAAGCAGGTGTTCCTCGCCGATCCGATGGACGATGTCGCGCTCGAAGCCGCGTACGAGGAACTGCGTCGCACCGGGGTCGACTACCCAGGCTTCACCCTGTTCGGGCTCACCCTCGCCATTGCAGCCGATCCCCACGGCGGGCCCGCCCTCTACGAAGAAGGGGTTGATGCCTACGACGTGATCTTCGACGACGCATTCGGCTACCAGATCGGGAACCAGGGAGAGCGCGTCCGACGACTCGGGGATTGGGATCATGCCCCCTACAACATACCGGGAACCAACGTGCTCCAGGGTGACATGCTCCTGATGGCCGGCGATGTGGAAGGCGCCGAGCGGGCCTACTTTAGCGCCCTGAACACCAACCTGGCCTACCAGTGGCCGTTTCGCGACCTCGTCGACGCCCGCCTCCAGAACGCCGAGGAGGCGCGGCGAGGGCTGCTGGCCGATCCCCCGACCACACCGGCTTTCGGTGCGGGATGGGTCGGGGCCCGCGCGATCGACGCGCAGGTCGACTTCGACGGCTACGGCGGACGGATTGGAAATGGCACGTGCACGGTGTGCCACACGGCACTCACCACCTTCGACGCCGACGAGCTCGTGGTGTCGCCCCAGGAGGTCGGCTGGGTGCGGTTCCGCTACGAGCGACCCGAGGGCGTCGACACCCCGTTCCCGATCTTCCTCGGCCTGGACGCACCCGAGCCGGAAGATCCGCCGGCGGGGCTCGCGGCTGGCCAGCTTCTCGTCGGTGACCGGAGCTCCGAGGAGGACGGCGTCTTCACCACGGTGCTCGCGTTGCAGCCAGGACGATGGTTCGTGGTCGGGTCGACCCGGGGCGGCCTGGCGAGCCCGGACGCGGAGTGGAGTACCTACGTGCGGAACGCCCTGGGCGCACCACGGTACCTCGACGTGGAGGCCGGTCGCATCACGGACATCTCCGAGAGCCCACCACTTCGGTGGACGGTGGAATAGGGGGGACGGAGGCACGATGCTCCGCACGGACCAAGCCCATGCGGTGGAGCTGGCGGTGGGTGAACTCGAAGTGCGACGCGGTCAGCCGCCGGGACGTCTGAGGACACTGCTCGCGGGCACCACCTCCTTCGACGATGTGCTCAACCGCATCACCGACGCGCTGGCGGATCCCACAAGCGGCGCTCAGCTAGGCTGGCTGGTGCCGATCGGCGCCTTCGGCATCATCGACTACATCGGCGCCACTGCAGCAGACCCCCACACCTCCCACCTTGCGGTGTGCCGCTACCTCGACACGGTCGCGAGCCCCGACATGCGCTACGTCTACGCCCACCGCTGGGTGAGCTCCAAGGCGGACGGCCCCTTTCACCGGGACTTCCTCGCTGCGCTGTTGGTGCCACGCGGACGCGATGCTCTCGGTCGAGAGCCGTTCCGGACCCTCCGGCTGTCGGCGACCGGGGTGCCCGACTGGATGCGCGAGGAACTCGACACCATCTCGGTGACCGAGGGGGAGGCTGGAGTCGAGCTTCGTCCCGACACGCTCCACTGTCCGCTCGCCTCCGCTGACCCGCGCCTCCATGACATCCTCTGCGCGGCGGCACAGTCGCTGGGCTACGGCCGCATCGAACCCACCCTGGTCGAGCGGCTCGAAGCCGTGCTGGACGCCCGGCTGCAGTTCGGGCGACCCAACGTCGATGACCTGGCCGTACTGGTGCGAATGTCTCCACGCACGCTCCGACGACGCCTGGAGCAGGAGGGCACGACCCCCCAGCAGGTGATCGACCGGATCCTGTCGCGTCGAGCCCAGGCGATGCTGCAGGGCGGTGCGGCAGTGAAGCACGTGGCGCTCGATCTGGGGTTCTCCGACACGAGCGCATTCTCCCGTGCGTTCACGAGGTGGACGGGCCGCCGCCCCAGTGCATTCCTGCCCGACGCATGAGGCAGCACGAGATCGTCGGAGACGTTGACGACATCTGAACCAACCGAGCCTCTCGTGCTGGCGCTGGCCCTCTCGTCGGCCAACCTGCTCTGGCAGCCCGAACTTGACCGCACATGCATTTGCCTTCATGACACTCTACAACTCCGTTCGTTCAACGCCATTTGACAGGGTATTATCGAATTTGGCAATACGAGCCGATATGCTGGCCGCGAGCCCGGGCGCACAGGTGCCTAAGGTCACGGAGGTCAACGTGAAGCAAGTCGTCCAGGTCGCTCTCGCGGTGCTTACCCTTGTCATCGTCGCCAACGTGTCCGTTCAGTTGGCTGTCGCACAATCGCCCAGCGCCCCGTCCTACTGCATGATGACGGCTTACCGCGCCACTGCGGTGGCCAAGAACACGAAGCTGATCCTCGACTGTGGCGAGTCCGGGCCCACCGGCCAGCGTTTGGTCGACGACGTGACCGGCAAGTCGGCAAAGTTCCGATCCTCCATCGACGCCCTGAACTACATGGCCAGCCAAGGCTTCGAAGATCGTGGTGGCTACGTGCTCAATGCCGACAGCGGAAATCCGACCTACGTTTGGCTCCTGCGCAAGGAGTAGATGCGGGGCTCGACCGGGTGCTGCCTTTAGCCACCTGGTCGGGGGAGATGGTCGCCGGCGTGGTCGATCCCGTTCCCTTGGTCATTGTGCGCCAGGGGCCGGTGCCCTATTCGTTGTGGCTCGGTGGGTACGAGAGCCCCCCGGTCAATCTCCGAGATCGAACTCGAACAGGAAATCATGGGTGACCCTTCCGAGTCGGGGATTGAACTGGTGTGGCAAGGGACGAAGCGTTCTGAACGTGCGGCTCGCGATCCGACCATAAAATGACCGGATTGGTGTGGTCACGGCTGGCTCTTCCACTACATTGACCGTCAGTCAACGCTCACGACGCGTTCGCTACCCGCAAGATTGCCGAGGCGACAAAGTAGGTAGAGTTGGAATTTAGGACTGTTCGTTGTCACGAGGCAGGGCACCCCGAAGTCCGATTCGAAGTTCGGAACCCGCTGCCGGTGCCCGACATCGAGCGGATGGTACTGCGCTACTTCGAGGAGGGAGTCGCGGCGGGCACGACCTTCGAGCCCGGTCAGACCGTTGTAATAGGGTCGCTCCTCGGCAGGTTGCACGCCGACGGCGATGGCACGTTGGTGCTTCGTGCGCTGGAGGCCGACGGATGGGCCGAGGATATTGGGCCAGGGTTGATGCGGATGTGGCGGCAGCTCGAAGTGGCCCGAAGCGTAGGGTTACTTCCCGACTTCTCCCATCCGGCGACGACCGTGTTGGTGTGCAATCGCGTCGATCGCGATCTCGAGCTGTACTTCATGCAGCGCAACGAACGCCAGCAGCCCCAGGAGTCGGGGTGGTACATCGTATGTGGGGAAGAGGACCACGACCACGAAGATGCTTCCCAGTTCGAGTTCCGTTCCCGAGCTGCGATCATCGCCAGCCAGCCGTTCCTCGACGAGTTCCTCGGCCTGCCACCAGGAGCGGATGTCATCGTGCAGGTCGCGCGTCGCGAGGCTGGCGAAGCCCACTGTGTAGGACAGGTCTTCGTCGAAGGGGAGCCCCGTGAGCCCGAGCCTGACTCGTACCTGGCGGCGCGCAATCGTGCCGCGATGGAGGAGTCGCCGATCGATCGCTGATTTCGGTCACCCACCCGGAGCGGACGCGTTGGCTGGATGGCGGGCGCATATTGGCCAAACGTCGCGCGGACGTCGGTGCGCTCCGTCACCAGGCAATGGACCTGCCGTCCCGAAAAAACCCGGCCGAGGGAACGGATGGGTCCGTGACGGCCCAGACGATGCCAGCGGCTCCCTCTTCAACGGTTCGCGGGGCGCCGCCCCCGCCCATGCGAGTCTGAACCCATCCTGGGCAGACCGCCACAACCCGAATGCCTCGCGGGTCGTCCGCGAGCTGCCGGGCCAGATGACGCGCGTAGGCATTGATGAGGCCTTTCGAAACACTGTACGCCGACGACGGCCATCCGTACACCGTGTCGGCTCCCTTCGCCACGTGCTCGATGAAGTACCCACCCAGCCGGAGGACTCCCTCCCGATCGAGGCCCTCATCCTCGAGGGCTCGCTGAGCCGGACCCGAGAACCCGCTTCGCTCCCCCATCCCACTCGATACGATGACGATTCGGCCACCGGGATTGATCTTCGGCAGCAAGGCCTCGGTTAGCGCAATCGTGCCCTCGACGTTGACGGCCAAGGTCATTCGGGCGCTTTCCACATCGCTTCGTTGGAGCATGACCGCGGCGTTGTTGACCAGACCATCCATCGGCGCCACGCGTTCGGCGAAGTCCTGGATGGAAGCGGGATTGGAAAGATCCATCGGGAACTCGGCGTCCGCCGTCCGAGCGGTGCCCACCACCTCATGACCGCCGTTCGCCAACTGTCGGGCGACCTCTTGGCCGATTCCTCGATTTGCTCCGGTCACTACAATGCGCATCACCGCTCCGGGGGTTCGCTACTCCATAGAGTCTACGGAACGCGCATGGAGACGATTCCCGCCATCCGTTCGCCAATCACCGACCCCAATGCGTCTCGCCCTGCGACGGCGCTGCGGGCCTGAACGTCGAAGGACGGCGTTCCGGTGATGGCCTGGATCTCTATCCGTCCTTGGCTTTGTCCGATGGCTTACGGGCAATCCCGACCCAGAGTCGGTTGAGCGGGCCCCAAATGGGATGCTGACGACACCGTGCTTCGAGCGCCAGGAGCTGTTCCAGCGACAAGTCGTCGGGCGCCACGTGTTCGAGTGGGCCGTCAGGGACGTAGTGGCTCGGCACGATGGTCATCGGCTCGAGGCCCGCATCGACGATCAACGACTCGAATCGCTCTCGGTCGTAGGTTTGCACCCACCGATCTCCCGGCAAGTCGATCGTTCCATCGTCGTTGAGGGCCGCCTCGATCGAGCCCGGTGAGGCATCGCCACAGGCCGCCCAACCATACCGAGCCTCGACCGACAACAGCAGATGCCCGTTTGGGCGGACCCGTTCGGCGATGGAGCGCAACGCTGCGGTCGCGTCGGGCACGTAGCAAAGCACTTCGGCCGCAATCGCCACGTCGACGGTCACGTCGGGCAATGCATGCACACTGGCCCAGGCCACATCCAGTCGACCTGCGCGACCCGCGGCATGCCACACCACGCGCCGCAACGATTGGTGGTCGGGATCAACCGCGGTGACCGTCGCACCGCGATCCAACCACGGCATCGTCATCCGCCCGACCCCACAGCCTACATCCAGAACCGTCGGCGCATCGAGGTGGTCGCGCCACACCGCAAGGTACAAGTCTCGCTCGGCGCGTTTGAGATCGTAGATCGGCGAATCCAACGCCAAAAAGTCCATGTACTCGGGCAGATCGGACCAAGCGCGACGGGCCCCATCCAGGTAGGCGTGGGCCGAATCCCCCGTGCCCCGCACCCAAGGATCACGGGTCGGCAGGGTGAACTCGATCCCCACCAGTGGGTGCAACGATTCGCATGCGTAGGGGGCTTGACCGAGCAGCTCAACCGGCTGGCCCTTGATCGTCGCCTCAGCGAGGCTCATTCGGATCCTCCATTCGAGCACCTATGCAAGTGCCGCAGACCTGTCGCAGTTGGTAGTCTCCGTCTCCCTGGGGGACGACCGATGACCGTCAGATGGGCCATGATCGCGATTGGGACGAGCTTTGTCGGATGCACGGGTGCATCCGCGGAGGGTCCCGAAAACGCCGCACAACTCGCGGTCGCGACCAACTTTGAAGCTCAACTCGTAGGGCCGTTACTCGACGAGATCCGCGCCGGCGTGCGGCCATTCGACGAACAAGGGCTCGGCCTCTGCCGCGGGGCCCAAACCTGCGAAACCTTCCTCGGGCAGAGCGTAGAAGAACCGTTGGCTCCCGGTGAGTACGGTTTGTACGCCGCCTTGCGAGTGCCCCCGGTCGGCGCTCCCGGCACCTGGAAAGTGAAGGTCACCACGGCGTGCACGGGCGAAGGAGCCGAAGCCACGCCCTACACCCGCGAGCACGAGGTTACGGCCCCCCGAGGCAAGAACGCACGCCCCTTCCGGGTCTTGCTCCAACGCGTCACGTCCCCTCACCCGGACGGGCCCCGGGCGTGCACCTGGACGCTTGAAGCGCCGCACCCCGACCGGACCATCACGTACGAAGGAAGCTGGTCTACGCCGTAGCGTCCCAGGCCCCACGAATCGCTGTCGCCGCGGCCTCGGGGAAAGTCCCATGGACCGCCGCGCCGGTGTTGCGCTCAAAGCCGGCCCCCCGGATGAGGTTCGGCAAAAAGCGCAAGTGCCAGCCAAGCCCGGGCTCGTGGTTGCGTTCGGGAGCGCCGAGGGCCACGAGGTTGTAGGAAACGGGCATGCCCGATGCCTGACCAACTGCGCGAGCAAGCGGCCCCAAGAGCCGGGACAGCGCATCGAGTTCGTCGTCGGACGCATCCGCGAATCGAGGCCCTGGGTCGTCGGGAACCAGCCAGACTTCGTAGGGTTGCTGGCTTGCGTAGGGGCAAAGTGCGGTGATGGGTCCGTCTCGCATCACGATGCGCCGGCCGTCCTCATGCTCCTGCTCGAGCACTGCACCGAGCAGCGAGCGTCCGTAGCGCCGGTGGTGAGTCGCAGCCCGCTGGGCCATCTGCTGCCACCGTGCAGGCACGAAGGGCAATCCGACGACCTGGGCGTGCGGATGGCGCTGACTCGCCCCCGCCCGCCGACCCTCGTTGCGGAACCACACCACCGCTTCCAATCGCGTATCGCCGCTTAGGTCGGCGAGGCGTCGGGTGGCCAAACGAAGCCCGTTCGTTTGGGCCTCCGGCGGCTGCTCGTGCAACGGATGGTGCGCACGAGACTCGACGATGACCTCATGGGCCCCAAGCCCTGCCATGTAGGAGAACACACCCTGCTCATGCACATCCCGGGGTTTCTCGACCACCAGCATGGGATTGCGATTGGCAAATGCTCGGGCCAACCAGACCCCGTCTTCATCGACGATGGCTTCGATGGTGGGTTCCGTGTGTTCCTCATTCCCCGGGCAAAATGGGCAAGGGTCGGGCTCGACGAGGGGTCGTTCCGGCGCGGCAATCCCCGCCCGAGCTTCCGACAACACCACCGCCTCACCGGTCAGGGGATCGAGGCGAATTTCGCGATTTAGCTCCACCAGGCCAACTCCAGGTCGGGGAAGACGGCGTCGCGCAGCCGCGAGGTCTGTAGCGCCGCCTCGACGACGGGGTCGGCCGCTCGTTCGGGATGCGCGATGCGATCCTCCACACCATTGCAGAGATCATCGAACAATGAGGCATGGTGGAAAATGCGTCGAAGCCCGTAATCCACAGCTCCTCCGGTCGAGATCACGAACGGCCAGTCCGATGCCTGAAGCAACAGCAACTGGCGACCTGCTTCTTCGAGAAGCTCCCGTACGGGTTCGACGTCCCGCCATGGCGCGCGATGCCAGAGGTCCATGAATCGATCTTCGGCTCGGACCTCGACCTGCCAGTAGAAATGCAACTCGTCGTTCTGCCAGACGCGATGGTCGCCCTCTTCCCCCCAGGACCCTTCAGGCAACGACACCGCTTTGTCGGGCGGATCCTGCTCCAGCACCTGACCGAGCGTGGCCGTCTCGATGCTTGGATCGTGGTGAATCGCCCGCACGACCTCGAGCAAGAAGTCCAGCCCCTCATGCCACCAGTGGCCAAACAACTCAGCATCAAACGGGGCCGTGACCACGCCTGGGCGTCCGGAATGGTATTCGAAGCCACCGAGCTGATCTCGGATCAACGCGGCAAAGTGCTGGGCCTGGGCATGGGTAACGGAGCCAATGTCGTCGGGGTAGTAGAGGTCCTTGTCTCCCAGATCGCGATTGGGCCCTGTGATCTTCCAATACTGAAGCCCTCGAGGACCGCGGCGCTTGTGAAACTCAAGGTAGCGGCCGTCGCCGGGGTAGCCCACCGCTCCGCTCCAAACCTGTTCGCTGACGCTGGGTGATCGAGCAAACACGCTGACATCAAGCAAGCGCTCCTGCTCGACGAGGCGATGGGGTTGGAGCACGTGGTTCCAGCCACGCAGGTGGTCCCACCCCGCTTGCTCGGGCCCTACCGCCTGGGCCCGTTGCCCGACGAGGACGGCCTGGGGCGTCGCGTGGTGCAGCAGGTGGGAGTCGACAACGAAGTACCGAATGCCCTCGGCCGCCACCATCGACCCCGTCCCCTGGGCCCACCGCTCATCGCCGTGAATCGCGGGCGGCCAAAATCCTCGAGGCGGCCGGTACGCGCACTCAGGCAGCCACATGCCTCGCGGAGCCTTCCCCAGGTGGCGATTCGAGGTGGCCACACCCGCTCGCACCTGGGCTCGCCCACACGCATCATGGGTGAGCAGCGGGTGGTAGCCATGGGTGGCGTTCGACGTCAGCAGCTCGATGAGCCCCTCGTCGGAGGCTCGCCGCATCTCGCCGATGATGTCGCGATCCGCCTGTTCAAAACGCGCGAGGAGGCGTTCAAACCGCTCTGTCCATCGGGTCGCCAGCCAGGCCATGTGGCCCTGTCCCTCGGACTCGAACTCCGCACGGTCGCGCCGGCCGCGTTCCGCCTGCTCTTCCAACCACGGCGGAAGGCCTTCCCGAAGTCGGGGCGACGCCAACTGTTCGAGGAGGATGGGCGTGAGCCCGATGGTAAACCGCGGCAGGAGGCCCTCCTCCCGGCATTGATCGAGCAGCTCGATCATCGGCAGCCAGGTCTCGCTGACCGCCTCGAACAACCAGTCCTCTCCGTGGGGCCAGCGACCGTGGTGGAGCACCCACGGCAGGTGCCCGTGGAGCACGAGGCAAAACGATCCACTCACGGCTGTTCTCCCTTGGCAAGGCCCAAGATGGCGTCGGGCAAGGGACGCGATCGGAAGTCCGCCTTGTCGATGGCCACATGAACGTGACGCGCCACCGCAGCAAGTCGCCCCTGGGTGGTCACGCGAAATCCAAAGGTGATCGAGGATTGGCCGGTGGCTTCCACCTGAACCGCAACGTCGATCACATGGCCGAGTCGCAACGGGGACCGATAGTCCGCCTCGGCATGCACGATGGGCATCAGCTCATCACTTTCGCCCAAGCCCGCCAGGAGCGGAAGGCCCTCGTCGATCAACCAATGCTCGAAGGCGAGGTGGCAAATCTCGAACAACCGAGCAAAGTACAGGATCCCTGCTGCATCGACCTGCGAAAGCGCAATGATCTGCCGATGGGTGAACGCATCGGTCGAGGGTCCGCTCACGGAGTGCCCAGGGTCGCGGAATGGTCGAGCACCACGTTGCCTTTGGCATCGTGAACCGCCAATCCCACCGTGCGCCCCGTCCAGTCGATGGTCATGGTGCCGAAATTCTCATCGACGAACGTAGGCCCCAACCGGTGCGGTCCGGCCTCTTCGTTCCCCCCGAAAGACAGGTTGAGCGAAGACGTGGTCAGCTCGGGGTACGGGCCCCCCGCAAGGTCGGGACGAGCGTAGATCCCCGCCCGATGACGGTCGCCGCTGACCAACACCACCTCGCCTCCGGCTCGCGCGGCCAGCGCCTCGTAGAAGCGGTCTCGCTCGGCCGGAAACAGTCCCCAACGCTCGTAGCCGTGTCCATCTGCATGCACCTGCAGCGACGAAATCACCACGCGCAGATCGGCGGGGGCCGCCAGGGTCTCGGCCAACCACGCCCATTGGGTCGGGCCGAGCAACGTCCGCGTGGCGTCATCGGACGGCACGTAGCGTTCGGTGCCCGGCTGGTTGGGGGTTGGGGAAGGGTCGAAGTTGTCTTTGAACGAACGCAGGTCGAGCAACACGAGCTGCACCCGGCGGCCTTCGGCTCCGAAGGTCTGCACGCCGTAGACCCCTTCGCGCTGCCGTCGCGGGTCGTCGTTAGGCACGCGCCAAAAGGTCTCGAAGATGCGCTCGGCAAATCGGCGAGCCGAAAACGAGGCTCCCGCGTCGTTCATGCCGTAGTCATGGTCGTCCCACGTGGCGACGACGGGGATGGCACCGACCAGGTTCGCAAACTCTTCGTGGGCCGCGAGCGTGGCGTACGCTTCCCGAAGTTCAGGTAGGCGCATGTCGCCGCCGCGAGCGTCGCCATACACATTGTCGCCGAGCATCACGAACAGATCGGCCTTGGTGGCCTGCATCGCCTCGAGAATGGGCGCTGGCTTGTAGGGCTGCAAGCACGAAGCGAACAACAGGGTGTCGACCGCGTCGGGCCACGCCGGACTCGGCGGAACCTCGGGCAATGTGACGGAATAGTTCTGATAGAACGCATCTAGTGCGTCAGCGGGACTGCCGGGAGCCGGGGGCGGCGCTGCGGCAGGCGTGGGAGGCACGGTGGCACACGCCCCGAGCCAAAGCAGCCACCCCATTTGACCTCCTACACGTCCCACCACGAAAGGGTCGGGTGCGCCGGAAGGGCCAGGGTGATGGGCTCGGCCGGCCACCTGACGCCGTCAGGACCCGCCCATTGAAAGGGGCGGGGTGCACCGCCGTCAAATCGAGCCACCGTGATCCCGTCCTGCACCCGCACCTCGGGGTCATCGGGTGCGGAGAGCCGCAGATCGGGACCCGCGCTCACCCGCACCCAGAGGGCTCCATCCACGGTCCACCCGTAGCGAAGCTCGGTCACCGCAGCTCCTTGGGCCATCGTGCCGCCCCACGACCGCAACGCGCCCGACCGCCGCCACGCAAACGTAGAGAATGCGTTGTCCCAGGTGACGTCGATGAACCCCAGCGGAGACCGGTCCGTGGGCGCCCCCGAACGCCCCAGGGGCCGATCGAGCGACTCGGGCGGCTCCTGGCCAAGCGCCCGCCAGGCGGCTCGCAAATGGCTTCGATACAGCGCGTCAAACGCCGGGTTGTATTCGGTGTGGAACTCGTCGCCGTACCACCAGTTCCAGTCCGACCCCTCGGCGGGCAGCAGGTGCTGCATCGCAGCTTCGCGCAACGCTTCAGGGGCTTGTTCGGCCGCGTCGCGGGCCGCTGCCAACGCCCCAAAAGCCTCACGGTCCGTGGGATGACCAATCCAGATCTGAAAGTTGGCCCCGATCCACGATCCGGTGTGGATGCGCGACACCGTACCGACCGGGGGCTCCGCATGGGCCTCGTCGAACGTCACCGCGCGAATGTCTCCCTCGAGAGCCTCATAGAGGCGAGCCCGGAACGCGCGGCCCGCATCGGTGTAGGTCTCCCATGGGTTTTCGCCATCGAGAGCCACCGTGACGACCCCAGGCCCCTCGTTTCGCACGCCGGCGAGGAACTGGGCCACCGCCTCATGGGGGTCCATGTGGGCATACCGAAAGCCGATCCCGTCAGAGAGGTGGGTGTTGCGAAAGAACCCGGTCATGCCATTGCCAAGATCCCAGCCGCCCTTCTGGTCAGAATGCCCCTGACGCTCCGACCGTTCCAGGACCCCCTGATCGGTGACGAGCCAGCGAAAACCCACTTCTCCGGCCAGCCCTACAACCTCGGGGGACACCGAACCTTCCGACGGCCACAACCCCGCTGGCGGAGCCCCGGTCAGCTCGGTGAGACGCTCTCGGGCCATGGTCAGCTGCCGACGGGCATCTTCGGGGTAGGCGAAGCGAAGGTCGTCGGGCAGGTGGGGCAAGTTGCGTCGTGCATGGCGGACGTCGACGAGCAGCGGCAGAATGGGGTGGAAGTAAGGCGAGGTCGACAGCGCAGGTCCCCGAGCCGCCATGACCATGCCGAGCCGGTCTGGAAGCGCGCGCACGATCGTGTCTTGTACCGCGAGCATGGCGGCCTTGTCGGCCTCCGAAAATCCCTGTCCCTTGTCGGACAACTCGCGAAGCACCAAGAAATCGCGTCGAGCTGTCGCCCCAAACCACGCCAGCGTTCCCCAGACCTGCACGTCGAGCAGATCTTGCACCGAGTACGGAGCCCCTCGGCGAAGGCGTCGTCGCAGCCGAGCGTAGTCAGGCCACGCCTCGGTCATCGCGAGATTCCCGGTCGGTAGCGCCTGCACCACTTGCTCGGCTTCTTCAGGCGACAACGAAGCCGCGTCGCGTCGGGTCAGGTCGAGGTGGGTGTCGCTTCCCCCGTTTGCGTAGTGCAACAGCTGGTCGAGCAACGACGGCACCACGTTGATGGTCATCGACACGTCGTATTCGACAGCTTCGACCAGCAGATCTCGATATCCACGCAACGCGTGGAGGCGCGTCCAGGGCATGACCGGAATGCCCGTTTGAGGGTCACGGTAGTCCGGTTGATGAAAGTGCCAGAGTAAAGCTACGCGCGTCATCCTATCGCTCGGGCCGCAGAGGCTGAACCGCGAATGGCAAGGTCATCAGCCCTTCCCCACCATCGCCAAGTTACACCCTCCACATTTGCCCCAATCGCGTGGGCTCGCCAATACGTGTGCGCTGGCTCGTGCAACCAACGTTCGGCCTGCGCAAGTCCTCCGGCGAGCACGATGTGCTCCGGCGCAAACACGTTGGTGAGCGAGGCTAGACCCCGCCCCAGCGCCTCACCAGTCGCGTGGAGCACCTGTTTGGCCCACGCTTCTCCGCGGTCGGCCGCTTCGACCACGCTTTGGCCGTCGGGCACGGGATGACCACACTCCGCCGCCTGTCGCGCAAGCCCCCGCGTGGAACACCAGGTCTCGAGGCATCCCCGGCCTCCACATCCACAGAGCGCATCCCCACCGGCAAAGATGTGACCCACTTCAGCCGCGGTCCCTCGGCGGCCGGTGATCAGCCGTCGCTGACTCACGACGCCTCCGCCCACCCCGGTGCCTAGGGTGAGCAGGAGCAGGTCTCGCCCATCGCCAAGCCGCTCGTACGCTCCGAAGGTCGCCGCATTCGCGTCATTCATGACGATCGCGGGCGTGTCACAGCGGGTTTGAACCAGGGCTTGCAGGTCTACTTCGTGCCAACTCGGGAAGTTCGGTGAGGCGATGACCGTGGCGGCCCGCACGAATCCAGGCATGCCGATGCCAATCGCACGGGGCCGTCGGTCTCCCACCACTTCGCGAATGGCGTCCAACACTGTCTCGACCTCGCGGTTTTGCAAGGCCACCCGTGTCAGCTCGCCCACCTCGCCGTCCGGGGTCACGATCGCCCCCCGGACGCCACTTCCACCGATGTCAATGCCCATCACGGGGGCGTCGTTGCGCGTCACGGGACCGAGATCCTCCACGGAGCCTCTTACCGCGCCGAGCCGGGACGCCCCCAAACGCGATCAACCCTCCGAAGAGCCGCCGCGATCGTCATCGTCGTCGTCGTCGTCGTCGTCATCATCATCATCGCCGTCATCGTCCCCTTCGTCGGAATCGGGGATGCCGTCGCCGTCGTCGTCATCGTCTTCATCATCGTTGATGCCATCGTTGTCATCGTCGCCATCGTGGTCGTCGTCGATGCCATCGCCATCTGAGTCGGGCTCATCGACGTCCAGGATGCCGTCGCCATCATCGTCGTCGTCTTCGTCGTCGGGGATGCCGTCGTTGTCGTCATCGCCGTCGTGGTCATCGTCGATGCCATCGCCATCAGCATCCGGCTCATCTACATCATCGATGCCGTCGCCGTCATCGTCTTCATCTTCGTCGTCGGGGATGCCGTCGTTGTCGTCATCGGCGTCGTCGTCGTCGTCGAGGCCGTCACCGTCGGCATCCTGCTCGTCGTCGTCGTCGATGCCATCGCCATCGTCATCATCGTCGAGGTCATCCGAGATGCCGTCGTTGTCGTCGTCATCGTCCTGGAGGTCGGGAATGCCGTCGTTGTCAGTGTCACGCAGCGAGACGCCTTCGGGCAGCTCGTTCTGCGGCAACTCGACATCCTCACAAGCGACCAGGGACAGACCGAGCACGGCAAGAATCGTGGACAGGCGCATGAACGGGTCTCCTTTACATTCGTTCGACATGCTCAATGCGCGGGCTTCGAAAAGCCGGACAACCCGAGTCGGATTTCTCAATTTGGTAGTGTTGAAGGTCCCGATGAGAATCGTGTCCGACTCTGGGCGCGCCGTGCATTGAGACCCGTGATGACCCCTGACCTCACCATCGACGAGCTGTACGAGCGCGCAGGGCCCTTGGTTCTCCGCCGCTCCATCCAGATGATCGGCGACCGCCAGGAGGCGTTGGACGTGACCCAATGGACGTTCATGCGTGCCATCGAGGTGGGCTTTGAGATTCGCAGCCTGCCCGAAGCGTTGGCCTGGCTCTACCAGACCGCGACGCGTCGATGCCTGTGGCTGCTCCGCAATCGGCGCAATCGGGCGCGGATTCGGGTGGCCCATGGCGACTACCTTCGAGGGCTACCCGGTCACCATCCCGAGGGCGCCCATGCCGATCGCGACCTGGTGCACCGTGTGTTGAACGAGGTCGATGAACGCACGGGAGAGGTCGTGCTCCTCACCTGGCTCCAGGGCCTTTCCAATCAACGCGCTGCGGAAGTCCTGGGTATCTCCGTCCGTACGGTGGGCCGAGCCCGCTCCGAATTCGAATCCCGACTCCGAACCAAGCTGGAATCCGCATGAGTCCACAACTGAGCCTTCTTCCGGGAGACACCCCGGATGACATCGACCTCGATCTGCTCGAGCTGGGCGCCATTTCCGACGGCCTCGACCGGGCCCGCGTCGAAGCGTCCCGCACGGGCCCTCTGGCCGAGGCCGACCAGGAACTCGCGGATGCCCGTGCCTTTTTCAACGCTCATGCCACGCCGCTGCGCCCACACCCCCCTTCTTCTTCTTGGGTGCAGCGTGCGTGGCCATGGGCCTCTGCCCTCGCTCTGGCCGCGTCGTTGTTCCTCGTCTTCCTCGCGACCCGTCCCTCCCCCACCCCGGATCGCTACCTGCCCATGGGGAGCCTGCAGGTCGACGTGGCCAACGCCACCGAACGACTCAACCTCGTGGTTCGCAGCCCCGGAAAAGGGTTCCTCGACGTCTGGACCCGACAGGAGGACGGCTCGGTCTCCGCCTTGATGGTCGGCCGGCCGGTCCACCCTGGCGAACGCTTCAAGCTGACGATTGCCCTCGACGACTACGACGGCGAGGAGTGGCTCATGGCCCAGTTCACCGACCAACCTTCCTCGGAGGAGGCCCTGCTCGGACGACGCCACACCGACCTCGATCCCGGCCGGTCCTTCGCCGTCGAGGTTACGAGGCGCCCGTGAGCCTGCCCGCCGCCCTGGTTCGGCTCGCGGTGGTGATTTCCGCCAACGAGGGCCTGACCACCGATGTGCCTCTGCGGTACGCCGACGACGACGGCGACCGGGTGGCCGACGTGTTGCGGGCCTTGGGAGACGTCTCCTCGGAACACCTCTTTCGCGTCCCCGAGGCGGACGTGGATGCGGTAACCGATGCGCTTGGCGAGGCCGTGCTCCGTGCTTCGGCTTTGCGCCGTGAGGGCCGTACGACGGAGCTGGTCGTGTACTACACGGGCCACGCTTCGTCACGGGGACTCCACCTCGCGGGAGACGTTCTCCCCATCCCTTCCCTCAAGACGGCTGCGCGCGTTGTTCCCGCAGACCGGCGGGTCTTCATCGTCGACGCCTGTCAGGCCGGCACGATGCTCCGATCGAAAGGGGCTACGCTGGTCGCGGTCTCCGATGCGCCCGCGCTTCCCGGCGAAAGCCCTGCCTATGACCCTCCCGCCGATGAAGCCTGGATCGCGAGCACGGGGGCCGAAGAACTCGCGTTCGAAGTCGAGCAGCGCCGGGGAGCTCTCTTTACTCACTTCTTTGTCTCGGGAGCCCGTGGCGCGGCAGACGACAACCGCGACGGGCAGGTCACGCTTCACGAACTGTACGGGTTTGTCCAGCGTCAGACCGAGCGCACCGCCGCCGGCCTTGGCGTCGTGCAACGACCCCGGTGGGCGGGGTCCCTCGGAGAATTGGTGCTCGCCAATCTCGTCGACGCTCCCAGCGGCTTGTCGGTGACCGGCCCGGTGGAGAAGCCGGTGCTCGTGATCGATGTCGATGCGAAGGCCGTGGCCGCCGAAGTCCCCGCCGGAGCCGGACGAACCCTGGCCCTCGATCCTGGGCGATACCAGTTGGTCCGTCTGGAGCGAGGTCGCCGGGCCGCCATGACCGAAGTCGTAGTTCCGAACAAAGGATACGCCATCATCTCGGCCCGTCGCCTCTATGCGCACCCCGGCGTTCGCACGAAGGGCGGCCTCCTCGATCCTAAGCCCACGCGGTTTGCCGTTGGGCCCAGTGGGGGGCTTGGCTTCGCACCAGGGCGGCCCGATGGATTTGGCGCCTTCGCGTCGCTGCGGCGGTCGACAGGCCGGGGCCATCGCCTCGCGTTGGGGGTCGAAGGGGGCCAGATGGGGCTTGGCATCACCCGCGCGGTGGGCACCGACACCTGGGGCCTGGTGCATGGGGAGTGGGGCCTCGACGTGCGGGGCCACCGCGTGCGGACAGGCCCCACGCTGGATTTTGGCGCAGGGTTCCTCCGCCAGACCGCCGCACGAGCCGCCGACCCCGACTGGGGACGCTGGTATGGCGACCAAACGGCTGCGCGCACCGTCACGGTGCCGTTGGGGAGGGGATTGCTAGGATGGACGGCCGAGTGGTCGCTCACCGGCCCGGTGGGGCTCTTGGCCTTCGCCGGCGGAGGCCTCACGGTGTACGGAACGCGCAATCCCGTCGTTCAACCCGCCGCTCAGGTGCGGGCGGGCCTCTCTTTTCAACGAGGTGACCGGTGAGGGTGTGGCTTTTCTGGGGACTCTTCGTGGCCTGCACCGGCGACGATGGCTCAGACCTCACGCCCCCGATTCGTCGGGGTGGCCTCGCCGTTCGCGTGGTGATCGCCGAGCCACCCGAAGATCCCGGGGTCGATCCCTGCGCCGAGGGCAACGGGGATGACGACCAGGACGACGACGACGACGACGACCAGGACAGCAACGACGACCCGGATGGTGACGTTGCCGTGCTACCCCTCCGAAGTGCAAATTTCACGGCGGTCGACCTCCAGCTGACGGAGTTCCGGCTGACCGTCACCGGCGAAACCGAGCGCACGTTCACGGTGCCGCTCGATCGGCAGCTCGACCTTGTCGGGCCGGCCACGAGCGACGACGAGATCGTGCTGGACCTCGAATTGGCGGACTATCCCTCCTCGATCCTCGAACTCGTGGGCGCGAGTGTCGGACCTGAGGCGGTGTTTGCCGCCCGGGCCACCGCCTGCGTCGCGACCGACGAGACGTCCCTGTCGCGGACGGTCGAGTTCCGGGTGCCCGACGCACTGTCGTTGGTTTCGGAGCCCGTACGCTTGGTGCTTGGTGATGGCCCCGACCCTCGGGTGCGCCTGGGTCTGCGGGTCGACCAGTGGCTCGACGGCATGATGCCGCCTGCTTCGGCCGAGGTGCCTTGGATCATCGAACCCGAACACCCCGACTACGACACGTTCCTAAGCAACCTCCAATCCGCGGTCGAAACGGAGGTCGATTGAATGCGTGCCGCCTGGTTGGGTTTGTGGCTGACCGCCACGGGGTGTGACCAAGCCCTCATTCGTTCGGCCGATGACTTCGGCCCGTTTCTCGCGCTGTCGGGCCGGCTCGACAGCACGCTGCTCGATGGAGACGAAGACCCGGCCACGTTTCGCGGGGGCGTCGCCTGGTTGGTGATCTCGGACGACGAGATGGGCGTCCAGTGGCAGTCCGCCGACATCGAACCTCGCCTCTTTGGGTACGCGATGGCGATCGAAGGGCCTCCACCGTTGTCCGACACCCAAGGGGTGGGCCCGGCCCCTCTCGAACTCCGGGCCGAGGGGTCTCGGATCGCCTTTGGGCTGCCCGTGATGTACGCCGAAACCCCGCCCCCGCTCGATGCGACGGCGCTGTTGTTGTGGTCGCTCGGCACGGTTGGCGACACGTCTGGGATCTTCGGGCCCCTCCCACACTCCGCGCGCGCGGCCAGCACGGGCCATGTGCTCGCTATCGTCGACGCTCCACGTGGCATAAACGTGCTGTCCGAAGCGCAGGGCTTCGTCAATGAGGCCCCGTGGTGCCGATGGGCACGCCTCGAGCCAGGTCTTGCGTTGTACCGAGACGATGGGCTGTCGTGCGATGGGTGGAGATTCGTGGCCTATTCCCAGGAATACCAGGGCATCGACATGGTGGACGTTTCAGGACGAGCCGAACCTCCGGCCGAGTAGCGGTTAAGACACGGCCTTCCTGCGGCTTCTCCGCGGAGAGCACCGTGTCCTCGCTCGTTGACCGCTATTGCGCCTCACCGCACACCGGCCCTTTGACGGCGGCCGCTTACGACCCCACGTCCGGCGCCCTCGTGACCGCCGATGATTTGGGTACCGTTGCGATCACCGCCCCAGACGACGATTTTCCCTCGCTAATCTTCGGTATGGGAGCGCCCGTCTTAGGAGCCGCCGCCGTCAGCATTGGCGGGGACCTCGTCGCGGTCGGCGACGACGATGGCACGGTAGCCGTCTACAAGACCTTCGATGGATCCTGCGCCTTTGAGGACCTCAAAGAGGGACCCGCCGGTCGGGCTCGGGCCATGCGGGCTCTGGCGTTCAACCCGAGCGGGACGATCCTGGCCGCGCTCGCGGCCGATGGCATCATCCGCATTTACGACCTCGAACGTTGGGATCGCCTCGCGAACTATCAGGGTTTTGGCGGCCGAACCATCGAGTTTCACCCCGAAGGGGACCGGCTGCTCGTCGTCGACGAGAACGGCCAGCCCAAGCTGCTCGACCTGCTCGAGCAGGCGCAGATCGACCTTGAAGATCTGCCCATGGACATCCACACCGCACGCTTCATCCAGAACGGCCGAGGCATTGCGGCCCTGGGCGATCGAGGCATCACGCTGTTCGACACCATGGAAGGCCGCATCCAGCAGTCGTTTTCGGCCTCCAGTTCATCGGGCATTCTCACGTTGGCGGTGTCGCCCGACGACCACGCGGTGGCCGCCGTCACCGGCCGGTCCGTCCACACGTTCCGGCTCCCCGGCCTCGAACCCAAGGGCTCCGAGAAACATGGGGCCAAAAAACCCACGTACGCCTCGTTCTGGGACCACCGTGGCGTGGTCGTGGGGGGCGAAGATGGCGTGCTCCATCGCCCAGGAAGCAAGCCAACCCTTGGCCCCGTCCTGTGCTGCACGGGATTTGGCGACCACCGCGTGGCCGTCCACGGCGACCGCATGGCGGTGTGGACGAAGGGGCGCCAGCGCGTCCCCTTCCTGGTCAAGCAGCCGTTCGTCGAAGTGCGGATCGATCGGGATGGGCGCTTGGTGGCCGCTCTGTCCGACGATGGCGAAGGGGTGCAAGCCTTTGAGGCCCGCACCGGTCGCCACCTTTTCGGGGCCGGTCCCGACACCGCCGACACCCCCAAGATGGAAGTGGGCGGAAGGATCTTGGCCTGTATGCGGAGCCGTGGCGGGTTGCGCTGGTTCGACCTAGCCGAAAACAGTGCATTCGAACTCGATTGGGTGAACACCTTCGCCTTGTCGGGCTCGGGAACCTGGTTGGCGGTGGTCACCCCACGCGGCCAGGTGCGCGTTCTCGATCCCTCCACAGGAGAAGACGCCATTTCGGCCCCTCGTCCCCTCGCGGAAGTGCCGGTTCGGCTCGTCACGTTCGTGAACCGACGGCCCGACCTCATCGTGCTTGATGAACAGGGCGTTCTCGGCATCTACGACCTTTCGGTATCGGTGAACCAGGGCATTCCCGCCGAGGGCCGCGATGTCCTTGACCTCAAGATCGACGTGGACCGATTGTGGGGCATCACCGGTGGCCAATACGCCGCCTTGCGGTTCCAAGTGCCTGAAAATGGCACCGCCTCGGTCATCTACGTCGACCTAACCACCGGCGAAGTCGTGAACGAAGTATCGGATTTGCTGCCGTACGCCTGGGTCGACGCTGAGACAGGGCGCATTCTTCAGCCTGCCCGGGGCGCGGCCATTCTCGAAATCGACATGTGGGGCAAGGAGCATCAGGTCCTGCGTGCGTTGCCCGATGGGGAGTGGGTTTCCTTCGCTCCTCATGGGGTCCTGGAAGCATCCGCGAGAGCCAAGGTTCAACCCTGAACACGTTGGTGAGTAGGCCAGCGGGGTAAGGGATCGGCGACTGCCTCCCCAGGACCGGCATGCCCTCGAATCGAAAGCCGCCTTCGCGCTCCCGGCGCTCTCGGCCGCGCCCCCCGAAGGTCTCGCAACGTCCTCCGCGTCCGCCCAAAGCCCGCCACACCGTGCACAGCCAGCGACTCGCGCGGCCCTCGAACGGTCCGTCGGCCGGCGCCATCGTCCTCGAACTCTTCGTCTGGGGTGGCGGCATTCTGGCCGGCCTTTCACTCACCGCGTTCCTGCTGTGGTCGCAGGCCCAGCGCGACGTCGCCGCCTACCTCGCCTCTCCACCCTCTGAAGTGCCATCGACCGTGTGGTCGGCCCCCATCACCATTGAACCCGACATGCCGGTCGACCCCGAGGCGCTCTCCCGGGACCTGCTGGCCGCCGGCTACGAACGCGTCGACAACGTGCTCGACAAGCCCGGCGATGGAGATGGAACCGGCATGTTCTCGCTATCGGGGGGGCGCTTCGACATCTGGACGTTCTCGGGACAGTCCATCGGCCAGGGTCCTCCCATCACCGAGGGCCGCAGCCGACTCGAAGTCCGGGATCGGCGGGTCATCTCGGTGTCACGTGGGGGCGGAATCGTCCTGCCCCCCACGCGGCTCGCCCGCATCGGCAATCCCGATCAGCAGCGTACGCCCGTCAAACTCGACCAGATGGCGGAGTGGATTGAGCCCGCGCTGTTGTCGATGGAGGACCAGCGCTTTCGGGAACATAGCGGCATCGATTTGGCCGGGATTGTCCGAGCCCTGTGGTCAAACCTCACCCGTTCCAAGACGCAGGGCGGGTCCACCCTGACCCAGCAGCTCGCGAAAAACCTGTTTCTTTCTCACGACCGTACGCTACGCCGCAAGGTTCGGGAGGTCTTCTTCGCGGCCGCCCTCGAACAGCAACTCTCCAAGGATGAAATCCTCGAGTTGTACCTGTCCGAGGTCTACCTCGGTCAGATGGGAGGGTTGCCCCTGTACGGCGTCGAGCAGGCGGCAAAGGCCTGGTTCGGCACGAGTGCAGGCAAGCTCACCCTCGCCCAGTCGGCAACCATCGTGGGCGTCATCCCTTCGCCAAACTCCTACTCGCCGCTTCGCCACGCTGAAGTCGCCAAGGAACGTCGGGATCTGGTGCTGACCCAGATGGTGAGCGTGGGCAAGCTCGAGTCGTCCGCCGCCGAGCGGGCCAAGGGTGAAGACGTCGTGATCGACGGGCTTGCCCCGAGTCAAGTCCGTTCGGCCCCCTACGCCGTCGATGCGGCCATCGAGCGGGTCGAAGAAGAACTCGGCCAGGGCGTGTTCTCGCGGGGTCTCGACGTGTATACGACGATCCACCCGCTCTATCAGCGTGCGGCCGAGGAGGCCGTGGCGTTGTCGATGGAAGCGCTCGAAAAGGCCTACGACAAGGCACGGGGAGCGCAGGTGGGCCTGGCTTCGGTCCGCATCGACACCGGCCAGGTCGTCGCGTTGGTGGGGGGACGAGACTATGCCGAAAGCGCCTTCAATCGCGCGGTCGACGGCTATCGCCAGATTGGCTCCACGGTGAAGCCGCTGACCGTCGCCAAGGCCTACACCGATCATGTAGCCAATCCCGCCACCCGCCTACCTGACGAACCCATCACCGTTGACCTGGGCGGTGAATCGTGGACCCCGCGAAACTACGACGGCAAATACGAAGGTGAAGTCACGGTGCGCCGCGCGATCGAGGCCAGTCGAAACATCCCTTCGGTGCACCTTGCCGAACGCGTGGGGCTCGGCAAGCTCAAGCGGTTTCTGCTGTCGACAGGCCTCACCAAAGCCCACGGCCTGCCCTCAGCGGCGCTCGGCGCGTTCGAAGCCTCCCCGCTCGAAGTAGCGGGCGCCTACACCCTCTTCCACTCTGGCGTGGCCCATCGGCCCGAGATCGTCACCGCGGTGCGCACGGCGGACGGCGAGTGGGCCCTCGAAGTCCGCTCCAACGAGCGCATGGTGGTAGACCCCCGAGCCGCTGCCCAGGCCATGCACCTGCTACAAAGCGTCGTCTCCAATGGCACGGGGCGCGCCGCGTCCAATTTTGGCGTCGGCCACCCCGCGGGCGGCAAGACGGGGACCACCGACGAGTACCGCGACGCCTGGTTCGTGGGCCTGTCTCCGGAGCTGTCGACCGCGGTGTGGGTGGGCAAAGACAAGGGCGAGAACCTAGGACTCTCCGGAGGCCGAGCCGCATTGCCCACCTGGGCTCGGTACATGGCCGCAACGGGCACCATCAAGGGCGTCTTCCCGCGTCCCGAGGGCCTTCGTGAAGTGGAGCTGTGCATCGAGAGCAGCCAGCGTTCGCGGGCCCGCTGCTCCGAAACAACCACCGAGCTGTTCTACGCCGGCGACCAGCCCGATCAAAAGTGTGAGGTTCACGGAGGTGCGGGAGCCCAGATCGGCAAATTCTTCCGGAACCTCTTTGGCAAGGGAGACGGCGACGACACCGAGGAAGAGGGCTCCTCGGACGACGACAAGAAGAGTCGGAAACGACGCCGCCGCAAGGATCGATGACCACCGACCGGCAGGGTCGCGTGGGCAAGGTAGGGTAGTCACGTAGCCCTGGAGGAAGCTTGGACGCCGAGTTGCACCGTCGCTGTGCCAACACCATCAAAGGCCTCGCGATGGATGCGGTCGAGGCCGCGAAGTCGGGACACCCCGGCATGCCCATGGGCATGGCCGATGCTGCAATCGTCTTATGGACGCGGTTCCTGCGCTTCGACCCGGCCGCCCCCGATTGGCCAGACCGCGACCGCTTCGTGCTGTCGGCCGGTCATGGATCGATGCTGCAGTACGCACTGCTACATCTGTCGGGCTACGACCTTTCGCTCGAAGATCTCAAGCAGTTTCGCCAGTTCCACAGCAAGACCCCGGGCCACCCCGAGTATGGCGAAACGCCAGGGATTGAGACCACCACCGGACCGCTCGGCCAGGGCTTCGCCAACGCGGTAGGCATGGCGATGGCGGAACGACTGCTCCGCGAGACCTTCGGGACCGAACTGTGCGACCACCGCGTGTTCGGCATCGTGAGCGACGGTGACCTGATGGAGGGGATTTCGTCGGAAGCAGGCTCCATGGCCGGCCACCTGCGGTTGGGACGCTTGGTGCTCCTCTACGACGACAACGGCATCAGCATTGACGGTTCTACCGAAGTCGCGTTTACGGAAGATGCCACGCAACGCCTCGCCGCCATGGGTTGGCACGCGCAGCGGGTAGATGGTCACGACCCTGAAGCTGTCGCAAGCGCCATCGAAGCCGCGATCGCGGAAACCGATCGCCCTTCGATCATCGCCTGCCGGACCGTGATTGGTCAGGGCTCGCCGACCTACGAAGGCACCGAGAAGACCCACGGTTCGCCGCTTGGTCCCGACGAGGTTCGCAAGACCAAGGAACGCCTGGGCATGGACCCCGACGCGACCTTCGTGGTGCCCGAAGACGTCGCCGCGGCCTTCCGCGATGCCGCGTCGCGCGAACTTCGAGAGGCCTGGAACGCACGGTTTTCCGACCATGCGCGGGCCGCGGAGTACCAGAGCTGGCTATCACCCGACATCGACAAGGCACTCGCGAACGTGGAATGGCCCACCTTCGAAGCGGGCACCAAGCTCGCGACCCGAAAAGCCTCCGCCGCGTGCCTCAAGGCCCTCACGGCAGGGCTTCCGTTCTTCTTGGGGGGCTCGGCCGACCTCGCGGGCAGCAACGGCACCAACATCGGTGCCAAGTGGCTTTCGGCCCAGGAGTTCGCCGGCGGGCGCTCCATCCACTTTGGGGTTCGCGAACATGCAATGGGGGCGGTCCTCAACGGCATGACGCTGCACGGGGGCGTGCGCGTTTACGGGGCCACCTTCCTCGTGTTCCACGACTACCAGCGTCCGGCGGTGCGGCTTTCGGCGCTCATGAAGCAGCCCGTGATCCACGTCTATACGCACGATTCGATCTTCCTCGGCGAAGACGGCCCAACCCACCAGCCCATCTCCACCATTGCCGCCCTCCGTGCGCTGCCGGGGATCGAGACCTGGCGGCCGGCCGAAGCGACCGAGACGTGCATTGCGTGGCGCGAAGCCCTACGCAACACGGACAAGCCCACTGCCTTGATCTTCACTCGTCAGGGGTTGCCCATCATCGACCGCACGACCCACGCCCCGGCCGAGGCCGCGGCCAAAGGTGGATACGTCCTCGTCGACGCCGATGACCCCCAGGTGGTGCTCGTGGGCACGGGCTCTGAAGTCGCGCTGTGCTGCGACGCTCGGGAACTTCTCACCGCCCGCGGCATTCGCGCTCGCGTGGTCAGCATGCCGTGCGTCGAACGCTTCTTCGACCAAGATGAGGCCTACCAGACCTCGGTGTTCCCCGCCGGCGTTCCTCGCGTCAGCGTCGAAGCGGCGGCGACCTTCGGATGGCACCGGGTCGTCGGCAGCGATGGATTGGCGATTGGAATCGATCACTACGGTGCATCGGCCCCCATCCACGTGCTCGCCGAGAAGTTTGGCTTCACCGCCGAACGGGTGGCATCCGACGCAGCAGCGCTTGTCGAGGGCCGTTGAGCCGACCGACCGTCGAGGTCCGCTTTCGAGGCTCGCTGCCGGCCGAGGTGGGAGCGACCGCGGCCTATGATGCCGCCGCGGCGCTTGGCCACACCGTCGGAGCACGCCTCGATGCCCCCTGCCAAATCATCGTGAACGCCAATCGGCAGCGGGTGTTGTGGTGGCGCAAGCGAAACGGCGTGGTCGAGATGTCGGTGCACTGGGCCCTGTTGCCCCATCCCGACGACGTCATCGCCTGGCTGGACCAGGAGCCAGGAGCCATCGAACGGCTCCGCAGCCTCCTGCCCGGAGCCTCCTCGGGCCCGCCCAACGCCCCTCTCGCTCGCAAACGTGGAGCCCAGGGCCACGTCCACGATCTTGAGCCGTGGCTCGCCCGGGAGCGCGAACGGTGGCCCGCGTGCCCTCCCGAAGTGTTCGTCGAATGGGGCGATTGGCCGCGCGTCGCTCCCACGCGAAGCCTGAAGCTTGGAAGTTGCCTTCCCCCTCGCATCCGGATTCACCCGGTGCTCGACGATGCGAGCGTCCCGGGCTGGTTCATTGGCTTTATCGTGTTTCACGAAGTCCTTCACCTGCAGTACCCGCCTCAAACCGGAAGGACGGGCCGTCGGCAGATCCACAACCGGGAGTTCCGCATCGCGGAACATGGCCATCCCGACCACGACCGGGCTCAGGCGTTCGAGCGAGCCCACATCGGCGCATGGCTCGCGCGCTGCCGTGACCACGTGCACCAGGCCCGACGATGATGCTGGACAAGCTCGTGGCCCAGCGAACCGGATGGTCGAGGCGCGACGCGGGCCGTGCGATTCGCCGAGGTCGGGTCACCGTCGATGGGCATCCGGTTCGACAACCTCGGGAGCGGGTCAACGAATCGGCTGCGGTGGCCTTGGACGGTGAACCGCTGGTCCCTCCACCGCGACTGTTGGTGTGGCACAAGCCCCCTGGGGTGCATTGCACCGTCGGTGACGGCCTGGGCCGCCGCAACCTTGAATCCGAGGTCGCCGAGCTGCTCACATGGCAGCTTCATCCCGTCGGACGACTGGACGCTCCCACTTCGGGCCTGCTCCTCTTCGCCAGGGACGGGGCCGTCACCCAGCACCTCTTACACCCCAAACGAGAGGTTCCGCGAACGTATCGGGCCCGCGTCGACCCAGCTCCCACCCCGGACCTCCCTTCGATCCTAGCCGGAGGCGTCGCGACCGCCGCTGGCGTCTTCACCGCCGAAGGGGTGTCCTTGGACGGCGATGTCGTCACCCTGACCGTCCGCGAAGGAAAGCATCGGATGGTCCGGCGAATGCTCGCCAATGCCGGCCATCCGGTCATCGACTTGGCCCGGCTCGCCTTTGGGCCGTTCACACTGGGCGAATTGCCAAGTGGAGCCTGGCGAGAGCCCATGGACGATGAGGTTCGCTGGCTCGAAGGGCGGGGACTTTGGTGATCAAGACTGCTGGACAACCGCGTAGCTGCACGGCAAATCAAGGTTGAGAGGTCCCATGCAGCGTCGGATGTCCGTGGCCAGCCTGTGTCTGTTGTGCGGAAGCGTACTCGTTGGGGGCATGGGCCTGCTATGGTTTGTCATCCTGCTCTTTGGTGTCGTGCTCGGCGTGGCCGGGCTTGGAGGCGCCGCGCTCGCGACGACCGTGATGGAGGTCGAAATCCCCCGTGAGGTGCTCATGAGCGGCGGAGGGCTCTACGTGCTCGCACTGGCCGCGATGAGCGTCGTCGCGTCGGTAAACCTGGTCGGCGGGGGCTTCGGCTTGTTCGCTGCCCTCCGGGGCCTTGCAGGGCGCGTATGGGGGCTTCGGACGGCGGCCATGATCCAAATTGGGATGGCGCTCGTGTTCGGACTCCCGGGGCTCATCACGATGAACCCGCTGGCCCTGATTTGGGCGGTTGTCCTGATCCTTTCTGTGGTCGCGCTCATCGTGGTTCCCCCCGACCCCGGACCGCACACCAGCCCCGTCACCATGCCGGGCCTCTGAGGCTACAACGCCACCCATGGAACAAGCGATCATCGAACTCGCCCGGAGCCTTCCGGGCCGGGTCGTGGCCCTGGTGGGGGCCGGTTGTAGCACCGACTCTGGAATTCCCGACTATCGAGGCGAAGGGACGGCGCGACGCGCCCGCAATCCGGCTCAGCATCTCGCCTTCGTTCAAGACCCACTCACCCGCCGCCGCTACTGGGCCCGGTCGTTCCGAGGCTGGCCGTTGATGGCCGCCACCACCCCCAACGTGGCGCACCACACCCTCGCTGAACTCGAGGCCCGGGGAAAGCTCTCCGGGATCATCACTCAAAACGTAGACGGGCTGCACCATGCCGCTGAATCCCAGCGCATCATAGAGTTGCACGGCGCCCTCCGACGAGTGCGGTGCCTGGACTGCGGGAGTGTGACGTCACGCTCCTCACTACAAGCAAGGTTTGCCAAAGCAAATCCCACCGCCAACCCCGCGCCCATCCTGTTGGCGGATGGGGATGCGGACGTCACCTCAGTCGACGATTTCCAGGTTGTCGATTGCGCGCATTGCGGCGGCACTCTCATGCCCGACATGGTCTTCTTCGGCGGGACAGTCCCCCGGGAGCGGGTCGATGAAGCGTACCAATGGGTCGACGAAGCAGATGGACTGTTGGTTGTGGGCTCGTCGCTAACCGTGTTCTCTGGGTATCGATTCGTCAAGCGGGCACTCTCTCAAGACAAGCCTGTTGGAATCATCAATCTCGGCCAGACACGTGCCGACCGCCTGGCCCGTGTGAAGGTCGAAGCCCCACTCGGCGTCGCCCTGCCCGCGCTCGCGAAGACGTGGGCGACTGAACAGGTTTCCGAATCTGCCTAAACGAGCGAGAGATTCGCCGAACCTAGCCCCTCAGATAACCCAAAACCTGGTCGAAAAGCCGTTCACTCAATACGGGTGAAGTATCAGGGAAAAATCCCGGTTCTTGCTTGACGGCCCTTCGCGGGGCTGGCGGAGCAAACCGGGGTCTAGCCGCGAATGGGTCGGGTTAGGCAGCCGCTACACCGAACGCCCATAGGGGCGACGAGTTCGAGGAGTCATCGGTGGTTCAAACTCGGCAGGTCTTGATCCAAAACTCGGTTGGCAAGAAGATCGTGATGGCCGTCACGGGCGCCATGATGGTCGGCTTCGTCTTCTTCCACATGATTGGCAACCTCCTGGTGTTTCAGGGGTCGAAAGCCATCAACGACTACGGTTGGTTGATCCAAGAAGGCACGCACGGTGCCGTTTGGGCGGTTCGGGCGGTGATGCTGGGCGCACTGGTCGCCCACGTGTGGGCCATGGTCGGCGTCACGCGCTCTCACATTTCCGCCCGCGCGACCCGGTACCAAGGGGGTCGGAAGAACCAGCGGACCAACTACGCCGCGATAACCATGCGCTATGGCGGGCCGGTCCTGCTCCTCTACGTCGTCTACCACTTGCTGCACTTCACGACCGGGCACGTGCATGAGAACTTCATTCGCGGCGACGTCTACCACAACCTCGTCGTTGGACTGCAGAACCCGGTGAACGCCGGGATCTACGAGGTGGCGCAAGTCGCCTTGGGTCTGCACCTCTTCCATGGCATTTCGTCGGCCCTGCAGACCCTTGGTTTGCCGGTTCGCTACGAGTCGTGGAGCAAGGGCTTGGCCCTCACCATCGCTGTCATCGTCTTCGCCGGGAACACCGCCATCGTCTCGGCCATCTTCTTCGGATTCGTGAACTGAAAGGAACACTGATGAATCTCGATTCTCGCATTCCTTCCGGCTCGGTCGAGACCGCTTGGTCCGACACCAAGCGCAACCTTCGGGTCGTGAGCCCTGCCAACAAGCGGCGCTACAGCGTCATCATCGTCGGAACGGGGCTCGCCGGAGCATCCGCCGCCGCGTCCCTTGCCGAACTCGGCTACCACGTGACGGCGTTCACCTACCACGACTCCCCCCGCCGGGCGCACTCCATTGCGGCCCAGGGCGGCATCAACGCGGCGAAGAACTACCAGAACGACGACGACAGCGTCTGGCGCCTGTTCTACGATACCGTCAAGGGCGGTGACTTCCGTGCCCGCGAGGCCAACGTCCACCGTCTCGCTGAATCGTCCATGGGCATCATCGACCAGGCGGTGGCCCAGGGCGTTCCCTTCGCCAGGGAATACGGTGGTTTCCTCGCCAACCGCTCGTTTGGCGGCGCACTCGTCTCGCGGACCTTCTACGCCCAAGGCCAGACCGGCCAGCAGCTCCTCCTTGGTGCGTACAGTGCCTTGTCCCGACAGATTGCCGAGGGCAATGTCGAGATGCACAACCGCACCGAACTGCTCGACATCGTCGTGGTCGATGGCCATGCCAAGGGCATCGTGACCCGAGACCTGTCGACGGGGCGCATCGACACTTGGAAGGCCGACGCAGTTGTGCTGTGCACGGGCGGCTACAGCAACGTCTACTACCTTTCGACCAACGCCAAGAAGTGCAACGTCACCGCGACCTACCGCGCCTACAAGCGTGGGGCAGGCTTTGCGAACCCGAGCTTCACCCAGATCCACCCGACCTGCATTCCGCGTTCGGGCGAATTTCAGTCGAAGCTCACCTTGATGAGCGAGTCGCTGCGCAACGACGGTCGGGTGTGGGTCCCCAAGAAGAAGGAAGACGGCCGCGACCCCGCCGACATCGATGAAGAGACCGAACGCGACTACTTCCTCGAGCGCATGTACCCGGCGTTTGGCAACCTCGTGCCTCGCGATGTTGCCAGCCGTGCCGCCAAGCGCATGTGCGACTCTGGTTTTGGCGTAGGCGCGCGAAAAGAAAGCGTCTTCCTCGATTTCGCAAGTGCGATTTCACGCGTTGGCGAAGAGCGCATTCTCGAACGGTACGGAAACCTGTTCGAAATGTATGAGCGCATCACGGGCGACAGCCCCCTCAAGACTCCCATGCGCATCTTCCCAGCTCCCCACTACACGATGGGCGGGCTCTGGGTCGACTATCATCTGATGAGCAGCATCCCAGGGCTGTTCGTTTGCGGTGAGGCCAACTTCTCGGACCATGGCGCGAACCGCTTGGGCGCCTCGGCGCTCATGCAGGGTCTGGCCGACGGCTACTTCGTGCTGCCTTACACCATCGGGGACTACCTAGCGGGCGAGAAGCCCGGACAGGTCGACGAGCGCCAGGGTGAGTTCCAGGCCGCTGTCGACGAGGTCAACGCCCATACCCAGAAGCTGCTCGATGTCGGGGGGAGCCGCCCTGCGGCAAGTTTCCACCGGGAACTCGGGTCGCTCGTCTGGAACGCGTGCGGCATGTCGCGGACCAAGGAAGGGCTTGAAGATGCACTTTCCCGTATTCCCGACATCAAAAAGGCATTTTGGTCCGACGTGTCGGTGCCCGGCTCGGGCAGCGACCTGAACCTCGCACTCGAAGAAGCCGGCCGCGTTGCCGACTTCCTCGAATTCGCCGAGATCATGGTTCGCGATGCACTCACGCGCGAAGAATCCTGTGGGGCTCACTTCCGCGAGGAGCACCAGACCCCCGAAGGCGAAGCGCTGCGTGACGATGAGAACTTCTCACACTCGGCCGTCTTCGAGTACCGCGGCGAGGGCCAGGAACCGGTGCGCCACACCGAGGAGCTGGTTTTCAAGGCTGTCACTCCCTCCACGAGGAGCTACCAGTGAATCTCACGCTCAAGGTCTGGCGCCAGGAAGCGCCCGATAAAGCGGGCGCGTTCAAGACCTATACGGTGCAAGGCGTCACCGAAGAACTGTCCATGCTGGACGTGCTCGACGTCTTGAACGAAGAGCTGTTGTCTAAAGGCGAACGCCCCGTGGCCTACGAGCACGATTGTCGTGAAGGCATCTGCGGGTCCTGTGGGTGCATGGTCGACGGGGTGGCTCATGGTCCCACCACGCGCGCCACGCTGTGCCAGCTGCACATGCGGACGTACCGCGATGGCGACACCATCACGCTCGAGCCGTTCCGCGCCGACGCCTTCCCCATCGTTCGGGACCTCATCGTCGACCGCAGCTCGCTCGACAAGATCATCCAGGCTGGCGGCTACATCAGCGTGCGAACCGGTGCAGCCCCCGATGCCCACGCGATCCAGGTTGGCAAGCAATTCGCGGATCGTGCGTTCGCGGCTGCGGCCTGTATTGGCTGTGGCGCGTGTGTCGCCGCCTGCCCCAACGCCTCCGCGATGCTTTTTACTGCCGCGAAAGTCACGCACCTCTCAGAAGTTCCGCAGGGCCATCCTGAGCGTACACAGCGCGTCCTGAACATGATCGCTGTGCATGATGAACAGGGTTTTGGCGCTTGTAGTAACCATGGTGAGTGTGCAGCGGTCTGTCCCAAGGGTATCGACCTATCCATGATCGCCCAGCTCAACCGCGAGTACCTCCGGGCGATGACAGCAGAAGCGTCTTGAGCGAACATGGGCTATGAGGCCCATGTTCGGAACTGACCAGGTTTGGGGGCAATCGTGCGTGGGCACTTCAACATCGCTGCCGTGGCCGAACTCACCGGGATCCCCGCCGAAACTCTTCGTACATGGGAACGTCGCTACGGGGTGGTCAACCCCGAGCGTACGCCAGGTGGGCAACGGCGGTATTCCAACGAAGAAGTAGATCGTCTCTGTTTAATCGCACAGTTGGTCGAGAGTGGTTCACGCATCAGCACGCTTGCGAAGCTCGAGCTTGCCGAACTTCGCCAGCGGCTTGAGCTGTCCCAGGATCAACCGAGGCCGGTTCATGGTGACATTCGGGTGCTGTGGATTGGGTCAACGCCCCTGCGACTCGATGGATCGACGGGATCGGGCGTGCGCGTCCAGGTCACCCAGACCATTTCCGACCGCAGCGAGCTGCCCCATCCGAACGACGAGGTCGACCTGGTCGTGATCGGTCTCGACGCACTTGGACCAACGCCCAAGGATGCGGTGCTCGACCTGCAATCAAAGCTCAACGATGCCCGGGTGGTCGTCACCTACGCCTTTCTGCCGAGTGCACGCCGAGCTGAACTTGAGCTACCCGGCGTACGGGTCCTGCGCACGCCACTTCCAAGTGCTGAGTTCCGCCAGGTACTGGCCGACTTTTTCCTCGCGGACAGCGGCGCCCGCTCCCTCGGTCGCGGGGCCGCGAGCGAGCCCCGATTCTCGTTGGAACAGCTTCGCGCGCTAGCTGAACAGTCCGCGAGCCTCCAGTGCGAATGCCCGAACCACATCGCGAGCCTCGTGACGTCGTTGGTGGCATTCGAAGAGTACAGTCGACGTTGCGTTAGCGAGTCGCCCGAAGATGAAACGGTGCATCGGACCCTGGAAGAGGGCACGGGATGGGCCCGCCTTCAAATGGAGGACTTGCTTGACTTGGTCTTGAAGCATGACGGCATCGAAGTGCCAACGTAGCGAGCCCATGCTGAACGCGATCGTGTAGGCTCACCAAGATCGCACAAGCGGCACAACCCAAGAAAAACCCAAGCTCTTCCGCCATCTACAGCGTGAAGAGCTTCTGTTTTTTTTGAACAGGTCTCCGAACCGCTTTTGAATTGATACCCCTGGGTTCTCTTCAACCGTCCAAGGAGAGGAAAACAGTGGAACTTCCGTCCCAACTTACGCCAGTCCAGTTCAACCTGGTGTACAACATGTTGTCGCTGGCCATCGCGGCCATGCTCGGCTCGTTCGTGTTCTTCGTTCAGGCTCGCCAGCAGCTCTCTGCGAAGTACCGTCCGGCCATGATTCTCTCGTCGTTGGTCGTCGGCATTGCCGCGTACCACTACTGGCGAATTTTCAACAGCTGGGAAGAGGCGTATGCCATCACCGAAGCTGGGGTGTACACCGCAACCGGAAAGCCGTTCAACGATGCCTACCGCTACGTCGACTGGCTCCTCACCGTGCCTCTCCTCGTGGCGGAACTCGTCGCCGTTCTCGCGCTGCCGGCCGAACGCCGCAACACGCTGATGCCGCGCCTCGTCATCGCCTCGGCGCTGATGATCGGCCTTGGCTACCCTGGCGAGATCTCGGCAGACTTCCAGACCCGTGTGATCTGGGCCGTCCTCTCGACCATTCCGTTCCTCTACATCCTCTACGTCCTTTGGGTCGAAATGACCTCGGCCGCGGCGGACTTTGATGAGGACACCAAGGTTCTTCTCCGCAACACCCGTCTGCTCCTGCTCGCCACGTGGGGCTTCTACCCCATCGCCTACGCGCTTCCGCTCCTCGGGGTGAGTCCTGAGACCGTGGTGGGCCTGCAGGTCGGCTACTCCATCGCGGACATCGCGGCCAAGTGCGGCTACGGCTTCATGATCTACGCCATCGCGCGCTCCAAGATGGAAGCCGAGGGTGAAGTCGCCGACGCGCGGCTGGCCACGGCGAAGTAGTTCATGTTGCAGCACGCTGGAGGCCACTACTGGACCACCGGTGCTGCCATCCTGTTCATGGGCGGTCTTGGCCTCATCATGGCCGTCCTGGCAGGGGTCTTCATCCCCGAAGGCCTAGGGTTCATCGGATTCGACGCGTTCTTGTCGATCTCTGTTCTCTACCTCGGGGTCGGCGGCTACCTGGTCGCGCGGAACTGGAACGCCGCGAACGACGACTAGGCCGCAGGACCATCAGCACCGAAGGATGAAAACGGAAGCCTTAGTGCTTCCGTTTTGCGTTGGATCGTCGATACGACGTTCTCATGTCTGAACCGATCGACTACTACAGTTACACGCCGCTCGTCATCCCCGACAAACCGCTCGCGTTGGTGGGACTTCCCGCGGCCCGCATCAATCAGACGGCTCGTTTGGTGTCGATCTTGACGGGACTGCCGTTGTTCCTCCTCGATCGCGCAGTCGAACACCGTCTGGGCAAGGACCTCCGCCGCGTCCTGCTCGAAGATGGCGAAGAGGCACGTCGCGAGGCTGAGACCGCCCTGCTGGACCGTCCGCTTGCACAGTCCACCCCGCCCGTCATCGCGTTGGGCAGCACCACGCTCCTCGACGAGACGCTCCGGGCCAAGGTGCTCGAACGATGCACGGTGATCTATGTACCCGTGGACGGAGACGCTTCCGACCTCGATCAGCTCTATCGATTGGTGTCGCACGTCATTGTGCCGCAGCTCGGCCGCCACGAGCAGCGTGTGGCCAAACAGATCATCGATGAACTCGACCTGGACGTGGAGTTGCCATGACGATGTCCCTGCAATCCACCCTGACCATCGCGCCGAACGTCGAGATGCCCATCGTAGGCCTCGGGGTGTTCCGTGCCGGCCCAGGAGACGGAACGGTCGGCGCAGTCCTGCACGCATTGCGAACGGGCTATCGACACATCGACACGGCCAGCATCTATCGGAACGAAGAGGAAGTCGGTGCCGCACTGCGCACATCCGAGGTGGCCAGGGACGAGATTTTCGTCACGACAAAACTCTGGAATGATGACCATGGCTACGACGAGGCACGCCATGCGTTCGATCGAAGCCTTGAAACGCTTGGCGTCGCCCAAGTCGACCTTTACCTGATCCATTGGCCCGTTCCCGAGAAGCGAAAGGACAGTTGGCGTGCCTTGGAGGCCATTTTCGCCGACGGTCAGGCCCGCGCCATCGGCGTGAGCAACTACACTCAGCGCCATCTCACGGAACTGCTCGACCAGGCCAAGGTTCCGCCCGCCGTGAACCAAGTGGAGTGCCACCCATTCTTGCCGCAGACCGGCCTGCGAGCGTTCTGTGCGGCCCAAGGCATCACGGTTCAGGCGTATTCACCACTGACCAAGGGCAAGCGGCTCGACGACCCCACACTGCAGTCGGTAGCCACCAAACATGGGCGAACTGCAGCGCAGGTGCTGCTCCGATGGGGCATCGAACAAAACCTGGTCATCCTGCCCAAGTCTTCGAATCCCCAACGCATCGACGACAACGCAGCGATTTTCGATTTCGCCCTCGACGAGTCCGACCACGAAGCGCTGGGCGGGCTCGCCGATGACGAGAACGGCCGGACCGCATGGGACCCCACCGCGATCGAGTAGCTCAGTAGGCGCGCGCGAAGATGGCCCAGGTATGTGAAGGCTTTCCGGTCAGCGGGCAGGTCATTCCTTCGACCGCGTCCTGCTCGAGCGGATAGCAACGCAGCGTCGCGCGGACCTCCGACTGGATCTGCGCTTCATCGTCGTCATCGCCGCCCCAGGGAATGCGGTAGAACCCGGGTTGCTCGTCGAGCCCCTCCACGAACGCCTCGCGCGACTCCACGGTGTAGGTCATGGCCTCTCGCCGTGCGACAGCGGCATCGAACAAGGCCTGCTGGACCCCATCGAGCACCTCGGTGACTTCGGCCACGGCGTTGTCGAGGGTGACAGCGAACTTGTCGCCCCCCGTCCGACGCTTGGCGAACGCCTGACCCTTGGCCACATCGCGGGGCCCCACCTCGAGCCGTAGGGGCACGCCCTTTTGTTCCCACTCAAAGTACTTGGCGCCCGGACGTAGGTTGTCGCGGTCGTCGACCTTGACCCGGAAGTGCGCCTTAAGGTCGGCGTGCAGCTTGTCGACCGCTTCCATTACGACGTCGCGGTCTTTGCTCTTGTAGACCGGGATGATGACGACCTGCACCGGAGCCACCTTTGGGGGCAGAACCAACCCGTCGTCGTCGCTGTGAGTCATCACCACCGCGCCAATGAGCCGCGTCGACACCCCCCAGGAAGTCGCCCAGACAAAATCGCGCTCGCCAGCTTCATTCTGGAACGTGACGTCGAATGCCTTGGCGAAGTTTTGCCCAAGAAAGTGGCTCGTACCGGACTGCAGCGCCCACCCGTTCTGCATCATCGCTTCGATGGTGTAGGTCTCGACGGCTCCTGCGAAGCGCTCCCGCGCTGATTTGCGGCCGGTCAATACGGGAACCGCGAGGAAGTCTTCGGCGAACGCACGGTAGACTTCAAGCATTTGCAAGGTTTCGGCTTCCGCTTCCTTGGCCGTGGCGTGGGCGGTGTGACCTTCCTGCCAGAGGAACTCAGCCGTGCGAAGGAACGGCCGCGTGCGGAGTTCCCAACGGACCACGTTCGCCCACTGGTTGATGAGGATCGGCAGGTCGCGCCAGCTCTCGATCCATCGGCCGTACATGTGCCAAATGACCGTTTCCGAGGTCGGCCGTACGACATAGGGTTCTTCGAGTTGCGAATCCGGGTCGGGTTCGACGCCGCCCCCTTCTGCGGCTCGCAGGCGGTGGTGGGTCACGAGCGCCGTCTCCATCGCGAATCCCTCGACGTGATCGGCTTCCTTCGAGAGGAACGACATCGGGATGAAGAGGGGGAAGTAGGCATTTTCGTGGCCGGTATCTTTGAACCGCCGGTCAAGATCGCGCTGGATGGCTTCCCAAATCGCATAGCCATGAGGCTTCAGGACTTTGCAGCCCCGGACGGGCGCGTCGTCGACCAGGTCGGCTCTCGCGATCACGTCGAGGTACCACTTGCTGTAGTCCTCGGAACGGGGGGTTACTGCTCGATCCTGTGCCATGATCTCCTCGTTGCGGGCCGGGACATCTCCTCCCGGCGCCGACTCGGTTCCATAAGGCTTCGATTCGGCAAGTGCGACAGGTCGAGGAGCCTTCCGGCGGCTATCATGCCCCCCTCGGGGACAGCCCCCTCAACGGAGGCCTCAGATGGCGATGTGGTGGATGTTGGTCGCGTGTGTCCTGATTGGCGACCGCGAACGCGAAGGCGATGACCCCGGCGAATGCACGGACGGCGCGGACAACGATGTGGATGGACTGTTCGACTGCAACGACCCGGACTGTGCAGGGGCTCCGGATTGCGAGGACGGCGTCGCCCCACCCACGCTGACGGGCGGCACCACCCCAAAGGATACGGGCGATGAAACCGAAGATGACCGCATCCCTACCGGCCCCCCTCCCGACGACGCGATGGCTGCGGCCTGCGCGGGGCCCTCGGCCAACCCGATGGTCGGAGGCATCATTGAGTTGGAGCTGGCCGTCACTATCCTGAGTCAAAGTTGCCTGGCTCGGTTCACGGGCGAAACCACGGGAGCCCCAAATGTCGAAGGACGCTGCGTCACCTTCGATGGAAGCTGGTCTCTCTTCGAGACGGATTGCCCCAACAAAGTCAACAACGCAGTCTGGGTGCCATCGGACGGAACCGTATTCCATACCTTCCAGTTCAATGATGAAGGGACGGAACTCATCTCTTGGGTGGCTCATACTGAGTTCCGGGATGGGCTCATTGACGGCTCCGACGAACAGTTCTGGGTTAGCGATTTTGTAGGTCCTGACCTACTCAATGGCGGCACGACCATTCTTGAAGAAACGCAGTCAGACGGCTTTTCCTCAACACAGTCACGCACCACGGTGGAGATTATCCCCCCGCCCACGTAGTAATTTCGGCAACGGAGCTAACGTCCGGGAGCTGGAGCCACTTCGGCCCGAGTGTCGGGTGGGGCGTAGTATGGACGTGGGGCCAGATTGCGGGGATGAACTCAGTAACCAACGTTGGCAACGCATTCCGTTTATGGACAGCCCAGGGTTGTCGAGGTTGTTCCCTGTGCACCATTGGGGCTCACAAATGCTGTTGATGCTCTTGCGACAGGTTGAATCTCGCAGTAGCAATCCCCATCATCATCGAATGCAGTCGTGTCTTCGTCAATCGCGCCATCACAGTCGTTGTCGACACCATCGACCACTTCTGGAAGCTCGGGATTCACCAGCGGATTGGAATCGTCGCAGTCCGTGGCGGGCGCCGAGCTGTTGTTCTGCACGCAGTACACCCAAACACTTCATGTAAGCCTCATATATGAAGAGCGGAACACTTCGATTATTGACGTCGGTGAACGCAGAGATCAGCGAGCGACAGCACGCCCGTCCTATCCAACTCGAGTCAGATTTCCTCCAACCCCCCCGAGAAACTTCCGGCCTCCAACGGCCCCCGCTCACCGTCAGCGAGCTTGACTCCGCTAGACCAATTCGCACGCCTTCTCGGCACGGTGACGCCATTCCCGGGCTTCATCGACCATGCTTCGTCTCTCGAGCGAACCCGCCACCCCGTCAAGAGCCAAGGCGAGAAGCCAGTGGTTGACGCGTCCATAAACATCACCTTGCGCCATTTCGGTGACCGCTTGTTCGAATCGGGCCTGGGCCTCCTCCTCCCTCCCAAGCTTCCGCAAACAGAGTGCGGATTGGTGGAGGCTCACTCCTACAGCCTGATGGTTGACCCGTCCAAACACATCCCCCAATCCGGCCCCGGTTGCCGCACGTTCGTAATGACTCAGCGCCTCTGCAAACTGCTCGGTTCGAGAAAGGCAAAGGCCTATCTGATGATATCCGGTCGCCAGACACTCGTGGTCGACGCGACCTGAAACATTTCCTCTCTGAAACGCGTCTACCGCGTCCTCATACCACCCTCGGGCTCGAGCATAGTCCTCTTGCCCAGAAAAGTAGAGCCCAACAGCAAAGTACGTCTTTCCGAGTTCAGTGTGGTCGATACGACCTTGTCCGTCGCCAGCGAGGTACTCACCAATGGCTTGCTGGAGCCAGGGCAACGCATCACCAAAACGGTCCAGCCGAGTCAAACACCAGCCGAGCTGATGCAGACTCTGGCCCAGTTTGATCCGCTCGGTCCCTCCAAACTCAATTCCGAGTCGATGTTCTGCGACAGCCCTCTCACACCAAGGGAGGGCTTCCTCGTACCGGTGTTGCTCACAAAAGCCGACCCCAACCCCATGCAAGCCTTCGGCGACATGGTGATGGTTGATCTGTCCGTGTTCATCTCCTTCCTGCGCCACCCCAGCCGCACGCTCGTGCCAGCTTCTGGCTTCGTCAAAGGCACCCGCTTGCAGCAAGGCGTCACCCACGGCAAGCAGATCAGGAAAACGCTGCGTCCGGGGCTCGACAAAAGCCTCCTCCACAAATCCCGCATGCGAACCCAATGCCCAAAGTATAGCGGCGGCATTGCGATCGTGCGGATCACTTAGCGCCTGCCGCGCAGCATCGACCAACCGAATCCGCAACCGGCAAGCCATGTGCGCATCCAAGGGAGCCCGCCGGCGGACCCAGGCCGCCAGCGCACCGGGTACCTGGCGTCGCTCATCATTCCCTTGAACGAGGTTCAAATCCGTCAGTCGATCAAAGGCTTCAACGGAAAAGGGAACCCCCTCAATTTCGGCCACCAACGCTGGCGACACGCCCGCCAAAGAGAGTCGACAGACCAATCCAAGCCGCTTCTGTTCTTCATCGCTTAGGTTGCGCCAAGGACCTTCAAAGGTGTCACCAGCATGGGTGAGAATCTCTTCTATGAGGTCCCCTTCCGACACTTCTCGGCGATGTCTAAGTTTAGACCAAACGAACTTCGCCCATGCAGAAAGCAAGACCAAGTTGCCATCCGCTGCCATCGCAAGCTTGGCCGTCTGGGTTGAATCTGACCGCTGCCCAACGAGAATCCTACACAACCGCTGTGCTTCATCGAAGGGCAGAGCCCTCAGTTCCAACTCCTCGGTCTGCCACCACCCCCCGAAGTTGGTCGTGATGAGCACATCGATCGGAAGCCCTGCGGCCGGCAACAGCTGGACATCGCGCTCCTTCAAGGAATCAGGGCCCAACAGATCGTCGAAAATGAGCAGGGTGGGACCCACTTGTGCAAATGCACGAAAAAGCTGGGGGAGCGTCCAACGAACTGCGTCCGTGAGCCCGACGTGGGTGACCGCAACGTCGCGAAGCTGATCCGAGAGTAGTCCTCCCCCTCGACCCTCGATTCGAAAACAACCGCCTGGATAATCAGAGAGACGACGCAACGCGAAGCGCCGGGCGAGTGCGCTCTTGCCAATGCCCGGAGCCCCGCTGACGACGGCAACGGAGCCTGTTCGATTGAGAGCCTGGTCCAACCATACCAATTCGTCGTTTCGGCCTGTCCACGAGGATTCGTCCCCACCCGAGAGATTGCTTCCGCCGCCAAACACCGGCCTCGCTGGACAACGCAGCGTGGGCCTTGGCGTTCCCGAGAGGCACGACTCTACCGAACCGAGAAGATCGATAAAAGGGTCTTCGGAGGGGGTCTCCTTCCAGTGTTCGAATTCGATCGTATGCACCACACCGTGGCCTAAGGGCAACAGACCGTCGAGCCGAATCGGAACCAAAACCCCACGGCCCATGGCCCGCCGAGCCTCATCAAGGACCCATCGGGAACCCCGCGACCGCGCACTCCAACACACCACCACACAACCTGAATCAGCAAGTTCCTGTTCGATCCTTTCATGAAACGGATCCCCAGGGCGAAGCTTCTGATCCCACCACACGTCAACGTCATGGGCCTCAAGCGCATCGACGATAGGACGCACGCGAGCAACGTCTTGGCGAGCGTAGGACACGAATACTTGTGTCATGGCCCCTCCGCAGACAGCGTGGCACAACTTGGCGTCGCTCGTTTTGTCGCCTTGTGAACCGTCTCCCTGGTGCCTCCCTGTCAGAAGGGAAAACCAAGCCGCCGGGTCCTGACCTAGGGAACTGGGATAAGAGGCGGTCATCATGGCACACGTCCCCACGCAGGGGCTCCAGGTCCACGACCTGCCCCGCATCAACGAAATCTCCTTGGTTCTGGCCCGCAATGGCTTCGGCTACTTGCTGCGCCTCATTGGCCAGAATCCCACCGACGATGAGGCTCCAGGAGAACGCCAAGCTTCGTTCGCCCGGCGCCTCCGCCAAGTGTTGGTAGAGCTGGGGCCTACGTTTGTCAAGCTTGGACAGGTGCTTTCGGTACGCCCCGACATCCTGCCCCAGGACATCATGGTGGAGTTCGAGACGCTCCAAGACCGCGTTCCCGCCATGGCCCCCGAAGACGTGACCTGGGTGCTCGAGCGGGAACTCGGACGCCCCGTCGATGAAGTCTTCACCTACGTCGACCCGAATCCTCTTGGCTCGGCGAGCATCGCACAGGTTCACAAAGCCCAACTCAAAACCGGTGAAGTCGTCGCCGTCAAGCTGCAACGTCGCGGTATCGACCGCGTCATTCGTAGCGACATCTCCATTCTCTACACGCTCGCAACCCTGGCCGAAGGCCAAATCGAGCTGCCCGGCGTCCATACCCCCCGCGCGATCATTCGTGAATTCGACATCGCGATCAGCAAGGAACTCGACTTCCTGCAAGAGATGCAGAGCGCCAGTCGGCTCGCGGCCCACCTGCAAAGCACGGACCTCAAGGTGCGGGTCCCGCGCATGTTCGAAGAGTGGTCCACCCAACGCATGCTCATCATGGAGCTTTGCGAGGGCAGCACCCTCCGTGAAGCCTTCGGTACCATCGCGCCCGCGGGACCCGAAGCCAAACGCCTGGCCCACGTCATCATGGAATCGACGTACCTGCAGGCCTTCGAGTTCGGCTTCTTCCACGGCGACCCACACCCAGGCAACCTGATCGTGCAAAGCGACGGCACGCTCGTGTACCTCGACTTCGGGGTCACCGGCATGCTCACCGGCGCCATGCAGGACATCGTGATCACGGCCTTCACCTCACTGGCCTTCCGCGATGCCGAAACCCTCGCGATGACCGTCTACCGCGCCGGCGCCACCCACGGCCGGGTCGACCTGAAGGCCTTCAGCGACGAAATCGCGAGGAAGATGCACGAGTACCACGGTGCAAGCCTCGACGATCTTGCATCCCCCGCCACGCTGATGGAACTCGTCGAGATGTGCACCCGGTTCGGCATTTCCCTGCCCCCCGAATTCGCGGTGCTCTCTCGCGCGGTCACCCTCGTCGAGGCAAGCCTCCGCAAGCTGCTGCCCGGCACCGACATCGTGACGGAGGTCAAGCCCTACGCTCAGCGCCTCGTCACGCGGCGGTTCTCACCCGAACAGGTCGCACAAGATGCCGCGCGAGCCCTCGTTCAGATGCAGAATCAGCTTCGCGACGTTCCGCTGCAGCTCAACCAGGCCCTGATGGACCTCGAAGGTGGCAACATCACCATCATCACAAAGGATCCAGACGCCATCCTGCTGCGCGAAGAAATCCGGAACGCGGTGCTACGCCTTTCACTCGCCGCGGCCGCCTCGACGATGACGCTCGGTTCAATGGTGTTCCTGGCCACCCATTCCCCAGAGATCTTCGGCATTCCGGTGGTGTGGGGAGCAGGCTTTGGGGTGCTGCTCGTTGGCCTGCTCCTGTTCGGCGCCCTGGGCCTGCACGTGTTCTTCTTCCGCTTCCTTTCCGTGAAGTACTGGAGGCGTGTGTTCTTCTCGATCCTGGGGTTCTTCGTTAGCCGACGCCGGGAGTGAGCGCCGAAGGGTAGCCCAGCGCGACCGACACGGCCTCGAGCCGACCTACGATGGGGGCGAGGTGCGACTGCAATGCCCGCCATCGCCCCCGGGCGTGGCCATAGATGGGCCGCGTCACGTCGTGGTAGCTCGGGGTGGGGGAGTCGCGAGCCTGGCGACGCCGAGCGACCGAAAGCACTGCCTCGTCAAAGGGAAGTTCCAATGCGTCTAGCACGGGCGTCAAGGCAACTTGTGGATTGTCGGTGAGCGCCTCATACCGGACTTCAACCATCGAAAGTGGTGGCGTGTCACGCCACGCCAACCAGATCTGGTAGACGAGGTCCACCAACTCGGCAATCTGGTCAAGATCCGTAGCCTCGGCCGCAAACGCGTTGAGCGGATAGTCCTGCAAAAAGTTGGACCACGCCGCATCCCGAGGGTCCCGCAAGCACACGATGACCTGTGCATCGGGAAACAACCGAGCGAGCCACTGGAGTCGAACGATCGACAGGGGCAACTTGTCGAGCAGGCGACCTCCAGCGTCGATCCGCTCCAGATCGATGCCGTCCGCGGCCACCTCCTCCCAGTAGGCAGCGCGCAACCGGTGCCAATCGTCAGGCGTCAACCGGGCGATTCGGTCGGGATAGGGCGCCTGGGCCACGTCGGGACGGCCCCGGCAGAACCGTCGCAGCGCCCGGGTTGCAGGGTCCGTTTCGTCGAGTCCAATCAGGGCCGGGTGAGCCTGCAGCATCTGTTGGGTGAGGGTGGTCCCCGATCGGGGAACTCCTACCAAGAACACCGGAGCGGGACGGTTCGAACGGCGCGCTGGCGCGGCCGCGAAGGGGCGACGGACCAGGTCGAGCACCCTGCGCAAGCCTTGGTTGAATTGGCCCGTCCTGACCCCCTGCTGGGCCAGCTGGGCCTTCGCCAGAGCATTGCCCTCCGAGGCCCATACAAACGCGCGGTCCGAGTCGCCGGCCCGCTGCTCGACCTGCGCCAACTCGAGCAACACGGCCCGGCGCACTGCCACCGTCATGGGACGTTCGAGAACCTGGGTGCCCAGTTCTCGTGCCTCGTCATGGGCTCCCCGATGGCGCAGTAAACGGAGTTCGAGGCATTGGAGCGACACGGTCGCCCCAAACCGCTCCCGAATCGCATTCACCAACGTCTGGGCACGGGCGTACGCGCCAATTTGCTCGAAACAGCTCGCCAACACCTCCCAGGTGTCAACGTCATCGGGCTGGGCCACAAGCGCACGTTCAAACCAGTAGATGGCTTGCTGAATGCCCAACAGTTCGTGCCAAATGTGTCCAAGTGCGCGGGTCGTGGGTCCGTCGTGAGGGTCGGTCGCAGCCACTTGGTCGAGCAAGGCTCGTGCGTGTTGCCGCTCGTCGTTTCGGTAGCGAGCCTGCGCCTCGAGCACAAGAATGGGCTCGACCACGTCCGCCCGTGCACGCGCCTCGACCAACAGGCCGATGGCCTCAGGGTACCGTCGCAGCTGCACATAGGCTCGAGCCAACAGGACCGCGCCAGCCTGCGTAGGGGACAGCGCCTCGAGCAATGCGGCGGCCTTGGCGGCGAGCCCTTGATTGAGGAGGACCGTCGCATATTGCCGACCGATTCGATCGTCGGCGGGACATTGCGCCCAAAGCCTCTGCCAAAGCAGTACTTCGCGCTCTGGGTCGCCCGTGCGACCGTAGAGCGTGGCCGCAAGTTCAAGGATCGTAGGATGATCCTGTTCCTGAGACGTCAAGCCCTCGAAGTGGCGAAGCGCGCGTTGGAACTGGCCAAGCTTGACCGCCTGCATCATCATGGTCGCAGCGTGCATGCCTCGGCCATCGGTCGCACCGAATGCGCATCGACTCGTCGGCAATCCCGTCAAAACGGGTAAAGCCGCCGGCCCCCAGCACGATGTCGTGAGCGATGAACGACGAACGCACCGATGACCCGGGGGCGCCTGCGACCGCATCCGATGCGGCGGGGCGCGAGGATGAATTCCGAGAGGAACGCGATGGCGCGGCTCCCCTCGACTATCCGCGTGGGATGCTGATTGCCGCGAGGTACGAGATCGTCGATCGACTTGGCGACTCCCCCCTCGGCACCACATTCCGTGCCAAGCATTTGGAGTCTGGCGACTACGTCCGACTCTTGCTGATCGCACCGTCCGTCTCGCCGGGAGGACCGAACGACGGCCTCCGTGAGGCGATGGCCCGCGGACAGCGCATCGTCCATGAAAACGTGCTTGCGGTGCGAGGTCTCGAACAACACGAGGCCTACCCCGTGGTCGTCTTCGAGGACACCGAAGGCCAGTCGCTGCGCGACCTACTGAACGAGCGCCGAGGCGAAGGATCCTTCCTTACCCTCAACGAGGCCGCGCAGATCACCTCCCAGGTCCTGCAGGGACTCGGTGCGGTCCACGAGGCCGGCCTCGTCTTCCGAGGATTGCGTCCCGAGCACGTGCTGGTCGATGCGAGCTGGAAGGGTCCCCGTCAACAGACCTTTGTGGCAAAGGTGAAGATCGCCTACGCGGGGTTCTGGGATCTCATTTCGCCCCAGGTCCTGGCAGAAGACGAGTTCGCTCGCGGTGAAGCGCAGTATCTTGCTCCTGAACTCAAGGGCTTCGAACCCACGCCCTCTCCGGGCAACGACGTCTACTCGGCGGGCGTGCTGTTCTACGAAATGCTCATGGGCAAAGCGCCGGTCGGGACCTTCCAGCTCCCGAGGAGCCGTCGCCCCGAGTTGCCCGAGCATGTGAACAACATCATCGAAGTGGTGCTCTCCCAGGTCGCAGAAGATCGCTACCCGTCGGTCCAGGACTTCCTGCATGACCTGCAGCGTATGTTCACCGAGCCCACGTTCGCAGACCAGCCTGAATCCCAGCCTCTGATCTCGCCCGTGGGGTGGGCGGCGGCCTGCGGGATTGTCATCGTGCTGGCGCTCGGCCTCTACAACTTGCGTAGTGACCCGGCCGAACAAGCGTTTGCCGCCGATGAAGCCATTCGGACCCGGATCGAGCGTCGCCTCAATCAGGGCATGCCCACGCGGGCTGAGATCAACGCGATGTACGAACGGCATCCGTCCAACATGATCTACATTCCGGAAGGCCCTTACCTGGCCGGTCGGCTGCATGCGGAGATGCAAACGAGCCTCACCGAGCCCCTCGCCGAGGAACGGACGACGCCTGGCTACCTGATCGACATGTTCGAGTACCCCAACCTCAAGGGTGCCGAACCCATGGCGGCGGTGAGCTACGTGCAGGCCGAGCAGATCTGCGAAGAGGCGGGAAAACGACTTTGTACGGCCGATGAGTGGGAGCGCGCCTGCAAAGGTCCGCACTCCACGGTCTATGGCTACAACTACGCCCACGCCTATGCCTTCGATGAAGGGGTCTGCGGACGTGGCGTGGAAGACGCCCACCTCGCGGGCGAACGTGGCGAATGCCAGTCCGGCTGGGGCGTCTACGACGTGTCAGGGAGCGTCCGCGAATGGACGAGCACCCGTGATGGTCGAGGTCGGGCCCTGGTCAAGGGTGGCCTGAAGAGCCAGCCCGAGAAAGGTACGCGTTGCGCTACGTCGAACGACGAATCGGTCAACTTCGCCGACCGTTCAATCGGGTTCCGCTGTTGCCGCGACCCCGACGCTCCGGCGGTGAATCGGTAGGCTTCGAGACTCCGTGACGACATTGGACGCCCGACGCTCGAGGCTCAATGTCGTCGGTCCAGCTCAAAGCTTCCAAACCGAGCGACAAGCGCTGCGGCATTCAATGCAGGCCTAACGCAGGCCTCCGAGTGCCAACGCGACCATCACCATCATCGTGACGGACTGCAGACGAGACAGCACGGTTGCGCTCAGTCGCTCCCGAATGCTGCGTCCCACGGTGTTTCCCACCGCAATCCCGATGGCGAGCCCGCAAGCGAGGACCAGATGGTCCATCGTGATGGCCCCAAGCGCGCCAAACGACAGGATGCGACCTCCGTGCATCACCAAGGCGGAGACCGAAAGCAGCGCGAGATAGCGGTGCCCCTCGTAGCCAAGCGACAACAACAAGGGCGCCGCGAGCAGTCCGGCGCCCCCGGTGGTGCTCGCAAGACCCACCACCAGGCCCGCGATGGCGACAAAGCGCGGCCGCGGCACCGAGGTCAACCAACCGAACTGGCGCAGCACGGCCACTCCTGCGGCCAATGCCATGCCCACCTTCAAAACAATGGGGGGCAGCCCTACCGCTCCCAGTCCACCGATGATCGCGCCGATGCCCACCGCGATGAGCCATGGCCGGGTAGTCGGCGCATCGAGGGGTAGGTACCGCCGAAACAGCCAGGCGCGATGGGCGTTTCCGATCATCAACGCAGGCGATGCAATGGCCATGGCGACCACCGGGTCGCCATGGATCACCTGCAGTACGAGCACCAACATCAGCCCGCCCCCGAGCCCCAGCACCGTCGTGATTCCGCCTGCCAGCGGTCCGAGCGCGAGCACCATGCCGTCTCCCGTTTCTCGTCCAGGTCTGGGTCCTCCTTCGCCTCTCGTCCATCATCAGTACAATGAAACCTTCTGATGTTGGCGATAGGAATTCTCTATGACCGATGAACTACGGCACTTCCTACTGATCTGCGACCACGGCACCTTCACTGCCGCCTCGCGCCATGCTCATCTGTCCCAACCTGCATTGACGGCGTCCATCCAGCGTTTGGAGCATCAGGTGGGGGCCGTCTTGTTTCACCGTGGTCCTCGAGGGGCCGTACCGACCGCCGCAGGCGAAGTGCTTCGGCCCTTCGCCGAGGCGGCCTTGGGGGCCATCGAACAAGGTCGGCGCGCGGTCCGCGCCATCGCCACGTTGGAGCACGGAGAGGTGCGGATCGGGGCCGGGGCGATGGCCTGTGGCTACCTGTTGCCCGAGCGGCTCACGGCCTTTCGAAGCCAACATCCGGGAATCGAGCTTCAGCTTCGCGAACTCGTGGCATCCAAGGTGGAACGACGCGTCGAAACGGGTCATCTCGACCTCGGCATCGTCGCCAACTCGCCTGTCGCCGAAGCTTGGGGCGAAGACCTCTTGGTGCTCGTGTCGGCTCCCCATCACCCGCCGCCAGCCGCCCACGTGACGTTCTTTCCCGGCGCTAACCACCGAGCGATCCTCGACGACCAGTTCCCCGAGGTGCCCGTCGCGATGGAGCTGAACAGCCTCGAAGCCGTGAAGGCCCACGTGATGGCAGGAATGGGAATCGCGTTGCTCAGCTACACCGCCGTCGAAGGGGAACTCAAGCGGGGCCGGCTCGTCGAAGTCATCGACGCTCGCACGCCGGTGGTGCGGAAACTCGGCCTGTTGCACGCCGGAGATGCGCGGCTCAGTCCCGCGGCGCGGGCGCTCCGTGATCACTTGCTGGCCCACCCGCCAACGGTCGCCTACGAATCGCGGAGTCCGGTGCGGAAGGGCTGATCCGCCAACCGATCCAAGGTGCCCAACCGCGCGGCACGCCACCACCAAATGGCTCGATGCGCGGCTCGATAGACCATGGCCGGCATGAGAGGCCGAGCAGACCGCTCGATGATGCTGTCGGAGAGCGGCTGTCCCGCATGGACCGCATCGGCCGCCGCGTCCAGGGCCAACGCCAGTTCACGCCCCCATACGCCACGTCCGTCGGGAGATTGTCCGCGAAGCGCCTCCCCTTGCCCCATCGCCAGGTGACCCACCCAGGCATCGCCTCGCTCGCCGACGGCCCGTTGGAGAATTTCGATGGCGAGAGTGGTGTGGCGAACCTCGGGAAGTCCACACTGGACGATCGGCAACCAGGCGGTCCGCTCGGGAGAGGGCTCATCCACAGCCACCCCCAAACCTTGGATCACCGATGCAGGCAGCGTGCCATGGTGAACGGGCGCCGCCGGAATCACGAGGTCTGCACGCTGCAGCGACGCAACGAACCGATCGGGATCCGCGTTCGGCGCCGTCATCGGAAGGACCTCGAACGTCCAACCTCGGGCCCGCAGCCGCTCGGCAAGCGCCCGCCCTAGAGCCTCGGAGGTGCTGGTTCGGGACGGCTTTCCGCTCCCAACCCACACGACGGCGTGGCGAGGACCGGTTCCCCGAGGGACGCCTCGGCGGACCAACCAGTGTGACACGGTTTCGCGCGGTTCGGGTTGGGCCGCACGGGCAGGGCTTCCCAGGGCTTCCCCAGCCAGCGCATCCAAGGTGGCCAGTGGAACGTCCGGCTCAATGAACCGGACCCACGGTCCGCCAGGGAGGACGCTCGATGCCGTGGCCCGCGCCGCTCGCAGGAACAAGGAACGGCCCGCCGCTCGCTGTGTGCCGAGCGCGAAGACCGCCCAGCGCGGATAGCGGTCGTAGCGTCGCTGCCGAATCCCGCCCTCGATGAACGGGGTTCCGAGTGCCAACGCCCGATCGAGCATGGCCTTCACCGCGTAGTCCCAGACGCCAAAGCGAGGCCGCGTCACGATGACCACCAGGTCGGCGGCCATGATGTCTTCAAGAACTCGATTGGCGGACGGGACCTCACCAAGATGGGCGCAAAAGCCCGGGTGCTCCACCAAACACCGTGCGCACCCATCGCAGGGTCGAAACGGTGGGGAGGCCAGATCATGCACCGTGAGCCGGGAGGCGCGAATCCCCACGGCCGCTGCGATGCGATCACTTGAGGGACTCGATCCAACGCCATTGAGCAGTGTGATGTGCATGCAGGTCCTCCGGACAAAGCCGGGCGAAATCGCCCATCGGTTCGGGCCGGATCACCCACCTGGCAGCGCAAAGTGCCTGTGGAACCGTCCCTTCCAGGGGAATCTGCAAAGACTAGGCCTACAGCAAGATCAGCTCGCCAACATCGACCTCGGCATGCTCCTCCGTCTCAAACATCCACGCTAACTCTTCGTTGTCGTCGCTCTCGACGGACGAGGCTTCGGGCTTTGGCTCGGGGCGCGGAGGAAGCGTTTCCGGTGGCGGTCCCCCAAGCTCGATCAGGTCGTCGATGAGGCTGTCGCCGATGGATGAGATCTCATCGAGGAACGGTGCGACGGACTCCGCAAAGCCGTAATGGTTGCGAGCCGCCTGTTGGGCGGCCGACACCGTGCGAACCAGCTCGCGAACGCTCACCATCGCCACGTTGAGTTCGCGATGTCGCGCCGACGTCGCCTCTTTCTCGAAGGCGGCGGCCAGCTCGGTTTCCGCTGCGTGCGTCGCCGTGGTCGCGGCAATGTGCAACGCGCCATCCTTCAGTTCTGGAAGCAGCTGAAGCAGGACGTTGGCCGCCTCGACCAGTTCGTGTCCCGCCGTGATCACTTCCCGACTGATCGCCACCATTTCGTCGGCAATCACGCCAAGCGCTCGTCCTTCGTGTCCGGCCATCGATGCATGCAACGACAGGTTCTGGGCCGGGGTCTCAACCTTCCGGGCCACCCGTTGCATGCGCGACTGCACCTCCACGAGGCTCGCACAAAGGGTTTGGGACTCTGAGGCCGACGCACCGTAGCGGGAGGTCAGACGGTCGAGGTCTGACAACTGGTTGCGAAGGTAGGGCGTGACGTCATCGGGCGTCGAGGCATGCTGAATCGCCGCCTGGCCTGCGTCGGCAAGCTGGTCCATGAGCCGAACCAGCTCCGCCATCACGGTCTCAAGGGTTTCAACCGCCGATTTCGCGTTGCGGCGAAACCCATCTGCGCGGTTGCGGATGTCGGTTTGAAGCTCTCGGGCATTTGCGTGGATGGTGGCCCAGTCGTGCGGATCGACATCAAACGTGGTGTCGCCAAGCCGGCGTCCCCAACGAACGTGGGCCGCCGTTGCGGTACCGGCCTGCAGATCCGCCATCTTGCTGTCCAGACGCTGCAAGCCTTGAATCGCGGGATCCTGAAACTGAAGCGCCGACACGCCATGTTGGGATTGAACCACCATCGCGCGCACGACGTCGCGAATGACCTGCACGGCCCGTTCAAACAGCTCCCGGTGACGTACGCGCTGCGCCTCGCGGTGCGACAGTCGACGCTCCGCCTCAAAGTGCAGCGTTTCGACCAACCGACGCATTTTGGACAACAACTCGCTCTGCCCTTCGATGAGCTCGTGAAGGTCGTGCTGCACGCTCTCAGCCTGTTGGGTTGCCTCGACCATGTGTCCGATGAAGCGCGCCAACTGCTCGCCGGTCGTAAGCACGGTATCGACCTTTCGAATACGATCGCTTTCAATGCGGGTGTGCATCAGCAGGATCTGGCACATCGCATTGATTTCGGTGAGGCGTTCGCAAGCCTGCCCCACCTTCCCCACCCGATTGCGGACGCGTCCGGTGAGTTCCGTGGCCCGATCGATGCGCTCGATCAGAGCCCCACCGAGTTCCGACACGTCGAGCGTCATCCCCGCTGGCGGCTGGATTTGGAGGGCAGCCGTACGCTGTTCGAGCGTCAGCGCACCCGTCAGAACGTCGGCGAGCGCCTGACCAATGCCCAGCACGCTATCACCGCTGATCTCGGTGATCGTCGCGGTCCACGCCACGAGCTTTCGATGGTGCCGTTCGAGGCTGCGGCTCGCCATGCGGGCCCTCCAGTCGATTTATCGGCCAAATCCCCTGGACTTGAACTTGGGATGTCGAGGACTGAAGCGTCAGTGAATTCGAGCCGATTCACGAAACGAATGACGTGATCGACGGGAGGACCCATGTCGACGGTTCTAATTGTGGACGACTCGCCCACGGTGCGCCAGCAGGTCAAGCTCGCGCTCATGCCTGAGGGCTTCCAGGTGTTGGAGGCAAACGACGGTCTCGAAGGGCTCAATATGCTGAAGACGCATGACGAGATCAAGATGCTCATCTGCGACGTGAACATGCCAAACCTCAATGGGCTCGACATGCTCGACCGCATGGCGTCCGACGCCGTCCGACCCGGGCTGCCCATCGTGATGCTGACCACCGAGGGCGACCCTGCGCTCATGAAGCGAGCCAAGGCATCCGGTGCGTTGGGCTGGATTGTGAAGCCCTTCAAGGCCCCGATGCTCGTGGCGGCGGCCAAGAAGCTGGCGAGCTGAAGCGGCACTTGGCTCGGGTGTCGTTCGAAACCAAGAAAGGGCCCCCTCGGGGGCCCTTTTCTTGTGTTGCGTTCGTCGTCCGCTTTGCCTTGTTCTACCTAAAGCAAGATGAGGCCATCGTCGTCCTTCGCAGCGTCTTCCGCGGCACTGTCTGGACGCCAATTGGGGTCGGCTTCGACCTCGTCAGGGTCAAATCCAAACGACTCCGCAATGGCCTCGAAGAGGCGCTCTGCAGCTTGGACGGTCGCGCCAAGCGGTGCCTCGAGCCGTCGGGCCACCTCGGAGGGGGCGGCCTCCAACTGTCGAACAGACCCCAACGTGGCCGTCATCCCCGCAATGGATCCACGAAGGCGACCACGAACCTCGCTGAGCGCGCGATTGTAGTTCGTGAGCTGAGCCATGGCGTCAGACACCCCCGTCAGGGCTCGATTGACATCGTTGATCGCCTCACTTTGGGGTAGCAATGCCGTACACTGCCGGACCTCCCCTGCGGTCGTCTCAACCACCACGGTGGTATCGGCGTCTTCTTGGATCATGTACGGGTCTGAACAATCGGAATCGACCGGCATGGTCGTGGTGAAGGCGCCCGCAAGTCCCGACAACACCAGGTGAAGTGCGGTGCACTCCTGGCGCAACGCATCGAGCGTGCTTCGTGGCGTAAAGGCGCGTTGCCCCATATCCTCGGCCACCATGATGACATTGTCATCTTCGACCGTATGGGCCATCTCCTGCTGAACGGTGGAAAGCTCGCTGACCGCCTTTGTCATCTTGTCTTGGAAGCGCTGGACCCGAGCCCGCGTGTCCTGCCAGACCGACTTCGCCCGCGAAGCCAACGCCTCGGGGGTCGAGGGCCCTTCATGATGCAGGTCCCCGACCCGGTGCGCCCACTGGATCGAACCCGCATCCTTGTCGATCGAGGACCGAAGGTCGTGCACGATGCTGTCGAGGCGACGCAGGTGTTGAATGGCGGGATCCTGAAACTGCAACGCCGTGACGGCTTGACCGGTCTGGATCATCAATTGGTCGGTCAGGGATCGAATCGCTCGATTGAGGTCTTCGATCTCGAGTTTAGCCCGATCGACCTCGGACTCGATGCGCCCCGACGACTGTTCGAAGACGCCGGTGAGCCTCCCCACCGACTGACGGAAGGGCGTCCACGCGGTGCCGTCATCCGGCGTCCCCGCGACACGGGAGAGCGTTTGTGACGCCTCGCGCATCACCTCGACGATCTGTTGTGGCACACCGGAATCGATGTGGCGCAACACCTGATCGGTGACCCGGCGTAGTTCCATGACGTGGACGGTGACCTGAGTCAGCCGTTCGCCAGTTTCCAATACGCTTTGGGCACTGAGCTCGGACACCATATTGAGGCCCTCAACGAGAGCTTTGTGCTCCGCGGCCACGCGTTCCGAGAGATTCATGTTCCGGCCTCCTCGATACCTCGATTGCCAGCGTTCCGGTTCCGATTTTGGCCCGTAGTTCGCGTGAGAGGGGTCCACTTGGCGCCTTTAGGCCCTCTCGTGACCACCTTTCGATTCTCTCGTGAAGTCATTTGAAGGTCTCGGAACCAGGTTTTGACCCTCACGCCTCGGACGGCGAGAGCACCATGAAGCCCGCTTGATGCAGCGGAGTATAGAGATCTAGAAAGACGTCGAAAAAGCGGTCCCAGCTGACTTCGAGGTCGGAAGCCAGCGTCTGCAAGTTTCGCCGACCATCGATGGCCTCGAGGATGCGCAGGTGAAGCGTCGTTGGGGGAAGCGGGACCCGAAACTGCACATTGGCCACCGAACATCGAAAGGCCTTCTCCTTCGAAAGCATGCCTGCCAGATCGGTCGCATGGACTACGCTGGGCACCACGCTAGGACTCGGCATCAATGGGGTGGTGGGGTTGTCACTCCGCACCGCAAAGAACGAGTGACGATCAAGGTGAAACGACCACAGTTCGGCCACCGCATAGCGGTCGAACATCGACATCCGCGACAGCTCGCGAAGCACCCAGGGGTCGGCCACAAGCAGCGCAGCGGCGTACCGAATGGAAGGCACGAAGTCAACGATGCGCAATCCCCCGTCCTTCATCCACGCCACGGCTTCGGGTACCGAGAACGCGCGGTCGCACGGATGAAGAAAGCGATCGACAAGTTCACTGTCGGGGACACTGTCGACGTACCCGACAATGGCGTTGTTCTGTAGAGGATGCCGCTTGGGCAGCTGGGGCAGGATGCGCCGGGCAATCGCGATGCGGTCCTCGGTGCTGTAGGCCTGCGTGAGGCGCCGCAACAGCTCCTGGGTCGGGTAGAGCCCATGCCGTCCGTAGGGCCCATAGACCATGATGCCCATCACGCCATGGGGCGCCAGCACCCGCTTGAGCGCCTCAACCCCCGCCCACGGGTCGGGGAGATGATGAAGCACGCCCGAGCAGTTGATGTAGTCGAACGTGCCGAGTTCGTTGGGGTCGGCTTCGAGAAGCGACCCCCGGTGCCACCGAATGGGGGTGGCCTGTTCAATGCGCGCGACCCGCTGCTGAGCCACCTCGATCGAGGCTTGCGACAGGTCGAGATGCACCACCTCACCGCCGTGGGGCATGCCGCTGAGTTGCGATGCGAATTGCACCGTGGCATCCCCCGTGCCGCCTCCGGCCACCAAGATGCGCATCGGGCGGTCTGGCAGACGTCCTGCAAACCCGAAGTGGCTGACAAAGCGCAGCCCCTCCAGAGGCGAGAGATCGTCGGCCAGCCACTTGGCATCGTCGCCCGGCGACCGCAGCGGGTACGGGTACTGTTCGTACTGGGCACGAACCTCGTCCTCGATTGCTCTTGGGGCCACCCTGCCTCCGGCACTGGCATCTGTGCGAGCATCGGCAACAGGGCGAGACTCCTTGATGCTACGTGGCGTCTCCGCGTAATCGCGCCACACGTCGTCGTTCCCGAGCGACAAACGACGCAACCTTCGGGGGCTCGTCCATCGCGAAGGTGCACGCGTGCCCTTGTGTGGGATGGGCAAGCTCGAGCGACACCGCAAAGAGAAAGAGCCCGTTTCCCCTTAGGATATGGGGTTTCTGACCATACAAGCGGTCGCCCAAAATCGGATGGCCGATCGAAGCGAGGTGGCGGCGGATTTGGTGGGTACGACCTGTCTCAGGAAACGCGTCGAGGCGGCTCACATGTCCCGACTTCACACATGGTGAAGTGGCCAGCCCCCGATAGCGCGTGCGAGCCTGTCGACCGTCGACGGGCTCATCGATCACGCCCTCCCCCTCCAACGCCCCCACCACAAGGGCTCGGTAGCCCTTGTGAATCCGCCGTCGTTCGAAGTCATGTCCCAACGCGGCCAACGCGGCTCGGGTCTTAGCGATCACGACCAGGCCCGAGGTGGGCGCATCGAGCCGGTGCACGGGGCGCGGGGCCGCCAACCCATCGGCTGCGCGGGACGGCGTCAGGTTGTGAGGCAACGCACGCTCGAGCGTCTTGCCCCGAGGCCCCATCGTGACCAACCCCGCCGGCTTCAGAACCACGGCCATGACATCGTCTTCGTAGACGACCGCGATCGAGATCGGCAAGGGGCGATGCCGTGGGGTCTCGGGCTCGAGCCAAGCGATGGTCTGCCCAGGTTCCACCCACCGACTCGACTCACTCACCTCGCCATCGACGGCCAACTCGCCCCGGCGGGCCGCCTTGCGGGTGCTCTGCCGCGTCGGGAAGGCGGACAGGCACATCGCCGCCCGATCCAAGCGTTCGGGAGCTGCGTCGAGGGGCCACATCGCGGTCTCGAGTACGGCCCGGTCCGGATCGGCGGAGTGCCGCGCGATGGAGCGCGGACTCACCCCACCACCGCATCATGCAGTTGGCCGCAGCCCGCATCGATGTCGATGCCTCGACGGACACGGACCGTGGCCGGCACGTCATAGGCGGCCAACGCGGCGACAAACCGGTCGGCGGCGGGCGCGGCCGTGGGTCCGCCTTCGTAGCCTTTGGTGGGATTGAGCGGGATGAGATTTACATGCGCCGGAAGGCCTCGAATCAGCCTTCCCAGACGGTCTGCCGTCGCAACATCATCGTTGACGCCAGCGATGAGCGCCCATTCGAAGGTGATGCGGCGACCCGTCACCGCAGCGTAGTCTGCGCATGCGGCCATCAGATCAGCGAGGGCGTAGCGGCGGTTGACGGGCAACAACGCCGACCGTTCTTCGTCGGTCGCCGCATGGAGGCTGATCGCAAGACGGACCTGCAGGCCTTCCTGGGCAAACCGTCGGATCTGCGGGACCAAGCCAACGGTGCTCACCGTGATGTGTCGAGCGCCAATCCCCAGATCGCCCATGAGGCGGCGAATCGCGGCCAGCGAAGACTCGTAATTGTGAAAGGGCTCACCCATGCCCATCAGCACCACGTTGGACAAGCGTTGTCCATCCGCCAGCAGGCCTCGAGCAAAGCGGAGGGCCTGCTCCACAATCTCTGCGGCGGTAAGGTGCCGGCCAAAGCCCATTTGGCCGGTGGCACAGAACGTACATCCCATCGCACAGCCCGCCTGGGTACTGATGCACGCCGTCCGCCGACCGTCTGCGTAGGGCATGAGCACCGACTCGATGTGGCCGCCATCTTGGAGTCGGTACAGCCGTTTGCGCGTGCCATCACGGCTCTGTTGCTCGGTCACTTGCACCAGCGAGCCGAGCTGGGCCTCCACGCCAAGCGTCGCCCGCAGCCCTTTGGGCAGGTCCGTCATGGCATCGAACGAGGTCGCGCCCTCATCGTAGAGCCATCGCCAAATCTGCTTGGCGCGGTACGCGGGCTGTCCGAGGTCTTGGATGAATCCAGCCAGCTCTTCGCGGGAGAGGGCGTACAGGTTCGTCAAGACTCGGGTTCTCCGTCGGGTTTGGCAGGCGATAGTTCGAGTTGCGCCGGTTGACCGGTCCCATCCTCGATACCCAGGAAAAACGCATAATAACTGCTGTACTCGTCCTGTGGGTCGAGTTCGGCCGCCTGGTCAAAGTGCGACTTGGCCTCGGCCACCAGCGCCTTGAATGTGGCCGGGTCTCCGAACAGCACGTCATCTTCGTCGGCCCGGCGTCGCAGCGTCTCGGCGAGCACGGCATGGGCTAAGGCAAGCACCACGTTTTCGGGCAGATCGTCGATCCACTGTCCGTGGGGTTGCGACAACAGCTCCAGGGCCTGCCTCGCGTGGTCCTCGGCGTCAGGCAATCGATCGGTATCGAGCAGAATACGCGCCAACTCGAGGTGGGGCTCGGCAAGGCGAGGTTCGGTGCGCAGGATTTCGCGGAGTTTCTCCTCGGCCTTGTCAAAGTCGTTGGCTTCTTTGTGGGCAAGTGCCGCCAGAAACGTCGTCTCCAGGGCCGCAAGACGGTCCGCAGACTGGGCTTCGGCCGACGGCACCTCGGTCGGGTTGTCGGATTCAGCAGACATGATGGACCTCAGGGAAGGTCGTCGAATTTGTTAGAAAATGGCGTTTCAGCTTCGTTCTGACGAGGAATCGCTGCCCCGCGAGGCTGGCGAATGCGCACGTTGGGCTCACCACGCTCATAGGCCGGACCGCCCATGTGAATGTCCTGCACCCGCAGCTCAAAGCGGTCCGTGAGCCAAGCAAGCACGCGAGGGGCCAGCAACCGCCGCGTCGGACCCGTGATGAGAAGAAAACCGAAGAGGTCGGTGAACACGCCGGGGGTCACGAGCAACAACCCGCCGACAAACACCATCACCCCTTCGAGGACGCGCTCCCCGGGAGGCAGCCCCTGCTGCAACTCGGACTGCAGCTCCATGAGGACGCTGACGCCTTCGCGCTTGGCCAACCAGCTGCCGACCACGCCGGTGGTGATGACGAGGAGGAAGGTGGGCAGCGCGCCGAGCCATGCCCCCAGCTGCAACAGGGCGTACAACTCAATGGCAGGAACGACGGTGAATAGGAGCAGCAGCAGGATCACGGGGCCTCTCCCTTAGACTTGACCTCCGCCCAGCGGGCTTCGAGTTCGTCCATCGAGGCCTCATGGACGGTGCGTCCTTCGGCCTGGAACGAAGCTTCGATGGCCCGAAAGCGGCGTTCGAATTTTGAGGTTGCCTTGCGCAATGCAGACTCGGCTCCCACCGGAAGGTGTCGACCGAGGTTCACGAGTGAGAACAACAAATCGCCGAACTCCTCGCCGATGGCCTCGGCGTCGTCCTGTGCGATCGCCTCGTCGAGTTCGGCCAGTTCCTCTCGGACCTTCTCTCGCACCGAATCGCGATCGGGCCAGTCAAAACCGACCACCGCTGCCTTGTCGGACACCCGATGGGCCCGCAGCAGCGCAGGGAGCGCCAGAGGGAGACCGTCGAGGGCGGACCCCCGATGCTGCCGTTCCTTGGCCTTTCGCGCTTCCCACGCCTTCAGTCCCACTTCGGCCGCCGAAGCGGAGGGATCCGCCGCCGCATCGCCAAAGACGTGCGGATGCCGGACGATCATCTTGTCGTTGATGCCCGCAACCACGTCTTCGATGGTAAACACGCCGCGCTCTTCGGCCATCCTCGCCAACAACACGATTTGAAACAGGACGTCCCCGAGTTCCTTCTTCAGCTCGGCATCATCGCCCCGGTCGATCGCATCCACCACCTCATACGCTTCTTCAAGCACGAAGGGCCGCATCGACGCCGGGGTTTGGGCCCGGTCCCACGGACAGCCCTGTTCGCCTCGGAGCCGCAACACGATAGAGACCAGTTGTCGAAAGGCGTTCAAACCGTCCTCCTCCTCGGGTCTACTCCCGTCCGGGGCCGCTTGGGGACCAGCCCGTCGTCGGAGCCCGTTTGACACAAGCCCATCAGCAGCTCGGCGACTATCAGCTGCTCGAAAAGATTGCGACGGGCGGGATGGCCGAGGTGTACCGGGCACGGGCGTCGGGCCTTGCCGGCTTCCAGAAGATCCTGGTCATCAAGCGGATCCTACCGTCGCTCGCAAGCGATGACGAATTCATTCGGCTGTTCATCGACGAAGCCAAGATTGCCGAGGCGGTGCGCCACGCCAACGTCGTGCAGATCTTCGATGTCAACGAGGTCAACGGCCAGTACTACATGGCCCTCGAGTACGTCCATGGACTCGACCTCGCAAGGCTCGTGGCCCGAGCGAAGGACCAAGGCCCCTTCCCCGTCCCCCTGGCCCTGTTCATCACCGCAGAAGTCCTCAAGGGACTCGCGTTCGCCCATGAGCGGCGCGACGAGACCGGCAAGCCGCTCAACGTGGTGCATTGCGACATCAGCCCCCAGAACATCCTCGTTAGCTACTCGGGCGAAGTGAAGATCACGGACTTCGGCATCAGCCGTGCGGCTTTCCAAGCCAAGTCCTTGCATGACGTGATTCGGGGCAAGTACGCCTACATGAGCCCCGAGCAGGTCGAAGGCAAGGCGCTCGACGGTCGATCCGACATCTTCTCCCTTGGCATCGTGCTCTACGAGCTGCTCACCGGTCGACGCCTCTTCAAGGCGAAGACACGCGACGAGACGATCGCTCGAGTACGCCGGGCTGAAGTGCCCTCTCCGCGAGGGTTCCGACCCGAACTGTCGGTCGGACTCGAGCAACTGTTGCGCAAATCCCTCGAAGCAAAGGCGGCAAATCGCTACCCAAGCGCCCAGGTGATGCTCGAGGAACTCGGTGCCCTGGTCGTGCGTGAGGGTCTCCGCGCCACCAACAACGACCTGGCCTCGTACATTCGGGGGGTCGTCGAGTCCGCCGACCAAAAGGAACGGGCCAAGGGCCCTCTCGAGCCCCAGTCGGTGGTCGTCGTGGCCTGTGAGGCCTCCCCCCCTCCGCGCTCCCTGGCCAACCCTCGCGTGACCCTCGCGGCGTTGACGCAGGAGTGGTCGGGGCTCATCTCCTCCGCGGGCGGAGAGGTGTGGGAACACGCCGATGGGTCCATGCTCGTTTGCTGGGCCGGCGGAGATCTGCGTGAGACACTGGTGGGGGCAGTGCGGACCACCCAGGCCCTGAAGGCAGCCACCCAGCGTGCGGGCTACCGGCTGTCCGCTGGCGTCGCTCCGGGGGTCGCTCGGGTCGACCCGGTAAGCAAGCGACCCGCGGACGGTTGGGAACTCGCCGGACCGTTCTACCTCGCCCGCTGGATGCTCAACCTCTCGGCGCACCGGGGCCGGCCCCTGCTCACCGAAGTCGGCGCACGCCACGTCGGCGAAGACCAGCTGTCGCTGCTGGGTCGCATCTCGATTTTGGGCAACCGCTACATCAATTTGTACGAACTCAACTGACGATCCGGCGGGCCTCGACCCGGCCAGACCCGCCTCCGACCACCAACACCTGCCCATCCCGAACGTCGACCAACGGAGCCACGCGGGGCTCGACCAACGGTGGTTCTTCGGTGACCGTCCAGGCTTCGAGATCGATGCGATCGACCTGCGCCACGGGCGTGAACTGCCCCGGCCGCGCCCCATTGACTTCGCCTCCCAGGACCAGCACCGCTTGCGGCCCGATTGGGACAACTGTGGCGGCCCTACGGGGCACGGGTAGATCGGGCAAGGGGGCTGCGGTGCCCGTCAGCGGATCGACGCGGTGGCAGCGCGCGATGACCGGATGGTGATCGGGACCAAAACGACGTTTCGACGTATCGGGCACCGTGCGGTGGCCTCCCGCCAAGACGACGATACCGTCCGCCACCGTCGAAACGCCCCGCGCCCCGAGGCCTGGCGGGCCGCAGGGGCGTAGGTGCCAAGTGTCTGCAGCCAGGTCCAACACCAGCATCTCGTCGGCATCGCCTTCGGGGGTTCGCCCTCCGACCCAAACCGCCGTTCCCGGAGGTCCCAGCCGCGCCCCGCCGCCTGCTCGCAGCTCGGGGAGTCGCGCAATCGGCCGCCAGCGAGCGTTTAGGTCCCCCGTCTCGAGCAGCCAGGCCTCCCGGAGCCATTCCGCTGGCCCGAAGGCCGCTCCTAGTCCTAGACCTCCCGCCACGACAATGCCTTGTGGCAAGACCCAGACCGCGGCTGACCGTAAGGGGCGAGGCAACCGAGGTCCGGGAGCCCATTCACCAGCTTCCGCATCAAGAATTCGCACCGTGGCGACCGGTTCATGGGGGCGTCGGGTCCCGCCGAGCGCCCATAACGAACCGTCGGCCTCACAGACCGCCATCGGATGCCAGTCCTGCGGTAACGTAGGTCCGGGTTCCACCCCGGTCGGGGTGACGGTCTCGACACACCCGAGCGGAACCCCCTCATCGCTCCGGCCCCCTACGACCCACCACTGCCCGGCGTGGTGCCCGAGCTGTGCGTCGCGCCGTTCGATCGTTCGACCCACCTCGATGGGCCCAAGATCCACTTCGTCAGTGCTACGATCGTTCGACGGAGGGTGCGGTGTCATCGTTGCGGGACCAACTGTTGGCCAAGGGCCTCGTTGACAAGAAGCGCAAGCGAAAGCTCGATCGCGAGCTGAAGGCGGAGCGCAAACAGCAACAGGGCTCTCGAAAGCGAAAGAAGGAACAGGAGCGTGAAGCTGCCGAAGCCGAACGACAACGCCGCGAGGCTGATCAAGCGGCTCGGATGGCAGAGCGTCTCCGACAACAGGCCAAAGCCGAAGTGGTCCAGCGGCGCCTGCGCGCCCGCAACCTCATCTTGGGCAATCGGGTCAACCCCGGTCGAGGCCAGCGGTTCTTCTTCGTCAAGCCGGACCGCCACATCGGAGAGGTGGACGTCTCGAGTGGGGTGGCGTTTCAGCTGCGGTGTGGGGAAGCCGCGCTCGCCCAGCTTGAGGATGGTCACCTCAACGAAGTCTTCGTCATCAAGCGCAAAGCGGCACAACTGCTGAGCGAAATCGCGCCCGAACACGTGAGGTTCTTCGTGGCCGATCCCGACGGGTTGTCGGCACCCGATCTGGCCTTTCACAAACGCGATTGGCCGGTCGAACTTGGGCCTCACAAAGCCACCGCCGCAGATCTTGATCGATTCCGAGCCGCTTAGAGCCGCTGCTCAGACCCTTCTTCCTCCTCCCCATAGGGGTTCTCCTCGGGGGGTTCTTCGACATAGACCGGCACCTCGTCCTCATCGACGATGCTGGTCTCGACAGGGTCGGGGAAGGCCTTTGGCTCAACACGCGCCTCGGCTCCCGGCATGGGCTCGTCGGCTGACGGCTCGGCTGGATCCTGAATCGCACGGAAGAGCCCCGTCACCAGCACCGAACCGATCGCGATCAAAATGACGAGCGAAGCGATGACCCCTAGCGTGATGCCCGCGTTGCGCGCCCACGGACGCACCGGTGGAGGCTTGGGCAACGTGCCATCGACGTCTCGCCAATTCGCGTCATCGAACCCTCCCACCATGGGAACCGGAGCCTGGCCCTGCGACACGCGAGTGTCGATGATGGCGGGCTTGGGCGCTTGAGGCTGCTCGGGGCGCGGGATGGGCGGAGCTTCGACGGCGGCCTCGTCGATCACCCCGTGTTCGGGCCTTGGTGACGCATGGTGAGGCGGCGGAGCGGTCGGCCCCCGGCGTTCGTGAACGGGAGGCCTGGGGAGGGGGCGGGTCGTGGGCGAGGCGGTAATGCGGAGCTTCGCAGGATCCGGCGCGTCCCAGGGGTCCTCTGTCGCCACGATGTCCGTCCTGTGGTTCGGCGAGTCAGCTCGCACTTAACCGTCTACCGGGCAACCGTTCAGTCCACCGTCGCGAGCACAGTGCCCGTAGCGGGATCGAGGATGCGTAGCTCACCCGAAAGCATCACAAACGCAGCCACTCCCATATCGGTGTAAATCGCCACGGCATCATCGGGAACATCGAGGAACGTGGGCTCGCCATCGGGCACCCGAACGGTCTTCACCAGCACGGGACCTTCCCCATCGTCGCCTGCCTCCGCCCAGACCACCCTGACCCCACCTTCCTCAGGCGCGGTATCGAGCGCCACCACGCCGGCCATGGTGCCCAGGACGGTGGGTTCGGGAGCGTGACGCGGTCCGATGGCCACGGTGCGCAGCCCCCCGGGGATGTTGCGCTTCTTCGGTTCAACCCACAGCGCCTGCAAGCCCTCCCGCGTATCGACGGGTGCAACGACCCCTCGCCGCTGGTCAGAAAACCCGTCGGGCAGCGAACGAGGAGGCCCCGGACGACTTCCCTGCACCTCCATGACGACCCCGCTCTTGCACCAAATGACGGGTTGACCAGGGAGAAAGCGTTGCGCCGTCTTGACCGTCGACGACCCGACCGGTTCAGGCGGATCGGACAGCAGGTCGTGGATCACCAAGGTGGGCCCGCGCTCCGCGATCCCGATCAGCCGCGGTGCATCGCCTCCCTTGACCACCGGCCGAGAGAGGAGCCGGTAGCCCAACGGTCCGCTGCGCGGAGGTCGTAGCCCCGGCTCGGTCCCGTCGGCGCCCGAGGCCAACGGGTACAACTGAAGCACGGTTCCTTCCGTGCGATCCCGAACCACGACGATGAGAAAGTCCCCATCATCTGCAGCGGGACCCGCCGGCGTCACCTGCAGATCGACGATCGCGTTGGCCGGCACCGGAACCACCCCGTGAGCCAAGACGCCGCCCTTGAGGACCGCCCAACGAGCGGAACGCAGCTCTTCGCCGTCCAGGTTGACCCACACCGTCGCGACGCGGTCGCCGCGACGGGCCACCGAAAGGGCACGGTACGTCCACGGGGCGTCTTCGTTGTAGGGCACCCCCTTCGCAACCAGCGTCTCGACGACCTCATCGGGCAGACCCAGGTCAATGGGATCGAGGCCCGACAGATCGGCGGCGGTGAAGTCGGCCCCGTCAAGCACTGCGTCCTGTAGGTTCGCATCGGCGAGGACCGCGCCCGAAAGCTTAGCATTCGTCAGGTTCGCCCCTGAAAGATTGGCTTGCGAAAGGTCGGCTGCCGAAAGGTCCGCTCCCGTCAGGTCGGCATTGGCCAAGTTCGCGCGGACCCAACGGGCCTGCCCAAGCCGCGCGCCGACGAACCTGCCTCCGGGAAACTTCGCTTCCGTCGCAACGGAGTTGTCGAGGTTGGCCTCCGAAAAGTCGGCTTCGGCTCCCGAAGCACCGGTAAAATCTGCATTGTGCAGATCGGCCTTGCCGAGCTTCGCCTGGTGCAGTTTGGCTTCGGCCAGGTCGACATCGGGCCACACCGCGCCTGACGCATCCACGTCGCGAAGCTTCGCCTGGCTGAAGCGGATGTAGGTCCCCTTCGATCCACTTAAATTCGCGCCGGCAAACGTCGACTGCGTAAAATCCGCCCCCGACAGGTCCACGCCGTCGAGCCAGGCCTCCCGAAAGTTCGCTCGATGCGCGATCACATCGGCGAGTTTCATTCCACTGCCATCAATGCCTGACAAATCCGCTTCCCGTAGGATCGCGTCTGTCAGATCACTTCCCGTCAAATCAGCTTTTTCGAGTTTCACTCTTGTGAGATCCGCTCCGGTCAGCTTCTTTTCGGGAAGGTCCGCGGCAAAAAGGTCGATCCGCGTCCGTTCGCTGCGGGTGGCATTGAACGTCTGCACGTCTTCTGCCGCCAGGAGCGCAACCCAATCCTGTTCCCCCACGCGATCCCTCCACCCGGGCGACGTGTTCAGGCGCCATACCCCTTTGCCACGCCCCCGCCACCCCACTGGGCAACCGTGGGTGGACTGTGGTACCCCTGGGACGAACGCGCGTGGAGCATTTCATGGCGGCTGATCCCGCATCCAACCTCGAATCCGCCGCGGCGACGCTCGCGCCTCCCGAGAGGGACGCGATCGAAGTGAGCCGCGAACAGTTGCTCGCTTGGTACAAGCAGATGGCCTTGATCCGACGGGTCGAGGAACTCGCTGCAAAGGCGTATACCCAGCGCAAGATCCTTGGCTTCTGCCACCTTTACATCGGGCAGGAAGCGGTCGCGGTCGGCGCGATCGCGGCGCTCGAAGCATCCGACACGATCGTCACCGCGTACCGCGACCACGGACACGCGATCGCAGCCGGCGTCACGCCTCGTGCGGTGATGGCGGAGCTGTTCGGGAAGGCCTCGGGTGTCACCCACGGCATCGGCGGTTCGATGCACATGGGCTCGGCCGAGCACAACTTCTTTGGAGGCTTCGGCATCGTGGGGGGCCACGTCCCGCTCGCGGCAGGAGCCGCCTTCGCATCGCAGTATCGCAGCGATAATACGGTTTCGCTTTGCTTCCTCGGCGATGGAGCGGCCCAGCAGGGCGCGTTCTTCGAGGCCCTGGCGCTGTCGCAGTTGTGGGCGCTGCCCGCCGTGTACGTCGTCGAGAACAACTACTACGCGATGGGCACGAGCCTCGAACGCCAGTCCTTCCTCACCGACATGTCGCGTCGCGGCGATGGCGTGGGCATGAAGCGATGGCAGTTCGAAGCCTTCGATGTGGTCGACGTCTACCGCAACATCAAGGCGGCGGTGGACCACGCACGATCGGGCAAGGGCCCGGTCATCGTCGAAGCCGTGACGTATCGCTACCGCGGTCACTCGATGTCGGACCCCGCGAAGTACCGTAAGGAAGGGGAACTCGAACAAAAGAAGGAGCAAGACTCCCTCAAGCTCGCGATGCAGCAGCTGTCGAGCCAGTTCGGAATCCCCGAGTCCGATTTCGAGGCCATCAAGAGCGAGATCGAGTCGATCGCGCAAGATGCCTACACCTTCGCGGAGCAATCGGACCCACCCGATCCGAGCAAGCTCTACGACTACACCTACAAGCCGTCGGAGTCCTGATGGCCGAGCTTCAGCTTCGCGAGGCCTTGCGCCGCGCGATGACCGAGGAGATGCGCCGCGACGAGCGCGTCTTCCTCATGGGCGAGGAAGTAGCGCAATACAACGGCGCCTACAAAGTCTCGCAGGGCATGCTCCAGGAGTTTGGAGAGCGCCGCGTCATCGACACCCCCATCGCCGAGAACGGCTTCGCCGGCCTGGGTATCGGGGCCGCGATGGCCGGCTTGCGACCCATCGTGGAGCTGATGACCTGGAACTTCTCGCTCGTCGCGTACGACCAGATCGTCAACAACGCAGCGAAAATCTACCAAATGACGGCCGGGAGCTATGCGGTGCCCATCGTGTTCCGCGGTCCCACGGGAGCCGCCGAGAACCTGGGCAGCCAACACAGTCAGGCCCTTGAATCGATCTACGCCCACTTCCCTGGCCTCAAGGTGGTCTCGACCTCCGATCCCGCCGATGCCTACGGACTCCTCAAGACGGCGATTCGCGACGACAACCCGATTGTCTTCATGGAATCCGAACTTGCGTACGGAGCCAAGGGCGAAGTTCCCGACGAGGAATTCCTCATTCCTTTGGGCGAGTCGAAGATCAAGCGCGAAGGCACGGATGTGACCTTGGTCACCTGGAACAAGCAGGTCCACACCTGCCTCCAGGCGGCCGAGAAGCTCGAAAAGGAGCATCGGATTTCGGCCCAGGTCATGGACCTGCGCACCATCCGCCCGCTCGACGAGAAAGCCCTGTATTCCGCGGTCACCAAGACCCACCGGATGGTGGTGGTGCAAGAGGGCTTCCCGTTCGCGGGTGTCGGAGCCGAAATCGTCGCCCGCGTGCAAGAAGCGTGCTTCGACCAGCTCGATGCGCCCGTCCTTCGGGTGTGCAATCGCGACGTGCCGCAACCCTATGCGACCAACCTCGAACAACTCGTCACGCCGTCGGTCGATCGTGTGATCGATGCTGTGCGGACGGTCGTTCACCGGTAGGAGCCGTCCATGGCTGAATTCTACGAGATGCCATCGATTTCCCCCACGATGGAGGTGGGCACCCTCGTCGAGTGGAGGATCGCCGAAGGCGCATCCTTCGAATCGAGTGCGGTGGTCGCCGAGGTCGGCACCGACAAGGCGAACATGGATGCCGAGATCTTCGATCCCGGCGTCATGCTCAAGCACCTCATTGCCGAAGGCGATGAAGTGCCGCCGGGCTTCCCCATCGCGATCGTGGGCCAGAGTGCGGACGAGGACGTTAGCGCGCTCCTCGCCGAGTTTGAACAGCGCAAGGCGAGCCTCGCAGAAGGAGGAGGGGAGTCCGCTCCTGCCGAAGCCCCGGCTCCGGTGCCGGCCGCCCCCGCTCCTACTCCCGCGGCGTCCGCTCCGGTTGCTCCCGTCAGCAACGGCGTGACCACCGACATCACGCGGTCGTGGCAGGGCCAGCCATTGTCGATGGACTTCGCCGAACCGCCGGGCGACCTGCGGTTCGCCAGTGAAGGCGGCGCGACCCGGGTGCTCGCCTCGCCGTTGGCGCGCAAGGTCGCCACGGAAAAGGGCGTCGATCTAGGCAGGCTTTCGGGCACTGGTCCCGGCGGTCGCATCACGCGCGCCGACGTCGACAAGGCCCCTGGCGGGCCGGTCCGTTCGAAGAACGTGCCCACGCTTCAGGAAGCGGTGATTCGCAACTCGCCGATGCGCAAGACCATCGCCAAGCGCCTGCTCGCATTTACCGAGATTCCGGCGTTCTATCTGACGGTCAACTACGACATGCAGGGCTTCGTGGACATGCGCAAGGCGCTCAAGGTCCAGCTGCCCGACGTCAAGATCAGCTACAACGACATCCTGATCAAGGCGGTCGCCAGGGCGCTCGTCGATCATCCCGAGGTCAATGCGTCGTGGAGCGACCAATCCATCACCCAGCATGGGCGGGTGGACATCGGAGTCGCCGTGGCCATCGATCAGGGCTTGATCACGCCCATCGTGCGCAACGCAGACTTCAAACCCCTCTCCGAGGTCGCTACGGAGGTTCGTGAACTCGCGGGCCGGGCGCGTGCGATGCGCCTGGCTCCCGAGGAGTACACGGGGGCAACGTTCACCATCTCGAACCTCGGGATGTTCGGCATCGAGCACTTCACGGCGATCATCAATCCGCCCGAGTCAGCGATTCTGGCCGTAGGCGGCATCGAACAGGTCCCTGTAGTGGTCGATGGCGAACTGACCACCGGTTGGCGGATGAAGGCCACGATGACCTGCGACCATCGCGTCATCGATGGTGCAGTCGGCGCGCAGTTCCTGCAGACCCTGCGGAAGTACGTCGAGAACCCGTGGCTCGCCCTCCATCCTGATCTCTAGCGTTAGAGGACGATCTTGGCTGATTACGACGTGATTGTGGTCGGCGCGGGGCCCGGCGGGTACCCGGCGGCCATCCGTGGCGCGCAGCTTGGTCTGCGCATCGCCTGCATCGAAAAAGAGCTGCTTGGCGGCGTCTGCCTCAATTGGGGCTGCATCCCAAGTAAGGCACTGCTCAAGACGGCAGAACTCGCCCACAACATCGAGCGCGCCGATGAGTTTGGGCTGTCGGCGGGAACGCTGAGCATCGACTTCGCAAAGGTCATCGAGCGAAGCCGAAAAGTCGCCAAGCGGCACGAACGTGGCGTCGGCGGCTTGTTCAAGAAGTATGGCGTGCACTCCATCGCCGGCGAAGCCCGGATCACCGGGGCCAACCAGGTCACCGTCGGTGATCAGGTGCTGACCGCGAACCACATCATCGTGGCGACGGGTGCCCGGGCCAAGACCTTCCCCGGCATCGAACTCGACGGCGACCGCATCCTGTCCTACCGCGAAGCCATCGTGCGGGACGTGCAACCCGAGTCGGTGACGATTCTTGGTGCCGGCGCCATCGGCCTCGAGTTCGCCTACTTTTGGTCGGCGATGGGGGCCAAGGTCACCGTGGTCGAAGGCCTCGACGAGATCCTGCCCCGTGAAGACGCAGATGTGGCCAAGGAAGCTCGCAAGTACCTCGCCAAGGCGGGTATCGAGTTCAAGCTCGGCACCTTCGTCGAAAAGGCGCAGAACACTGGCGACGGCACGGTGGTGACCCTCAAGGACGGAAGTGAACTCCGGGCCAGCTTGGTTCTCGTGGCCTTGGGCATCGTCCCGAACACCGCGGGCATCGGACTCGAAGAACTCGGCGTGAAGACCGACCGTGGCTTCATCGTGGTCGACAGTGCACTGCGTACGAACGTACCCAGCATCTACGCGGTTGGAGATGTGACCCCCTACGGGGGCCTCGCTCACACCGCCACCCGCCAAGGGGAGATGTGTGTCGAGCGCATCGCCGGACACCCCGTGCCCGATCTGGACTACACCAACATCCCCTCGTGCACCTACTGCCAGCCGCAAGTTGCCCGAGTCGGCCTCACCGAAAAAGAGGCGAAGGCCCAGGGCATCGCCTACAAGGTGGGTAAATTCCCGTTCCTCGCCAACGGCAAGGCCCAAGGGGCCAACGAGCCCGAGGGCTTCGTGAAGGTTCTCATCGGCGAGCCCCACGGCGAAATCGTAGGTGCGCACATCGTAGGCTACGAAGCCACCGAGATGATCCAGGAATTCATCCTCGCCCGATCGGCCGAACTCACCGTCGACGAGGTGCTGCACGCGGTGCACGCCCACCCGACGTTCGGCGAGGCGATGTATGAGGCGGTGGCCCAAGGCATGGGCCAAACGGTTCACATCTAAGCGTCCGGCTTCAGCGCGCGCAGGAGCATCGTCCCTGCCGCGTCGAACTTCCCGGGCTGCTCCCACTGGCGAAAGTCCACCGCCACGCGGCTTCGCACCGCCGACGCAAGGCCGTGGTCCCAATCGTGCAGATGTCCATCCAGATCGAGCGGGATGATCTTGCGGTCCCCGCTCCGCCGTTCATCGTCGATGGCCTTCTGCACCTCGTCCTGCACCCACCAACTGCTCAGGGCGGGCTGCGAGCAGCACAGCAGGAGTTTGTCGGCCAGGTGCACGCCTCGGTTCACGGCATCGAGCAACGGGGCTCCCGCGGACAACTCGTGCTGATCAAGCCAGCAGCGCACACCACGACTCTGCAGCCAGCGGTACAGGCGATGGGCAAACGCCGCATCGTCGTGCGAGTACGAGATGAAGGCGTTGAACCACTGGGCAGGCTCCGTCACCAGCCGGCGAAAGGCCTCGATGCCGCTTTCGTCGAGACCGCACCCACGGAGGAACGTCTCGACCATCGCTTGAGTACCCGGATCGGCGTTCTGCGCCGTGCGCACCAGGGTCGTGTAGCCCACGTCACAAGGCCCCTGGTAATCGAGGTCGACGAGCATCGCGCCTGACAAGTCGAGGTTGTCAAAGGCCGTGTCGAAGACCTTCGCCTGGGTGAAGTCCGTGCGATCGAGTCGCGCGTTGCCCAAGTTGCAGATGCAGAGGTCTGCCCCGCGAAACGAAGCGTTCCCAAGGTGGCTACCCACCAGCGACGATCCGATGAGGCTGGCACCGTCAAACCGCGCATCGACCAGTCCTGAGTCGGTGAATACCGCCCCCCGTGCGTCGACCTGCGAGAAATTGGAACCTGCCCCTTCGATCCCGTAGAAGTTGCAACGGAGCAATGAACTTCCCGTCCAGTCGACGCCGCGCAGGTCTGCACCGCGGAAGTCGATCCCGGTGAGGGCCAGGCCCCGAAGCGTGGCTCCCCGAAGGTCCACTCGTCCCCCGGCCACCTCCGCCAAACGCTCCGGCGCCTCGCGAAGGACCCGGATCAGCTCCTCACGGGCCATCGCACTCCCCCAAGCCATTTTCCGAACCCGGCTCGTGAATGCAACTCGTGTTTCCGTCGACTGTGGAAAGCGCTGGGGAATTCCGAGGATAAGCGAGCACTCGTGTATCAATAATCCAGCTTTTGGC
>JBCCQY010000003.1:0-143489 GCA_039208735.1 Myxococcota bacterium | reverse complement strand
TGGTGGGGAGGGTGCCATCATCGTCGTCAGCTCTTCAACCCCTTCCAGTACTCCTCATGGGACTCGTCGAATTTATTGCTCGCAGAGGCCCGAAGATCGTCGTACCGCCTTGAGAAGTAGAACAGAGCTTGGCCAGGAGACAGGCCGAGAACACGCCTTATCAGGCTGATTCCTTTAATTTATCGTTCCGAAAGATGCAGTCGTCCAGTTCCTTCTGGTCGCTCTCACTTAGGACGGATGAGCTACTCATACAACACCTCCACCTGGGAGTAGCGCCCAGGTTCACCCACCAATGCATCAGTATTGATAGTTGGTGTTCTATGGCCGAACTCTCGGGCTCGTCTTGCCGTCCAGGTACCATATCGATGGGAGCAAGACGGCCCTGTTGCGGGTCGGTAAGCATGTTGAACTCCGCAAGGTTGTCGCCATAAGCCCAATTGCCACGAATAGCTCTTGGCACCTCGCCAGCTGTCTCCATCGCCTCCGTGAAGAGTTCCGTTCCACTGGGACCCGGTCCAGTGGCGTCAATTGTCATTTCCATCACGCCTTCGTCATCAACGCCCCAATGAATGTAATTGCGCGGTCCATTGTTGATCTCGCCGCTATCGACAGTGCGCATCCCCTTTGGCGATCTCCACCCGACGAACGGGGGGAGCCCGGTAGTTTCAGGATCTCAGCGCTTCCAGGAGCTCCATGAGGTTGGCGTCGAAGTTCTCGGCGAACCCCTAAGCCGACTCCCGGTCCACTCCCATCGCCCCGTCTTTCCGCGTTCGCCGGTAGGCTTCGCGCATCCAGTCGAGATCGATGCGGTGGGTGAGCGTGCTCACGGGGCCGCAACGCCGCGAGAGGTCTGCTATCTGCTGTTGTTTCGTTGAGATGGGATCGGGTCCCAAAGTACCCGGCATCGTTCCCTCCAGCAGGTCCATGTCGGTGGCGGCCCCTTCCCTCCACGGGGTCCTGTGGGACCGGTTCCCCCGCTTCGCGGATACGCTCCGACGCCTCACCGCGCATCCCCTGCCTTGTTGTTGTTTCGGCAGAGGGGTCCGTTGCCGGACGCGACGAGGCCTCCCAGGTTCCTGGGGAGCCCTCCGCAAGCGTGCCCCGGCCATGGACCCCGTCGGGTCCCCCGTGACCAGGCCATACAGCCACGAGGACGTCGGCTTCCGCTCCAAAGACAGCGTCGCCACCCGCGATAAAAGCCTCACGAGGCTCAATACCGCAGCCCACTTGCTCCCTGTGTACACTTCACCGAGACGGTCGCCCGTCTCGGCGCGACACGCGGTTTCGGCTGGCTGGCCAGCCTTGTCCGGGTGGGGTTCGACCCACAGGGCTCCTAACAAGAGTTTCAGATTGAAGTTTCCTACATTCTTCCTCTCTTGCCAGGCTTCGCCTGGCGTACCATTCGTGGCCTACGACTTGGTGGAGGTGGTGGGGAGGGTTCCTGTGAAGCTGCTCAGGATGGTCGATCTCCAACAGCTTGCCGTAGGTGCTTTGGACTCTGACTGAGCCTTGGTTGTTCCCCGGCCATGTAGATGAGCGCCGCCTCGATGGCTGTTCCCACTTGAGGGTACTCCTCGAGTTCGTACGGTCTCGATTCGGCAAAGTTGACAACCTCAAGTAGGGCAACTCTGCCGTCATCAAGTTCGACGAAGACGCCGAAAGGTTGGACATCCACGACACATCCGTGAACCAGCTTGAATCTGCTCGTCATGGGTCTCCGAGGGTTCGATTCAACGTATTGGCATTCACGTCCTGAAACAGGCCTCTTGGGATGGGAACCTCGGTCGTTTCACCGAGTCTGGTGCTCACGTACGGGCGTTCCAAGGCTCGCAACTGAGTATCGAAGAAGTTGCCGTCAACCTCCACCTCCAGGATGCGCCCATCGTATGGCCCATAGGGTGCGTACTCCTCGGCCACCCGTCTGTCACGGCTGAAGTAGCAGCACTGGTCTCCGGCCGAGAAGGCAGGATCACCAGGATCCAGGCCGTTTTGAAGCTGCTGATCCGCTTGACCTCCGGCCCTCGGAGCTCGATACAGGCGCTCCGTTCCGCGGCCCACGCCATCTGGTCCAGCTGCAGGTCCAGGTAGTAGCTTCTGACCATGCCTGGAGTCCGGCAGCAGTTTCTGGGGTGTCGAGTTGTGCACCAGCACACCAACAGCGTCGCTGCCAGACCCGCGCACGTAGAAGTTGTGCAGCCCCTCGACCTCGAAGTCGAAGACCTCGAAGTCACCCTGCCTCCATGTCTTGCTGACGAGGATGGCCTCGCCACCACCCTGCACGTGCAGGGCGATCCCGACCTCCAGCTCACCCAGCGGCACGTAGTCCCGAATCGCAGGCACCCAGAACGGGTGGTTCGGGGTGCCCGTGAGTGTGTCCGTGGACCCATCGGCGTACGCAATCTCGGCGTCGATGACCTCGGGGGCCATGCGGACGAAGGTGTTCACCACCCGCCCGAGCACGTCACCCGTGGGCCGCACCTCGACGAGCCCATCGCCATCCGCGTCCGCGGTCTCGAAGACGCGCCCCTTGAACGCGAACCGCTCCCCGGCCTCCACCGCTCCGAGCGTCCAGTGACCAGCCTCGTCGGCCTCACCGAGCACCAACACCCACTCGTCGGTGCTCGGCACCCGGGTCGCCGCCTCCGCCGTCCACGTCGCATCGGCTTCGGTCAGGTCCTCGACCGTGGCCTCTCCTCGGTCCTCGACCCCCTCGTCGGTCCAGCGATGGAGCCTGCCATCGTTGAGCCAGGTGTCGCCAACCGCGAGCTCCGCGCCCGTCGCCTCCGACCAGTCCCCGGTCCGTGCGTCGTAGACCTGCACCACCCCGTCAGCCGCAGGAAGCTCTGGCTCGACGCCACACGCCGCCAGCGCCATCATGGCCGGCATCGCCCACTTCGGCGCCCACGCCGTCACTCGGTTGCAGACCCCACGCTGAGCCCACGCGCCACTCGCCTCGACTGGCGCATCCTCCACCTCGACCCAGGGCTCCTCACCTCCATCCGTGGAGGCGGCGGCAGCCATGTCTCGCCCTGTGTCAACTTCGCTTTCCGCCGCCCAATCCTCGGCCCATCGATGAAGCCACTGGCTGGAGCTGTCCGCTGCCGGGCCGGCATCTGACCCCACGAAGGCAAGCACTCGGTCCCGACTAGTGATGTCTTCGATTGCGGTCACGCCTGACGGCACCCACACAGTGGTCCCCATGACAAAGCACCCGCCTACGCGCTTTGCTAGACGCGTGGCCAAGAGGCCCGACGCAACTTTGGACAGCCCCGCGAGGTCGACGGTAGCTTCCACAATGGTCAAAATGACAATCACTTGGGTTGCGGTGTCATTGACGCCCGCTTCGAACATTAGTTGGTTGTAGTCTGCGTCAGAGAGGATCCACCACGAACTTTCGAATGCATCCAAAAGGTCGTTTTCCGTGAACTGGAACGGCTGGGTTGCATAGCCAGGAAGCTGTGTCTGGAGTGCTTCAATCGCTTCATCACTCCATAACTGTGGACAGTCAGATGGTGAACAAAATCCCACTGTGCGAAGCTTTTTCAGGGTGTGCAGCAATACCATTGGAATGAAGGCCATCTTTCCTTCTTTGAAGGCTTTTTTGCCCTCTTCCCATCGCTGGTCCTCTCTCTCCTTCTCGGTGAGCTCTTCCCAGTCTCGAGACGATTGGATCGTTTCCTCGTCCGCATCATCTCCACCGGTTTCGTTCGCCCCTGGCTCCAGCGACAGATCGAAACTTCGGCAGGAACTCTGACGACACCGTTCGATCTTCTCAAACTCTCGGTCCCATGCAGCCCGCCTGTCGACTCGCCGTGTGCCCCTTAGTCTCAAAGGATTTCCCATGATCTCCCGCAAGAAGCCGGTTGGCTGAACCGAACCTGTTCCGTCACCCCAGGGGTCGTCGATAAAAGGATCGACGAAATAGGGTGTCGCAGGCGAGAGCCCTCCACGGTCCTGGTAGGAGAGGGTGTTGTTGTAGGCGTAGCGGTACAAGTCTGACCCTGAGCCTTCGAAGCCCAGCGGGTCTGGCGTGAGGAATCGCCCAATGAAGGGGTCGTAGACACGTGCCCCCGCATGATTCAGCATCGTCGTGCTGTCATGCTGCATCTGGTGGAAGCTTAGCTCCTGGCCCGCGGCCGCTGTGGTGCCATCTCGAGCCATGCCCCATGCGTTCAACGGCCGGTAGTTGACCTGTCCTGATGGCTCGACGAACACCGGATTGCCATCGATTCCCGAGACGATGCTCGTCACTTGGCCCTGTGCATCCACGTGAGCGATGACCGCACCCGCTACCGCGATGGCGTCCTCGTAGGCACCCGAGGCCGCGTTGTAAGACTGCAATACAATGCCGTCACCTCCGGAAAGGTAGAACGTCGTCTGTGTTCCGCTCATGCGGGAGAGCCGTTCGCCGTCGGCTCCGTAGACGTTCGACTGCCGAACCGTCCCGGCATCATCAACGTCCTTCAACTCATGGTTCAGGGTGTAGGACAAGGTGTGGCCCGCCGATGACGTCAGCTGGCGGCCATAATCATCCCAGGCCAAGGGATATGGGTTGCCCGACTGGTTGGTATCGATGGTCCGGATGCGGTCGGATGCTGGGCTCCCGTAGCCGAACTGATACGACGTTGACGAGGCGCCATGGGTTTCCGTCATGCCATCTCGATTGCCTGAATCGTCATATGAGTACGTAAACCCGTCGACGTTCCCCGTAGGGTTGGACTGATGCTGCTCGGTCATGACGTAGCCACGGACGTCGAATGTGTAGCTGCTATTGACGTCGAAGCCTTGGCCAGCCGTCGCGTTCCGTGAAATGTCGTTCAGGTGCCCGAGCGCATCGAAGGTATAAGTCTCCTGGAACTGCTCTTGGTGGGCTCCAGTCCCTAGGGTGTAGGCCTGGTGACTCAACCGGCGCGTCGTCGTGTCGAACGTTCGCACGATGTCTGCTAGCGGCTGATTGCTTCCATCCAATGGACCCAACTGGATGTAGTTCGGTTGTCCATCCGGTTCGTATTTCCCAGCGGGTACGCGGTACACCGACTGCGCCGGACCAGGCTGAGCTGGGTTGTCGACCGTCACCTGTGCCAAACGGGCCGTGTTGGCCACATAATGGTACGTGGCGACGTTGTTGCTCCCTGCGTAGGTCGCGGTGTTTAGTAGGCCCGCAGCGGTATAGGTGTAGTCGACAGCCATCTGGGGCCCACTTTGGGCATGCACCTGAGTGGAGCGTCGCGACAGCTGCCCCCGTGAATCGTAGGCCGACGTCACGGTGGACTCGTGGGTTGTCCCAACGTACCGGTGCTCGGCTGTCACCCGTCCCAGCGCGTCATAATCGAGCCGTGTCTCCTCGTTTGGCTGCCCCGCCAGGGTACGAACCGTCTTTTCGATTCGAAAGTTCCGGTCTCGGACAAATGTCACGTCAATAGGATTGGCTTTGCCTTCCAGCTGACGTTCCACGAACGGGTACTGTGTGTGGTAGAGGTGCTTGGTCTTTGTGACATCCTGGACCGTGACCTCATCCAACAACGCGCTGCCAGCAAGGTAGGTGTACGTGGTTTGGTTGCCATTGCCATCTGTGGACGTGGCGATGCGGTCTCCGAGCGTATGCGTCTGAGTCTGCGTCGCCGACGGACAGTTCCCCGAGGTGTTGAGGCAAACCGTTGCCTTTCCAGCGGGCACCCAATCGGTCGTCGTCTGGAGTCGGGCGCTGTAGGGCTCGTAGGCATATCCTCGCTCTCGAAGCACTGGGCCCACGTTCGTGGCCGATCGCTGCTCCTCTCGAATGAGCCGACCGTCTGCATCGTAGATCTCCTCGGTCAGCAGCGAGGGCGTCTCGGTCAGATGCACCCGCCCCATGGCGTCGACGTAGGTTCGGATGAAGCCTCCACCGGGAGAGGTCACTGTGGTGGCCTCGCCGCTGAGCACCCGAGTCGTCACCGGGTGAGTGGGGCTCTTTTCGTAGCTGTACAGCGTGGGCTCAACAGCCCCGCGAGGTCGCTCAGATGTCACACGGTCCAAAAAGTCGTACTCTCGGCATGACGTCAGGCCGTCTGCGTTGATCCGAGACTCCCGTCCGGCTTCGTCGTAGCCAAAATCGGTACTCGACACGATGGTGCCCTGGGCATCCTTCCGGTCAATCCGCGTGACACGAGCCAAGGCATCGAACGTGCGCTCTTCGCGCTGACCGAGTCCGTCAATGACCGCGGTCACCCGATCAGCGGCGTCATACTCTGAGGTCGTGGTAACGAGGCCATCGGTGCCATCGTAGCCTTCGAGAACCCGCTCGGTGCGGCCAAAGCCGTCGTACTCGTACTTCGTTACGGCTCCCGACTCGGTTTGGGTCTCCATTCGACCCAGCAGGTCGTAGGTGAACGCCGAGGATTCAAGGGCGGTGTTCGGGTCAGCCCCCAACCGCGTTCGCGTCTCCCGGCCCAGGGCGTCGAATTCGTGATGGGTCACCTGCCCATCGGGGTCCTCCTCACGCACGAGGTGACCCCTTGCATCGTAGGCAAGGTGGCTGATCGAAGGTTGTCCTGCACCTCCAAAGGACCGCACCTGACGAACGACCCGGTCCCAGTGGTCGTACTCAAGGGTCACGACGCGATCCTTGCCGTCGTACGCCTGACGGCTTTCGGTTCGTCGCTTTCGCCCATCATAGGTGTAGCGTGCAGTCGTACCATCCGGATGCTGCACCTTCCATGGCTCCCCCCAGCTGTGGAGCCAAGAAGTGGTGATGGCCCCCAATCGGTCGATGTCGCGCACTTCCCGGACGGGAAATGGGGCGCCCATAGAATCGGTCAGAAACGTCAATCGGTATGCGTGCTGGCGGAGCGGTTCGAGGCCTTGCTGCACGCCGGTTGAACTCATCTTGGCTCGTGCGACTCGCGTCACGCGGCCGAGCGCATCATAGGTCGTCCGCGTCTCATGGCCCGACGGATCGCGGACGCGTGCTTCGCGGTCGACAAGGTCGTAGTAGGTGATGGTGTCAGGGATGAGGCTCGACGTGGTGCCGTCACATTCGACGATGTCCACCGGCGGGGGCGCGACCCGCTTCAGCCGTCCCAATCCATCGTATTCGAACGTGGTGCGCTGAATCAACGCATCCTCTTCAAGGTTCTTCCGCTTGTAGCGGTCGAAGATCGACCGAGATGTCCGCTGCCATTGGCCGGTCGTGGCGTTGCGTCGTTCGGTCGTGCTCGCCAAGGTGTTGAGCGACGAGCGTACCGTTCGAAGGTCGCTGTGGTTGTGGCGGATGGAACCTAGGCTTCGACTCGTTTCCGTCCAACTGCCGTCGGGACGGTCCACACGCGTCTGCCGACCAAACTCATCGTAGTGATAGGACAGGGTTGACGGATTTGTCTCCTGCGGCTCGTGCCAAGCCGTCTCGGAAGAGAGGTTGCCGAAGGAGTCATAGGCAAACGTGCGAACAACATTGGGCGAGCCTGCGGTGGTCTTGCAGGCGAAGGCCACGGCCAAGTCTCCAGGGCAATCGAGTGGGTCGAGGCCAGCGGGACAAGTGCGGTCCCACTCACATACTTGCTCGCGGACGACCCGGCCCCAGGCATCCTCAAAGATTCGCGTGAGTGTATCGATCCCGTCAATGTGGGCTTGAACCTTCACGGACGCGGGTTGTCCTGCCCCCGCATCTCCCCCATCCTCGTCGATGAGGATGGTGCCCTGGTCCATGACCAAAACCCCTTCCAGGGTTGGTGTCGTTTCAACGCTCCCCAAGGGCCGCTGAAGGTCATCGTACCGATGCGTGACCGTGAGGCCGACCTCATCCACCGTCGACACCAATCGACAGTGGTTGTCGTAGGTGATGACCTCGTTCCGCTCGTTCCGCGTCGTGCTTTCGAGACCACAAAACCCGTGGGCGTACAGGGTGGGGGCGCCCTGTGGGGGCAGGGTTTCCATCACCCGGCCGCGCGCATCGAAGGTTCGCCGTTGGACGCGCTGGGTCACTTGGGTGTGGTCCGCGAGTTCGACCGGCTGCCCCGCACGCGTCAGCTCAATCCGTTCCCGCCAGCGTGAGCCCTGGTACGGGTGGGTTCCCGTGTTCTCGTAAACCGTCACTCGCTCCGCATTGGCCGGATTGCCACCAACGACGCCCTCCGTCATACGTTCCAAACGGAGCCCGTCGAAGTCACCAGGAACCGGGTTGTAGTAGTCGTAGGCCACCTGCCGGCTGTCGTCGGAAAGGGACACATCCCGTAGGTACCGAATCACGCTGGGATGATGCAGGGCATACCAATCGACTTCAGTCACGTAAAACCGGTAGCGAGACGGCAGGCTTGCAACCGGGGGAACGGTAAGCGTCAGGGGCGTATCCGTCGACCAGTCCATCAGCTCCACGTTGAGCGTTCCGAGTTGGCCGAGCATCGCACTCGATTGGTCGGCAAAGTAAGCATCCATGGCCTGCGCTGAACCGTCCTGCTGCGCAACCGTGATGTGGCTGGCTGACGGAATTCCCGTGATGGCGGCTAGAGAGTGGCCCTCCAGAACACCGCTGAGTTCCCAAAGCAACTGTAGTTCGGCGGGAGTCAGGTTAGACCAGGATTCAAGTTGGTCAGGATCAATGCCGTAGCGCATCAGCCTGTGCAACCAAAATGGGATGCTCTCCCACACCCAAATGGGGCTGTCAGGCGTCACATAGGTTTGCGAGGGATCATCGGTGAACGCGTCAACGGATACGTTGCCTTCCTCTGCAAACTCGAAGCAATGGCGGATGAGCGTGAGCCGGTCGAAGGCAATGCCCCCATGTTGCTCGTCGGACTCGAAGGTGCAGATTCGCTGATACCCGACCTCGAACGGCGGCACAGACAGCGGAAGCGGGTTTGTTCGATCGATGCGATCGTAGACGAAGACCTTCATCTGCTTGAGCGCGCCATTGGCGAAGTAGATTTCGTTCGTCCATGGTTTGCCCTTCAGCTCGAGCGTTGTGGCGTTGGTTTGAACCCGGTAGGCTCCGGTCGGCTCCCGCGTGGTGACTTTTTCCCAGCCGAGAAACTCACCATGACCGAAGGTTCCGCCTTCATACTCGAAGTTATAGGTGCCGTCAGGGCCAGATAGTGAGCGAAGAACAGGCTGGCTGATGGGCCCATTGTCCTCGGCATACATCGCCGACTGACCCCACACCAGCGTGGTCAGGCCTCCCTTCGGCAGGCGAACGGACGCGAGACGATTGTGGTGAACCTGGCGTTGGTTACGAAACCACACCGCCCCTTGCTGTACTGGATAGGGCGAACTCCAGTCCCCTCCTGTGAGCTGGGTACCAAGATCTTCGATCGGATTGGGGCCCCGAAAGCCATCGGGAAATCCATCTCCGTTGAGGTCCACCAAGGTGGTATTCTGCTGGCTCAACGGAAGCGGGCCTATCCAAGATAGGGGGATTTCGGTGAGCGTCTGAAACGCACCGCAGTCAAACCCTAGGCCTTGCCCTCGGTGATGAAGGACTTCGATAGGGTCCGTGAGCAACGGGCCACCGCAACGGTTCAGGGCCTCCAAGCGACCATCCCCATCGATATCCGAAAAGCTGAAGTGGTTGACCGGCAAGTCGAACCTGGCCGTTGCGTCTTGGTCCTCAAGACCACCAATCTTGAGCGTCCTTAGCTGCGTGACGGTGGAGCCTGGACCGCCGGTGGCATAGGGCACCTCGTAGAAGGCACCGGTGCCATCTCCCAAAAGCACCGCTTCTGTACGGCCGCAGTCCGGGTCCTCCACCCACTCGTCTTCATGCTGGCGTAGCCAGGTGACGTTGATGAGCCGATCCGCGTAGCCGTCTCCATTCACATCGCCGTGGCTCGTGTGTCGCCACAACCATTCCTCCGGCGTCACCAATGAACCGTCCAAGTGGCTCGGGTCGTCCGGGTCGTCAGAGGCCACCAGGCCGCGCTCGCTAATCACCTCACGCGCAGTGTCTCCAGGCGACATGCAGCTCGCCGGCGGTTCACTTCCATTAGCCAACAAAGGTGCAAACCGCTGATAGAGGCTTGCCGCTTGGATCACGGGATCGTCGACGCTGAGGTCGTACCCGGTTCGCGTGTCGAAAAAATGGGGTACGCCGGGGCCTACAAATAATACATCGCCACGGTTAGGCAGCCAAGTGTTCTGTTCGACCAGGTCTGGCGCACCATCTCCATTGAGATCGGCGAACTTGCGGTTTGCATCAGGTCCATCGACCATGATGTGCGCCGGCGCAACGCCAGGAGCCGACATGCGAAAGCCCGCGGTCTCCCCAGGACGGGCGCGCCCGCCCAAGAAGACAACGGTTCCACCACTGTGAAAGGGATGTGCTCGAACCGCAATGTCGGTTCGCCCATCGCGGTTGAGGTCAATGAAGCGGACTTTCGAGATCGGTAACGATGCGATGATGTAGCTAAGCGCGTCGCTGTTTTGGGAATTGAAGATGAACTGCGGAACGCCGTTTTGGTCGGGGCGGTTCAGGAACACCCGATGGTCAACGAAATTGCCGAGCGGGCCTTGGTCGTTGAGTACGATCAGGTCAGGGATTGCGTCCCCATCGATGTCTTCGAGCAGCGTGAGGGTTCGGGCACTGTCCTCCTTGTCAGAGAACTCCAACTCGTCCAAGATGGTCTGGGGGGAAAGGGCCATGGGCGCGGTCTGATCTGCATTCCAGACCTGCAGCGCTTGCTCGGCAGCCCACGACGTCGTTCCTCGCCACGCCGCCTCGGTGGTCCAGGCGTTCGGATGGGCGTCGGCATCATACGTGAAGCGCCGCAACGGCACAGTATTTCCGGTGGGGTTCCCCCGCATCATCCAACCCTTGTTGCACGATGCTCGTCAGTAGCGACTGCACGCCTACACCCGACGCTTCATACTCGAGGTCGTAGTGATAGACTGCATAGTCGATGCCGGCGCGGTGTGTTGACACTCGGACCGACGCCAAGCGCTTGGAGATCGGGCGAAGACGCTCCGTGCGGTAGTCGTCCCGGACGTCCGGCCGATCCTCGTATGCTAGCTCGACCTTGAAGTAATCCGCTCCGTGGATATTATATCGAATCTCGGTGAGATAGGGACGGTCCTCATATCGGGTATAGCCGTACTCGATGGCGTTGCCGAAGTCATCGGTTTGGCGCATCTGTAGCCATTGGACGATATTGCACGTTTCCTTACCGCGGAGCCAGCCTGGTCGTGTCGACCATCCTGGCTGTCCGCAAGCGGTTCCTGGGTCGAGATGGCCATAGACTTTCTGCTGCCCCTGATAGGTTGCAACCCAGGCCTCTTGGTTGTTCTGGCGTTCGTAGACCCATCCATTCACGTACAGCGGTACGTAGTGACCACTCCCCGTCGGTTTCAGGCGCACGCCATCGACTTTGAAGATGTCGTTGACATCCCACTCAGGCGCGCCACCTAATCGGGAGTGGGTCGTGATGGTGGACTGTGGCGTAAGCGACCAACCCGCCCCGACGGTACCGTTTGTCCGCGAGGGTTCGTACTGCAAGGCGACGGTCGGGGTCAGGCCGTCTGGGCTCTCCAGCAAGGGGAACGTGAAGGAAAGCACCTGTTGTTTGAGTTGGTCGCTCTGCAGCGGGTCGATCGAACCGCCCTCGAATTGGTCAGCTTCGACCACCTCGAAGCTTGACGCCTGGGCATGCTGAAGGCTTTGGCTCAATCCCCAGATAACAAAGACCCAGACAAACCAATCCACTTCGCGTCGCACCCAGCGACCCGCACGAGTCCACGCACTCATCGAGCGCACAAATCCTCCAAACATTCCAAATTTGCTGAGACACGAGAGGTACCCCACCTGTGCGACTGCGGCAAACATGCGTTCGCAAATGCTTCCTTTGAGTAGATTCCCGCCCTGGTTTTTGTCTTCACATCCTGAGAATTCACATCACTCCTTTCCTATTGACATGCAGGGCATCGGCATGAAACGCCGTTGCCAACCCAGCTCGTCAACGAGGAGAGCAGTTGCAGGAGGTGTGCCACCGGATTGTGCTATTTCCAGTGGGTCGAGTAAACGACCTTCGTCAGGCAAAGACGAGAGTCGAGCCAGGATCCTCACTGTGACAGGCTTGTGGGGTGACGACAGTCGTCAATGGACGTTCGTCAGGCCCGTAGTTTTGATGATGCCTCACCCAGCGCAGGAAATACGCCGTCAATTTCTGGATTTTCCAACACGAGTGACTTACGTTCTTCATCGCATCGAAGGCGAACGCGACGCTAAGAGCGGCAGTGACGACAATCCCACGAGGGTGACGACGGTCGTTCTCGGCCTTTCGTCATGGCCTGCAACCTGCACCGGAAATTCGGGTCGTTTGAAGTCTCATCAGAGGATTAGGTATTCGTCCAGCGATGGTTCAACACGCGGACCCGATCGACTCCGTCGGCCATCGTGCCAACGTGAGGCTCAGTTCTGGCCCGATGCGGTCCCGTCGGGGGCCCCAGGTCCGCCGTTGCCTGCCCCACCCGACGACAACGTCACGTTGAGGGTCGCCTGGCCGGTTCCTCCCACGTAGGCGGCGAACGAGTCTCCACCCGCCCCGCCGCCGCCGCTGCCCCCATCTTCGCCAACTCCACCGATTCCACCTGGAGTTCCTGGGATGTTCATCCCGTCGAAGGTCCGGCAGTCTGACGTCTGGGAACAGGTGTTGCTCGCACTCGGGTCCGGGCAATCGTCATCGATGCAGTTCTGGGCGCACTGCAGGTTCGGCGTTCCGCCCGCCGCACCGTCGCCGCCTTGTCCTCCAAGGCCACCGCTCGCGCCGTCACCACCGGAACCACTCGCCCACTCACCACCGTTCGCGATGACCGTGGCGTCCCACACGAACAGCCCGATGCTCGCCCCGCCGCCGCCGCCGCCCTGGCCGCCGGTGCCGCCATCACCGCCACACCCGCCGGAACCACGGGGAATGGGGACGCTCACGATGTCACAGCCACAGGTGTTGTTGGCCGCCACCACGTCCTCACAATCCGCGGTGGCGGGACTCGGCACCGCCCCTTCGGTTCCGGCAGCTCCGACAATGCCGTTGCTCCCTTGCTGGCCGTTGCCCGGTACAAATCCGTTCGAACCGTAGCTGCCCTGGCCCGCCGTACCGTCCGCAGCGGTTCCCCCGCCCTGCCCATTGCTGCTCGGGCAGGTGCCCGATCCATCGTTGCCATCGGGGCCCACAAACCCTGGAGCGCCGTCTCCGGCATCGCCCACCGTGATGTTCACGCCTTCCAGACGCAGCGTTGTCGTCGAGCCCACCGCCCGAATGCCGTAGAACGACTCCGCCGTAGACGCAGGCGCCGTCCGGCTCGCCACCGTGAGGTACTCCAACCGTGCTTCCCCGCCCAAGTTCTCCGCCACCAGCGTGGTGTTCATGCCCGACGACGCCCGCAGGATCGTGTTCTGCGTCGCGTCGAGGTCGCAGCGTGCCTCCAGCGTTCCGTCGACCCGAACAAAGCCCCCGTCGATGGTGAGCCCCGCTTGCAACGCGAAGGTCGGAACCTCGTACACACCCTGTCCCAGCGCGATGCGGGCCAACCCTTGGGCGTCCGCGCGCGCCAAGGCTTGCGCAAGGGTGGCGCACGGTGCGTCCGCTGCCCCACAAGTCGACGTATCTACCCCATTCGGCGCGACCACCGCGGCATTCGAGACATCGGAACGCGCTTCGCACGGCGAGGCCGGCATTCCCGTGTCCATGCCCGTTTCAGGGTCATCGGTGTCCGTCGGATCCGAGGTGTCACCCGAAGGATCGGTAGGCTCCGAGGTGTCGGTGGGCGTGGGCACCACCGGTGGCGGCACCGTCGGGCAGCCGATCAACCCAAGTCCAAGCAGCAGTGGCAGACGAAGACGCATGCTTCCCTCCTCGCGGAAGCGGGTAACGCGTCCTCCTAGCGCTGCTGCCCTGATGCCATGGCCAAGTCACGGTCCTACAAAGCAGCTCCCCCGTCCCGATACAATGAGGTTGGGAGACCCGTGTGGCCGAGGTTTGGGATTCTGCGCTCATGGATGCGCTTCGCAACGATCCGAGCGATGTCACCACCTGGAACGTTTGGCTCGACCGCCTAAGAGAGCGCGGAGATCCGAGGGCGGAGATCGCGGATGCGGGCCCGGGGCCCGGCCAAACGGCGTTGCTCAAGGCGCACGCTCCGGGCTGGTTTGGCCAGTCCGTGCAGGTCGATCACGCCGGCGTCGTGACCGTCGAAGAATCAACCGGCGCGTTTCCAAGGATTTCAGCTCACTTTCGGCACGGCCACATCCTGATGCTCCGCGTCCACTGCGCGGCAAGCGGCCTCGAATCGAACTGGCCCGGCGCCCAATGGATGCCCGCGCTGCTCGAACGACTGCTTTGTCAGCCCGTAGGCTGCGTGGTCACCGAACTCGAGTTGAGGGTCGCCCCCTTTCGATGGTTTCGCTACGAAGGACTGATCGAGGCCCTTGTACGCGCCGCCCCGCTTCCCTTTCGTAGGATCTACGTCGGGGACTACAACATCGACGGTGCAATGGTGCCCGATCTGCCCCCGTTGATCGAAGCGTCCCCTCACCTGCGTTCGCTGACGTGCGAGGGCCAGGTGAGCGACCTCGGCGAACTCCGCCACCCCCAACTTCGTTCGCTGAAACTGATGACGGGGGGACTGTCGGAACCGGTGGTCAACTCGCTAAGCACCGCCGACCTGCCCGCCCTTGAAGAGCTGGAACTGTGGTTTGGCATGCGCCGCGACGACAACAACGCGCCGCTGGACCATTTTCGTCACCTATTGACGCACCCCCTACCGTCCCTTCGGAGGTTGGTCCTTGCGAATTGCCCCTTCGCAGACGCACTGCTCAACCGATTGCACGAAGCCCATTGGCTCCCCCAGCTCCAAGAACTTGGGCTCAAAACGCCCCTCACCGACCTCGGGGGAACCAACCTCCTCACCCACGCCGAGTCCTACGCCCACCTCGAGCGTCTCGACCTCGACCGCCACCAATTGTCTCACGCCATGGTTCGGCAATTGCGGCAAGAACTCCGGGACACCGTCTTGCGAGCCTAACGGCGGCTGGACGAAGTTCGAGCGAACCCTTAGCCATCTGCATGGCAGATGAAACCTTGAAGCTCCATGAGGTCGTGGCCATCCGCAAGGGTGTAAAGTCGCGAACCTACGGTGAATTGACCGATCTCCATCGCAAATCCTCAAAAGAGGATGTTTATGCGGGAATGAGCCGCGAGTACGCTCCGAAGGATGACGATGGGGAGACCTTTCCTCCAGAGGACAAAAAGGTCCAGCTCATCGCCGAAGACGTGTTGAAGAAGGTGCGCAAACTTCGGGCGGAATTCTTCGACATCGAAGCCACCCAGGAGCACGGCAACCTGGAGGCACGAGGCGATGTGATCGTCGAGGGTGAAACCATCCTGACCGACGTGCCGGTCACGCTCCTCATCTTCCTGGAGAAGGAGCTGACCGACCTGCGCACCTTTGTCGATGCCATGCCCACGCTCGACGAAGCGAAGACCTGGCATGCCGACCCCAACTCGCGCCTGCATCGGTCCGATACCGCCGTCACGCACAAGACCAAAAAGGTCCAGCGCCCCATCGTGCTCTACGATGCGGTGGTGAAGGACGATCACGCGATTCCCGCCCAGACCCAACTGATCACCGAAGACGTCATCATTGGGCACTGGCACACCACCCACTTGTCCGGGGCCCTGCCCACGCCGCGCAAGGAAGCCCTGCTCGAACGGCTGGAAGCGCTGCGAAATGCGGTCAAACGCGCCCGCTCTCGGGCCAACGATCTCGAAGTCAAGCGACAAGAGATGGGGGCCAAGGTCTTTCGCTGGTTGTTCGAGGGATGACGCAACGGTGGTCGGTGGCGGGCGTCGACCTTGAGGTTGCGATCGTCCACCCCGATGCTCCCGGGCCCCTCCTGCTCTTCCTGCACCAAGGGCTCGGTTCCGTCCTCCACTGGCGAGACTGGCCCACCCAGATCGCCAACGACTGCGAATCCCCTGCGCTGATCTACAGCCGACAGGGCTACGGCACGTCAGACGAACTGCCCGGGCCCCGAACCGCGAGATTCCTCAACGAAGCGGCCGAAGAGGAGCTTCCCGCTCTGCTGTCGGTGCTTTTTGACACCCACCCGGCCCTTCGAAAACGGCCCCGCATTCTGATCGGGCATAGCGATGGCGCATCGATCGCCCTGCTTTATGCGAGCGACCCGCAACAACCCAACGTGGAAGGGGTGGTGGCCATCGCGCCGCACGTCTTTGTGGAAGACATCTGCATCACCGCCATCGCGGCCCTTCGCGAGAGCTTTCCTGACTCCAAGTTCCGAGAACGCCTCGCGCGGTACCATCGCAACATCGATCGCACGTTCGACGCCTGGTCCACGGTTTGGCTCTCGCCTTCGTTCCGCAGCTGGACGATGACCGAAGAGGTGGCTCGTCTGGACGTGCCGACGTTGCTGATTCAGGGGTACGACGATGCGTTTGGCACCATGGCGCAGTGCGACGCAATCGTGAAGCACGCATCGGGCCCGGTAGACCAATTGAGGCTGGCCCATTGTGGCCACAGTCCACCCCGAGAGCGGCCCAACATCACACGAGATGCGATTGTGTCGTTCGTTCGGCGCACCTTGCAAGGGCCCCAAGGTCGTAGTAGGTAAAGCAGATTGCCCAATTTTTATGGTTCAATCAGGCCTTTCTCTACTAAACCTAATGTAACTATCGAGGTGCACCATCGCCACGATTTCATCAATACTCAAGGTTACTCCTTTCCGATGGAGCAAACTGGGATGGATCCGTCAGGGGCTCGATGGGTTCTTTCGTCGCAAGGCGAACTTCGCCTCGACTCTTCTTCAGCTCGAAGGCGCTGATCTCGAGCAGACCGTACGCCATTGCCACGCCGAACGAGCCACTTGGGCATCGCGGGTGGCGGCCATGCGGGCGGAACTCAACACCTGACCGGTTAAGCCAGATTCGGACCCCTTGGGGTCCAGGAGGCAAGCTGAAGCTCAGGATTTCAGACTGAATTCGTCGACGTGTAGGTTCGAATCCTACACCCTGCAATCTCTTGGGCAGGGTTGGCGGAACTTGGCAGACGCAGCGGTAAAGCCGTGGTCGACGACGACACCTAAACCGAATCCTCCGAGACTGATGCATTTTCCGTGGTGACCCTCTCGAGTTCTCCCGCTCCTCCGGCCGAAGACGGAGGTGCAATTCTTCCTGGCTCCCCCAAAACTATGGAGCCATGGTCTAGCAGTAAGACGTCGGCCACTGAACCTGATGCGGGCGATTCAACGTCGTGGGTCACTGAAATCGCGGAGCCTTGGCCCCGGGGTCGGGTACAACCTCGGGGCCCCGCTCCACGTGCTTAGAAGAAGCGGGTCCACCACTCGCGCCCATTCGACTTGGGGAGGCGCTCTACGTCGACGACCGGTGCCTCGAGCGAATCTTCCAGTTCGTCGAGGGGTCTCCGCCCTTCGCCGTGGTAGAGCAAGTCAGCGAGCACCTCTTCGGGCGTGACCTCGAAATCGAGGGTGGCGTTCTCGAACAGATCATCCATGGCGAACCAAGTCACAAGACCTCCTCGGTTGTTCCTGGAATCACCTGCTTTTTGGGCCACTACCAGGGCCAGATTCGCAGCCTTCCACTGCAGATGTGCAGGACACAGAACCGCTACACTGCAGACATGTACGACTGGTCGGACCTCAGGTACTTCCTCGCAGTGCATCGCGAAGGCACCCTCGTGGCCGCAGGCCGGTCCTTGCGGGTTGATCCGACCACGGTGGGCCGTCGCATCGCCGCCTTGGAAGAAGGCCTAAGGACCAAGTTGTTCGTGCGAGGGTCGCGAGGGTGGGTCGCCACGCCCGCGGGGCGGCGAATGGTGCCCGCGGCGGAGCGAGCGGAAGGTGCAGCCACCGACGTCATCCGACTTGCTGGGGGCGAGAGCGACCGCCCGGTAGGACGGGTTCGAATCTCCACCATCGAGACGGTGGCAAGCCAGATGATCGCCCCAAGGCTGCCCGACTTGCGCGCGCAGTACCCTGAACTGCGGGTCGATCTCTGGTGTACACCGCACAACGTCGACATCAGCCGGGGGGAAGCCGATCTGGCGTTGCGCATCGGTCGTCCCACGGACCCCACCCTGATCGCCCGGCGCCTGTTGACCGTGCAGTCTCGTCTGTACGCCGCGCGGTCCTGGTTGGAGGGGCGGGGGCTCAACGAAGAACTCACCGACCTCGAAGGCAAAGAGGCCCTGCTGTTGCTAGCCCGACACCCTTGGGTCGAGGAAGCCCCCCGCATCATGCCGGTCATGCGATCGACCGAGCTGTCGGCGATCGTGCAGGCCTGTGTCGCTGGGCTGGGGATGGCGCTGCTGCCTGACATCTTGGCGGAGCCCTACCCCGAGCTGGTGCCGCTCAATGCCGCCGCTCCGGTCTACGACGACCCGGTCTGGCTCGTTACGCACCCCGACCTCGTGCAAGTGCCCCGTGTCCGCGCAGTGACGGATTGGCTTGTCGAGATGGCGACGCATGCGGGGTAGATCGAAAACGAGGGGTCGTGGAAGAGCACCATACGAGCGACGGCGAACAGGAAGTGTGGGCAGTGCTCGCCCAGGTCCGTACACCTGGGTTTGGGGTGCAGGCACGGTTCGTGCCGGGCCTCGCCGTTCTCGCCCTCGCGGCTTGCGTACTGGGACCGTTCGGGTTTCTGTTCGTTGCGGCCATCTACTTCATGATGTCGGTCGACCCTCTGCGGTCGCCCCATGTCAACGCGATGAGGCGCTATCGTCGTATCCGCCTCGACCCAAGCGGCATTCGCGTCGACTGGCTCGACGAGCTGGATACTCCCCCCACCCAAGCCCAACTGTTGCAGGCCCCAGGCCTTCGCTCGCAGCGAATCGCCTGGGATGAAGTGTCGAGCGTCGAGAACCGCCACCTCGCGGTCCTGATCCGCTTGCACAGCGGCAAGAAACACCTTCTCACAGGGTTTTCGCTAGATACCACCCAGGCCCTCTACGAACGGCTGCACACCGTGTGGCGACGTGTGGATGAAGGGGCCCCCTCACCGGATGCCGCGGCGACCCGCCGTTCGCAGCTCGAGCAGCTCGTCTCCGAGCGCCCCGAGTCGCGTTAGACGATGTCGCCCGAGCCCATCTGGGGAGGACACGTGCTCAAAGAAGGGTCCGAGATCGGTTCCTACACGATCGAAGCACTGGTGGGCAAAGGCGGCACATCGAGCGTATACCGGGCTCGTCATCGCGTCCTCAAGACCATGCACGCGCTCAAGGTGCTTCACGCGGGGCATGAGCAGGATCCATTGGCCCGCGATCGATTCGTGAAAGAGGGCCAGGTCCTTGCACGACTCCGCCACCCTGCGTTGGTGCATGTGACCGACGTCCTCTATGATCAAGGGGTGGCCGCGCTGGTCATGGACCACCTCGAAGGCCACGACCTTTCCCAGATCATCGCCCAAGGACCGCTCGAGCCCACCGCAGCCGCTGACATTCTGCTCCAGGTGCTTTCGGGCGTGGCCCACGCGCACCGTTCACGAGTGTTCCATCGTGATCTAAAGCCGGCCAACCTATTTCTCGTGGATGCCGAGCCGGGGCATCCTCCCTACGTGAAGATCCTGGATTTCGGCATTGCGAAGGTCGCGGATTCCTTCGTGACGCGCGCCGCCCATACGCTCGGCACCATTCCCTACATGAGCCCTGAACAAGTTGAGCATCCAGGCGAAGTCGATGCGCGATCCGATGTGTTCAGTCTCGGCTCCGTCCTGTTTGAAATGGTGGCCGGGTATCGGCCGTTCAGCGGCGAAACCGACTTTGAAACCCAACGCAATATCGTCCAGGGGCACCGTCGGGAGTTGCCCATGCCAGACGGTCCGCTGCACTCGGTGATCCATCGGGCACTCCAGCGGGTGCCCGCCGACCGCTATCCCTCCGCCGAGGCATTCGCCGACGCGCTGCGCCCCATGGCCTCCGACACCGCGCGAGCCCGGGTCGACGGCTGGGCTGGCTCGGGAACCATCGATGCCGATGATCTCGACCAAGCCAGAGACTCCCTGACCGTAGGTCCACGGGCGTGGCCCGAAGCCGATTTGGTGCTCGATCCTGCCGTCACGCGACGACTGGGGCTGCTCCAGTTGTTCTCGGGCCTCTTCAACCTCACCGTCATGTCAACGGTCCACTGTTTCGGAGTCACCGCACTCGGTGGGTTGTCCACCTGTTTTGCCGGGCTGCTCGTGGTGGTAGGCCTCGCCGAGGTGGCCTCCGGACTTCGCGCGGCCGCCTTCGGAAGCCCCGCGTGGCTCCGAGCCACCGCATGGCTCGAGGTCGTGTCGGTGGCAAGCCTTGGCGTCGTCTCGGCGTTCGTAGGCCTGGTGGTGCTGATCGCTGGCCGTCGTCGCAGCCTGCCTGAACTGGTGGAACGCTGATGCAGCTTGCATTGACGAACCGAAGACCCTGGAGCGAATCGGGTCGCCCTCTCGGGTCGTTGGTCCACAAAGTAAACGTCGTTGGGGAGGGGTCGATCCGCGAAGTAGCGGATGCTGCGCTACAAATACTTTGGAAATCGTGCGAACCCGAGGCGCAACGCCGAAGGCCGGTCTGAATCAACCTTCGGCGCTACGCCAAAGGAAATTAGTTTGTTGCGTGCGGAATGGGAGCGCGCGCAAGGCCGCCCGATTTCGTTTCATGCGACGAGCGGAGATGTGATTCCTTGGCGCGCTTTGCAGGCGGAGAAACCCTTACGCAAAAGGCTGGACGACCTACGACGCTTCGGGGACTGAGTCGTACTGGTCGCGCCGGCGCAGCCATGCCATGGACCAGGGAAGATCCTGCTCATCTCTGCCCTTTGGGACCAGGTCCAGGAAGTGGTAGGCCGTGTTGAGCATGTCGAGGCCTCGGGCGTACGTGGAGTACGTGTGGAACACCCGGCCTTCTCCATCCTTCGCGAAGATGCTCACGCCAGGTGCCTCATCACCCCCGAACGTGCTCGTTCCGAAGTTGTAGGCACGGTCATCTCCTTCGTCGAAGGACACCCCAAAGTCCTGATTGAAGCGACACTTGGATGACGAGTACCACGGGGTCGTCCAACCCATCCGAGCCGCGTAGGCGGTGAGCTTGTCCCGGGGCGCGCGGGACACCAGCGCCACGGCAACGTCACGAGCCGCAAGATGCACGACGTGCCGTTCGATGCCATCGGCCCAGAACGAACAGCTGGGGCAGCCTTGGTCCCACGCCGGACCGAACATAAAGTGGTAGATCACAAGTTGGCTGTATTCGCCGAACAGATCGGCCAGGACCGCGGGTCCTGACGGTCCTTCAAACGCATACGCCTCGGTCACGGGCACCCAGGGCAACGCCCGCCGTTGGGCCGAGACCTCATCGCGAACCCGAGTGAGCGCCTTCTCTGCATCGAGCAACTTCTTGCGAGCCTCGAGCCACTCGGCTCGCGACACCACATCGTTGGGCTTCATAAGCACCTCCATCGACAAGACGTCCGACGGCTTCGTGTTTCGACACATCCCAGCCAGTTTTCTCAAGTTGCCCGGTGCGGCTCGCGGGGGCGCAAGACGCGTCCGACTGATCTCTCGCTGCTGAATGCAGGGTCCAGCCTTAGTTAAGCCGTTCGAGCGCCACTTCGGCAGCCTGCAACGCTCCTTCTGCATAGCCAGGTTCGTCGGCGCCACATTCAGCTCCCGCCAGCCCAATTCGGTCGTCCCAGTTCGACCCTGGGGAAGGCAAGACCCCCACGGTGGGGTGCCCGGGACGGCTCGCCTCGGACACGTCGCGCGGTGTCGACGTCAGTGGCTCCGTCGCCCAGTCCATCACCACCACGTCGAGCGCCTGGGCGGCCTCGGGACCAAACAACGACGACAGCTGGGCGAGCACCGCAGCTGGAAGGTCGGCCGCATGGGTTCGCCGAGCGGCGGGAGGAATGCCCAAGAAGCCGAAAAGAGCCGCCCCCACTCCGTCGTGCGTGGAGGCGTCGTGGATCTCGACAAGCGGTCCTCGATGGGAAATCGCTTCTCCAGACAGACCTTTTGTGCGCCAAAACGGCGTTTCATAGAAGGCCATGGCCTTGGCCGAGGCAGCCATCCAGGTGGCAACCCCTGACAAGGCCGTCTTGAACTCTGGGGACAGCGACGGTTCGAATGGGAGCGCTGCCACGAGGCGAGGCGGTAACGCGAAGACCACGCGGCGAGCGTTGACCGAACGCCCATCTGCCAGGTCGAGGGCAACGCGGTCGCCATGTTGTCGGACCCGCTCGACCAACGCATCGATCCAGATCCTTGCGGGATCAAGGGTCGATGCCACGGCGTCAATAAGGCGACCATAGCCGCCGTCGAGGCGCCACGAACCGGCCATCGGGGCCAACGTCAGGTCCCGTCGCACCACTCCCTGCGGATTCTCAAACACCGTGGTCCCGTGCACATGCTGATCGAAGGTCGCGATGCCAAACCGGTTCGCCAAGGCTCGAAGTCGGGTTTGGTGAGGCCAGAGCCAGGCCGGCCCCAAATCGAACCGCCCTCCGCGGGGCCCTTCGATGGCAAGCATGCGACCGCCGAGTCGGGGGCGGGCCTCAAGGACCAGCAGGTCGCCTCCGCGCTCGTGGAGGCCCATCGCCACACCCAAGCCGGAAAGCCCCCCACCAACGATCGCGACATCGACCTTCATGGCCTCGCTGTATCTTGGGGGCTCCGGCTCACGCGGCCTGGGCCAACAACCACGAACGTTCCCGCTTCATTTCGTCATGAAGGGCCTGGTGGAGACATTGAACGCGCTCGAGGTCCCAATCATGTCGGGCCAAGGCATCGGTAATCGCGAGAAAGGGGCGAGCGAGCGTATCCCTGCATTCGGCATACGACGGCCCCACCTCGCCTCGAGCGTCCGTAGCCGACGCGAGGAGCGCAGCATCCCGCAACGCATCGGTGATGCCATGGGCGGTCAGCGGATCCTTGAAGTAGCCGGCGTCACCGACCAGGGCCCAGCCAGGCCCTGCGGCCTGCTTGAGGTGACCCACAGCTCCCGAGAATCGATACACCGGGGTCTCGCGATGGCCCGCAAACACCCGTTCAGCGACGTCGGGGTGGGCTCTCCGGAGGAGTTGTTGCCACCCTTTCACTGGGTCCGCCGCGAGCCGCGACTGTACGTTCTTTGGAGCACCACAGACGAACACACACGCCAACCCCTCGTTTGTCGGAATGATACCGGAGGAAGCTGCCGCATCGTAGGTCCACTCGTAGGTGTCTTGGGGCAACCCCGAGACATAGGCGTAGGCATTGGACGTTCCGCGCGGACTCTGCAGCAATGTGCGAGCCCCGACCTGCTCAGCCACCGTGGATCGACGGCCATCGGCCCCCACGACCAGACGCGCCCGCACGGTCTCCCGAACGCCGCGACAATGCAGCACCGCGCCATTGACGCGACCGTGATCCTCGTGGGTCACGGCATGCAGCGAGGTTCCAAATCGAACCTCCACCCCGGCGTCCACCGCGGCTTCGACGAGCACGCGGTCAAGAACCGTGCGACGCGGCGCTAGCAAGCCCTGGACGCCGTGTTTGGGGACGATATCAACTTCGATCGGGGCCTCCCGGCCGTAATGAATCGTGGTGTGGCGAACCACGGGGGTTCCCCGCGCTCGAAGCGTCGGTTCCACCCCCAGCTGCACGAGCGCTTGGACGCCCGCACGCATCAGGGCGTGGGTGGACAAGGTGTCGGATCCAAGCCGCGCACGGTCGACGAGCAACACTCGGCGGCCCTGTCGTGCGTAGTGCAGGGCGGTGGTGGCACCCGCGCAACGGGCGCCCACGACGAGAACATCAAATGGCTGGGTCATGCAGGCCTCGGAGATGACTTCGGAACATTCGGCGTCGTAGGCTTAGGATCTGGCCTATCGCTCGGCACATCGGACGGGCTCGTTCCATCGTCTCGGGATTCCGGTGATGCACTGCTCGCCGTGAGGGTCGCAAACCAACCAACGGTACGAAGCATGGCAGACTCCTTGGGAACCAACGTTCCCGCTGATGAGTCCAGGATGACCGCGCTCCGTGTGAGCCACCGTTTGCGTCAGAGTGGAATCGTGCGGCCGCCTCGTTATCGGGTTGAATGCCCACCCCTCCGGTCATGAAAGCGCTGATGGAGCGAGCGCTTCAAACGGTGAAGAGCGAACACACCAACGTTGAACTTTCCGTCATCGAAGGCCAAGTTCCCCCCTCCTTAAACGGCGTACTCTTTCGCAATGGTCCCGGACGCCTCGAACGTCGAGCGGTGCGCTACGGCCATCCGTTTGACGGTGATGGACACGTCCTTCGTCTGGCGTTTGACAAGGGCACCGTGCACTACACGAATCGCTTCGTGCGCACGCCCTACTTCATTCAAGAAGAAGCCTTCGATCGCGTCTGCTTTCGGTCGTTTGGCACCAATCGGCCGGGGGGATGGCGCGCCAACACCCTTCGGCTTGAGGTCAAGAACCCCGCCAACACCAATGTGGTCTGGCACGCCGGAAGGCTCCTTGCGCTTTGGGAAGGGGGGCTGCCCTACGCGCTTGATCCGGTCACCCTGGCCACACGCGGTCCCGTCGACTTCGATGGCGCACTCGTCAACCATGCGGCTGACCGGGTGGCCCAACCCGTTCATCCCCTCACGGCGCATCCCCGCACTTGTCCCGCCACCGGAGAGCTTCACGCGTTCGGCATTACCTTCGGGATGCGGTCGATGCTGCGCATTCACCGAATCGGCGAGTCGGGTATCGAAGAGCTCCGCCGGCTGCACCTGGGCAGCCCCTCACTGGTTCACGACTTCGGGCTGACCGAGCACTATTGGGTGTTCGTGCTCCCCCGAGGTCGCTTTGACGCGCCGGGCTTTGCCCTCGGCCGCAAGACGCCGTACCAAGCGCTGACCCTCTTCGACGACGAGCCGCTCACCGTGATGGTGGTGCCCCGGTACGGCGGAACCCCCATACGTCTCGAGGCGCCTCCGGGGTTCGTGTTTCACATCGCCGATGCCGTCGAGGAAACCGACCGTCGCCTGAGCCTGGACGTGGTTCGCTACGGGGCCTACCCTCCCCTCGACGACCGAGACGCCCTGTATGCGGGAGACAAGCCTGGCATCGTGCCGCGACTCGAACGGTTGGTCATCGATCTCGTCGAGCGACGGGTCCACTTCGAGTTGCACAGCCTCTACGGTGCCGAGTTCCCGGTACGCCACGGTTCCTCCATTCTCGCCGTGGGTCAACCGCCCGAACGCACCGTCCACTACTTCAGTGGCATTCTGCGGGTCGATACCACCACGGGTGACGTGCGGTTTCGCGAACTCTACCCGTGCCATGTGGGCGAGCCGACCATCGTGGCCCAAGCCGGCGATGCGGCTGGGTATGCGCTCACCGTGGTGTGGAATCCCGAACCCATGCGAGCCGAGTTGTGGATTTTGCGCACCGATACGCTCGACACCGTGGCGCGGTTGGCCCTCCCCCACCATGTGCCGCCTACGTTCCATGGCACCTGGGTGGATGCCCACGTCATGGGGTGATGCGCCCGGTTCGCGGCCAAACCCGAAGGGTGCCCGAGGCGGGTGCATTCATGAAGGTGATGGACCCCGCGTCCGTGCAGATGCAGCACTTGCCGGTGCTCCTTCAAAGTTGAAGGTGGGGTCAGCCAGCGTAGAGCGTCGCGATGTCGTCGGCGTAGCGCTGCATGACCACCTTGCGCCGTAGCTTCATGGTGGGGGTCAGCTCTCCACCATCCACCGTGAATTCGGTAGGCAATACGCGCGCCTTCTTGACGGTTTGGACTCGCGCAACCCGGGCATTGCACTTCTCTTCGATCTGAGACTGGACCCAGGCGGCGACCTCGGGCTGCTGGGCGAGGGCGGACAGCTCAGCCTCCGGGACCCCCGCTCCTTGGGCCACGGCGCCGAGCGCCTCGGGGTCGAGCGTGACGAGCGCCGCAAGATAGGGCTGACGGTCGCCCACGACCATCGCCTGGCCAACCCCTTCGATACTTTGGATGTAGGCCTCGAGCTCTGCCGGGGCGATGTTCTTTCCCCCTGCCGTGATGAGGATGTCCTTCTTGCGCCCTGTGATGGTCAGGTTCCCTTCCGCATCGAGGTTCCCGATGTCGCCGGTGTGCACCCACCCCTCCCCGTCGAGGAGTTCGGCCGTGAGCACCTCCCGATGGAGGTAGCCGGTCGTCATGATGGGTCCGCGGAGCAGGATCTCCCCATCGTCGGCAATCTGGATTTCCACGCAGTTCAGCGGCTTGCCCACCGTACCGAAGCGGGGTCGCCGATACTCGGCCGATGTGGCGACACCGCTGGTCTCCGACATCCCGTACCCCTCGTAGATGATGAGGCCGATCGAGGCGAAGAACCGCAACGTCGACTCGCTGATCGGCGCGGCCCCGGTCACCGCGACGCCCACCTGGTCGAGGCCAATCGCCTCCTTGATGCGCGTAACCACGAGACGACGCGCCAATCGACGCAACAACCCGACCCGCTCCTTTCCGTCGTTGCGCTTCACGTCTGCGTCGAACCCGCGTAGCTCGGTGGCCAGAGCCCAGCGTGCCAGCGCCGCGCGCAATCCTGTGGCCTCACGTAAGCGCGCCTCAAGGGCAGCCTGCATCTTTTCCCAGACCCGAGGAACGCCCAGGAAGACCTCGGGGCGCACCTCCAGCAGGGCATCCCGAATGTCCTTGGGGTCTTCGATGAACCAAACCTCGCCCCCCGAAGACAGCTGGAAGTAATTGGTCATGAGCTGCTCTGCGACGTGGCAGAGCGGCAAGTACGACACGTACTTGATGCCGTTCTTGAGATGGGGGAACCGATCCAGCGTGGCGTCTGCCATCAGGGTGAGCCCTCGGTGCCGCAGCATCACCCCCTTGGGCTCGCCGGTCGTGCCCGACGTGTAGATCAAGAGCCCCATCGCATCGGGGTCGATGGCATCGATACGGGCCTGCGCCACCGAAAGGTCGACGCGTCCCAACGCCCGCAATTCGTCGAGCGTCGTGACATCTTCGGCCTCGAAGGGAACCAAAGCGATGATCTTCAGGGCTCGAGACCCCGCCGCCTCGCGAAGCTTGGCCGCTTGCTCGGCGGTGTCACAAAACACCACCGTGAGATCCGCATGGTCCAGGACGAACGCGCATTGTTCGGCTTGAAGAGTCGTATACATCGGTGCAGGCACCGCATTGGCACTCATGATCCCAAACTGGGCAATGACCCATTCCGGACGATTGTTCGCGATGATGCCCACGCGATCCTCTGCGTTGACCCCCAGCCCCGCGAGGCCTGCCGCAACCTCACGAACCTGGGTGCCGTAGTCCCCCCACGTCAAGAGAGTGGGCTTTCCTTGCGGGTCGTGTCCGTGTAGCGCCGGGGCGCTAGGCTGGTCAGCTGCGAACTGGAACAGGCGGTGCACGAGGGTTGAGGCCATAACTGCTCCTCCAAGGCGAATTGCGACTCTACCGCAGGTTCCGGACAAAGGGACGTCATGACGGGACGCTTCCTCACAAAACCGGCGCTCGTCGCGGTTAGGCGACGATCATGTGCTTCGGACGGTGAAGGTCAGACACCCGTCCAGCAGCGGCAGCACAGGCGCGAGTTGGCGTTCGTAGATCTGCCACCGCGCCCTCGCCCGCCGATGGACGGGCTCCGTCACCGCATGGCTCGACGGCGTAGCGATCGACCGGTGGCGGGCGGTCTCATGAAATTGGGCGACGTGCTCGGTCCATGGTCGCTGAGCGTGTTCGACCAACGCCCGCATCTCGGTGGACGGATCCTCGGTCAGCCGAGCGTAGTGCTGCACCCGCAGGTTCAACCCCGTCAGGGATTGCGCATAACGACGGGCGAGCTGCAGCAAGCCGCGCGTGGCTCGGGCGAGGGACTCGGGCTCCGTCCAATGGAACATCGCTGGATTCAGCACGAGGTTTTGGAAGTAGCCACTCAGCAGCGTGTCGCGGGGATCGCGGAATGCGAGCACCACGGGCGCACCGTCGAACACCCGATCGATGAGCCCAAGGTGGAGCAGATCGAGGGGCAACTTGTGCAACACCGCAACCGAGTCCCCATACCCTGCGTACTCGAAGAACCGCGCCCGAATGGCCCGCACCAGATCGACAGGCCACTGCTCCAGGCTTCCGGGATAGCCCCGATGGGGATTGGCTTCCATCACGTCCGCCAACGCCGCGGTGAGGGCCGGACGTTCCGCAGTGCTCTCGCACCCCGCCGCCACCAGGATCTGCTCCATGAGCGTGGTCCCCGAGCGCGGAATCCCGACGAGGAACACGGGTCTTGGTCTAGGGTCATCCCAGGGGATCGGCGAAGTGTGGTGACGCACCCGCAGCCATTCGTTGAGGGCGTCAAGGTGCTCGGACAGCCAGCCATTGTTTAGGCCCGCCGCGACCCCCAGGCGGCGTCGGATCTGCTGTCCGAGCGTGATCGCTTGCCAAGCTTCGATCGGCCGGGACAATTCGTCGAGGGTCCGGCCGAGTTCCATGAATCCGTGCGCCTGCAACGGCAGGGGTAGCGGCGGTCTCGCGAGGGCCCGGTTGAATAGTTCGACCGCCTCTTCGCGCCGGTTTAAGGCCCGCAGCGTTCGACCTCGGCTGATGAGTCCTCTTGGATCATCAGGCAGCAACGCCAAAGCGCGTTGATTGGCCTCGAGCGCATCTTCGTAGGCATGCCGGCGCGTCAGCAAGTCGGCCAGGATGCACCATCCCTCGAAGACGCGCGCATCGGAAGCCAGTCCTTCGCGAAGGACTTGTTCGGCAGGGCCCGCATGGCCGTTGCGGAGGTGCTGGTTGGCCAGAGCAATGAAGGAGGACATGCCCTGCCATCGGCGAGTCGCGCAAAGGCTGCAGGCTCAGTGCCCGTGGCGCCGCAGCGCACCTGGGGTGATGCCATGACGCTGCCGGAACGTAGCGGTCATGTGTTGCTGACTCGAAAAGCCGACCCGGTACGAAATCGAATCGAGCCGATCCTGCGTGGTTTCAATGGCTTCCCGAGCCCGCGCGAGGCGCCGTTCGAGAACGTAGGCCCGCGGGGGCAAGCCCAAGTCGTGCCTAAATGCACGTGCAAAGTGGAACGGAGAGAGTTTCGCAACCTCGGCCAACTCGGCGAGCTTGAGCGAGGATTGGAGGTTCTCTTCGATGTGAGCCACCACGCGACGCCGCACCGGTCCCGACAACGCGCGCCGGCGATGCGCCATCTCGTCCGCTTCCCGGGCTTTCAGCAGGTCGGCTACAATGGTGGAGAGCACGTCCTGTTCCGAAGCGCGTCCCGAAAGGGCTTGCCGCCACAGCGTAAGGACGGCGTCACGCGCATCCTGGGCTCGCCAGGGCTCCCCCCAACCGCGGCCGAACCCCGAAAAGCTCGGTTCCTGGGCCTTCGCGACCGCTTCAATCCGATCCGCATCAAACTCGACTTCGAGGCAGCGCGCAGGTCCATCAAAGGAGCGAGTGGTGGTCACGCCCGGACCCGTCAGCAACAACTGGCTAGGCAGCAACGCGCACGGGGGGCAGTCCGGCGAATCTTTCGTCGAAACACGGCAATCAATCTCGATCGGCACCGTGAGTCGGTAGGTCGGGCGCGCGGGAAACCGGTAGGACCCCGGCACGAGTTCCTGCAACGTGAGACGGGCCCAAGCCAACTCCCGCGCTTCGACGACCGTAGGCTGACGAACACGCGTTTGGGCAGAAGGAACGGCCAGGGTGCGATCGGCGCGTGGGTTGAACATGACAGGACCTCCGTTGGATGAGAGGAGCATCACGAAAAACCAGGTTGCTGGATGGAGGGCTGTGTTGCGGCGTGTTGCAGCACGGTTTCGCGACCGCCCACTGGCCAGTTCAAATCCTGATCATCTCGCACGCAACCCGCGTCGGAGGCTTCCTGCTCTTTGCACTTGTCGTCGATCGACGACACACTGACGCCCTCTGGCGACAGACCCAACCAACGAAACTCCTTTTCTTCCAGGCTCCACCTGGCACATTTTGTGAACACATCGGCGGTCAAAACAGAGGATCCCGATGTGGTTAGCCCTTACAAGCCTGGCATTTTCGCAGACGGTCTCGGACGACGAGCCCGAAACGGTCACGGTCGTCTCCGACCGAGGTACCAAGAAGACACGCGGCGGCGAGATCCTACTTAGTTTCGGGGCCACATACGGTGCGTATGCGGGTGCGGAAGCGGGCTTCCTAATCGGAGAAGCCGTCGAGGAAAGCGAACAAGCGCACACCACCCAGGGCATCGCACCGGGGTTGCTCGGTGGCGCAGCAGTGGGTTTGACGACCGCGTTCGTCTTGTCACGAGCCACCGAGCGGGACTACGAATCGCAAGCCCTGCTTTACACGACCGCCGGTCACGGAATCTTCTACGGCACGCAGGTCGGGCGAGCCCTCATCGCCCCGGACGCACCAGGTCGAATCGAACGGATCCATGCGGCGGGTTTGGCCGGATCGATGCTTGGAGTGGGTCTTGGCACGGCTTTCGGCGCTCGAGCCTCATCGATCGAAGACCAAGCCCGATTCTCCCTTGCCACCAGCATTGGCTGGCTGACGGCCACAGGACTCAACGATCTTGCTCGCCTCGGCGAGCCGACCCGGAGTCGTCCGGAGCGGGACGTTCGGCCTCGGGCGGCGGTGAACATCGCTTCGGCCGCGCTGTTCGGCGGTCTAGGCACCTTGGCCAACCGAACGGGGACCGAACCGGGCGTCTCGTCGCTGGCCTTGTCGCTTGGTCATGGCGCGTGGATCGGTGCGTGGTCCCCGCTGCTGTTCGAGGAAAACCCAAGCCGGCGCCAGTTGCTGGGAGGGGTCCGGCTTGGCCTTGGCGTGGGCTACGGCAGCGCCCTACTGATGTCGTCCTTTGGCGAACCTTCGGCCCGCTCGGCCGGCATGCAGGTGGCGGGGTGGGCTGCGGGCAGCGCCCTTGGAGCGGGGCTCCCGCTTGCCCTTGAATCCCAGGATGCCCCTGCGCGACGCATCGTCGGGCCCATGCTTGCGGCAGGGATCGGCGGCCAGGTGCTCGGTGCTGCACTTGCGCCGCACTACAACCTCGACGCCGACGATGGCATTCTGCTGGGCACGCTCGGAGCGTGGACGACCTACCAGGCGATCGGCTGGGGCGTCTACGCCGACTACACCACCACAGAGGCGCGTCGTCCCGTGGGTTACGCGCTCACCGCGGCAGGAGCGGGCTCACTCGTGACCCTCGGCCTCACTCCGGTCCTCGATGTTGAGCCGTCCGGGTCACTGACCCTGCTGTCAGCCGGGGGCTGGGGCACATGGTACGGCGCCTGGGGCTCATCATTGGCCAACCTTGACCAAGAAGCCCAGTGGCTCACCACACTCGGTGCAGGCAATGGGTTGCTCCTCACGTCAGGCATCGCCTTGGGTGCGGGGTGGAAGCCAACGTGGCAAGACATCGGCGCCATTGATGGACTGGGACTCGTCGGAGCCGCTGCAGGGGGGCTTACGGGTGTCATCTTCCTCTACAATCCAGACAATCTAGACCCGCTGGTCATCTCAACCCTCGCCGGAAGCACCGTGGGTCTGGCCGCGGGGAGCGTGGTCGCGGCGATTGGCAAGGGTGATCGCGCGCCGTCACTGGGTCGGATTCGGGTGGACGGCTGGCGTGGAACGATCAGTGCCTTGCCGTTGCCGGGCTCCGATGGATCACTGGGTGGAATGGTGAACGTCCGCTTCGATGAAGTCGAGTGATCAGACCCGAACAAGCGAAGCTTGATGGTAGGGTGGCCGACCCCGACGGAGGAAGCCTCATGACGGCCTCGATCGTGTTGTGGATGTTCGCTTGCGGAACCCCTGTGGACTTCGTGCCTGAAATTCCCACCTCGGTTCCCATGAACCTCGCTCCCGACATTCCCGCAGAAGGCGACGACGCCCACCCAGTGGGCCCGCTCTCTCTCGAGTGCGGCCAAGACGAACTGCCGGACGGCCTCGATTTCGACTTCTGTCACGGCAAGGCGAACCTGGAAGCGCCGATGCTCGACGTACTCGACGGCGTACTCGAACCCCGGGTCGCCGCAGACTTTCGGAACTCGACGTTCTCGAACATCCAAGAGGACCCTGACCCGAGCGCGACCTGGAGTCTGCAAATGACGCATACGGCGCGCAGCAACCTTGCGGACATCGTCTACGAGGTGCTGTGGCTCTGCGACCCAGTAGTGGGCACGGCCGAGGAGCCCGCCGTCATTCTGTGCACCTACGGCATGCTCAAAGGTCAAACGCTGTTCCCCTACTTCGAAGGGTCGATCGCACTCATCGATGTGGATGGAGAGGCGGGTGACAAGGTGGCCTGGCAATACATCGAGCACTTGAGAGCCCCCTTGTCGGGCACCGACACCATCACCCAGACCATCACCGACGTGTATGCCGATCTCGGGGCGTTCCTCGCGGACGAACCGTACGAAGACTACGAAAAGTAGTGGCTCTCCCCGTCTGGCAGCAGGTGCTCTACGGTGTGCTCACCGTGTTGTTGATGTTCGGAATAGGCGCCTCGCTTAAGCCCGCCGTGTTTTGGCGGGTGCTCGCTCGACCCCAGGCGCTTGGGGTGGGTCTAGCCAGCCAGTTTCTGGTGCTCCCCGCGTTGGGCTTCGGCGTGGCCAGCGGCTTGCAACTCGGGCCGTCGGACACCCTCGGCCTTTTGTTGATGGTCACGGTGGGCGGCGGCAACGCAAGCAACATGCTGACCTACCTGGTGCGTGGCGATTTGGCGTTGAGCCTTTCGATGACCGTCACGGCAACCATCGCGTCGGCCATGCTCACCCCAGCTTGGCTGTTCCTCCTGATGAACCGTGGAATCGCCGTACCGTTGAACGCCATCGCCCTCACGCTCGCGATGATGGCCGTGCCCGTTCCCTTGGGCATGGCCCTTCGCGCTCGGAGCCCCGAACTTGCGAATGGCGTCGACCGAACGGGTCGGCTGGCGGGGCTCGGTCTGTTGGTCGTGATTTTGGCGGCCGGCGCGGCCGACGTATTCGCTTCGATTCAAACCGCACCCGCTGCCTTGTTCATGGCCTGTGCGGGGGTGTCGGGAGGCGGGTTGTTGCTCGGGAGCATGGCTGGGTGGAGCTTGGGTTTCGACCGGCCACAGTGGCTCGCCATCGGGCTTGAAACCGGTGTTCAAAACCTGCCGGCTGCACTCGCGGTGCTCGCCGTCGCCTTTCCCGCGGCCGAGCAGGGGGCCCTGCAACGGGCTCCCCAGCTCTATGCGACGATAGCCCTGCTCTTTGGGAGTCTGTGGGCCTTCGCGCACCGCAAAATCTGATGAGCGCTGGCCTTCGGCGCTGCGCCCCTGCTGGCCTACGCGGCCCAGCTTTCGTCGCTTACGCTCCTGCAAGCTGGTTAGTCTTGCGGCCACGGAGGGTTGGGCTCCGGCGGAAGCTGCGGCTCCGGGGTGCGGGCCAGTAGATTCTCACGGAAACGATCCACATAGACGAGATCGTCGAGAATGTCGGAATCGCTATTGCTTTGCAGCCACTCTGCGACGTTGACCGCGACCGCGTTGAGCACGCCTAGAGCGGCCCCATCGTCCCCGCGTGATGCCGCCTCGGCGGCCTGTTGGAAGGCCACGTAAAGGTTGAGGGTCACGAAGCTCTTTTCCACACTCGGGTCGAAGAACCAGCGGTCGCCATCTCGGAACTGCTCGGGTCCTTCCACCGTGACTTGCTGGGTGACGATGTCTTCGGTGCCGGGGATCCGGTAGCTTAGATCGATGGTTCCAACATCGCCTTCCAACACTCCGTCGCCTTGTGGCAGCAGCTCAACCACGATGCCGCCGCCTCCGCCACGTCGACCCTGTGGAGCGGTGTCTGGCGCATCCGTCCGACCCGCAAGTTGAAGCCGGGGCACCTCGATGTCTGCACGGTCGCTTCGGAAATCAAAGAGCTTCGTGCCGAAGACGCCGCGCACGTCCCAATTCGAGTTGACCGACAATTCGATCTGGGCATCCTCGGCGAGCGGAACCAAAAACACACTGGCCTCCTCGACGAACACCTCGGTCAACGCCGTTTCGTCTTCGACGAAATAGAACGCCCCCGCCCCCTCTTCGGCTAGGTCACGCAGGAGGGGCGCATCGAAGCTGTTGCCGAGCCCAATCGTCGACAACGAGATCCCAAGGTCTTGGTAGGCCTCGGCAAGCCCCAACATGCGGGCCGTGTCTTGGATGCCTTCGGTCGGCTGACCGTCTGACAGCAGCAACACGCGGGACTGACGGTCCGGGGTAGCGACCTCAGCGGCGTTTTCGAGACCAATTCGCAGCCCCTCGTAAAGATCGGTCGACCCACTAGCCTGGACTTGAGCGATGGCCCCTTGGAGCAGTGCACCCGGCGGTGCCTGCTGGACCAAGACCTCCACATCGCTACCAAACGCGACAAGCGTCACGAGGTCGTCGGGCTGCAGTACGTTCTGCATGGCGGTAAGACCAGCTCGGACCTCCGCGATCGGTGAGCCCGACATGCTGCCGCTCTTGTCCACAATCACGGTGAGGTTCATGCCCGGACGTTCGACGGTCTCAAGCGTTTGGGTCGTGTTCATGCCGAGCAGCACGACGGTGCAGATCGAACCATCGATCATGTTGCCCATCGCGCCGTAGCGACCATGGATGCAGATCTCGTCGCCACAATCGGGATCCGGAAACTCGAACCGATGCTCGGCAAAGAAGCCCACGTCGTCGAGCGTTTCCGGACCCGGAATGCCGCCCTCATCCAGGATCTGCCTAAACTGACCAAAGTCTTGGGCTCCCCCCTGCCCTACGCCCGACACCGGAGTACTCGACTCGCTCAAGCCCGGCTCCCCGAACTCGCCCCCACAGGCAAAGAGCGACAACAACACTTGCGTGCGCAACCACATGATCAAGGCTCCCTGGTGAGGACCGCGACGTCGACGTCAAAACGATCCGTGAAGCGGCCACAGTCAACCACTGAAACCGCGCGTTGCTCGCCTCGCGTGACCAACATTGCGATCGTTCGGTCGTCGCTCGACGACATTTCGTACAACTCACCCGCACGCACGACAGCGGACCCATCGTCGAGCGTTTGCAGTCGGATCCCGGCATCGGCCGTTACATGCCCGCACTCGGGCTCGACCCGCCAGCCACACCCCTCCACATTCACGGGCTCGATCGTGAAGTTCAGCAGCGAGGTGCGTTCGGTCATGTGGATCAAATCGAGCTGGTAGGTATCGCTCGTGAGCGAGAGCTGAACGCTGGATGCGTCGAGTGCAACGTCGTCGCCTGTCGTAAAGGGGAAGAGTTCCTGTGGCATGCACACGTACAAGGTGGAATCGCTTAGCAAATCCGTTTCGACCGCCAGGCAACCGTCTAGACCAGGCACCACTTCGAGGACCGTGAATTTCGCACGCTCGGGAACCGCCCAATCGAGACGATCGAGGGCCGATGGCGAGGGGCATTCGCCATCGAGTTCCGGGGCCCAGACCGAAATCAGCCCTCGGCCCTGGTCATCGAACGTAGACAAGGAGACCACCTCGGGATCTCCTGCGATGGGAACGTTAAAAATGGGGTTGCGGGACCGCCAGTACAGCACATGAGGCTCAACATTCGGGCCATCGACGAGCACCGCATGGCACGTACGTTCTTCGACGTTTTCCAGTGCCGCAATCGCACGGTTGGGCTCCAATTCCCAAAGTACTGCGGTGTCGAACACCTCGCTGACGAGGACCGAACCCGGCGTCAGGCCGTCCAATGCATCACAGTCCACCACGACGTCGCCCCGCAACTGACGCACCAGGACGTTCTGCACCGCGTCGGTGTCGTTGAGAAGGGCGACCTGGTACTGCAGTTCCACCTCCGTCACAAATGGACCCCGCGGTTCGCGATCCCGAGGGCTCGTCGCGATGCACGCGAGGAGTCCGGTGCCCTGCAACAACCCAAGCCGCATCGGCCGTACCGGTGCGTCCACGCTTGGCGTGAGCGCCCACCACGACAGGGCCAGAGCAGGAAGTGCGATCAGGTCGGTGGGATCCGAGACCGTCGTGAATGGAATCCCGACGGACGCAAGGGCCGCATCCCAGAGCTGGGCAAAGGCCGGTACCACCTGCAAGGCGGCAAACATTAATCCTACGGCAAGGTGAGCGAATGCGCGACGAACGCGTTGCGGGCCAAGCAGCATCGCGAGCAGGGTTGGGGCGACGATCAACCCCGCAACATCGGACAGTTTGCCGGTGACCACTCCGGGCAGGAACCCGGCCCCCTTAAAGAAATGGTCATTGGCGATGAGCAAAACGAGGCCCCCCACCCAGAGCGGGTGGTTCAAGGCTTTCGAATACGACACGACGACTCCAGGGTCGAGGGTCAGAAAGTGGCGACACTCCACTCGGTGGAAGTGCTGACGAGGATGCGCCCATCACGCTCTTGCGACACAGGGTCGTGGGTCGTGATGAGAGTGAGCGAGCCGCTCAGAATCGGCTCGGAAAGGTCAAGCGCGAGTTCGTACACCAATGGCTTCACCGACTCGGGAGCCACCTCGGGATGCGCCTCGAGGAACGCCTTCGTCCAGTCGTTGACCTCAAGGATGTGGTCTCCGAGGTTGGCGTGGAAGGGAACCGACACCAAGAGTTGCTCGGCGTCTTCTTCCGACACAAGCGAAACCAGGTTGGTGTTCGACCACGAGAAGGCCCCATCATCGGTGAACGCCTCGATGCGGTACTGCGTCACCACTTCGTGGCACGATTCGCCCCCCTCGGCGAAGGCGAGTTCATCCGCTGATCGCGTCTGGACCGTGGCGCTGAGCGGTTCAACACGCACCGACACGCCCGTGGTTCGGCCGTCTGCGTAGGCAATCCGGGTGCGCAAGGGCGAAGCCGCGAACACGGGAAGGTCCCTCACCGAACGCTGAAGGGTCGGCAACGTCTCATCAAGCATGACGTCCCCCAAGGGGACTTCAGGGCACTCCAGAAAGCCGATATCCCCGACCCAACCCGAGCATCCTGAAACCAACGTCACAAGGATGGGAAGCTTCATGCGTTCTCCGATGGGGTGCATCACGCTCGCTCCGTGAACCACTCTACTGCCCCGCTCGTCGACTCCGCAATCAGAAATGCACGTACTATCCTGCCATTCCGCTCGGCTTGTGCTAAACTGCGGGAGTGAACGCTGAAAGAACCGCTTCTGACTTACTTCGGGCTCTCCGCGGGAATCGGTCCCAGGAAGCCTTTCGACGGCTACTCGGACGGCGAAGTAACGTAGCTCACACCTGGGAGAACGGGCACCGTTACCCCTCGGCCATCGAGTTTCACCGGGTGGCGGGCCGGGTGGGGGTTTCGCCTGTGGAGGCGTGGCGCTCCTTCCTCGGAGGTCAAGCTCCGCCCTGGCTTGACGATCAATTCGACCCGACCGACAAAGCGAACCTCGGCAAACTGCTGGGGCTGTTGCATCGTGCGGGATCGTTGACGGCATTGTGCAGGGACAGCGGATTCACCCGGCACGCTGCGGTCCGGTGGCTGCGGGGCGAATCGGCGCCACGGCTGCCCGACCTGCTGCGCTTCATTCAGGCCACGACATTCCGACTCGCCGATTTTGCCGCGTGCTGGGTCGATCCTGCCAAACTTCCGAGCCTCACGCGACGTTGGGTCCAACTCGAAGCCGCCCGAAAGGCCTTGGCCGAATATCCAGCCGCCCAGCTCGTAAAGCTTGGTGTCGAACTCTGGGTCCACACCCGCGACCGCCCCCCGGTTGCGCCATGGCTCGCCTCACAGCTTGGCATGCCCCTTGACGATGTCGAGCACGCAATCAAGCTATTGGCGGAATCGGGCCAGCTTGCGCGACGAGGCGATGGCTACGTCGTAACCAGCGTAGCCCCCGTCGAAGCCAGAGCTTCGCGCGTCGGTTCGGGGCTCAAGGCACGCGTCTCCGAACTGGGAACCGACCGGGTACGCCAGGGAGACGCTGAGGGCATGTTCAGCTTCGCCGTGTTCGTCATCTCGGACGACGATTATGAAGCAGCGAGGTCGATTCTCGCCGAGACCTACCAGCGTCTCCGTCGACTCGCCACCGCTTCGAAGCGATCGGAGCGGCTTGTGGCCACCAATCTACAGCTCTTCCCACTGGTTTCGGTGGATTAGCCTCCGATCTCACACAAACGCAGCGTCCGCCCCCCGGGTCGGCAACGCGCTGTCTTGCCCCCGAAGGTCTGCATCGATGGCCCGAGCCGCCTCACGACCTTCCGCCATCGCCCAAACGATAAGGCTTTGGCCTCGTCGCGCATCTCCGGCCGCGTAGACCCGAGGCACCGACGTTCGGTAGCCCTTCGCCGCGACATTGCCTCGGGCATCGAGTTCCACGCCAAAGTTCTTCAGGCCCTGGGGATCTGGCCCTACAAACCCGACGGCCAGCAAGACCAGCTCTGCCTCGATCGTAAACGTGCTGGCGGGCACCGGAACCAGCCGGCCCTCCCCATCGGCGACCAACCTCACCGCTTCGATCGCGGTGACCTGGCCATCGGTACCCACAAACCGTTGGGTCCGCACGGCAAACTCGCGAACACCACCTTCCTGTTGGCTCGACGAAGTGCGGTGGATCATCGGCCAGTGCGGCCACGGATTGTCGTCGGAGCGGGTGTGGGGACGTCGCGGCATCAACTCGATCTGCACTACCTCGCGAGCCCCGTCGCGCAACGACGTCCCGAGACAGTCAGAGCCCGTGTCGCCACCCCCAAGGATGACGACTCGCTTGTCGCGAGCGGACAGGGCCGAAAGGGCCTCCTCTAGACCGGCGACCCGACGGTTGTGATGCGTGAGGAAGTCCATGGCGAAGGTGACCCCAGCCAAGGTTCGGCCTTCGATCGGCAGATCACGAGGGCGTGTGGAGCCCATGGCCAACAGGACGGCGTCGTATTCCTGGTGCAGCGCCTCGTAGCCTCGATCGACGCCGATGCGCACCCCGGTGCGAAAGTCGATGCCGGACGCCTCCATCACCTCTAGGCGACGGTCCAGAACCGACTTTTCCATCTTGAAATCGGGGATGCCGTACCTCAGCAGCCCCCCGATGCGGTCCGCTGCCTCGAACACGGTGACCCGATGCCCACCGGCCCGAAGCCTCGCCGCGGCCGCCAGCCCGGCCGGACCGCTTCCTACGATGGCCACCGTGGCGCCCGTCGAGACGGCGGGCTCAATGGGCTGCACCCATCCTTCGGCGAAGGCCCGCTCCGCGATGTCGAGTTCGATCTGCTCGATGGCTACAGCGTCATCATTGATGGCGAGCGTGCATGCCGCTTCGCAAGGCGCAGGGCAAAGGCGCCCCGTGAATTCGGGAAAGTCATTGGTGCCCGAGAGCCGTTCCCACGCCGCACGCCAACGTCCGTGGTGCACCGCATCGTTGAAGTCGGGGATTTCATTGCCGAGGGGACAGCCCTGATGACAGAACGGGATGCCACAGTCCATGCAGCGCCCTGCCTGTTCGTGACTGGCTTCGGTCGATTGAGCGCCTCGAAACTCAAGAGAATCCTTGAGTCGTTCGTCGACCGAACGCGTCGGTGCCGAGGCTCGCGACCACCGCAAAAACCCATCATCGCGACCCATGTGCGTCCTCCTTTGCGGCCAAGACGGGCGTGGACGTCTGGAGCGCCCGCAACGCACGTTCGTACTCGAGCGGCACCACCTTCACGAAACTCGTGCGTAAACCGGGTTGTTCAAGCAGACGTTTCCCAAGCGAACTGCCCGTGAACGTCACGTGCTGCGCGATGAGGTCGATGATGGTGCGCCAGTCGGTCTCTGAAACGGCATCGAGGCGCAGGGTCTCGAGGTTGCACCGCTCCCGAAACCGCTGGTCAACGTCGTAGACGTAGGCAAAGCCACCCGACATCCCCGCGCCAAAGTTGCGGCCCGTTCGACCCAGGATGACCACCGTGCCTCCGGTCATGTATTCGCAGGCGTGGTCTCCCGTGCCCTCCACCACCGCGACGGCACCGCTGTTGCGCACCGCAAACCGTTCTCCCGCGCGGCCGTTGATGTAGGCCTGGCCAAACGTGGCACCGTACAGCACCACGTTGCCCACAAGGATCTGATCTTCGGCGGCAAACGGCGACCCCTCCGGGGGCCGAGCCGCCACAATTCCACCGCAAAGGCCCTTGCCCACGTAGTCATTGCCGTCGCCTATGAGGCGCAGCGTGATGCCCGGTGACAAGAAGGCCCCGAAGCTCTGACCCGCCGAGCCCGTAAGCGTCACATCGATGCGGCCCTCGGGAAGACCGTTGGCCCCGTGCAGTCGCGCGACCTCACCCGATAGTCGAGTTCCCACAGCTCGATCCACGTTGCGAATGGGCAAAGCCAATCGGACCTCGTCGTCCCAGGGAGCCGGAGCCGCTTCCAAGATCCGATGGTCGAGATGGGCCTGCTGATCAACCCGCTGCGGCGTCGCGCAACGGCGTGGCCAATCCTCGGGAACGCCCACTGGAGCAATGATGGCTTGCAGGTCGAGGGTCGCGGCCTTCTCATGGGGCAGCACCTTCTTCGGACGCAAGCGGTCCACCCGGCCCACCATCTCGTCGACAGTCCGAAAACCGAGCTTGGCCATGATGCTGCGCAGATGCTCGGCCAAAAGCGTGAAGTACGTCACGACGTGGTCTGGCGAGCCCGCAAAGCGAGCCCGCAGCGCAGGATTTTGGGTCGCAATTCCCACCGAGCACGTGTTTTTGTGGCACTTGCGCAGCAAGATGCAGCCTTCCACAACCAACGCGGCCGTGGCCACGCCCCACTCCTCGGCGCCGAGCAGCGTTGCAATGGCGAGGTCACGACCCGTCCGAATCCCCCCGTCGACTTGCACCCGAATGCGATCCCGCAACCGGTTTCGCGTCAGCACCTGGTGGGTCTCTGACAGGCCCAACTCCCACGGCAGGCCGGCTCGCTTGAGGCTCGAAAGAGGCGAGGCACCTGTCCCGCCATCCATGCCGGCGATGACCACACAGCCCGCGTAGGCCTTCGCCACGCCCGCAGCGACGGTGCCCACCCCCACTTCGCTCACGAGCTTCACGCTAACCCGAGCGTCCGGATTGATGGCTTGTAGGTCGTAGATCAGCTGAGCCAGGTCTTCGATCGAGTAGATGTCGTGGTGGGGCGGGGGCGAAATCAGCGAAACCCCCGGCGTCGAATGCCGTACCCTGGCGATTCGCACATCCACTTTGTGCCCCGGCAGCTGGCCGCCTTCACCGGGCTTTGCGCCTTGGGCCATCTTGATTTGAAGGTCGTTTGCGTTCACGAGGTAGTGCGCGGTGACGCCAAACCGACCAGAAGCCACCTGCTTGATGCGCGAGCCCCGATCCGTCCCGTCCGGATCGGGGAAGAAGCGATGGGGCTCCTCGCCTCCCTCACCGGAGTTTGACCGTCCCCCCAGCCGGTTCATGGCGATGGCCAGCGTCTCGTGGGCTTCGGGGGACAGCGAGCCGAACGACATTGCACCGGTCACGAAGCGACGGGCGATGGCCTCGACCGGTTCGACCTCGCCAAGAGGAATGGCCGACGATGGCTCAACATCAAATTCAAGGAGACCGCGCAGGGTGCATCGCGCCTCGTCTTCTTCGTCGACCAGCGCGCAGAAGCGCTCGAACGCCTGCGCGTTGCCTCCCGGAACCCGGGTGGCTTGTTGCAACGCTGTGATCGTGGAGGGGGTCCATTTGTGCCGCTCTCCCCGACGGCGCCAGCGGTAGTCCCCACCGGTCGGCAACCCGGGCGCGACGGCCGCGGCATAGCTTGCGCGGTCATGTCTCGTGAGCGCTTCTCGCCCAATGTCGGCCAGGTCCAAGCCGCCAATGCGCGAAGGGGTGCCCGTGAAGTAGCGATCGATGACCGCAGGATCGAGGCCCACCGCCTCGAAAATCTGGGCCCCTCGGTACGATGTCAGGGTGGAGATTCCCATCTTCGAGAGCACCTTGAGCAGCCCCTTTTCGACCGCACGCACGTAGCGGGCCACCGCCCGGTCGGGGTCGCCCTCGACGCGCCCCTCGCGCACTAGATCGTGCACCGTGTCGAGCGCAAGGTAGGGGTTGATCGCCCCCACCCCGTAGCCAAGCAAACACGCGAAATCGTGGACTTCCCTCGCCTCTGCAGTTTCGAGAACGAGCCCTACCTGCAGGCGTGAACCCTCGCGTACCAAGTGTTGATGAACCGCACTGACTGCGAGCAATGCAGGAATCGGGGCGTGGTCTGCATCGACCGCCCGGTCCGAGAGAATGAGGACGCTCATCCCCTCGTCCACCCGAGCCGACGCCGCCTCACAAAGCGCCTCAATCGCAGGTTCGAGTCCGTCGGGCCCCGCCGCCACGTCAAACGTGAGATCGAGACGCACAGACTCGAACACCCCTTCACGAATGTTCGCGATCTTTTCCAGCTTTTCGTTCGTCAGAATCGGCGACTCGAGCTGCAACACATGGCACTGCTCGGGGGTCTCCTCGAACGTGTTGCCGCCTGGCCCCAACGCCGTGGCCAACGACATCACCACCGCTTCCCGGATGGGATCGATAGGCGGGTTCGTCACCTGGGCGAAGAGCTGATGGAAATAGCGAGGCAAGGGCGGCGCTTGGTCCGAGAGGCAGGCCAACGGGGCATCGTTGCCCATCGCCCCGATCGGCTCCGCGCCGTCACGGGCCATCGGCGCCACCAGGACGTCGATGTCTTCATCGGTGTAGCCAAACGCGAGTTGTTGGCGACGGATGGCCTCTGAATCCGGAACCGGACCGACGGCTCCATCGGGGAATGGCGGAATGCCATAAAAGGGTTGGCCGGGGCGAATGCGAATGTCATCAGCCGTACGGTCCACTTCGTAGACATTCTTCGCGAGCCAGCGCCCGTAGGGGTAGCGCGACACGATGTCGGCCTTGACCTCGTCGTCGCGAAGGATGCGGCCCTGTTCGGTGTCGATGACCAACATGCGACCCGGTTGAAGACGCCCCTTTGCCCGAACCCGTTCGGGCGAGATGTCGATCACACCGGTCTCAGACGCCAGGACCACCCGGTCGTCATCGGTCACGAGGTAGCGGGCCGGCCGAAGTCCGTTCCGGTCGAGGGTGGCCCCCACCAACGTCCCATCGGTGAACGCCATGGCGGCCGGACCGTCCCAGGGCTCGATGAGCGCCTCGGTGTAGCGATAGAAATCCCGTCGGGCCTCCGGCATCGAGGGATTCCCCCGCCACGCCTCAGGAATCATCATCATCATGGCTTGGGGCAGGCTTCGTCCCCCAAGGTGGAGCAGCTCGAGCATGTTGTCGAACTGTGCCGAATCGCTCGTTCCCGGAACGATGAGAGGCCCCAACCGTTCAAGGCCTCCAGGAAATTTTGCAGATTGGAGGGTGGATCGGCGGGCGCGGGTCCAATTCCGATTCCCCCTTAGCGTGTTGATCTCCCCGTTGTGGCAGACATAGTGGAAGGGTTGAGCGAGATCCCAGGTCGGAAAGGTATTCGTCGAGAACCTTGAGTGAACCAACGCGATTGCCGTCACCATATCGTCGGCGCGAAGATCCTCGTAAAAGGAAAAAAGTTGCGACGGTTGTAACAAACCCTTGTAGACAATGGTCTCTGCCGACAAACTTGCGCAGTGGAACCGCCCTTCTGGGTCGACACCAGATTGTCGAATTCGTTCTTCGAAGCGCTTACGAATGACGTAAAGCACCCGTTGAAAGGCGGTCGGGGGGACGCGACGCCGTCCGACGTAAATCTGGCGAAAGGCAGGTCGAACCTCCCGAGCAATCGGCCCCGAAGCCTCGATATCGACGGGCACATCGCGCCAACCAATGACGCGCTGGCCCTCTTCCTCGATGACCTGTTCAACGATGCGTTCACAGGCCTCTCGTGCCTTGGGATCCAGGGGCAGAAAGAGCTGTCCAACTGCATATCGGCGGCGTCGTGGCATGTCGAAGCCCCGCTCGAGCCCCGCGCGCTTGAAGAAGCGATGGGGAAGCTGGAGCAAGACGCCCGCGCCATCGCCGGTCTGAGCATCGGCGCCCGCAGCCGCGCGGTGGCTTAGTCGCTCGAGGACATGAAGAGCATCGAGCAGGATCTGGCGAGATTTGTGGCCCTGGAGTTGAGCCACAAAACCCATGCCGCAAGCATCATGCTCGAAGTCAGAACGGTACAGACCCGGCGACCCGGGGCAGGTGTGTAGTTTATTGCGCACCTATCCACAATGCAGATCTGGACTCGCCATTGCAAGTATACACATGGCTGCAGGTGCGAATCTTCGTTCGCTCCTGGCTTACATGCGGCTGCGCGTTCTCCGAACGAGTGGAGCAAGGTGGCACGGGCCGGGCCGCGTTGGGGTCGAGGGACCGCCTATTGAGGTGCGAGGGCGACCTGTAGATCCTTTGCGCCACGCTCTACCGTCGTGATGGAGACGAGGTCGGTCTCGCTCTTGGACATCGGGTCCCCGTCCACGTCGAGCGTCACCTTGAGTTCGACTTCGTCCGGCACGGGCCCGTTGACCATGGGGCGGTCGCTTTCAGTGATGACAAACGTGAGCGGGAAAGGTCCCGCGGGCAGCCGCTTCGCCGCCAGTGGGGGTCCGGGAACGCCCGCCTTGCGCAACGACACGTAAACGGCCTTGGCTTCGGGCGCGTCCTCCGGTGCCGTGATCGTGCCCGAAACCAACATCGCAGGCTCGGCGGGCGTAGCTTTGGCCGCGGCCTCGGGAGCTTCGGGAGCCGGCGTAGGGGTGGGAGTGGGGCTCGAGGCGTTCTGGGCGCCGCAGCCAGCAAACAACAAGGCAAACAAGGTTGTGTTCATCATGCGGCGAAGCCTAGCACGCGTGTTTGACGCTACCGTGACGCCTGGCCCTGCGACGCACGGATCGCCGCCTCCGCACCCGTTTTCATGTTGTCGAGGTAACCCTCCATCCAAGGACTCCAGTTCCGACGTACCCATCCGCCCAGGAACAGCTTGCCTACCATCGTCTGAGGCCGAAACTTATACGTCCATTGCACCCGCGTGGCCTCTGCCCCCTCGGGTGTCAGGTTGAACTCACCTACGCCATACTCAACGAATCGCGCCGCCGAGCTGGTGTAGCCAAACACTTGATAGCGGAACCGTGCCGGCCCCTCGTCGGCAAGGATTTCCTCGGTGGCGACCGAGCCGTCTTCAAGGAACACCCGCCGTCGCGTTCCCTGGCCCTGCCAGACGTCTCCCCGAAGGAACTCCGTGCGTTCCACCTTCGGAATCACCTCGGTTTCGACGGCCAACTCGGCGAGGGTGGCCTGACGCCACCAAGCATAAAGTTCGTCGACGGGAACCTCGATGATCACTTCATGATGCGCGATGCGCAGTTTGTTGTCGGGATCGATCTCGGGGAGCGGCGTGTCGGGTCCGGGCAAGGGCGCCGCCGCAAAGGCCGTGGTGAAGAGCCAAGTGAGCATGAGACCTCCTTCGTGAAGGGTTCGTAGGCTCCGACTGCCGTACGCTCCATGTCTTGGCGTGCCGAATTCTTGATACGGCGTACGCATGGCGATCGATCCCACCGCTTCCCAAGTGCTGAACCAGGTCCTCGACGCACTGGCGATCGGCACCGTCCACCTGACCGAATCCACGCTCTATGGCTCGTCGGGGCTGGTCTTCCCGGATGGGGCCACCGCAACCTGCCTCCACCAACTGCAGGAAGGCACGGTGTGGCTCGATGGCCCCACCATCGAGCTTCAAGTCATCCATCCGGGGGACGTGGCGTGGGTTTTGCGAGCCAATGGTCACCGAGGCCGCACCTCGGAGCACGCCCATGCGGTGCCGCTCGCCGAGGCCCAACTGGACCTTGGACCCGGCGTTTCCAAGCGCGTTCGGTGTGGCGAAGGGCCCCTGAAGGCGCGAATCTTCACCTCCAACATCATGTGGTCCGCCCCCGACCCCCACCCGCTATTCGACTTGTTCCCAAGTCTCTTCGTGCTGCGCAAAGAGGAGCAGGACGAAGGGCTCCAAGCACTCCTCCACCTGCTCGAGGTTGAGCGAGACTCGGGCGCTGCGGGGTCACCGGTGGTCGCGTCACGGCTGACCGAACTGCTTTGGATCCACCTCGTTCGAAGAGCGGCCCGTGAAGGACTGCCAGAACCTGGGCTACTCGACGGCCTCTCGCATCCCGGAGTTGCCAAGGCGATGACCGCGATTGGAGAGCGCCCCGCCGACGCCTGGACCCTCGAAGGGCTGGCTCGAATTGCGGGCATGTCACGAACCCAATTTGCCCGGACGTTTCGGCGACGGGTGGGGCTCACCCCGTTCGACTACGTGCGTCGGTGGCGTGTGCACCGCGCTCAGGAACTGCTGCGCGATGGTCGACTGCCGCTCGACGCGGTGGCCACGGAGGTGGGCTACGCCTCATCGGTCTCGTTCAGCCGATCGTTTTCGGCCGTGACAGGCGTGCCGCCTGGCCAATGGCGACGTCAGCACACCCTCACTTGACCAGCGCGGTGCTCTGCTTCATTTCGCGGTTGAAGTCCTTACGCAGCGCCACCAACGTCGGTCCCTTCGGCGGCTCGTAGATGGTCACCGACTCTCCCGTCGGCTTCGTCAACTCGGCGCCGATCTCGAGTTCCTTGTCGAAGTCGATGATCGTGCGCTTTTTGTAGGTGGGAACCTGGGTCTTGGGTTCATCACCCGCCACGGCAGGGGAAACGAGGGCGAGGGCAAGCAAAGAGGAGACGAGCATCATGGGACCTCCAAGATCTCCTGCACTGACAACCCCTTGACCTTGCGGTTCCCGACAACGCCCCAGGACGTTTTGGTCCAACATAGGCTCGGCGCGTAGAGGAGTAGGGCGTGAGCTTCTGGTTGGGACGGGTTCAGGTGGGCGCGATCGCCGCCACTATCGTCATGATCGTGGTGGGATGGCTGGACTACCTCGTGTTGCACTTGGGTTGGGGCGTCGAGGGCGTGCCGTGGCTCCGGGACGTGGTGGTCGAGGCCAACGGTCTGGCGTTCGATGTGGCACTATTCGGAGTGGTCATCCTCTGGATCGACGAAGTGCGGCAACGTCGCGAACGACTCCGCGGCTACCAAGAACAGCTCGAGGACTACCGGGACTGGCACACCGATGAAGCCGCGCTGCGTACCGCAGGACTCGTGCGACGCATCTCGCGGGCGGGGGGCACGGTAAAGGCCTCGCGGGCCTGGCTGCCCAAAGCCAATCTCAAGGATGTGTCGCTTCGAAAGGGTCGATTCAGGGGAGCCAACCTCTCGGAAGCCTGGTTGTTTGGGGCCGATCTGCGCGATGCGAGCTTTATGGCGGCCGACTTGACCGGTGCCCGGCTCGACGAGGCGTTGCTCGAGGGCGCGGACTTCCGCTACGCGCTTCGCGGCCCCGACGACGCACCCATTGCGGGTTGGCAACGAGACGATGAGGGGCGCCTGGTGCCCGAGTAGTCGCTACTCGGGGAGATCTTCGGGGTCGTACTCGGTGTCGGTGTAGAGGCTGGCCGGGAAGTAGCCGACGTTGAACAAGTAGATCCGGTTTGGCGTTCCGCTTTCGGGCATGGGCGCATCGAGGTATTCGCTCGCGATGGCGGCGACCCGGGTGCGGAACTCCTTCAGGTTGTCATCGGACAGTGCGACGCATCCGCCTCGAAAGAACTGTTCATTGGACTGGTTGCGCTCCAGGGCCTCGGTCGCCAAGTCATTGAGGCCCCGGTGAAACACCTTGGCGGCCGGCGACATCTCGGCATCGGGCGCGGTCGAAAACCCAAAGTCACCCTTCGATGCGATGCGCCGGTAGGCCGTGTCGAGCAGGCCGATCCGTACGAGCCGGTCCATGGCATCTTTCGCCTGCGCAGGCGTAATACGGGGTCGGAGCGTCGCCGCGATCCACCCTGGATCAGGTTTATAGCCCTCACAACCTGACAGTTCGACGATTGCTCCCACGTACCACTCGGCCAGCCCCCGGCGGGCCCGCTCTGGCGATTCGACGAGTTCAGAGGCCCCCATGGGCCGCTGTCGTGAAGTGCCTGGGACCTCCCGATCCATTTGGACCAAGGTGATCAGCTCACGGCGTCTGGGCTCTGGAAGTCGCAACGCCCTCGCCAGCCGCTCTGCGCCATCGGGACGAAGGGACCGTTTGCCGTTGAGGATCTGACTCGTCCACGATTTGGAGCGCCCGACAGCATCCGAGAGCTGCTTCGCCGTCATTTCGCGCTCGGCGAGCGAATCCCGCAGGATTCGGCAGTACTTTACGCGATAGGGCCGGTGGTGCGTCACCAAGGAACACCTCTCTCCGAACCAATCGCGCATAACGCCGGTCGATGGCCCAGAGAACCGCGGCTGTTCACGCTCCGTGAATCAGCACGTAGGTCTTCAGGAACTCTTCCATGCTGGCGAACCAGTGCTGCAACGTCTCGGCTTTCCGGAATCCGTGCCCTTCGCCCTCGTAGATGTGGTAGACGTGAGAAACCCTGTTCTTTACAAGGGATTTCACGATCGCATCGGACTGATTCTGCGGCACGACGCGGTCCCCAGACCCTTGATAGACCGCGACCGGCTTCGTAATTTTGTCGGCATGGTAGACCGGCGACCGTTCTCGGTAACGAGCGGTATGTTCGGGGAGGGTGCCCACGAGAGAGTCGAGGTATCTCGACTCGAACTTGTGAGTGTCTCGGGCAAGCGAGAAGAGGTCAGCCACACCATAATAGGCGATTCCCGCTGCGAATACGTCAGGTGCATGAATCAGCGACTGCCAAACCGTGTATCCCCCGGCTGAGCCACCCGCGATCACGCAACGGTCACCATCGATGTCGCCACGACCTGCGAGGAAGGCGACCGCCGATGCGCAGTCTTCAACGTCGAGGACGCCCCACGATTCGCGCAGACGCGTTTGGTAGGCGCGCCCAAACCCCGTACTCCCCCGGTAGTTCACCCACAGCACCGCGTAGCCGCGGGTGGCAAAGTACTGCGTGCGCGCATCCCAGCTGGCGCGAACTTGGGTGGTCGGCCCCCCGTGAACGAAGACGATGAGCGGAGGGCGTTCCCCATCCGGGCCCACACCGCCGGCGGGCCGGTAGAACATGCCGTAGGCCTCTTCGCCGGACGCCGTGGGCCACGCGATGGGTTCGCAGGTGGCCAGGCGCGAGGGTGCGACACGCTCCATCGACGCGTGCGCCCGTACCTCCACCTCGCCGGATGCCAGATCCATCACCCACACGCGCGGCGGAGTTCGATCCGCGGCGCCCACCCAGGCAATCCGTTCGCCTTCGGGGGCCGCTGCAATGTGGTCGAACGACGTGGAATCGCATTGGAGGAGGGTGCGCTGGCCCGAATCGAGGTCGATGCGTTCGAGCCGCTCGATGCCCCGTTCGTTTCGGATGCAGACGACCGCCCGGTCGCCAGCAAGGCGACAGTAGCTGCGTAGCCCCTGCACCCAGGCGGGTCGCCCGTATTCAACCCCATCTTCGCTAAGCCGGGTTCGCTGACCGGTCGTGAGGTCATGCCGCCACAGCTGACCCCAGCCGGTCTCGTCGCTGACGTACAGGAGCGTGCCATCGGCCAGCAGCTCCGGTTGGAACACGGCGGTCTTCGGGCCTCCGGCCACCGCCGTGACCTCGCGCAGGCGTCCGTCCTCGAATCGGCCGTGGTAGAGCGTGGTGCCATCCCAGGGCATCCTAGGGTGATCCCAGGCAATGAACGCAACCTGCCGCCCATCCGGCGAGAACCGAGGTTGCATATAGAAGTCGTGACCCTCAGCGAGGATCTGGGGCCAACGTTTTCCTTCGGCATCCACCACCGCAATGCGATCGATGCCCTCCGAATCCGAATGCACGTAGAGCACCCAACCATGGGCCACCTGGGGATCGGCAATGTGTCCCCCGGCGGGAGTCACCGGCCTGGGTGCGCCGACGTCGAGGGGCATGCGCCAAAGTCGGCCTACGCCGCGCTCCGAAAAGTACACATCGCCGTTGTGAACGGTGAAATCAGCGCCTCCATAGCCGACCTGCGCTTGCACATCATGGGCGCGTGTCAGGTCCCGCGGCCCCCGAGCCCGACTGCCCGCGACGAGGACCCCTTTGCCGGAGCGCCCCTCTCTCCAAACCACCGTCTCGTCATCCGCCCACGTCACGCCAGATAGGCGCAGGTCGCCCGAGAGGTCATCCGCGGTGATGGGAGAGGGCCAGTGTCCAAAGGGCAGTGCGTTCGTCGTCATACGGCCCCCTAGTCGCCCGAGTGCGGCTTGTCGCCCGGGCAGGCGCACCCAAGCCGCAATAGCGCGACGACTCGCGACGTAGCCTCATCCTCAACCGAGGGGAACCGATGGTTGCGCCACAGATCGACGACCCCTGGCAAGCCTTGCAGCCGCTCGCGACGGCCACGCTCGCATTCGGAGCTGTGGCCTATCCCTTCTCGTTGGTCAGCAGCCCATTCGGTGCCCTCGCGGCCGTGGCCCTCGCCGAAACCGGTGTGGGCGCCTGTTTGACCATCCGCTGGTTCCAAACCGCAGCCGATGCCCTGCGGGCCGAACACGAGCCGCCGACCCCTCGTTTCATGCGGGCGCTGTTGGCCATGGGGCTCGGAGCGGCCACGCTCGTAGTGACGCTAGGGCTTGGATTCTTCGCGCTGCTTTAGTCGCAGTTGGCGTCGAGCGAGGCCGACTTGCTCGCCAACACGGCCGCCCGTCGGCACAGTGTGGATGTCTGCGACGTGCTGTAGGCAACCTCAACATTGGTGAGCTGCTTGTCGCGGGACCCGAGGTTCATCCAGACATCTTGCCACTCATCAAGCGCCAGGTCGGTGCGAATCGGGGCCGACTCCTCAAAGGCCAATGCGTGGTTGAGCTGCAGCTCCCCGTTTCGAAACGCATTCTCGAGATCGACAGAGCCCGACGCGGCAAGGTCGAGCCGGCCCGACTCGGTCGTGACCGTGTAGTTCACAGTGGTAAACACCGCTTCAGGGCAGAAATCGTTCGGTCCCGTGCGCTGCACTAGCGTGCCTTCTTCGACGGCCAGCGCAAACGCGATGGTGTCGGCCAGATCGTCGCTCCACAGCACGTCATCGGCCACCTCGCCCTGCGCGGCGAGCAGCTCGTCAAGTTGGGCCCGCGTCTCGGGCTCCAGCGCATCCGACGTCACAGGGGCAAACGTCGCGTCTTCGCAAAGGTCGCCAAACACCAGTGGCGTGAGATCGATCTGCGAACCGTCACAACCCACAGCGACAACGACAAGAGGCAGCAGGCGCAGCATGGTCGAGTTCCTCATGGCAGGATGCCGATGGCCCAATCGCGAAATTGCCGGGCGGTGGGTCCAACGCAGTGGTCATCACCGGTTGACCCGTCATTATCGACCTCATCCGCGGCGTGCACACCAAGGATGTAATGGGCCTGCCCAGCGTACTCCGTTGCGTCATTGATGTAGTAGAACACCGCGGCTCCCGACATCCCGGCACTACAATCATACTTGCTGCGAAGGACGTTGCGGGTGGTGGCTCGAGCAATCGGCCCCGTAGCCCGATACTGACGGGCTCCCCAGACCTCCCACATCTCACCCTGATTGGTGAAAGACCGGGCGTCCCAGTTCCAAGATCGGCCCGGCGGATGCACCCCCGGGTAGGCATGCACTACCGCCTCGCGCTTCTGGTAGCGATTGCCGGCTCGAATGGCCGAAATGGCCATCCACGCGCCCGCTCCAAGGCCTCGCGGGTGGTGGTCCCGACGGACTCTAAGAATGGCGTAGTCCTGCTTCACCGCCCGTAACGTCCGATCGTCACTCGCCGCGATGTATTCGTCAGGCACCCACCGCACGTCCACAAACTCGCATCGGTCCTGGAACGTCGCCGCATCGTCAATCCAGCCGGCCCGGCAGACGTAGCCCATTCCCTCATCCACCCCGAGTGTGGTCCGCACGTCGCCGGGATTGATGTCGCCACGACTCGCCCACTGCCAGGTGTCATCCCGCGTGTCGTAGGTGCAGTGGGCAGCGGTCAGCACATGATCGGAATCGATGAAGGTGCCCGAACACACGTTGAGTGGAGCATCATCGCCTGGCCCAAACCCCATGGTGAACGTCACGAACTTGTTGTTCGGGTAGGTCTGATCCTTGTCGACGATGCGCCGCGAGTCGGTCCCAAACACCATCTTGCAGCCTCCAAGACCGTCGGGGACCGTGTCGGCTGGGGGATCGCCACAGGTGTGGAGCGACAACGTCCCCTCGGTGTCGGCCAAGCCATCGGGCGTCGGGTCCTCCACCAGGTCCGGGGCGCGTTCGAGGCCCCCCCAGGCCGCGACGCGTTCCTCGTACACCCGACGTTTTTCGACCAGCGTGGCGCGGCTGTGGGCTACGATGTGCTCACCTTGGCGGTCGCTGCCCACGGCAAGCCCCGGGACGCCGACTCCCCCGCAAACACCGGCCAGAGGCTCCTTCTCACAAAACGCGGCAACGTCGACCCGTCGGGGACCGTCGTCGGACGGGGTGCACGCAAAGGCAACCCACCAAACCAGCATGCCCGTGCTCCTTTACGCCAATAGGCCGAGGGCTTTTCCAAAGGCATCGAGCCGTTCAACGGCGTCACCCGAGCGTTGCTCGAGGACCGCCCGTTTCGCGAGCAACAGCTCCCGCGCCGCATCGGTTTGTCCTCTCGAGACCCAGGCCGCAACCACGGGTTCGACCTGCCCCAACCACGCTCGAACGGTGGATGGGTCGCGATCGGCGAAGGGAGCGAGCAACGCGTCTGCCTCGATGCGTGCCTCGAACCAGGCTTGAGCCTGCTCGCCCACCTCTGCCGCGAGATCATCGAGATCATCATCGAGATCCCAGTGCTCACCGATGCGTTCGGCGAGAAGACAGTCCTGTGGTCGAAGCCGTTCCGAATCCAACGAATGCTCCGGAAGCCCCAGCAAACCCGCCCCAACGTTGATGTAGCCGCGGCAATCCTTCTTCTGGCTGCCTTGCGTGAGCTGAACCCCCAGAACCTGCGCCACTCCGAGCGGCTCCGCCGGATGCACGGCGCGCAGCCAGGACCCCCGCTTGCGAAAGCCGAGATCCCGGAGCTCTCGATGCAAAGCCGTCACCAGCGAACGGGCGCGTTGTTCACAAACGGATCCACCCACGATGCGCTCTCCTTCACGTCCGTTCCTCGTAGCGCGCCACACACCAATCGAGCGGGTGACAAACAATTTCGGCCGGCGGGTCAGAATTGGACTACATAGACCATATGGACGTCAATCTCTGGTTTCAGACGTTGTGGGATGTGATGCAGGTCGACGAAGAGGCCTGCTTGAACCTGATCCGCTCGGTGGCTCCTTCCCGAGACCTTGTGGTCAACCTCATCGAAGGCGACTTGTCCGCCCTCGAGGCCTTGGCCTACGCGCGGACCCTGGTCGACCTTGGGCGGCTGCAAGAAGCCCAAGAGATCTTCCAGCTCGTCCTGCAAGTCGCGTTCGGCACCTGATGACTCGGCGCTGACGCTCTACGCGGCAGCGTCGGTTACGTGCGGATGGTCGGCGTCGGCGGTGGGTTCGATGACCCACCGACCAATGATCGCGCCCACCCCAAGAGCCCCAAGACCCGCGGCAATGGCGTTGCCCGTGTAGCCGAACTCGACGTAGGTCCAGCCCGCGACGGCGGCACCCAGGGCGAAGCCCACTTGGCTGAACGCCATGGACAAGCTCATCAACGAGCCTCGATGGTGTTGGTCGACCATCGCGGTGAGAAGCGCATTGTAAGGGCTCATCCGCAGGGCCACGGTGCCCATGACCACGAAGAACAATCCGTAGATGAGCACGAAATTCGGCACGAATGGCGTGATCATCATCAGAATGGCCAGGGCGACGCTGCCTCCAACCACCAACCCCTTCCGCCCGATGCGATCCGACAGCCTTCCGGCGAGGGGGCCGAACAGCGCGTTCGCAATGCCGCCGACCAAGAACAAGCTCGCTACAGCATTGGGGCTGGCCCCAAAGGACTCTTCGAGCCAGGTCGGTTGGTAAACGATGAAGCTCGACACCGACAGCATCATGAGGACCGCGGCGGCGGCTACAGCCCGGATGTCGGCCCGTGACAACAACGAGGTGTAGCTCTGGACCGCTTCGCGGATTCCGAGGGGTCCGACGTCTCCCATGTCTACGTCGGGCAGCGCCACCATGGTCAGGACAAAGGCAGCCGCCATCACAAACCCGAAGCTGATGAACGCGGACTGGAAACCAAAACTACCCGCCAGCAACGTGCCGATCGGAATCCCCAGGATCTGGCCAAACGCCATCGCGGACATCACAACGCCCATCGCCGCACCTCGACGCTCGTAGGGCACGACATCGCCTACGTAGGCCACCGCCGCGCCCGCGAGGATGCCCGACGCTGCGCCCGCCATACAGCGCAACACAAGTAACGAAACGAAATCGGCCGCCAGTCCGTGAAGCATCAGCACGACGCCCATGGCGAGGGTTCCCACGCGAAGGATCACCCGACGGCCCACATGGTCTGAGATCGGACCTGCAATCGTCGCGAAGATGGCCGTGCCCACGGCATAGCCGGTCACGAGCAAGCCCAGGTACTCCGGGGCGACGTGCAGCTGTTCACCGATTCGAGGTAGAACCGGCGCAACGATGAGAAACTGGCTCGACTGCGTAAAGAGCGTGAGCCACAGGGTGAGGAGAATCAGGACGTGTTGCACGCTCGTCCCGTACCATCCTCTCTCCGAACGATCTCTCGCCTTGTCAGATGCCGCTGTCGGTCGTGTCGCGGTCAAGGGGCCGGCGGACGTCGGCACAGTCCCAAACGATCTGACAAGGTTCAAACAGGGTCTTAGCTTCCTCACCGGCCGTTCGACACGAACCCTTCAGCGCATCGATGCACGCCCTCGCTGCTGTCTGATTGAACTCGCAGTCCGCGTTGTCGTCGGCCTCAGCCTGCAACGACGCCTCGTTATCAGCCCGGCAATCATTGATGTTGTCGTACTGCGTGAAGAAGTTGGCTTCGGCACAGCTGCGGCTGAAATCGCAGGTGGCATCTGCGGCTTGCGCAGGCCACGATTCGCCATCGAGTCGTCCACACCCCACGACCAAAGCCATCAGGCCCCAACGCATCCCCCACATGGCATCCTCCTCCGCAGGCAGGCGAATTACCCGGTCAAGCCTCCTCAAGCCAGACGTCAGGGCGGGTTGCCAAGAATCCACTCCACCATCTCGATGACATCATCGACGCGAAACGGTTTGTCGATGCGAGGAATGGCTGGATCGAGGCCGTACCGTTCGATCGCATCGCCGGCATGACCCGACATGAATAGGGTTCGCACCTCGGGCTGCCTGGCTTGAAACGCCCCAACCACCTCCGCCCCTGAGCCATCGGGCATGACGACGTCGGTAAGGACGAGATCGAATGACTCGCCTACGTAGGAAAGGGCCTCAGTTCGGCCCGAGGCCACCATCACACGGTAGCCGGCTTCCCCCAGGGCCTGGGCCAGCACCTCCCGCAAATCCGCCTCATCTTCCACGAGGAGCACCCTGCGGCCCGCCGCGGGATGCGGCCGGGCGCGGGTCTTGGGCAATTCCTCCTGCGGCGGCGCATCGACCTCGGGGAACCAGACCGAAAACACGGTTCCCTCTCCGGGTGTCGACACCACTTCGATATGGCCTTGATGCTGCTGCACGATGCCGTACACCGTAAACAGCCCAAGTCCCGAACCGCGCGCAGGTCCTTTGGTAGTGAAGAAGGGCTCAAACACTCGTTCGGTCACTTCGGGCGCCATCCCGATCCCCGTGTCGCGCACGGCAAGCCGAACCGCACGGGCGAGGCCCGCATGGGCTGGCGCCGGTTGACGATCCAGAATCATCGTCAGTCGCCCGCCTTCTTCCATGGCATCCCGTGCGTTGACCACCAGATTGAGCATGATCTGGTCCATGGGACTGCGTTGGCCGTGAATCCACACCGACTCTTCGAGAATCGAAGCATCGACCAGGATATCTTCGCCGATCAGCCGTTGGATGAGCGGTTCGAGTTCCCGCAACGCCGCCGCTAGATCGAGGCAGCCCAACGTGCCGGGCGCTTTGCGACCGAAGGCCACCAATTGGGAGGTCAACGCCATGGCACGGTCTGCGGCCCGACTGATCGCCTCAAGATGCATCTGGGTTTTGCCCGCCGCCTCTTGCCGCAAGCCAAGATCCGCGTGGTTGGCGATGATGGTGAGCAGGTTGCTGAAATCGTGCGCAATGCCGCCGGCCAGGCGTCCTACGGCCTCAAGTCGCTGGCCCTGGCGCACCCGATCTGCCAACACCGCACGCTCTTGACGTTGTTGGTCTCGCTGGCGTTGCGCCCGCAGAATCGGTGCGAGCTGGTCGGCCGCCTCGTTTAGAAGCTCGAGCAGATGGCCTTCACTCGAATCTGGAGAGTCCGCCGGTCGCTGCAGTATGAGGTAGCCGAGGCGACCGTGGCCGCCGCCAATGGGCCCAACCAGCACCGAACCAAGCGCAGCCACCACCCCCGGCAGGGGAAGGTGGGGGGCCTGGCGAAGCTCGATGATCGAGGTCTGGTCTGGTAGCACCCGCGACCACGACACACGCGGCCACACAAACGTCTTGCGCTCGTTGGTCGAGCACAACAGGTCGCCCGCATGGTCAACGACCGCGAGCAGGCCGCTCCGGCTGCCCAGTGCCGCGCACAACACTTCGATGGCCCGACCGCGGGTGCGTCCGACCGGTGCCGTTACCATGCTTCGCGCGAGCTGATGGATCAGACCACGCGCAGCCTGCGCACGACGGGCTTCCGTAATGTCACGGTTGATGGCGATGACGCCCACCGCCGTTCCGTCGTCATCGCGAACCAGGTTCACCGAAGAGGCGATGAAGCGACCCTGGCCGCTTTGCGTACGCTGAATGACCTCACCTGACCACGCGCCTTCCTTCCAAAAGGACTCCAGAACATCGCCGGGGGCAGCGTCGAGGTAGGTCGTCGGTACCACCTCCCCAATCATGCGGCCCTCGACGTCGTCCTTGCGCCATCCGTACAGCCGCTCGGCGGCTCGATTGAACCGCAAGATCGTGAACTTTAGGTCGGTGACGATGATGGCGTCGCTCGTTGCGTTGATGAGCGCCCGCAGCGTCGGATTTAGTTTGGGGTGCAACCACGCGCCGTTCATGGTGCTTCTCGTAACGAACGAGAAGCCACCGCCGAGCGAGGCGAGCGCTAGTTGAAGAACCGGATGATGAACGAGTATCGATGCGGTTCACCCGTCGCCGCCGCGATGGCGGCGGGAATCGGGGCGATGAGCCCGAACAGAATCGTCACCAGCAAGAACGGCAACCCGATCAACAAGAAGCTCAACAGGCCAAAGAACGCGATCGCAAGCCACAGCGTGATCTCGAGGTTCAGCGATTCGAGCGCATGTTCCCGCACGTACTCGTCATGAGGCTTGATCGCGAGCACCACGATGGGAATGATGATCGGCGCAAGCGCTGGCAAGATGAGCCCGCTGTACGCAGCGAGATGCGCGATCACAGCCAGGTTGCGACTCTGCGTATCGGGGCGGGTCAAAGAGTAGGACAACGAAGACCTCCGTCTTGGTTGGCTACGCCCTCCTCCTCAGATCATTTCAATTCCATTCGTTCACGAACGAAATTTCCCATATCTGACCATAGCGCCTTGCATTTTGGCCGAACATAGTTCAGGTGACCAATGCCCTTTACCCCCAGCGCGGAAGGGTCGACCGTCACTAAGCGGTGATTGGGGTAGTGCGCGAACAGCGCCTGGGCGCTTCGGGGCGGTGCCCACCGATCGTCTACGCTGTTCACCGCGACCACGGGTGCCTCAACCTGTTCGAACTCCCCCGTGAAGTCTGCCGCAGAGGGGTCGTCGAAGAAGTAGTTGGGATAGCTGCACCAACGACGCCAATCCTTGTAGACCCCGCGCGGAAGGTCCTCCCCCATGCCGAGCCGTCGGGCGGGCAGGTAGCCATAGAGGCTCACCAAGGGAGGAAGGAGGACGTTCCACGCCGCCCAGACGCGAAGTCCCTCGCCCCGGGGCATCCACCCATGCCACCCCGCCCCTCCAGCGAACACGTAGCAGCCCCGGGTCTTGCGATGGGCTGTGGTCATGCCAAAGGCGTGGCCACAAAAGCTGTGGCCAACCACCACCGTGGGTCCCCGTTCGGCGGCATACGCGACCCCCGCCGCAAAATCGCGGGCCCAGTCTCGTTTGGTAGCGGGGTAGCCCCGCAGCGTCTCGGGGCGTGAGGCACCCACGCCCCGGTAGTCCAGCGTCAGGACGTTGACGCCTACGTTCTCGACGAGCCAGCGGGCCATGGGCGCGTAGAAGCGCTGGGGTACACCCGTCGCGCTGCCGATGAACACCCAGCCAGCCTGAGGACCGGGGTAGTGCGTGGCTTCGAGTTGCGTGCCGTCTTCGCTTTCGAGATGCATGCCGCCTCCGTAGGCGTGCATTACCACCGCAAAGAAGGCCTAAACTGCAGCTCCACACTGCAAACCTGCAGCCTCGCGATACGGACCTTGACTCCAATGTGAGAGCCAACATGATCGAGGCCAAAGCGCAGAGGCGGCACGATGCTGCGGTTGAAGCTGGACAAAAGACCTATCTTGACCCTGCGACGGGCTACCACGTGTTCACCGCGACCACCCTCGCGGACCGCGGCCGATGCTGTGGATCCGGTTGCCGGCACTGCCCCTTCGGGCACATTGGCGTCTCCAACCCCGAGTCGCGGCGGCTCGCGGAAGGGCCGAGTTTTCGAGTCCGAGCCCAAGCCCGACCGACCGGACCCGTCGACGTCCTGTTCTGGAGTGGCGGCAAAGACAGCTACCTCACGTGGTTGGCGCTCCGAGAGGCCGGCCGCACCGTCCTTTGGTTGACCACCTTCGATCCGCGCTACGATCTCGTGGCGCATCAAGAAGTGAGCCGTCAGGCCATCGAAGCCCAAGCACGCTGGCTCGACGTGGACCTCCTGATGGTTCCCTTGCGCCCCGATCGACCGTACGCGGACGTCGTCTACGAAGGGCTCGACACCGTGAACCGCGTCACGCCGGTGGCCCGCCTGGCATTTGGGGACCTTCATCTCAAGGAGATTCGAGGGTTCCGAGAGCAGACGCTGGGCCCTTGGGCCGAACCTCGTGGGATCGAACTGGCGTTTCCCCTCTGGCAGGTTCCCTACGATGCGCTAAAGACGCGATTGTGGTCGTCTAAGGCTCACATCACCCTGTCCGCCACTCCGGGGGGGCACGGTGAGGTGGGGCAGGTCTACGACGCACGGTTCGTCGCCTCGCTGCCCGATGAAATCGACGCGTTCGGCGAGCGAGGAGAGTTCCACACCTACGTGACGCCACCGTCGGCCTGATGACTACGGGTCGTCGAACGGGGGCCGGAAGATGGCCACCAGCAGGGCGGCAAACACGCTCTTCACGACGGCGCCGAAAACGTAGGGCCAGGCACCGCCGACCATGGCGAAGGTAGGCCCCATGGTCTGGGCCAATACGGCCACGCCCACCCCAAACAGCGCCACGTGCCCGACGAATGCCGCGAACGATAGGCCGAGCCAGCTGTTTCGGCGGTACAACAATCCGGTGAGAAACGCCCCTGCGACCAGCCCCCCGAGGTAGCCCAGCTGCTGTTCCTGGGGGAGCTGCAGCGCGGACGGATCGAGTCCCTGCCAGGGCAATCGGCCGACATAGACCAGTCCGACGTAGACCGCCGTGGTCACCGTCGCCAAGCGAACCCCGCCCAACAGCGCAATCAGCACCATAGCGAAGCTCAACAACGAGGTCTCGGGACCGACGAAGGGAAGGGGGACCTGAGCACTCCACACCAGTAGGCCGAGGCCCGCGAGGAGTGCCATCACAGAACGGAAAAGTCGGTAGGTGGGTGACACGCCGCCCTCCTATCGCGTTCGCCACGCAAGGAGAACGGTTTTGATGGGGCACCGACGAGGCGGGTACGCCACGGTCTTTGCAGTCGCCGGGGTCGTGTTCATCGCCTTCGGGGCGTTCCTCGTTGACCTGTCGCTGATTCGGCTGGCGGAAGCCGAAATCCAGGCGGTCTGCGATGCCGCCGCTCACGCAGGCATCCTGCGGCTCCGATCCACGCACGACCGCAGCGTGGCCGATGCGGCAGCCCGCCGCATCATCGCTGCGAATCGGGTCGCAGGACTGACGCCCCGGGCTCAAGCGGTCGAGTTTGGGATGTACGAGAACGGTGCCTTCACGGTGAACTCCAACACCGCCAACGCGGTTCGAGTGGCCGTGGACGTCGACATCACCTTGCCGTTCGCGAGCTTCTGGGGTCTTGGAACCTCGATTCGCGCCGCGGATGCCACCGCCGCGGTGCGCTCGCTGCACACCATCGTCGTGATGGACATCACCAACTCTTGGGGATTCACCCCCTTCGAAGGCGCCAGAGAGGGCGCGGTCACCATCTTCGACCAACTCACGGGGACGGCGAGCGACGGCGACCGCATCGGCATGGTCACGTTCCACGGTCAATTCGGAACGGAGTTCACCCCATTGCAACCCGCGGAACTGGCCGTGACCAACGGCGTCCGCGACGTTTGGGCGGACATGCGGACGGCCAGCAAAGCGGGCACGCCAAACTCCAAGGGCTGCAAGATCGACCGTGCGACTGACTTCTCGGAAGGGGAGTGCTGGCCGCACATGCCTCGGGAATACAAAGACGAGACGGGCACCGACCACGCAATTGGCATCGAGATGGCCCGACAGATGTTCGCCGAGCAGCAGGATCCGAGCGTGTACCGCGCCATGATCGTGGTCACCGACGGGCAACCGGCCGGAGTGGGCGCTCACACGCTCCGCGACACCCTTGGGCATCGCGAGGAGCGCTGGCGCTACACCTACACCGGGGCTCGCCGAGGCTCTAGCGAAGTCACGTCCGAATCGATCGCGCTGTCCAAGAAGGTGTGGCAGGAACAGGAGGTTCACACCTGGCTTGTGAGCTACCGCGCCAATGGGTCTTGGATGCGCGATGTCGCCCAGGGCGATGGCTATTTCGTGCTCGCGAAGAACTCGAGCGACCTCGATGACATCTTCCGCGACATTGCGGAGTCCTTGCCCATCACGTTGGTGGAGTGAACATGCGACGCCGCGGCGCCAACGCCTTGGAATTTGCCCTGCTGCTGCCCGTTTTCGTGGCCTTCGTTGGTGCGAGCATGCACTACAGCTGGCTGTTGGTGGAACAAGCCAACGTGCGCGGTGCAGTCGCCGAGGGGTGCCGAGCCGGTTCGCTGCATGACCCTGGCATTCACGATTCGCATGCCGACGCGTTGCTTGCCGCCGCTTCGGCGGCCATCCAGACCGCCTACGAGTCGGAAGCGGGCTCCTGTAAGGACTGCGTGGCCACCGCGACCCTCGAAGGAGACGCTCCCAACCGGGTGCTGCGCTGCCAATTCACCGTGCCTTTTTCGGGGGTGGTTCCTTGGGTGCAGGACCACTCCCTGCTCAGCGATGAGGTGGTCGTGCGCCTCGAATTTCAGCGGAGTGCTCGATGATGGGGTTCAAACGAGGAGCCAGCGCCGTCGAGTTCGTGCTTTGCATGCCGGTGGCCTTGATCATGATCACCGGCTCCATCGACTTTGCCTTGTGGGGGCTCACCCGACAGGCGGTGAGTCGGGCCGTGCAAGACGGAGCCCGGCAGGCCTCGGTGTTGACGCTCGCCGAAGGAGAGCCCTACGACGCGCTCGAGACCTACTCGACGACCGCGGTGACCGAGGCGTTGGCCACCTGGGGGCTGTCGTCCAAAGGGATGCTCGTTGGCGCCTCGTGGCAGGCCGACAACAGCGGCGTCTGGTGGCTCACCGTGGATGCGTCGGTTCCCTACGAATCGATCCTGCCCATCTACAGTGCGATGAACCGCCCCGTGACGCGCCAATTCGTGGTCTACACCCAAGAGCAACCGCCTCCTCCCTGACCGCGACGACAGGGCCTTCAACCGACCGAACGACCAGCCGTGACCCCAGAAGATGTCGCCAAGACGTACAATGCCTGTACGGAAAGGCTCCAATCGGAGGGACCCATGTGGCTCGTCACCGCGCTGGTCGCGCAGGCCCACGTTCCAGCGACCAACGTGATTGAAACGGTCGATCAACGCACGCTCGCCACTCGACCAAACGCACCTTGGGCGGTCGAACCCGTGGGGGACGACGGCCTGGTGATCTACACGGAAGATCGCGGCGTGATGGTCGCGCGGCACTACGACAACGATCTGTCGTTGCAGTGGTCGGTGCCCCTACCCGAAATCGTCACGGACGCCCCCCTGCGCACGCTCTACCGCGATGATGCAGCTTGGGCCGTGTTCCAGCGACGCGCGTTGGCGTTGGTGACCCGACACAACGTGCGCGACGGTACTTACCAGGCCTGGTTCGTGCCCCTCAAACACCGTTCCCGGCGCGTGGTTGACTTCGAGATGGTCGGCAAGGACGCCTGGCTGGTGATGGTCGATGGTCGCTCCGACCAAGGCGGAGGATTGCGCCACCTCGACCTGAAGTCCGGCGTATCGAAGGCCGTCTCGCTTCCCCGCACGCCCGAAACCATCGAGCTGCAGCGCCTCACCGCGGACCCAGACCGTGGCGTGGTCGACGTCAGTTACCGCACCGCTCTCGAAGGGCGCTACACCCAGCACGTGGCGGTGGCCAAGGCAGGACGCCTCACCAACGACATTGTGCTGCAGGTTCCCGACCTCAACCTGCTCGACATCCAGCGTCATGTTCTCGACGAAGGGCACCAACTCGCGGTGGGCACCTACGCCGACGAGGCCACGGGGACCCGCGCCCAAGGCTTCTACGCCGCCCGGTTCGATCCATCGGGGCACCTCACGTACGTGGCCACGCACAGCTTCAGCTCGCTGGGGCACTTTTTCGACGATCTCCCGCCGGAGCGGCGCAATCAGAAACGCAAGCAAGTGGCGGAGCGCCAGCGCCGAGGCAGCGACGTCGACATTGACGTCCGGTTTGCGACCCACGATGCACAGCTGCACGACGGCCGCATTGTGGTGAGCGGCGAGATCTTCGTTCCTCGACTGGGCACCGTGCCGCGGGTCGTCATGGTCGACGTGGATGGAGGAGTTCGTGCCCAAACCCTCGATGTGGGCGACGGATACTGGTTTACGCACGCCATTGTCGCCGCCATTGATCCCGATGGATCGGTGGCCTGGGATGCCTCATTGCCCATGCGCAACGTGGGCGGCTCCCGAATTGAACCCCACGTGAAGGTCGGCCTGGACGGCGACGTGGCCACCCTGGCCTACGCATCGGGGGAGCGCCTGGTGTCGCGCGTGTTCCACCGGGGCATCCTCGTCGAGGACCGCGCGGAGACCGAACTCGTGCCCTACGACCGGACGCTTGTACGCAGCCAGTCGATGACGGTTGAACCTTGGTTCGACAACCAGTGGGTGAGCTACGGCGCCCAACGGCTGCGCAACGGTGGGGCACGCCAGTTCGTCATCGAACGCCTGGTCGCCGCCCCCGAATTGCCGGCCACGCCGCCACAGGCGACCCTCACCCCGTTGAAGCCCACGAACTGACCTACGCCGGAGGCTCCCGATCGGTGAGGGACTGAAGCTCGCCCGTCAGCGACTCGAAGGTCTCCAACGCCTCGGTCCAGGCCTCCGAACGGGCCGCGGCGTCGCGTACCGCCTGCTCCCGCGCGGAAATCGTGCGCTCGAGGAGCGCGTGCAGCTCCCGGGCCTCATCTTCAGCTGCTGCGACAAGCGCATCGCGAACCGGTCGTAGGCCCTCGGCCACACGTTCCTCGACCTCTTCGCGGGCCTCATCGACCTGTTGCACCAACTGGCCCTTGAGCCGTAGGGCCACCTGTTCTCGGAGGCGCTTGAGCTGCGATCCACCCGTCAGCACGAGCCAGACGGCGTCGGAAACGACGTACAACAGAAGCCCCGCCCAGCCCACCGGACCGAGCAATGCGCCAAGCGTAATCAACGCAAGGCGAACCCCCAGCCGGGAGGCCGCGCCTTTCAACGCGCCGTCAAACCCCTCGGACCAACCAGCCGCCATCGCCCCCGGCGACAACATCACGGCGCCCATCGCCACCGAGAACCAGCGTTCCACGGGATCGACCCGTTCATCGTCGGAAGGTGCCCCCGGCAGCTTGAACGCCCCACCCGCGAAGTTCGTCACGATCTGCTCGGACAGGGCGTCAAAGTCCGCGGCATCCGCGGTGAGTTCCTTGCGCAGGTCGTGCAAGCTGTTCTCGATGCGGGGCTTGAGCGAGGCCTGCCACTTCGTCACGCGCATTTCGAGCCACGCTTCGAGCTGGGTGCGAATCTGGGCTTCGACACGGGCTCGGCCTCGCTGGGTCACCAGGTCAAGGCCCGCGAGTCCCCCCAGATCGAACTCAGCCACCGCATACGGAAGTTCCGCCTCGGTTTTGGCCATGAATTCGCGGAGATCTTGCCAGACCAGCGCCCGCTGCCGGTCGATAAACCCATCAACGGTGCGGGCGACGCGTCGGGCGATGACCTCGAGTTCGGCGAACCGAGGTTCCAACTCCGCCTGGCGCTCGCGCAGCGCCTCGACGCTCTCAGATGCGGTCGCGCGATCGAGTTCTGCCACCCGGCGCACTTCATCGCCGATGCGCACTGCCGTGTTGTGGAGGTGGGCGAGCTGGGCGTGACCGCGCTCGTCGACGAGGAACCGCTCGAGGGTCGACTCGAATCGGGCCAATCCCGACTGGGCAAAGGCATCGGCATCTTCGGGCTGCCGCCGCGCCCCCGCCTTACCGTTCCATCGGGCCCGCAAGGCTGACCGGGCGTCAATCTCGAAGAAGCGTTCCTCGAAGCGGTCTTCGCCATTCACCAGCGCCAGCGGTCCCAGGGCCTCTCGAGCCTTCTTCCGGAGGTCCGCCAGGGCCGCATCGGCATCGTCGGAGAGGAGCGAAAGCAAGTCCACCATGGTGGTCGGGAAAAACAGATTCGTCAGACCGAGCGGAAGCAACTCTCGCCGCAGCGTCTTCCGCTCGAGATCGGTGAGGAACCGATTGGCCGACAACACCACGATGACCGCATCAGCGTCGGGCAGACTCGACAAGGTGCGTGCTGTGCGCACCGGATCGTCGTCCAAACCTGGCGTGTCGAGCAGGACCACGCCGTTTCGAAGCAATGGCAGCGGGTAGCCTACCACCGCCCGATCGATGCCTCCAAAGCGGTCGGTCGCTTCTGCTCCCGCTTCATCCTCCGACGTCGTCCGCAGCTGGTACAGGTCGAGGAACGCTTCCATCGTGAGGATCTCGGGATCCTTGTCGTGATGATGGACCGTCACCGATGGCGTTTCGGCGTACACGAGTTCGGTGAGGATGGCGGTGCATGGGTTGACCTTGACGGGCAGCACCGGCTGGCCGAGCAGCGCATTGAGGAGCGTCGACTTGCCGGATGAAAAGCAGCCCAGGAGCAACACCACAAACCGGCCTTCGCGCACCCGTTGCGCAGTCGATCGCAGATAGGCGGACGGTCCCGTTCCACGCGCGTCACTCGCCGGTGGACCTGTGGCCTCGTCGAGGCCAAAGCGATCGACCACCTCAGCAAGGCGATCGAGAAGGTCCGCGCCACGCTCTCGCTTCTTGACGAAGTCGTCGAGGATGTGCGAGCTCACGCGGTGGCCTCCTTAAGTCCTTGGATGCGGCGCTCCAGGTCCATCAGCACCCCTTCGAGCGCCCGTTGTCGTTCGAACCGGGCCGTCCGCTGGGCGGACAGATCGGCACGTTCAAGGGCTCGATCCTGGGCTACCGCATCGGCTCGCTCGTCGCCGAGTCGTTCGAGTTCATCTTCCAGCGCCTGGAGCTGGTCGCGCAGCAGCTTGTCCGCATCGGTGCCCATGCCTCGCACAGCCTCGATGCTGGTGTCGATCAGCGCCCGCCGGTTCTGGGCCTCCGCGGCTCGCCGACCGAGCGCCGACCACGCAATGCCTCCGGTCACGGACAACAGCCCAGGCACCCACCACCCCATGATGAGCATCGCCGCACCGCCCCCCACCGCCGCGGTGATGCCAAGGCGCTGCGTCCAGTTGCCTTCGGCGCGTACCGGAGCCGGATGTAAGGCCGGCACCAGGAGCTGTGCACGGTCGAGGTCGCCATCATCGATGTTCACTTCGGCCAGGTCTTCGAGAATCCGCGCTCGCCATACTGCGAGGCGCTCTTCCATCCACTCCTCGACGACGTGATGCAACCAGTGGGGCAGGGTGCGCCGGACGGTCTCGAGATCACCGATGGACTCAACCTGACCGGGTATGTCGCCCTCGAGCGACACGAGGAAACTGCCGAGGTCGACGAGCAACGATTCGGTTTCCCGACGAATGGCGCCCAGCAGATGCGCGGCGACGCGCTGACCCGCTTTTCGTGCCACCTCGAGCTGGGCATCCTCCGAGGCGAGCAGCTCCTCGACCCGAGCGACGTCGGAGGCCGCCTGCTCCACCGCATCCATGGCGCGCCGCAAGGCATCGGACAGCAGCAGATCCGCGACGGTGCGGCGCCGGTCTCGAATGAGTTCGGTGTGGGCCTCCTTGGCCTGCGACACCCAAGTGGGCAGGTCATCGCCTCGCACGACCGACCAGGTGTCACCCGCCAACGACTCAATACGCCGCTGCACTTCGGTGGCTTCTTCGGCCACCGCGGCGGCGTGGGTCTCGGGGTCCCCTTCATCGGGGACCATGTTGGCAAGCAACGACAGGTCGGCGATCGCCACTGCGCGGCGGTTCGGGGCGCCCGCTTCGACCAGCGCCGCCATGCCGCGACGTTCTTCGCCTCCGAGCGGCGCCACCGCGGGCGTCGCCCACACCAGCGCATGGACGCCCAGCATCCGGTCCTGGGTCCCCAAGGTCGGCTGCCCATCATCGCCATCGGCATCGGCCGCGCGCAGGGTCACCCACTCCACGTGATCGGCCGTTCCGACCTGACGCACCAATCGCTGTGCGACCGACTCATCCTTCGCCACCACCCCAATCCGAAGCTCCCCGTCGAGATCGCGGCAAACTCGACGCCACAAGAAGGCGCCAGCGGGGTCGCCCGCCGCCTGCAGTGCGTCTTGCACCATGCGCTCGGTCGTCATCACGACACCCCCAAGATCTGCGTGGTCCGCTGGTTGAGTTCTTCGGTGGAGATCGGGTCCTCGACCGGCTCTCCCGTGAGTTCTGCGTACACTTGCGACTGGGTAAACAGCTCCATCGCACGGATCCGCTTGTGTACCCACGGCGCCCCGGCCAAGAGTTCGGCCCAACGGCCCGGAGAGGTATCGGAATTGCGATGCTGATCCAGGTAGGTCTCCTTGTCGATGAGCGGCCGCCGTCCGAGCGACTGGCGCATCAGCGCCATGGCGGCCATCTCGATATCCCGACACACGATGAGGCCCGCCCGGTCGGCCGTCACTTCTGACGCTCGCTGCCATCGCGACAGCGCGATGCGCACGCCCAGCGAAAGCGGCGCGAGCACCACATCGAGGACCGGGCCGATGCCACGACGGGCAATCGACCGGACACCGCCATTGTCGGCAATCAGGGCGTAAAGGGTATTCGCGGTCACCAACTTCGCGGCGATATAGCCGCAGAATCGACCCGCCATGAACAGACGCTCGCCCTCGTCCGCCGGATCAAAGAAAAAGGTCGACAGGTAGAGAAAAGCGCGGCCATCCGTGCCAAAGCAGCCCTGCATGCGCATTCCACACCCCGCGAGAATCGCCGGGGGGACCGCAACGTGCAGGGTTCGCGCGGACTGCAACACCGAGCGGTAAACGTGGGACATGCTGGCGGGTCCGGCGTAGATGCCGCCCTGCAATCGCTCTGCGCGCTGCAACGCCACCACGGTGTCGAGCACGTCCTCAAGGCGGTAGCGTACGCCGAGCCTTTCGAGAATTGCAGGGGTCCGTGCGTGAGGGTGGACCCAGCCGGGAACGGCGTCGCTGTCGTCCCCGAAGTTTGCTGCGAAGTCCTCGAGGGACACGTAGTTGGGTTCGGTCACCGAGCCTCCTATGTACCCTTACAGTTGCGAACCCCGCCGCGCTGCCACGCGCCGCTTGTCGGCGTTGTTCGCAGGGCGTTTCCTTCGGCGGCCCATTGCAACGGGTCCCCGGCCGCCCGGATCCGGCACGAGGATCGCGTGCATCTTCAGGTGGATCGATGCAATTCCGCCGAGGCTGTGGTACCACCATCGACGCAACCGTTCACCACTTGGGACAAGCTTTGAAACCCGTCATCCTTCTTGTCGACGATGAGGCGGACCTAGTGGAGGTCCTGCAGGACGCGATCCAGGTATGTCTCCCTGACTATCGGGCGGTTGCCTCGACATCCGCCGACGAAGCGGAAGCCAGCTTGCAGACCTTGGCGTCCGACGAGGAACTGTCATTGGTGTGCGTGGATCACCGTCTGGGAGGCCGGAACGGGCTCGATTTGCTCGAAACCCTCCGGCCGCGCTACCCCAACGTCCCTTCGATTCTCTTTACGGGCCAGGCGACGCCCAACGACGAAGCCCGGGCCTACGCCGTAGGGGCGCGAGTGCTTTGGAAGCCGTTGCGGCTGTCGAGTTGGATCGAGCAGATCGAACAGCTGCTCACTCCGGCGTAGGACGGCCCAACCCCACCCCCCGACCGTCGATGCGGTGAAGCAGGTCATCCACCATGCGAAGGGTGAGACCCCACAGTCGGAGCCCATCCACATCCACACATGGCAATTCGATCGTCTCGCCCTTCCACGACAACGGAAACTGCGTGCGTCCCACGCCGGTCAGCAGCGCATCAAGCTGGACCCGATGGAGGCTTTGCACTTCCTCGTTGAGTTGGAAGGGTCCGGGTTCGGGCACGAAGAACACAAACGGTTCGATGATGAGGTGACGGCGAACCGGCCGCGTCGTCAGATCATCGAGCGGCCCGATCAGCTGGTCGGGCGACAGATCAAACCCGATCTCTTCGCTCGTCTCGCGGATGGCAGCGGCCAGCGAGTCGACGTCCGAAGGCTCGACTCGGCCGCCAGGAAAGGACAAATGCCCCGACCAGGGGTCATCGGGATGTTCGGCGCGCCGCATCAGCAACAGGTCGCCCCGAGCGTCTACGATGGCGGCAACCGCGGCGCGAGGCGCCTCTTCCTCCAGCCGAGCCGGTGGACGTTGCACAGCTTGTCTCAAACGGTGTTCGATGGCCACGATGTCCTCTACCGTCCCCGGGGCCGTGGGTTACAGTTCGCCACGTCCAGAGGAGTGCACGGGTGAGTGATCCGGATTTGATCGAGGACGATCGCCCGCATACGGCCGGCTTTGTCCGCGATGTCGTTCGCACCTGGCTCCCCGCGATTCTCGCGGTGCTCGCCATCCGAACCTTCGTCTTCGAGCCGTTCCGCATTCCCAGCGGTTCGATGGTCCCCACGTTGCAGATCGGCGACCACGTTGTGGTCAGTAAGGCCCAGTATGGGCTGTGGGTGCCCCAGACCCTGATCGAGATCCCCTTCATGGACACGTTCTGGGTCGTGCCGCGCATCGAGGTGTTCGACTGGGGCGATCCCCAACGCGGCGACATCATCGTCTTCCGTTTCCCTGAACAAGAGTCCGTCAACTACATCAAGCGCGTCGTGGCCATTCCGGGCGACACCATCAAGGTCATCGACAACCAAGTGGTGCTCGACGGGGAGCCTCAGGAACGGGAATACCAAAAGCGGTACACGTTCGTGAACGACAAGTGCACACCGGCCGACACGAAGCTGTGGGTTGAGCACCTTGCCGACGTCGACCACGAGATGCTGACGCGAGTGGGGCTTCCCGGCCACCTCGCGGACTACCCGCCGCCCGGGGCCGAACCGGGGGGCCAGGTGACGGTGCCGCCTGGCCACGTGTTCGTGATGGGCGACAATCGTGACAACTCCGAAGACAGCCGTGCCTGGAAGTTCGTGCGTTACGACCAGATCAAGGGCAAGGCCCATTTCGTCTGGTTTTCATGGGATAGCTGCGAAGGCGGAACCCGCAGCAGCCGGTTCTTCCGCTCGCTGTACGAGTAGTCCGGTCGTCCTGGCACTCTTCCTTTTCGGCTGCTCCTCGCCCGACCCATTCCGAGGGGCCCCAACGGCGCCACGTGATGCCCCATCAACCGACTACGTCCTGTCGGTCCGGGGCATCGAAGGCCAAGCGTTGCGCATTGGCACCGAACGTCGATCGGTCTTCTCCGAAGACGATGAAACGGTGATCGTGCGACGCCGCACGACCTGGCTTCAACTGGGAGGCACCCGTCGCGCGGTCCGCGGAGGCAGTCGCATGGCCGGTCCCGCGGACGGCCCCGCGGCCAGCTACCTGCAGTGGTCCCCCACGGGGTCGCGAACGTGGACCGGAGCCGCCTGGCTTCCCGACGCATGGCCTCCCCCACGGTCCGGCCGCTGGCCGCTCGTGGATCCGTTTTCCCTCGAAGTGGTGACGGGCGAGGTCGAAGTGGACGCGCAGTCCGACACCACGGTCGTGCGCTGGACGGGCTCGGCCGGGAAGGGCGAGGCGACCTGGGACGACCAAGGCCTCGTACGAGCCACGCAAGGCAGCTTCACGCTCGAACGGGGCTCGGCGCCGACCTCTTTCGACACCTTCGATCCGGTGAGCCTCTACGCCATCCCCGTCGCCGCCCAGCCCCGAGCGGAGCGGGCGTTGATCGGCCGGTTCCTCGTCGATGGCGTCGTGACGCGCACCGACGCTCCCATTTGGCTTCAGATCCCCGCCGTTCCGATCCCCCCGCATCCTCCCTCCGAGGCCGATACCTGGGTGGCCGATGCGCCCGACGCGCGCGTTGCGATCCAAAAGCTCGTGGTTCACGTCAGGCAGACCCTCGACGGCGTCCCTCAGCCCGGAACGTTGGATGCCGCCGAGGCGCTTCGGGCGGGCCGTGGCGACTGTGATGAGGCGGCGGCGGCGTTTGTCCACCTGGCCCGACAACTCGGCCTCGAGGCGGACACCGTCGGGGGGGTGGTTTACCGCGAAGGGACGGTGGGACCTGCTCTGTATCCGCATGCGTGGGCCACGGTCCGCCTGGGCGCCCAGACCGTCGCCGTCGACCCCGCACTCGGGCAAGCCCCCGCGGACGCGTCCCATCTTCCGCTCGGTTCGAGCGCCTCCGAGGCGGCAGCTCGATTGTCACGAGGTGTCCAGATCGCGGTGGTCGAACTCCGGTAGGATCCGAGCACCTCGTTACAGGGCGGCACCGGTCCAGTTCCGCGCGAAAGCATGGGCTAGGCTGTACACCCGCCACATAGCGGACACGCGCGTCCTAGCGCGTGCGGAGGTTTCTCCCGTGAACTGGCGAACCGCTTCCGTGGGCCTTTCCATAGCCTGCAGCCTGCACGAGGACCCCGTGCTCCTCATCGAGGGTCCAGATCACATTCAGGTTCACGAGCTGGGTCCCGTCGATGGCCCCACGCTCCGTTTGTCGGACGGATCGAAGCCGATGGGGTTGCGCCTCTTGGTCCCGCGCCGGGAAGTCGCCGAAGTCCGTCCGGAGTACATCGTCGCCCGTGGCCCGGGCCGAACCCCAGTGGTGGCTCGCTGGCGCGGACAGGAAGTGACATGGACCCTCGAGGTCGACCTCGTGACCGAATTGCGAGTCACCGGAGTCCCCTCGTCGCTACGGCCCGGTGACACCGCTCGGCTCGACCTTTCAGCCGTACGATCGGGCCGTTCGGTCGCCGTGGGCGAGGTCACGTGGGTCAGTTCCGATCCTACGGTGCTCCAGGTCCAGGAAGGCCAAATCCAGGCAATTCGTCCGGGGCTTGCCTTCGTCACTGCGCAGACCAGCGGCGCGGCGGCGATGATTGAACTCGCCGTTATCAACGAGCATCGCTAAACTCCGCCGGATCCGCTAAGACGGGGCGCATGTTGGCCCTGCTGTTTTCGCTCTTCGGTGCCCTCGCCGCTCCCGTACCCACGCTCGAGCAACTCGACGTTCTGCTCGATGCTGAAGACCGTCGCGTGAGAGATGCGTTGCTTGTGGGCACGCCCGATGAGCGACGCGCCATTATCGCCCCCTTGGCCGCTACCACCTCGAAGGTCGTGAGCCTGCATCTGAAGACCGCATCGACCGACCCACGCTGGGCGGCACTTGCACTTCGGACGTTGTTGCGTCGCAAGGGTCAGCTCGTCGACGCCGAGTACGCCACGCGTGAAATCGTTAGGGAGACCGCGGACGACGAGGGCCAGCAGCGGCTCGATGCCCTACTGTTGGCCACGGAACAGCTCGACCAGCTCTTGGCGCGAAAGAACCCTCCTCGTCGGGAGGTCAAGGCCCTGCGGGGGCGCGTGGCCGAACTCCAGAAGCGCCTCGCCCTCAAATCACGGCCCTACCGCGCCATCGCCTCGCTCATCGAGCCTTCCGACATCGCGTCGACCCTCGACTCGCGCATGTTGCTGGTCGAGTTTGTGGTCTACCGACCCTGGGACGCGAAATCCGACACATACGGCGAAGAACGCTACGCCGTCTACACCCTGGAACGCGGGGGATCGATCCATGGGGTCGACGTCGGGCCCGCCAAGGCCATCGATGAGGCGGTGCGTCGGTTCCGGGGTGCGATGACGGCCCTGCGCGACGTGGCTCCTCTGGCCGACGACCTCCGTGCCCGTATTTTTGGGGATGTGCCCTGGGTGACCCGAGCCCCTCGAGTGATCATCTCGCCCGACGGATTGCTGGCGCACGTCCCCTTCCAGCTCGTGATTGGGCGGGCATCCGATGACGTGTGGAACCTGCCCCGCATCGCCTACCTGACGAGCGGTCGGGAACGCCCCTTCTTGGGCGCCTGGGACGCCGAAACCACCAACCCCTTGGCCGTCTTCGACATCGACTACGGCACCGGTCGGCCCTGGGGGAGGCTTCCCGGCACCGTAGCCGAAGGGGAGTCCATCGCCGCTGCGTTCCCCGATACGCAGGTGCTCCGGGGGGCGGAGGCCACCGAGGCCGCCGTCGCCAAGGTGAGTCGGCCTCAGTTCCTGCACATCGCGAGCCATGGCTTCTTCGAAGCGAACCTCGAGCCCACCCTCCAACGCTCCTTCACGTCAGACGATCGGGGACTGGGCCGTCCGAAGAACGGAAACGCGCCCGTGGAGCCGCTCGCCACCGGCGTGACGGACATTGCGGACCTGCGCAGCGGGGTTGTGTTCGCCGGCGCAAACCTTGAAGGCAACGTCACGACGGCGGCAGAGTGGTCGAACCGTGATCTTCGGGGCACTCGACTCGTCGTATTGAGCGCCTGCGAAACCGGGCTTGGCGAGATTCGCAATGGCGATGGCGTGCATGGGCTGCGGCGGGCCTTGGTGCTCGCAGGCACCCAGACCCAGGTCCTGTCGCTGTGGAAGGTCGATGACAAAGCCACCCAGGTGTTGATGACCGAGTTCTACGCCCAGCTCGCCAAAGGCAAAGGCGCCTCGGAGTCTCTGTTCGAAGCCCAACGTGCCGTGCGCACGACCGAGGGCTTCGGACATCCCTTCTATTGGGCCGCGTTTACGCTCTCGGGCCGACCCGCCGTGACCCTGGTCTCCGAAGAGGAAGCCTCAGAGGCCGAAGGCGACGCCGAATGAGGGTAGCCACGTCGTTTGCCCGTCCGCAACCGCAACATCGAAACTCGCGTCGACCTGAAACGCCTCTCCCGGAAGCAGATACGCGCCAACGCCGGCCAGCGTAGACCCGCCAAAGTCGTACCCTGCGTTGACGTAGACTCCGCCGTCGTCCACGTTGTACCCAAGTCCTCCGCCAGCAAACACCGTGACAGCATTGGAGCCCGCGGCGGACCCGGCTAGCCAGACCCCCACCCGATCGAAGGCCGCGGCCACGTTGCCGCCTAAGAATCCGCCGACCGTGCCATCGTTTGGATCCACCTGGAGTTCGGCCACCACCGACGAAGACCACCGGTCGTTGAGCACACCTCCCACCTTGGCCCCAAGCCCCGCCGGACCGACGCCAAAGTCCCCTTCGGTCACAAACGGGTCCGGCAGGCGAACGCGCAGCTCCAGCCCATCATCGAGCCCGATGCGACCGATCAGGCCACCCGTGGACAACGTCGTGCTCCGTTGCGTCAGGGCGGCCGCAAAGCCCAATTCGATCACCACGTGGCCAGGCCCCGTGGTCACCGTGCTGTCTCCCACGCCCGGGCGATCCGGAGCGAACTGGATGCCCTCGGCACCTAGGGCCATGGCACAGAGGCCTGCGAGCAACATCATGTCTCCTTGGTCTCGAGCCCACGGAGGACTGCTTCGACCGAATCGGCCGCGCCGGGCGGCTCCTTCAGCACGATGACCGACTCGGGAACCGAGAGGCGTGGACGAGGCTCGGCCACGAACCACCGGGCATCGGGACACAGCGCCATCAAACTCTCGAGCACCTCACCGGCCCTCAAGGCCTCCCGGGCTCCGTCCACCACGACAATCTCGGGCTGGAGTTCCCCAGCCTCCTCGATGGCAGGTTCCAGGCCCACGGCTGCAGCGGGAACCCCACGTTCCGCCAAGGCTCGCACCGCCCGTTGGGCGCGCCGGGGCCCCGCACCGACCACCAACACGCGCGGCAGCGCATCGAGGTCCACCGGTGCGGAGGGCGCCGTTCGAGCCGGAGGAGGACCGTCCCCGAGCTTGCGCAGCAACGTCTTGGGCGCCACCGCGCGGTAGGACTCGTCGAGGTAGTCGAACAGCTCCTCGAGAGGCATTGCGCCGAGGTCCGAAAACGAACACCACCCGTGTTTGCTCAGGCCGTAGCCCATGGGGGAGACGCTGTCGTGAGCGAGCGCTCGTTCACGAGACTGCGTCAGTTTAACCGAGATACCAGGGTTTTCTGAGTCGAGCGCCGAGCAGAAGACAAATGTCTTCTTGCGCACCTTGATCGCCGGATGCCCCCACGGCAGTTCTTCATAGGCCTCGGGGTAGTCGAGCGCGCGGGCGTGAAGGCGCGACAATGGTTTGGGATCGTCCATCGCGGTCAGACTACCAAGCGAGCTGCGATACGGGATCTTTGCCCGAGGAGCCATCATGACCCCTGCAGACGCCCAGGCCTTCGTCGACCGCTACCTCCGTGCGATCGAGGGTAAGGACCTCGACGAACTGAACGCCCTGTTCGACGACAGTCTCATTCAGATCGAGCATCCCAACACATTTTCTCCCAAAGGCGGCCGCCACGACAAGGCGGCCATGCTCGAGGGCGTCAAGCGTGGAGCCTCGTTGCTCCGAGAAGAGCGCTACACGGCCGAAGAGGTGTTGGTGCACGGCGAGCGCATCGCTTGTCGACTGCATTGGCAGGGTCATCTCGCGGTGGACCTGGGCTCCCAGCCGGCCGGATCGGTCATCGAGGCCCACCTTGCCTTGTTCATGACCGTCCGCGGGGGGCGCATCGTCGAGCTGACCAACTACGACTGCGTGACCCCGTTCGACTAAGCCCGTTCGATGGTGACCGGATGCCCATTGAACACGGCTTGGCCACTCACGGGCTCCATCATCGGAGGCATGAGCCGGTTGAGATCCAGCCCCTTGGGACCGCCGTAGGGAAGGGAAACCACCCCCTGTCGCATGGCGTCGGTGATGGCCACCACGATCTTGATGGCGTGCGATGCACCGCGGACGACGACCTCTTCGCCCTCGGCGAGGCCGAGCCGTGCCGCGTCATCGGGGTGAACCCACAGGGCACCGAGCGCCGAGCGGGACTCGCGGGGCAACCAGCTGTTGTGGCGCTTTCGATGCCGTCGTCCGATGAGTCGTAGCCCATCCGTGGTCCATTCCTCGATCGTGGCCTCGAGTCGATCGAGATCGGCCACCACATCGTCCGGGGCGAGGTTGACCTTGCCCCGGGGCACCCGGCGTCCCAGAAAGCTGCCTGGCTCGGTGGCCGGCAAGGCCACGCCGCGGGGCTCCTTGAGCAGCGCACGGTGCGTGGTGTGGCCCCCCCATCGCAACAAGCCCGCGATCAAACGGTCGGGATGAAGGGGCAATCGCGCTCCGATGCCACACAGGGTCGGAGACCACACCGGAGCCCCACAGGCCACCGCTAGATCTTTGAAGATCCGCCATTCTTCTCGCCGTTCGGCCTTTGGCGACACCACCGCCTCGGTGAACTGGGCATGAGGCTCTGGCTGGAGCAACGTGTGCGCCAGCGCGAAGTCGCTGCGTTCGAGCATGTCGGTCGCGGGCAACAGGAAGTCGGCCTTGGCCGTTGTGTCGTTGGGGTACAGGTCGATCCCAACGAGCAGATCAAGCTCCTCAAGCGCCTCGTCCAGACGACCGGCCGCCGAGCGGACCGGGTTGCCCGCACACACGAAAAGCGCCCGAATTCGGTCCGGAGCGGGGCTCCGAATCTCATCGGCCAAGGCCCCTACGGGAAACGCGCCCGCGACTCGGTGATGCTGCCCCTCGCGCGTTCGATGGGCATCAAAGCCGCCGAGTCCTAGCCAGCTCGCCAACTGCAAGGCGGGAAACGCGCCCTTTGGAACCAACGATCCGCCGGCCCGGTCGAGCTGCTGGGTCACGACGTGCAGCGCCTGCACCAGCCACGCCGCAATGGAGCCGAAGGGGCCTTGGTTTACCCCGGTGGACATGTACAATGCGCCACCGTCCGCATCTCGGAGGTCCCGAGCCAACGATCGAATCCGTTGGGCATCGATACCCGTGATGGATGCCGCCCGGTCGGCCGGCCATGCGCGAGCTGCGTCACACAAGGTCTCGAGCCCCTCGGCCACCGCGTTGACCTGACGCACCACCTCGGGCGCGAGTCCGTCGTCCACCAGCGTGTGAAGCATCCCCAGCAGCAACACGGCGTCGGTACCGGGACGGATCGCGAGGTGCTCCCCCACCCGCTCGGCCGTCTCGGTACGTCGCGGGTCGATCACCACCACTCGTCCCCCACGGGCTTCGATCGCCTTGAGCGTCTGCAAGGCGTGCGGCTGGTGCACCACACTCATTTGGCTCACGAAGGGATTCGACCCGATGCAGACGAAGTACCGGCAGCGAGCCAAGTCGGGAACCGGCTGCACAAGCGAACGGCCATACATGGCGGTGGCCACGTGGAACTTGTTGTTCAGATCGACCGAATGCGATGCGAACAAATTGGGCGATCCCAACGCCTCGAGGAAGGCCGACGACCACAGCGTGGCCCCCGCGTTGAAGAATGTGGGGTTGCCCGTGTACATCGCGATCGACCGATCGCCGTGGGTTTTGCGCAACGCGCGCACTCGGGTTCCGATTTTCTGCAGCGCCTCGGACCACGAAATCCTTCGGTAGGATCCGTCGATGCGTTCGAGCGGATGGTCGAGGCGCGCGGGGTCGTGATGGACGCTGCCCGCCCCGGTGCCCTTGCCGCAGACGTAGCCCCGGCTCACGGGATGCTCTCGGTCCGGGCGCACCTGGGTGACACGGTCCCCCTCGGTGGTCACGAGGAGTCCGCAGTGGGCCTCGCAAATGCGGCAAAAGGTCGTCGTCACCATCGTTACATCCCCGCGGCGAGGGCATCGTGCCAGCCGGGGCTGACGCAGGCTGCGGCATCCACGGGCACCTCCTCCGAGGGCCAGAGGTTACCTGCGGGGGAACCGGCACGTCGAGGGCCGACCGTCCGTCGCGCCGCGGGAGGGGTACATGACGAAGCCACGCGTTCAGGTGACCATCGCGGATCACGTTCACCACGTCGTGCTGGACCGGGCCGAGAAGCGAAACGCCTTCGATGTTCAGATGCTGCAGGAGGTCGCCGCAGCGGTGACCGCGTGCGACGACGATCCCGGGGGTCGCGTGACCGTCATCACGTCCCACGGCGGCCACTTCACCGCGGGCCTCGACCTTGCCGAGGTTGGCCCGGCGGTGCAGTCAGGGAAACCCCTGTTTCCCGAGGGGGGTGTGGATCCCTTGTCGATCGGCGCGCGTGTACGCACAAAGCCGCTTGTCATCGGGGTGCAAGGCTACTGCCTGACCATCGGCATCGAGATGATCCTCGCCTCGGACATCGCCATCGCTGGTACAGACACGACGTTCGGACAGATCGAAATCAACCGCGGCATCTTCCCGTTCGGCGGCGCCACGGTGCGGCTGCCCCAGGTCGCGGGCTGGGGCAATGCCATGCGCTGGCTGCTCACGGGCGACCGGTTCGATGCGACCGAGGCCCATCGGATCGGCCTGGTGCAGGAGGTCGTCGCACCCGACGAGGTTGCAAACCGTGCGCTGAGCATCGCTAAGACCATTGCGTCCAGGGCGCCGCTAGGAGTGCAGGCCACGCTGGCTTCATCGCGGCAAGCGGTGGAGCATTCACCGAAGCAGGCGCTCGATGGTCTGGCAGCGCAAGCTCGGAAGCTGATGGCAACCGAAGACGCAGCGGAGGGGCTACAGAGCTTTCTTGAACGCCGCGAAGGGGTGTTCAAGGGTCGTTAGGGCGATTCGTCGCCCGCGCCCACCCACGCCTTCGACAGCGCGACGTAGCGCTCGGGGTCCTCCACGGCGTACCAGGTGAATCCGTGCTTGCGGCTGAACCAGATGTGAAAGGCGAGCCCCACCGTTTGGTGCGCATAAGCCAGCAGCAAGCTCCAGTGGCCGAGCCAACTCGACAGCAGCGCCACCACAACGAAGTACGCCACGGCCTTACCAACGACCTTCCAGCGCGGCCAGATGAGCCGCCAGGTGGATGCCACCCCCACAACAAACGGGAGCGCCGCTAGGCCAAGATCAAGAAGCATACCGGGAAATAGCCACCGCAGACTCATGGTCAACCTCAGCCGAGGCATCTCATGGCGGGGGTTTGGCCTACTGAGGGGGTCCGACCAGCACAAACGGAGCCCACAATCGGGGCTCCGGATGCCGCTCGCGCACCTGTGATGCGGCATCACGCAGGGCGACCGCCTTGTCGCCATGGGCCAGATAGCCTTTGTAGAACGCCACCATGAGGTCGGTCGTGGTCGCATCGTCCACGGGCCACAGGCTCACGAGGACCGAGCGCGCCCCCGACGCCACAAAGGCCCGCAACAGACCGATGGTGCCCTCATGGGAAGACTGTCCAAGGCCCGTCTCGCAAGCTGACAGGGCGACCAAATCGGCGTTCAGATGCCAATGGTCGAGCACGTGTCGGGCGGTGAGGACCGAGGGAAGCGTGGGCTGCCACTGTCGAGGCAAAAAGCGGTCGTTCTGACCCATTTCCTTCACGACGAGTCGAGGGTCATCTCGGCGAGAAACCGTCCCGTCTGGCGCCTGGTTCCAAACGTTCGGAGGGGTTCGACCGATCTGCACCAAGGAGTCGAGCGGCGCATCATCACACACAAACCCATGCGTTGCGAAGTGCAAAACACCGTAGGATCCGTGCCAAGCATCGAGCCGTAACGCATCGGCCTGGTCGCCGATCAACACATCCACCTTGGCGAACCCGTCGAGGTCTGCAATGGCTCTCGCTTCGGCCTCTGCGCCTTGCAACGCAGTCAACCGACGGGTTCGGCCGCACAACGTCGCCCGGTCCTCACCGGGATTGCCCACCACCAAGACTCCAAACCGAGGCGGCCGCGTCCGTCGACCGCTTGTGCCCACGGCTCCTTCCGACACGCCAAAGTGCAATGCGCGTTGGCCGAACCACCCTCCCTTCGCGTCCTGCATCGCCGCAAACGGAAGACTCCACAACGCGGCGTCGGGCACCACGAGCAGCGGCGCATCGGTGTCGCCCGGGAGATGCTTCGCCACCGGCGCCACCACGATCGCGTACAGGTCGCGTGCGAGGGCCTGTTGGGGTCCAGCTCCCGACGGAGGGCTCCGATCGAGCCCGCGAACGCGATCCCCATCGGCCCCCAGCGCCCGCCGAAAGTTCTCGACCTTCTTCACGAGCGCGTCCCGTTCCATTCGGCTTCGTCCGAGGTGCACCGCTCCGGAAGGCTCCCGAAGGGTCACCAGCAGTTCGGTCGGCAATGCATACGTCGACAAGGTCCAGGTGTCGGCGGGGGGCGCGACCATGGCGAACGGATCGGTGCCCTGACGTTCGCCGAGATCCCGTTCGACCGGTACCAACGCCAACGGCGTGCTGGCCGCCATCTGGACCATCATGGGGACGTCATCCGTCTCTCCTGACAGCCGCCCGGGCTGCAGCACACCAGGGGGCATCGGCTGGATCGAGTCGGTTCGCGCCGTCAAGGCGGGCAGTGAGCGACGTCGGGCGCGAGCCACCACCCGATGCACCAACCCCGGCTCGCCCAGCTCCAAAGCCACCGCCACCATCGCGTCCAGGTGGTCAGCATGCGCCTCGAGGGTCGAGAATTGGCCCTGGTCCGTCCGGAACCCTCGAGCCGCTCCCTCGATCGCCTGGAGGTAGCGACCGTAAGCGGCCAAGGCGTCCTGGGGGGCTCCTTGGCGGGTGTGCAACCGGGCCAACCCAAGCGGAGCCGCCCAGGCCGCCGCTGAGCCCACCATGGCCTGGCCTTCGGCATCGGTGTAGCGGCCAAGCGCCTTACTGGGTCGCCCGAGGGCTTCGTACAGTTCGCCCTGCAACACCCACACGGTCGCCCGCCCGGAGCGGTCCGCGGCCCTCGCATAGAGCGCATCAGCCTCTTCGAGCCATCCTCGCGCCCGCTTGACGTCGCCCGAGCGCAACCGCGCCGCCGCTGCTGCGAGCCACGCCCCGCGGAGCGGAACTCGGAAACGGCGCTCCATCGTGGGGACCGCCTCAAGCAGCTCGACCGCCAACTCCTCCTTGCCCTCTTGGAGGGCAAGCCAGGCCAAGCCCGTCCGGGCATTCCCACGCAGGGCCGGCTCGCCTAGACCGTCCGCGATGCGCACCGCCTCCTCAAAGAGCGGGCGCGCAACCGAAAGCTGGTTTTGCACCAGATATAAATTGCCGGCTCCCACAAGCAATGCCACTTCCAGGGCCCGCGCCCCGTCGGGGGTCGTGATCCAATCCGACCGCCACTGCGGTTCCACAAAGCTCGGCTCAAAGAGGGTTCCTCGACGCCCGGCAAACGCCTTGGGCGACCACCGCGGGGCCTCACGTCCCTCATCAGATGCGCTCCGCAGCCCGACGAGACCTTGCTCGTACTGCCACAACGCGAATTGCGACATCCCGACCGCGCGACTCGACTCGGCGATCGACCACCGTACATACGCCGTCGACGCTGGATCATCGGCCGTAGCGAAGGCCGTTTCGTACCATCCGTCCAGTTCCTCGATCGAATCCGGAAGCGACCCCGCCCATCGAGGCCCCACGTCATCGAGCGCACGGTCGAGGTCCGCTGGGGTTGCGGCCATGGCTGCCATCACCATCCCGAGCAAGCCACCCACCATGCGCCCTCCTGCGCGCATGCTACACGAGGCTTGTGATCGCCATCGGCACCCAACGGCTCGCGCTGCGCCCGGTCAACGAGGTTCGGACCGTGCTCGAACGGGCCCGCACCCTTGGCGTCGAGTGGCTCGACGTAGCGGACCAGTACGGAGCCGCGCCGGGGGACGCAGAACGGCAGCTCGCGCCGTTTGCCAACGACTTTCGCATCGTGACGAAGGGGGGCCTGGTTCGGCGGGGGAAGCGTTGGGAGCCCGACGGCCGATTGGGCCACCTCGTCGATGCCGCCCTCGCGAGCCGCGATCGACTCGGGGTGGATGCGCTGGACGCCTTCCTGCTCCACGCCCCCGATCCCCGACGGTCCTTCAAGACCAGCCTTCGCGCGCTGGCCCGCATTCAGGACCGCGGCATCGCCAAGGCGGTGGGGCTCGCCAACGTCTCGGTCGCCCAACTGACCGCGGCCCTCGACGTGGTGCCCGTCCGCTGGGTCGAGGTCGCCGTTTCGCCTTGGGATGTGGCCAGTGCCCGGTCGGGCATCCTCGAAGCCTGCCAACGGGCCCAGATTCCCGTGCTCGCACACCGGCCACTTGGGGGCGCCGACAAACAACAACGCCTCGCCCGTCATGCGTTGCTCCGCGACATGGCCGAGGCCCGAGGAGGTCGTCCAGCCGAAGTCGTGCTCGCCTGGATCGCATCGCTTGGTTTGGTGCCTCTGCCCGGACCGACCCGCGTGGAGACCCTCGAAAGCTGCGTGCGCGCCGCATCCTGGACCCTGACCAACGACGAACGCGCCCAACTCGACGCCACGTTTCCAGAAGGCGGACGGCTTCGTCGGCCCCGCGAACAACGTGCTCCGTCGCCCGAGGGCGTCCGCGAGGTGCGCATCGTGATGGGAAGTCCCGGATCCGGCAAAACGACACACGCACAGCGCTTTGTGGATCGGGGATTCGTGCGGCTAAACCGTGACGACCGGGGTGGGACGCTCAAGAAGCTTCTCCGGCCCTTGGCCGAAGCCCTTCAAGATGAAGGCTCCTCGGTCGTTCTCGACAACACCTATGCGACTCGAGCGTCGCGCTACGACGTCATCGAGACCGCCTGGGCTCACGACGTCCCCGTCCACGTCACCTGGATGGACACCCCATCCGCGGACTGCGAGCGCAATGTGGTGCTCCGCATCTTGGACCGCCTGGGTCGGCTTCCCGAGCCTGAAGAATTCGAAACCCTAGGCCGGCGCGACCCTTCGATCATCCCGCCCCGCGCATTGTTGTCGTTTCGCAGCCGCTTTGAACCCCCGGCGGCCGACGAGGGATTTGCCTCGATCGAGCGCGTACCGTTCGTGAGAGCCCCGAGCGGACGGCACCCTGGCGTGATTCTCGCGCCGAACCAGCTCGAACGGTTTGGCCCCGCCATCAAGGCGTCCCGACGGGTCGCCCTGGTCGTCGGTTGGGAGCCCGGCGCCGATCCTCGCGTCGCGGCACAGGCCATCGAGCAGGCATTCACGGGCCCGGTTCACGCCGCGGTCTGCCCGCACCCCGCGGGCCCGCCCATCTGTTGGTGCCGCATGCCCTGGCTAGGGCTGCCCGTACTGCTTGCCCGCATCCATGACGTGGACCTGACTCGGACCGTGGTCATCGCCACGCGTCCCGCGGACCGGACCCTCGCCGACAAACTGAACATTCCGTATGTCGAAACGCCCGAGGCGCTGACGGCCTTGTGATCACCTAAAGATCTTGCAGTCCGCAAGCACCGACGAGTGATGAAGCGCTTGGGCGCCCACAGACCCGATGGGGTTGCCCCAGAGATTGAGGTAGCCAAGGCCCTGCAGCGACTTGGCCTGGGCCAGCGCCCGCGCACCACGTTGGCGAATGTCGTTTTCATCGAGATAGAGCGCTCGAAGCCTCGACAATTGCCTGGAGTCCGCCAATGCTTCCGCGCCGTCGCACGCCACCTCGTTCCGATTGAGGTCGATCGACTTCAGCCCCGCTGCGTTGGCGGAGTGGACGAGGGCTTGCACCCCGGCGGGGCCGAGTCCGTTGAACGATAGGTGAAGCGTTTCGAGATGGGTCAGCGTCGGAGACTCGGCCAGCGCAGTGGCCGCCCGCTCCGACAAGCCATTTCGTGCCACGCGCAGGTCGACCAACCCAGCTCCTTCGCCTCCGCTCGCGAAGGCCTCCATGCCCTCATCACGCACGTCGTTGTCTGACAGGTGGAGCGCGGTCAAGGACGCAAATCCACGTACGGCCATGTTCGCAATGCCATGGGGCCCTATCGCATTGCGGGACAGATCGAGGCTCTGGAGCTGCGATGCAAAGGACGCCTGGGTCAGTGCGGCTACTCCATCGTCACCAATGCGGCAGCCATCCAGTCCCAGCTGATGCAGGACCCAGCCATTCTTCGCCATCGCAATCGAGCGCGCCGCTTCGGCTCCGAGCGCGTTGTGGGCCAAATCGAGGAACGTCAACCCAGCGAGGTGCGGAGAAGCAGCCAAGGCGCCCACCGCTTGTCGGGTCAGGCGGCCACCTCGAAGATGGAGTTCCTTGAGCCGGGACAACCGAGATTCCCGAGCCAGCGCGATCACGCCCTCATCCGAGAGATTCGCATCACCCACCTCAAGCGATCGCAGCAACCGGCCTGTCGGATGCTCGAGCAGTCGAACGAGGAAGGCCCGCCGCAACTCGTCCCAAGGCCGCAGCCGCACCCCGACGACAAACCCATGGCAACGCTTCAACCGCGTCTGGGGCGGCGGTTCGAGCCCGGCAAACCAAGCCTCTTGATGGGCCTGTTCTAGCTCTCGAACGGCCCGCTGCAAGGGCCTCCGAGCTGCGTCTTCAGCCTCGTCGAGCCGGTGCTGCAAAAGTACCAGTTCGCCACGCGCGTCTCCCTGCTCCGTCAACCAGTCCGCAAAGACGGACCACGCCGCGTGGTCATCGGGGTCCTCACGAATCGAGGCGATGAGGCCGGCCGGCGGCTCACGAAGAAAGGCGGAAGAACCAAAGGTCATGGCGCCCTCATCTTGCCACAGCCTTCGTGGATGATCCTGTTTGATATATCAATGATATATAAGTTTAATCAAACGAAACCACGACTCTTCCTGCTCTGTCGCTTCGCGGCCCATAGGGAACATCGCTACGCTTGCCGCCAAACGTCCGGATCTTAAAGTTTCAACTTCGATTCGGGCATACAAATCGAGGTCGAATCGGCCATGGGCATGAACGAGCCAGCTTAGCGCCTGTCGATCGCAGCCCCATTCCCGAGAAGGCCCAATCACGGTCGCTGCAACGACGAAAGGCGAGGCGTCTCGGTTCAGGGTGGAACGAAGTCTGGCAACTTGCGGTGATCGCCGTCATCACGGAACGAGCTGTTCTGTGGTCCGGGGGCTTGTTCAACGTGTGACGCATGGTGGGCTGATTGTCCGTTGTGTGAAAGGCCGGACCAATTGATCGGGCGTGGGGGCGGGCGGCGTCCGAGAGGTAGGCGCAAGGATCACTACCGGCTGGCTGGACGTCACGGCGCCACGGTTGCCTTTCGCGGATCCGAGAATCGAGGGTCGGAGAGGAAGGTGTCGTCCGTCATTGACTCCAGGAACGCCACGAGGTCATCGATCTCGTCGTCGTCGACTGGAAATCCGATCATGAAACTGGACTTGAGCGGGCTCAATCGACCGTCACCAGCGAACGGACCATCCTCTATCACTCGCCCCCCCGCGGCATAGTGCAGAACGACCTCGCGCAGCGTCTCAACACTCCCATCGTGCATGTACGGTGCGGTCACCGCGACGTTGCGCAAGCTCGGCACACGAAACCGTCCGCGGTCACGCGGATCGCCGGTGGCCTCGAACAGACCCTGGTCGTGCGGCGGGTAGCTCCCTTCGCCGTCGACGTTGTACAGACCGGTGTTGAAAAACTGCGGCACCAAGAAACCGGGCTCGGAGCTCGCGTCGCGGTAGGCGGTGGTCAGCTGCGTGCCGTTGTGGCAGTGAAAGCACTCGCGAGGATGGGTGTTGAACAGGGTCAAACCACGCTCCGCGGCGGCAGACAGCGCGTCGCGGTCACCCTGCAGGAACCGATCGTAGGGGCTCCGCGACGACACCATCGACCGCAGGAATGAGGCCAGCGCCAGCACCACCGCGTTCGTGGTCACCGCACCGTCGGTGTCGGGGAACGCAAGCGCGAAGCGCTCGACCATGTCAGGGTCATCGAGGAACCGGTCGAGGATTTCCTGCTCGTTGCCGTCATTCATGCCGAGTTCGATGGGATTCTCGGCCCGTAGCGGCACATGGATCTGCTGCTCGAGGTCGACGAGGAACGGACTTGCCCAGGTGAGCGACGACGCCCACGCCACGTTGGCGAGCCCCTGCGAGTTACGCGGCAGCGTCTGTCCGGTTGAGCCCACGGGGCGCTGCAACCCATCCGCGAAGGCGAACTCCTGGAGATGGCAGCTCGCGCAGGACTGGGTCTGGTTGCCCGACAGCCGCTCGTCGTAGAATAGCCACCGGCCAAGCTCGATCGCCTCGGGAGTGGGCGGGTTGGTAAGTGGGACATCGGGAGTCGCGAAGTGTTCGGGAAGCTCAAGGACTTCGCGCACGTCCAGCTCGGACGCGGCGCACGCGCTCATTCCCAAGAAGAAGAAGAGTCCACGCATCAGAGGCGCCGAAAGACCTGGTTGGCGTCGGCCGCCGCATCGCCGTCGGGGTCGATGCCCACCGCGTCGAAGATCTGGGCGCAGTCGCTCTGGAGCGTCGAGCTGTGGCACTCGACACCAGGCTGTTCGCCGATGATCTCGAAGGTCTGCGGATCGTAAACGGGCGCTCGGAAGTCGAGACCCGCAAGTAGGGTGCCTACGTCGATGCCGATGACGTCGGTGACGAGGTCGAACTCCATCGCGACGCGCGGCGTATTGATGGCCCCGCAGGCCGACCGGCTCTCGAGGGCGTTCTCGCCTTTGGCCGCGCAGTCTGTGCTACCGATGTGGACGTAGCCCTCGCCTTGCTCCTCGGGGGCGTCAACGGCCATGTTGAGCACGAAGTGCCGGTAGCCCGTGACCCACGACCAGTACATCTCGCCCAGCGGCGAGGGGGCCGCTTCGGCGGTGTAGTCTCCGATGACCGCGGACATCACGGCCTGGGGGACCCCCACGTCGAAGCGCACCGAGGCCACGTCGTCGACCGCAGTCTGGCCCGTCAGCGTAGGGTGGAGGCGCGCGGTGCCCTCCGCGAACGTGATGCCGTCGGGAGCGCAAGCGCCAGCGTCGGTGCCCGCGAGGTCGACAAGCGAGACCCAACCCTCCGGATGATCGAGCTGGAACTCGTTGGCGTCGAGGGTGTGTGCGATGACCAAACCATCGGCGTCAAGGAACTCAAGAGCGCTGACGTACAGCCGCAGGTCGGCAATGCGCACGGACTGGTCGGCATCGGGTCCGAAGCCCATCAGCACGTCGTCACAGCCAACGCGGGCCCCGTGGTGCACGGCTACGAACTCCAGCGCAAACTCCTCCTGATCGACACAGCCGACCAGGCCCATCAGCACGAGACCCCGAATCATCATCGCTCCTCCAACAGGAATTTCCATCCTAGAACGTATGCAATGACTATCGACACTGTGGCATCTCGTCGCGGGGGCCACCTCCCACAACCCGAGTGTCTTCACAAGGTTGCTCGAGGTCTCCGCACTCGCTGACGCCAACGAATGATGAGATAAAGCGCGCCGATGACGGAGCGCTTGGCAATCCCCGAAGCTCTCGGGAACGGCCGCTACACCCTCGACGAGCCACTTGGCGAGGGGGGAATGGCCTACGTGTTCCGGGCGATCGACACGCGCTTGAACGCGGTACGCGCGATCAAAATCATTCGCCTCGATGATGGGGAGCCGCGAGCGTCGTGGCGCCGACGCTTTGCGGCCGAAGCCCGGGCGATGGCCAAAATTCGTCACCCCCACGTCGTTCAGGTCTTCGATACCGGGCGAGACGGCGATTTGGACTACATCGTCATGGAACACGTCCCGGGCGGGACCCTCTCGGACCGGTTGGTCGAGCGGGGTCCCTTGCCTCCGTCCGATGCCGTGCGGTTGGTGGGCCAATTGCTGAAGGGGCTGGCCGCCGTGCACGAGGCGGGGATCGTGCATCGCGATGTGAAGCCTTCGAATGTGCTGATCGACGACGCGGATGATGCCCGACTCACCGATTTTGGCATCGCGATGATCGACGATGCGGCACTTCGCCGGACGCGACGAGGCGTCGGTATGGGCTCGCTCGCCTACATGCCTCCCGAGCAACGCCAAGACGCTGCGGGGGTCAGCCATCTGGCCGACATCTACGCCACCGGCGCTGCACTGTATCGGGTGCTGACGGGCCGATCGGCCATCGATCTATTCCTGGCGGGAACCACGTCGGACCGGTGGACGGACCTCACGCCGGGGCTCGTCAGGGTGCTGCGGCGAGCCTGCTCGGAACGCCCCGACGATCGGTACCCCACCGCGCACGACTTCGCGCGAGCGCTCGAGGCCGTCGATCTGGGTGAAGTGGTGCCGCCCCGGGTGTCACCGCAGCCCCCACGCCCTCCCCCGACCATGCCTCCGGCCCCGTCCCCGACCATCGCGGCGCGGGACCCCCGACGAGGGCGCTGGGTGGCCGCGGGCGTAGGTGGATTCGCGCTGCTCTTCGCACTGGGCAGCCTTGCGTGGCTCCCTTCGGAATCCCCACCGGAGCCGTCTCCCACGACCGTTGCGGACCCGCCCACGGCCGAACCCGTGCCATGGGAACTCCAGTTTCAAGGTCCCCCCTTGCCGGAGCGGGAGCCCACCGCCACCCCGCCTCGCGCCACGCCGACTCCGCGACCCCCACCTGCGCCCAAAGCAGACGCCTCCGACGTTGCCGGCACCTGGCAGATGAGCAACAACGGCGTGGCGATCACACTCGTTCTCGAAGGACCGCCAGAAGCGCTTCGTGGGGAAGCCCAAAGCCGACTCGACGACAAAATCGTTCGCGAAGGAATCCGGGGGACATATGCCGGAAACCGGCTTTCGCTCAAGGAGTCCCGCACCGAAGTACGGTACGAGATCACGATAGCGCCCAATGGGCAAAAGGGTCGAGGAAAGGTCTATTCCCCACGTGGCGAGGCGGTTGTGACGTTGGACCGTGCACCATGATCCAGTTGCTCCTGGCGTCGGCGGTCGCGGCCCCACCGATCGACCTTGCGCTGGGCGGATCGGCAGGCCTCGCCGACCGCACCCAAGGCCCACGCTCCTTTTACGGCGTGCGCGGATCCTTCGAATGGCCACGACCTATCGTGGCCCCTGGCTTGACGGGACTCGTGGGGGTCGACACCTCGGGGCGCGCCGTCGGCAGTCTTTCCCCCACCCTTCGCTTGGGCCGACCCCAATCCTCGCGCCCCCACCTCACCGCGGTGTTGGGAGCGGGGGCCAGCGTTGGCCCTGACGTCGCGCTGGTCCTCTCCCCAGGCTTCGCCCTCGACCTGCCCCGACGGCAATCCGGGTGGCGCCTGCAGGTCGCGTACCGCTTCGTGCCCACACGCGAAGACTGGTGGCTCGAACTCACCGTGGCTCGGTTGTTTCGGCGACGGAGCGAGCCCAAGCCCGTGTGGCGAGCCGAGCCGGTTTGTGACTACGTCGATCCCAATGCACCATCGGCGGATTTGCTCCGGAATCGGTCGGGGGCCACCTTCCCGAACCAACCTACGATGCCCCAGGCCGGTGTGCTGGTCGTTGCGGCCTACCCTGGCGACGCCGTATCGGTCGATGGAACCACGGTCGAAGCCGATGCGAACGGCATCGCAGTGCACAAGCGCAGTGGAGCGGTGAGGGTCGCCATTCTCGGTGGAGGCCGCCGCATCCGCCGCGATCTGCTCGTCAGCGAAGACCACGGGCTTTGGTGGTCCGTTCCCCCACCTGAGCCACGCGAGATCGGGTTTGCCCAGGGGTCTGCCGCCCTAAGTTCCGAGGCGCGCACGTCTCTGACCGACGTGGCGCGTGATGCCGGGGGATGGCGGTTCGAGATTCGAGGCGGCTTTAGTCCCGAAGGCGATGACAACGCCAATCGCCAGCTCGCCGAAGCGCGCGCCAACGCCGTTCGCAACCACCTGATTGAATCGGGCCTCGATCCTGAACGGCTCGACACCGTCGAAGCCCCTCTCGATCTGCGGGATGCCCCCGCCGAGGGTCAACGCATTGCCCTAGTCCGCCCCCTTCCCCCGAGGCGTCCATGATCGTCTGGTTGACCATGGAACTCGCGGCCGCCAGTAGCCTTTGGCCGGTCGAGGTTGGCCAGACCATCGAGGGCATCGCGGTAGAACTCGGCGACCCCCAGCTGGCCTCGGTCATCCGGGGGCTCAATGGCTTGCCGCCGGGCGCTCAGCCTCGCATCGGCCGACTCCTCAAACTCCCCGATCAGGCGAGCACCTCCGAGCAGGATGCGTTCCTCGAACTCACGGTGGGTGAGGTCACCGTCACCACCCAAGGGGGACGCCCCCAGGCCGCCCAACGCCTCGTGGCTCTCCCTACGGGAGCCCAGGTCTGCACCGGCGCCAACAGCTACGCCCTGCTCCATGTGGCCACGACCTGCGCAGAGGACGGCCCAGTGGGCGACGGGGTGGTGTTGTGGAGCGACACCTGCATCACCCTGCGCGCGGTGGGGGCAACGCGAGCGGGGCGCGCCACGGTGGTCGAGGTGGACCAGGGCAGCCTGGTCGTCGCGGATCCGAAAGAGGTCACGGGCCGGGTCACCGTGGTTGCGGGCGCGGGGATGGCGACGGGTACCGGCGGATTTCGGGTGCACCTCGAGTCCGACGATGCGCTACGCGCCGAGTCGCTGACCTCTCGGCTCGCGTTGCTTGGCGATGACCAACAACTCGACCTCGAGGCCGGCAAGGGAGCCCGCGTGCAGGCGGATGGCCAGTTGTCGGCGACGGTCGACCTCCTGAAACCCGGAGGGCTGGTCCGTCCCGACGTTGGGGAGCCCTTGCGACGCGTGCAGTTTCGCTGGACCCCCAACGCCGAAGCCTTCGGCTACCGGGTGACCTTGTCGGGCGATGCGGCGGGCAACGGCATCCTTCATGCGCGGGCCCTGACCACGCCGGTGTATGCGCCCGAACTCCTTTTGCTACCCGTCGCGCCGGGCGAACCGGTGTGGTGGCGGGTCGCGGCGCTCGACCGACTGGGCTTCCTTGGGATCCCAACGCCCACCCGTCCGTTTGGTCTGCCGTGGGGAGGCACCCCGTGATCTTCTGGAGCGCTGCCGCACTCGCCGGCCCCCTCGTCGACGCCGACCCCTACCAACCCACCCTCGATGCAAGCGCCTTTGCCACGATCGATACGGCCGCGGACGCACCGACGATGGTCACCGCCCAATCTTCATGGGCCGTGGCGCCGATCCGAGCTGTGGACGACACGGGAGCGCTCATCCCGGTGATCCGGCACGCCTGGGGGCTGCACGTCGGCGCGCGACACCCGATCGGACCAGTCCGCCTGGGCGGCACCGCAACGGTGTACCCGGTGCGCATCGGCACCGACGAGCCCACCGTGTTGACGGTGGTGGGGGACCCGACGCTCGAGGCCGTCGTGAGCGGAACTCTGGGCCAGGTCCGGCTGGGTGCCATCGGCCGGCTTGGCGCATCGTTGGGGGCCGCGGAGCAGCAACTCGGACACCCCGGCGGGTTCGGGGATTTGGGACTCTTGGCCGCCTGGGAGGGCCCCGTCACCCTCGCGACGAACCTCGGAATTCGGCTCACCCCGACGCAGACCCTGGTCGACGTCGACTTTGATGACGCCCTTTGGATTCGTGTGGGCCTCGCGCTTCCACTTCATCCACGATGGGACGTGACCACCGAAGCGGTGGGCAGCGTGCCCCGCCGAGGAACCACTCCCGATACCGCCCCCTTCGAAGTCCTGCTCAGCACTCGGTACCGGCTGTCGCGCGACGTGGCGCTCCATGGAGGTCTTGGCCGAGGGGTGTCGCCGGGGATCGGAGCCCCTGCCATCAGGCTTTTCCTCGGCCTACGATTCGCTCTCCCCCGGAATGAACACGCTGTCGGCACGTAGCCGGGTGTAGCCGCTCCGCTTTTCGAGGCACCAAGGGTCCAAACCCACGCTCCGACAGTCGTGACGCACCCGATGCACCAGCGTCTTCAGACGGGCCCGACCATCCGCAGCAGACGTACGTCCCCAGACCGAGACGATGATCGCGGGATCCGCGACCCAGCCTTCTTCCGAGGCAGGCACACCCTCCTTGCGATCTTCGAGGATCTGTCGGCCCAACGTGTAGAGCAACACGGCGCGCGTTTCGGCCGAAAACGTGCACGCATTGCTGGTTACCGGGTCCGAAAGGAGCGCTGTGGGCCCAGGTCCGCGGTCCAGCGAAGCTTCGAGGTGGTAGGCGTACGGACGCCCCTGGGCCTCGACTGTGGGGACCCGCTCGGCGTCTCCTTGGCGCACCACGAAACTCCGCCCTTCAACCTCGAACGGCGTATCGAGTGCGATGGGCCAGTCTTCGCCGTTCGAGCCGGCCCAGACCTCGCCATGGCCGACCAGCAGAATGGTCAGGTCCTCGGTGAGGCCCGGGTGCAACAAGTGAGCGCCTTCATGAGAACCGATGACGAATCGCTCGCCAATGATGGGATGAAGCACGCCCGTGGCGACATCCTCGACGAGCAAGGGGCCTTGAGCATCGGCCCGCGATCGCACCGCCAGTTCGAACGGACCGATCGTCAGGCGGCTGTGTACGTTGAGCCGCGTCGGATGGGCGATTTTCTCGCCGTCCACCAGCGTCCCGTTGCGACTGCCCAGATCGCGCACCCATAGGTCGGGACCATCCAGATAAACCAGGGCGTGACGCCAGGATGCTTCGGGATCGGCAAGGACCAGATCGTTATCTGGCCCGCGTCCGATCTGAACCGCGCCTTGACGTTCGACACGGCGGGGCGCGTCCCCGGACGTCGACCGAATCTCGACCAAGACCACGCCCATCCGCCAGCCCTCCTAGGGCCTAGGATAGCGGGTCCGGCCCGAGGAGCCTACGGATTTGCCGCCGTAGCCGTCTCGTCCGCGTCTTCCGATGCGGGCTCGGATGCGGGCGCTTCGTCGCTTTTGGTCTCCGCGTCGGCCACTTCCGGTTCGGGCGCGGCTTCCGTCTCGGGGGTCCGGGTCATGGATTCGGGCATCGTCTCCGCCTGACCCATCGACGCCTGCTTGGCGTTGCGGGCGTTGAGCGCCTTGTCGTACGACATCTTCGCCTTGTCGACCGCGTTCACAAACGGCTCGAGTTCGACCGCCTGGTCGGTGTCGTCGAGCGCCCGCGCCTGATCGAACGACAACTCGGCCATCAACAGGTCCCGGTGCGATTCGAGAACGTCGAGTTCGGCCTTCGCGAGAGCCAAGGCCGCCCGGGCATTCTCGCGGTCCTCCTTCGCGGCTACCGTCGAGGCCTTGGCGTCTTCGAGGTCGCCCGCCATGGCTTCCACGTCCTTTTTTGCGTCCTTCTTGGCGTTCTTCAGCGCGATCTTGCGGTCCGAAAGCACCTTCTTCGTCGAGTCGGTGCGCTTCTTCGCCGCGATGTGCGCGACGCCAGCTTCGCGGATCGCGTCGCGATCGCCATCCGCCTTTGCAAGCTTGAGTTCCTGCTTGGCGACCTTTTCGTCAGCCTTTGCCGCCTTGTACTCGACCTTGGCCTCTTCCACGTCGTGCTTGGACAGCTTGACGCTGGTCTTGCCGTCCGACTTGGCCATGTCCCGTCGCTCTTCGACCGTATCGAGGTCGTCCTTGGCCGCAGCCACCGCCGCACGGTCCGCGTCGACCACCGCCTTCGCTTCGTCGACCTTGGTCTGTTGGGTCTCGATGCGCGAAGTCAGCAGGCTGATCTCCGCTTCACGCTTGGCGAAGCCCTCTTGGAGTTCCTCGGACAGCGTCTCGAGGGCCGTCTGATCAACCGTCGGCGCGGCCAGCGCCGGCATTCCCCACAGCAGCGTCACCCAGATCATCGTGCTCATGTCGACTCCATTGGCCACCGGACCATACGCCGCTCTGGTAGACCTCGATAGTCCCCACGTGGAGTGACACCGGGGTCACGGCAATGACGGATCGCGACGATTGCTGGTCTTCCGTGGCGGCATGGACAACCCCCCAGCGGTGTACCGGATGGTGAGATCGGAGGCATTGGTGTTGCTGCTCGCATCCACGTTGTTGTCCCAGGCCCATGCAGGCCTGTTCTCCCCCGCCGACGAAGATCGCGATGGCGTGCCGGACCGCCGCGACCGCTGCATCGCGATGGCGGAGACGGTGAATGGCTACGCCGATCACGATGGTTGTCCCGATCACCTTGCCGCGCTCGACGTGGTCCCCTGGATCGGAGACACGGCGGTGCGAGCCACGGTCACCGTGCTCCGAGAGTCCGGCGAGACGGTTTCAAACGGACTCCGTGTGGCCGAAGACCTGGTTCCCAACGAGGTGATCACGGTTCGCGCGGAGGCGCTTTGCTACACCGCTGAAGCTCAGCTGACGGTGGCACCAGGCCGCAATCACCTCGAATTGCCCCTCGTCCCTCGCTACGGCAAGACCGTACAGTGGTCCGTCACCGACATCACGGGCCAGCCCGTGGAGTCCGCCCAGGTTCGCTTCGACAGCCCCTGCGCGCCCTACACCCCCATCGCCCTGACCGATGGACAGGGCTCGGTACGGGTGGGCGCGGGCGAGCACAGCGTTCGCATCGAAGCTCCCGGCTTCGAACCCGTCGAGCACCAGGTGCGCGGCAACGCGGGGGTCGTGGAAGTGACCTTGGTGCCGATCATCGATGAATTGGACGCGGTGGCCGACGCCAGTGGTCACAGCGGGCAATAGCCCCGATCGTACCCATGGAAGACATCGACAGAGCCGTCGTCGTGCTCCGATACAAAGACCAGGTGGAGCACCACCGTGGCCTCGTCGAGGGTCCAGGCCACCACGGGCACCGGCGAGCCGGGTAGGCGACTGAACTTGGCCGAACCATACGCCTCCGGGCGCTCGATGACCCCCTGCCACGCGAAGTCGTCCGAACCCCAACAGCGCGCCGCCACGGCGATGGCACCTTCGTCGGTCTCATAGAACAGGTAGACATCCCCCCGGCCCGGAATGCCCAAGACCGCCGGCTGAGCCATGCTTCGCCGGGCGCCCGACAGCCGGAAGCGCTCGAACGTACGTACGCCCCATGCGGACGCAACCCCACAGGGGTCGGTGGCCCCGTCGGTCTCACACGCCCACCACACGATGCCTCGGGGACGCGCCGGCTCCGCCGCCACAACGATGATGTCTCGGTCTTGACGTGGTGCGCTGGCAATGGTGGGAAAGTCGAGGGGAAACGCGGCATCGACCACCCCTGCGGTAGGAAGCAAAACGTCGTTACGCACCACGAGGCCTCCCTGGCGCGACGAATCGGCACGACTCAACCGAACCCGAATCCCGTCGGAATGAAGTGCGGTCAACGCCCATCCCTCTCGAGAAAACGCGTTGACAAGGTGATCGTCTTCGTGGGCCGTGGCTCGGACCTCGTGTTCGGGGCTCCGAATCCACCAAGGTTGGTCCGCCGTTTTCTGCTTGAGGAAGGCATCGTCGTCGCCCACCCGGGAGACGTAGGTAAGCACGAGCCGTGCTCGGTCCGCTCCCTTCGCAAACCAAGGGTAATCCACCGTCAAATTCGAACGACCATGCTCGGCATCATCGGTGACATCTCGACCCGGTGGCAAAACGAAATGCAAGGTCGCAGGTGCCTTCACAAAGTCCGCCCGGGCCCAGTTCTGCACCCACAGTTGGGCCGGCTGAGGCCCGACCAGAAAGGCATCGCGCCACTTGCCCGTGACCAGCACATCCCGACTCCCCGGCCACACGGCAACACTGGGGTAGTGCGCAACCCGCTCCACCCCTCCGGCCCGGGTCTGCAACCGCGACGACAACTCCCGAAACGTCCAACCTACCCCCGTTCCCCACCCTGCCTGGTTCTGCAAGGCGCGAAGCTGGGACTCCTCGACCGTCCAGTCGCCCTGGTACTCCACCACCACCACGAGCTCGTTGGCGAACGGGTCTGCAGCAATTGTCGCGTGAAAGGCACTCTGCCGCAAAGCCGCCGGGAAATACTGTATTCGGTGGGTCACTCCGAGGACGGGCTGCGCCAGGGCCGCAGCGCCAAGATGGAAGATCACGATGGTTTCCCCTGCATGAGGCGCCCACTCTGACCGCAGATTCACCAAATCCGCAACAAGAATTTCCCCAAGCCCTTTGCTACCGTCAGCGCAGTGGTTCGGAGGAGTTCGAACATGCCCTTGTTGCGCCGTGATTTTCTGCGCTCTGCCGCAATCTTGACCGCGTCGACCGCGACCCTCACGCTGGCTCGCCAGGCTCACGGAGAGGCCCGGTTTGGAGCGCTCGAAGAGGATCCTGAGGGGGTCCTCGACCTTCCGGCGGGCTTTACCTACACCGTGTTGCAAACCGCAGGCGACACGATGTCAGACGATGAAGGAGTCCCGGCGCTTCCCGACGGCATGGCCTGCTTCGAAGACGAAGACGGCAACTGGGTGCTCATGCGCAATCATGAGTTGTCGGGAGGCGACAACCCGCTGACAGACGTAGCGTACGACGCCAAAGCGCTGGGGGGCGTGTCGCGGCTCGTGCTCAACCCCGCCGATGCGAGCGTGATCTCCAGCAACCTCGTGCTCACGGGCACGCTGCGCAATTGCGCAGGAGGCCCGTCGGAATGGGGCTGGCTGTCCTGCGAGGAGACCGACTTCGAAGATGCCGAGCATGGCTGGGTGTTCTTGTGCCGTACGGACGCGACCGGCGTGCAGGCCCCCGATCGCATCGACGCCTACGGCCGCTTCAAGCACGAAGCCGTCGCCCTCGACCCCCGAACCCGCATCGCCTACCTCACCGAAGACGAAGGCGACGGGGCGTTCTATCGATTCGTGCCCGAACGCAAGCGCGAGCCCTTCGTGGGACAGCTCCAGGCGATGGCCATCGTCGGGAGCGACGTGTTCGACACGAGCACGGATCTGTCGGTGGGCGACACCTTCGAGGTGCGCTGGGTGGATGTCGCCGATTCTGCGGCGGCCAAGGAGCCCACCGCAGCGCAGGCCCAGGCCAACGGGGCCGCCATCGTCAAGCGTGGCGAAGGCATCTGGTTTGATGAGGTCGAGCGGGCCGTCTTCTTTACCGCGACCTCGGGGGGACCGATCGCTTCGGGCCAGATCTTCCGCCTCGATCCAACCGACGATGGCGGGACGCTCACGCTCGTCGCCCAGGCGGAAGAAGGTGAGGGGCTGCTGTTTCCCGACAACCTCACGGTCGCGCCGTGGGGAGACCTCATTGTGTGTGAGGACAACCTGCTCGGCGACAACCACCTGCGCGGCGTCTGCCCCGACGGTCGGGTTTACCCCTTCGCCCGAAATCGACTCGCGGGTGGGTTCAGCGAATTCGCGGGCGCGTGTTTCAGCCCCGACGGTCGAGTGCTCTTCGTCAACATCCAGGCGCCTGGACTGACCATCGCCATCGAAGGGCCCTTCCCTGAAGCGCGCCGCCGAGGCTGTTAATCCGCACGCAACAAGTGCATGCAACAGGCTTTGTTGCACGCTGGGTCGTGCCCACCACCTCGAGCACGTCTACTGGATCGACGAACCCCGTCACGGATCCAGTCACCATGCGCACCGCTATTCCCCTGCTCGTGTTCGCCTTGCTTGGCTGCAACAACGCCAACGTGTCCATCGAGGATGCAGGTGCGTACCTGAACCAGCTGCCCGACTTTCCCGAGGCGCCGGAACCCTTCGACCGGGCCACCGAGGCGGCCGAATTCGAGTACGAAGAAACGCAGGTTTGCAGCACGACCACCTACTCGATTGGCGATGCGCCAGAAGAGGTGGTGATGTTCAACGCCGATCCGCAGGTGTTCTGGCCTGGCGCACTTCTCGAAGGCGACAGCTACGAAACGGGAAGCCCCAAGCTGATTCCTCTGCCGAACCGCACCCCACTGAACCTCTCCATTTCTGGCCTGTACGCCCAAGACAGCGCCGCATTCGACGTCGAACCCAGCCCGAGTGCAGTGACGAGCGCCATCAACACGCTACTGTCGGGTGCCGTCCGAGACGAGGTCCCCACCACCCAAAGCGTGCTCTTCCAGCAACAAGAGGCCTATAGCTACTCACAATCGGCACTCGCCCTTGGCTTTTCGGCCCGCTACCTCGGCGCATCCGTTTCCGGCGCATTGTCGTACGACACCAGTTCAGAGACCAACACGGTCGCCGCCAACGCCACGATTCGCACCTTCACGGTTTCGGTCGACCCACCGACCACGCCGAGCGCCTTCTTCGATGGTCTGTCCGAGCGGGATCTACAGGAGCAGGTCGACCTCGGGCGGTTGTCCGAGAACAACCTGCCCGTCTACGTTTCCAGCGTCACCTACGGCCAGATCATGATGTTCTCGGCCTCGTCAACCGAATCGATGTCCGACCTCAAGGGCGCCCTTTCGGCCTCGTTCAATAGCTTTTCGGGGGGCGGCTCCGTGGGGCTGTCCGCTGAACAGTCGTCGTTGCTGGCCGGGTCCTCGATCAAGGTGGTGACCCTCGGGGGCAGCGAAGAAGGCGTCGAAGCCCTCATCCGCAAGGGGGACCCTTCGGCGTTCTTCCGTGGCTCTTCGGTGGTGACGAGTTCGGTGCCGATTGGCTACACGCTGAAAGATTTGCACGGAAATATTGTCAAAATCGGCGAAACGGCCGAATATGGCCTCACCACGTGTAGCCCGAACGGCTTCGCCAACGTCTACGTGCTGAACAGCGGCGGCAACGGCTACACGAGCGGCTACTACCCCGACGGCACCCGCGCAGACCTCGGTAGCGAGGCAATGGGCGCCTCGACGGGGCGTGACATCGCCCACGACAGCCTCAACGACCGACTGTATGTGTTGTCCGACAATGGGGTGGTCAACTTCCTCGACATCTTCGAGGCCGATGGCTCACGGCCCACCCCCCCTGTCGCGCACGGCGGGAACGACTTTTCGGTGGACACGGTGGTCCGAGGCCTGACCTACGATGCGAGCAATGCTCGCCTCTACGTGATTGGAGACATGTCGTCGGGTGCGCGCGACTCGCTCGACCTCGCTCGGGGCTGGACTTCGGACGGCTATCCGCTCAACCTCAACTTCACGGCCGAGATTCCAGATGGCTACTACTACATCTTGGGGTGGGATGGGATTTATGACGATGCCAACGAACGGCTTCTTGTCGTGGGCGTCGTGAATGGGCCTCCGGGCGACTACGGCGCGGTCTTCGGGTGGGACAAGCGCGCCAATCCCCTCCCCTTCGAAGGGACGTTCGAGGGGCTTGTCGAGCCGCGGGCAATCGCGGTTGATGCAAGCCTCGATCGCATCTACGTCGCAGATGAAGGAACGGATCGCATTCATGTGTTCGATGGGCAAGGCCGCACGATCGATCTGGCCAACCCCATCGAGGGCCTCGCCGATCCGATCGACCTGCACTTCGATCCGCTGACGAACCGTCTGTACGTCCTCGAAGCCTCCGCCAGCTTGATCAGTGCTTGGGAGCCCGATGGCACAGAGGCGCTGGGTCTCACTCAGCCGCAGTTCCCCGGCATCAACCAGCCGCTCGGCATGACCTTCCGGCCCTGATCCGGCAACGCCTCCCGCGGGATCGGTATGATGAAGGGACCACCATCGGGAGGCAATTTTGGCGATTCTGACCGGCACGCAGACCGTGACCATCCCCGACGTATCGATCACTGACTACGTCTTGCGGCACGCATCGCGTCTCGCCTCGAAGCCTGCGTTCATCGACGGTCCCACCGGTCGACAAATCACCTACGGCGAGATGGCCATCGCGATTCGCCACCTCGCCGGAGGACTCAAGGCGCGCGGAGTGGGCAAAGGAACCACCTGGGCGCTCATGTCGCCAAACCTGCCGGAATACCCCATCATCTTTCATGGGCTTGCGTATGCGGGCGCAACGGTCACGACGCTGAACCCTACGTACGGCCCTGACGAAATCGCCTACCAGCTTAAGGACTCTGGCGCATCGGGCATCGTGACCGTGCAGATGTTCCTCGAAACCGCCAAGGCGGCGGCGGCTCAAGCGGGCATCGACCAGATCTACCTGATCGGAGAAGGCGATGCGCCCTCGTTCACCGAGTTGATGGGCGAGACCTTGACCACCCAAGCTCCGGTGCGCCCCTCCGAAGATGTGGTGGTTTTACCTTACTCTTCGGGGACCACGGGATTCCCGAAGGGCGTGATGCTCACCCACCGCAACCTCGTGGCCAACCTGGCGCAGTCCGTCCGATCGCTCGCGATGAAGGAAAACGACAAGATCTTCGCTGCGCTGCCGTTCTTCCACATCTACGGCATGACCATCCTCATGAACCTCACCTTGGCGGAAGGGGCTACCGCGGTCACGGTGCCGCGCTTCGATCTGCAGCAGATGCTCGAGCTGACGCAAAACCAGCGGCTCACCCACCTCTACGTCGTGCCGCCCATCGCGCTTGCGTTGGCCAAACATCCGCTCATCGACGAATACGACATGACGTCGGTGACCCACATCTTGTCGGGGGCTGCGCCGTTGGGAGCAGAACTTTCGGAGGCGGCCGGCAAGCGAATGGGCTGCCCCATCCGGCAGGGCTACGGCATGACCGAGCTGTCGCCCGTGTCGCACATCGTCCCGGACGACGCGTTCAAAGCGGGGTCGGCCGGAAAACTCGTGGCCAGCACCGAAGCGCGCATCATCGGTGACGACGGGCAGGATGTTCCCCTGGGCGAACGAGGCGAACTGTGGATTCGAGGCCCGCAGGTCATGAAGGGCTACCTCAACAACGAGGAAGCCACGCGCGCGACCATCGATGCCGAGGGTTGGCTGCACACCGGCGACGTCGCGATTGTCGACGACGAAGGCCACTTCTTCATCGTCGACCGGCTCAAGGAACTCATCAAGGTCAAGGGGTTCCAGGTTCCGCCTGCAGAACTCGAGGCCCTCATCATCACTATGCCCGAAGTGGCCGATGTCGCTATCATCGGCGTTCCCGACGAAGAAGCGGGCGAACGGGTCAAGGCCTTCGTGGTGCCCTCGGCGGGAGTGGAGCTCACGGCCGAGGCGGTCCAGGCCTTCGTGGCCTCGCACGTGGCCAGCTACAAGCAGGTAAGCGACGTCGAGTTCATCGAGGTCATCCCGAAGTCCGCCAGCGGAAAGATCTTGCGCCGGGAATTGCGCGCGCGGTAATCTGCGACGATCCCCGAACCGGGCACCTCCTGGGAGGAGCCGGCTTAACGGGGGCGTCATCCGTCGTACCCTTCCGTGGGGGGACCATGTTGGGAGTGGTGACGGCACTCTGGGGACTGACCGCGTGGGGCCAGGAGCCCGCCGATGCCGAGATCATCGTCTATGGCGACGCCCTTTCGCCGTGGCAAGACACCCGTTGGTTGGTCGCCAGTGAAACCATCGATCTCGATTCGCCGATGCTCCTGTTGTTGGAGGGCGAACAGGTGTGGGCACCCGCATGGCAAGCCGAAGCGGTGCTGCGGTGCACCGTGGAGAAGAAGCGCGGCGTCGGCGGAGTCGTGCGCTGCACCATCGAGGACGCCGCGGTGCGAGTGGTCACGTACAACCAATGGCAGCGTCCCCGGGACCGCCGAATGGTCAACACCATGCTCACGCGCGCGCGGGCGAAGATGCTCTCCAGTGCGTTGCGACTCCGGGTTCGCGACTCCGGGACCGTCACCATTGCAAAGGAACAACCAGAGCGATCCGGATTGACGGCATTGCTGCTCGGGCCCGCCATCTCCGCGTTCCACCTCGAACTGCCTTCCGATGGATGGCAGGACGGACGTCACTGGAACACCTTCGAGGAACCGCTCCTCACGTTGCATGTTGCGGAAGGTACCTTCGGCTTCGAAACCGGTTCTCACTACGCAAACCTGTTCGAAGGTCGCTACCTGATTCAGACCCTTGCCGGCACCATGCGAAAGGTCGTCACCGGCCTAAGAACTCAAGATGGCCGCGATGTGCCCGGCGCAACGTCAGCCCGCAAGAACGGGATTTGGGAGGGCTACGACGAGGTTCAGGCGCGGTTCCTACCCGAGGAGGGTGCGGGGTCCCCGACCATCGAAGTCACCATGCAGGGGGAGCTTGAGCTTCACGCGGTGGCGGACTTCGACCCTAAGCTGCGCGGGGTTCGGGAACGCGTGTGGACCGTCCAGGGCTCGGGGGCCACGTCAATACTGCGCTCGGGACGCCTGCGACGCCTGAAGGAAAACGAAGGGGTGAGGCTCGGCCCGACCACGCAGGTGAGTCCGCCCAACCGGCCCCGGCAGGGATTCGTGCCGTGGGTCACCCTGCAGGATTCTGCCCCATGATCGTGTTGTTCTCCACGGCGCTGGCTGCGCCGATCGTGATCGATGTGCCTTTTCCCACCGAGCGCCTGTTCGACAAACCGGATCGAGTCTGTGTGGAATTACCGTCGACGTTGCCCAACAGCTTCTCCCAAAGCGAAATGGAGGAGTTCACACTCGGCTGCGAGGTCCGTGACGGCATGCTGTTTGCTTGTGTCACGCTCAATACGAAGCAGTGGCCCGACCAAGTCCCTCCGTTGAGTTGCGGTCCGCCCGAGGCCACGGTGCGCATTCGCCCCGTTGCCGCCTTTGATCCTAGTGAGACCATCTGGAATGGCGTGTCCCTGGTGCGCAACGTGTCGGTGCTCCAGGCCGCGTACCGTGTCAATCACCCCGACGCGGCCGGGATTCTGCCGGCCGGACGTTGCGCGATTGAGGACGGGAAATTTTGGTTCAAGACGCTCAATCCCGCAGCACGGCAAACCTGCACGCTCGTGATTGGCGAGATGGAGCGGTCGATCCCCATTCGACTCGTCCGCAAGCTTCCGAAGCGCTAGCAGGTCGAAGAAGAAGCCCGCCTCAGCATGGCCAACTTGGGGGTCACCAGCTCCAACGACACGACGACCTTCTTGTCACCGACTCGCGCCTTCTACTTCGACTTCAGCGGGCAGCTGATCGTCTTTGACCCAGAGGCGATGGAGCTCGTCGGGGCCATCGACGGTCCAGACATGCAGCGGGAGGGCTTTCCGGGGCCACGATTCAGCCCGCCGGTCCTCGTGGGAGACGAGCTGTACGTCTCGCTGGCCTGGGCGAACATCGACACCATCGATCTAATCCCGTCCGTCACGGTAGCGGTCTTTTGGGTCTCCGAAGAGCGTCTGCTGCGGGTGGTGGAAGACGCACGGTGCGCCTACGGTCATCGTGGATTCGCCCACGACGGCGCGTTCTATCTGGTCGGGGAGGGAGGCGACGGAGCAGGGAATCTCGTCGAGCCGGATCTGCCACCGCCGTGCCTCGTGCGGATTCGTGAAGGCGAAGAGCAGTTCGATCCCGATTTCTACCTGAACCTGGCCGAATCGACCGGGCGGCCATTCGTGGCGAACGGGCCGGTGGGCATCGGAGAAGGTCGTTTCTTGACTATGGTCTACGACGATGAAGAAGAGCCGTCTTCGTTCGACCCGAGCAACGTCCTGGACCTCATTCGGTTCATCAACGGCGAACTGTGGCGATGGTCTGTGCTGACGCTCCCCGGCGGCGAGACGACCGTCCTGCGAGACGCGCCGCTGACCGGCACGAATCCCTTCGACGCCTTTGTTGTCGATGACATCGCCTACGTGCCCGTCCTCGCCAGCAATGGCGGCTCGAGCCAAGTCTTCCGGGTCGACGACGTCGCCCGTGGCACGTCGACGCCGACCATCGAGAGCCCCGCCGGCGAGATCGTCACGTTGGAGCGTGTCCGATGAGCGTGTTCACGATGAAGGGGTGGCCGTAGCAGTGCTGGAATGAGCCGCCACCCTTCGACTATTGGCCAGGTTAGAGTGGGATCAATTTCCGCCGGTCGTCGTAACCCAAGCCCAACACCTTAATAATCGGACCATGCTCCGGCCCGAGCCGGTGGCTCGCGCGGAGCCGCCGCGCCATCGACGATGCCCAGGCGACCGTGCTCGTGATTGGCTGTCGCCACGGACCGGTGGCTCGAGCACGACAAGGCCCCGAGGAAAAGAAAAACTTGACCCAACCTGACACTTCCACGTTCCGAGCCTTCGATTCCTTACCCCGAAATTTGCGCCAGCCAACCTGACCGCTGGGATTCAATTTTCTGAGAACAGTGTGCCATCAAAGTTACTGTAAAGCTGGCTCGGTCGATGATGAAACTATCGGTTTATGCTACGTGCTTCGAAGGCCTGGCGTCGAACTCGCGACGTTGTGAACCACGCGTATTCCTGAAGATGTTGTTTTCCATCAGCTTTGATCTCCACGTCGACCCATTAGGTTCGCCCCTCAAGTGGGACTGCATCTTCGAAGCCAAGGCAACCTTGAAACTCGCCATCAGCGACTTCGACCGCTGTGTCGGCCTGTGCGAAGTGCCCGCTATTCGCCTTCTGGATGGAGTGGGGACTGTGATTCGACCCACCGACGGAGGTCCACTGCTGTACGCTCAATCTTCTGCACCCGGCCGTGCGGCTCGGCCAGAATCATGATGCCTTCGCTCGCCAGCCCGGCGGCACGCAAATCCACCTGGGGGTCGTATTGTGAAAGCCATCTGATGACCTCGCTGACTCTCTGCGACGGCACAGGCACGAAGTAGAGAATGATGAGTTCACCGGGCTTCGTCGTGCATCCGAGCGGAGGCGGGTCCATGCACTCGACAATGACGTGATGGAAAGTCGCAAAGTGAAACAGCCACGACAACTCGTAGCTACAGAGCTTTGCCGCCATCTCGAGGGCTTCACGAAGCACGGGGGGAGAAGGAGTGCCAACGATGCGCACCTGTTGCTCGTCGATACGCCGCAGGATCTCCTTGGGCGCTCGCAGTGTCAACTCGGGGTTGAGAACGTCGAGCCACGCTCGTAGCGAGGCGTCGCGCGAGGGGACTTCGGGTCGCGATGTGGCCACGGCCGGTGGCTCGCTGGGGCTCGGGAGCGTGGCAGCCCGATGGTTTGAGCACGACAAGGTCCCGAGGAAAAGAAAGACTAGACCCAACCGGACACCTCCGCGTTCCGAACCTTCGATTCCTTACCCCGAAATTCGCGTCAGCCGACCTGACCGCTCCAATTCAACTCCACTAAAGAACAGTGTGTCATCAAGTTAAATTCAGCTTGATCTATGATGAAATAATCGGCTTTATGCTAGTGCATATTGGCTAAAGGAGCAATATGCGACTGAAACAAAGCCTTAGGTTTGCCGGCATGCGATGGCTCGCGGCACTCCTCGGAGTGCTGATTTCGATATCGGAAGTCCATGCCGGAACGGGAGTATTCAACGAGCAAGGGGGTACCTACGACTTTTGTGTGAACCTGGACTGGAACGCCTCAACGGCCGAGGTTGACAAGATCAAGGCCTCTATCGAGAGGGGAAACGAGGTGTTCGCCGACGCAACTGATGGGCAACAGCGTTTCGGGAAAGTCACCATCGTCAAAAACGCGAAATTTCTGCGTGCGGCGGACACAACGATCCTCAATAAATTAGATAGAGGACACGCCTCGCCGGACATGTACGGCGTCTACAAACACGCCGTCAAACTCTATTGGCCGGAAGAGTTCCTGACCGTGGAGGAAGCTGGGTATACGATCGCCCATGAGTGGGGCCACTTCGCGCTCGGCCTTTACGATGAGTACGCGGACGATGTGGCGGCAGGAGTCGAGTGCGCGCCGGCGACTCGTGACAGCAACGGAAACTACCAGGATGCACCCACACTCGATTTTTGCTTGATGGATGACTACCAGAGGAGAGGAGGCAAGGCGACAGGGGCCGGCTTCACCCTCAATGAATTCTGTACGTCGGCCAACCACGATCCCGACGGCGACACGGCCCAACAAAAGAAACACGGAAAGTCGTGCTGGGAGACCATTGCGACCCACCCCAGGCGAAAGGCCACCCCGCCGAGCGGGGCTCCGCAGAGCAGCCCCCCCACCGTGGCTCCAGTCAACTTTCAAGTCGTGAGTAGTGGGGCGATGCGGATCGCGTTGGTGCTCGACCGGTCTCGTCGGATGCAGGGCGGCCGGCTCGACCTGGCGAAGGAGATCGCAAGCCAACTCGTCCAACACGACATGGTGCAGCCCGAGCCCATTCAGCTGGGTGTCTCGTCGTTCGACTGCACGGCCCAGACGCACGCCGGGCTGCAGGATCTCGACGCCAACCGTGTAACGCTGAACACCGCCGTGTCGACCATCAGCGCGACCAACGAGGATGTCGAGTTCGGTCCTCCACTTGGTGAGGGATTGCTTCACGGCCTATCGGTCGTCCAGTCACAGACCGGGGCGAGCTGCCATTCCGTCGTCATCGTACTTGCGAGCGGCCACGACCACTGTTGCGAAGCAAACCCGGGGTGTAACGACGTTGATGATGCGATCACGGCGTTCCGGAATACAGGCGTCGCTGCGTGGGTCGTGGGCATTGGGAAGCTCGACGCGGTGAGGACGACGCGGCTTCAAAAGCTGGCGAAGAAGACGGGAGGACAGTTCGCGAACGTCAAGACCCAAAGCGAAGTCTTCGACTCCGTCCTTAACATGCTGAACCCCACCGTCGGACGAGACTCTGGCGAGTCGCTCTACGCCCCGATCGGACCGTCGGCCACCACCACCGAGGCCGCGTTTGTAGAGCCCGGGGTCGAGAGTGTCAGCTTCGTACTGGAAACCGACCCACAAGATGACGTGGAGATGTCTCTGCTCACGCCATCCGGTGTGACCCTGACCCCGCTGGATGCTGCAACCGACCCAGATCTCGTGTACGAGGAGGACGGCAATGGCCACGCCTACTTCACCGTCCTCATGCCGGAGACGGGCACGTGGGAAGTCGATCTCTACGGGACGACCATCGTCGACGGGAACGCCAGGCTGGCGCCGGTGTTTGCTCACCCCGGCGTCTCGCTCACCGGCGTCGTCCTCGACGATGAAATCGAGTGGCCTGATTCAGCCATCGTCCAGGCCGTCCTCCAGTACGATGGACGGCCCGTCGCGGGTGCACTGGTCGCAGGAGAGGTCCACCGGCCCGACGGCTCCATCATCGCCATCGATTTATACGATGATGGCCAGAACGAGGACGGCGTTGCAAACGACGGACTATATTCGGCGACCTTCAACCATTACGGCCACAGCGGAGTCTATCGTTTTACTCTCCGCGCCGAGGCCCTCCCGGGCGCCGTACTCACGAGCGGTGAACCTCTCTTGGGTCCGCCGCCGCCCCCCGTGGCCGTGCCCGCGGGACTGGTTCGGGAGACGCTCACCACCGTTGTACTCTCCGGGGTCCCCCAGTACGAGATCGACTGTGGGGACGGACGTGACGAAGATGCCGACGGTGACGCGGACTGTCGAGACGCGGACTGTTGGTTGCTTCCCAGCTGTGACGAGGATTGCGATGACGGAATCGACAATAACAGCACGGGCAAGATCGACTGTGCAGATCCGATCTGTGGCCTGACGTCACCGCTTTGCGGGGCAACCTGCCCAGAGGCCACGATGAATGACGTGGGCACCGTCACCGGTGATCTGACCGGTGCGTCGGACGACGCCCAGAGTTCCTGTGCGTTCTACGTCGGTGGTGCGGATCGGACCGTCGAGTTCACGGCGCCTCGCGATGGCGCGTACGTCTTCGATCTAGTGGGTACGCCCACCAATGCCATGCTCTCGGTCCTCAACACGTGCGGAGGCAATGAACTCGCCTGTGATATGGGATGGTCCTACGACCCATCCCACGTCCTGGTCGCGATGTTGGCCGGCCAAACCGCGACGCTCGTCATCGACGACCATACCTCCACCGCCGAGGGTCGCGCGTTCACGCTCAATGTCGCAGAACTCCAGGTCACAGAACAGGATTGCCACGATGGGCGAGACCTCGATTTCGACGGCGACCGCGACTGCTTCGACAGCGATTGCGCAGCCGATCCGGCCTGCTTCGAATACATCTGTGACGATGGCCTCGACGATGACCTGGACTTCCGCATCGACTGTGTCGACAAGGACTGTAAGGGCGAACCCGAGTGCATCGAGCACTGCGGCGATGCCATCGACAACGATGCGGACGGTTCGATCGACTGCTACGACGACGATTGTTTCTCCGAACCGACTTGCGTGGAGAACTGCAGCAATGGCGTGGACGACAACCTGGATGGTCGCATCGACTGCCACGATCCATCTTGCCTCGGCATCGGAACCTGTGACCTCTACGACTTCGAGGTAGACGAACTAGGCACGGCAGTGGTGGACGCCACGCTCGCTACGCTCGGCGATGATTGGAGCTGCTCTTGTGCGAGCGGGCAAGGCAAAGATGCGGCGATCGCCTTCGTCTCGCCGATCACGGGCACGCTGGTCTTTGATCTCGTCGAGTTCCCACAGCCATTCCGGCGGCCCGCGCTGTGCACTTTCGACGAACTCGGCGGCACCGAGCTTCAATGCGACCTCCACGGCAACAATGGTGCCCAGCTCACGCGGTCGGTCACCGCCGGTGAGCTTGTCACCCTGGTTGTCGATGCGAGCCGAGTTCCTCAAGACGAGGGACCGTTTCAGCTCAACATTGCGCTCCTCGAAGCTGCCGAGTCCGACTGCGGCGACTTTCGAGACCTCGACGACGATGGCCAAGTGGACTGCTTGGACACCGACTGCGATCTTGCGGACGAGTGCCTGGAGACCGGTGCCGAGTGCATCAATGGCTGGAGCGACGATAGTGACGGGTACGTCGACTGTGACGACTCCGACTGCTACCTCGAGGCCGAAAATTGCATCAACTGCCCTTGCGAGTATTGTGAAGACGGTATCGACAACGACAACGATGGCAGTGTCGATTGCGATGACCCCGCCTGTGGCCCGCTCGGGCGCTTTGGACGCAACGTGTGCTTCGAGTACTCCTGTACGGGCGGTCAAGACGAGGATGGCGATGGCGATATCGACTGCGACGACTCGGATTGCGTCGGAAGCTGGTTTTGTCCATAAAGGTTAGAAGGAGGGTCAGCTTGGTCGGGCCGTGTGCGGCCGCTTCTGGTATCAAGGCGGCCACTAGGAGCTTCGCCAAGAGTTCTTCGTGGTCCGAATGAAGAGAGGGCTCACCGCGGAGGCAAGCGTCCCTGCTTCCGCGACTCAACGGCCCGAGACGACCTTTCCTACCAGCTCTGCTACGACGCCACAACGATCAGGTCAAAGACCCATGGCCCACGAAACGCCGTTGGCCTTGAGCGCAGCCGTGTACCTGCCATCATCGTAGGGGGTTCCGGTTCGGAACATCGAGGTCAGGATGCGCAACAAGCTCCGTGTGATGCGGCGATACACTGTGGCCACGTTCTGACCTCGCGCGCGACCGTCCGCGTACATCGCGGCAGCCCATCTGAGGAGCCGAGCCACAGTAAAGCGCCCCCGCGAATCAGCATCTGCTCGATCTCATAGGCCGGACCGCCCTTGATCCCACCAAACGAGGTGTAGCTCACCGTCGGATCGAGCACAACGTGGCGTTCCTTTTCCATGAAGCGGGTCAGCTCGGTGGTGCGGTCGCGGTCGCGCGAATGAAACACCACCTGAACGTCCAGGTTGAGGGGCGGTGCTTCGTCGGGGGTGAGGTGTTCGGCGGCGGGGTCCCAGCGAAACACCGGAAGCCCCGCGCGCGCCGCGTAATCCCGCTCGAACGACGTCCAGAAGGAGGCCTGGGAAGCGCCACCCGTGAGGTACAAGGCCCTCATCCCAAGATCCGGCCACCGGGCCACCAGGGCCTCGACCACGGCTGCGTCTTGGTAACTGTGGGACACGAACACGCGGTCGGGCAGCGCGGAGAACCTGGCGACTCCTAGGGCTAAAGCAACTCAACAAGCTGGGCCTCGTCGCATTCCCGCCACTCGGGTCAACGATGGGGCTGGACAGTCCAGATGTTTCACCCAGGGCTTCATTGCAAGAGCCCGTGCAGCCGAATCGGAGTAAGCGGGGCGTCTCGGAGGTCTGAGTGCGTCGTTGGCTCGTTGTCGTCTGGATCGGAATGGTCTGCGCCGCCCTGTTCGGCAGCGTCGCTCAAGCACAGGAACCCGAGACCGAAGGAGGCCCACTTCGTGTGGCGACCCTCGAACGCCCTCCGTTCGCGATGAAGAACGGTGAGGAGTTCAATGGGTTTTCCATCGATCTGTGGCGAGAGGTCGCGAATGCGCTGGGCCGCGAGACCGAGTTCATCGAAGCACGGACCATTCCTGCGCTGCTCGACCAGGTCCGCGAAGGCCGAGTGGACGCAGGCATCGCCAACATCACGGTCTCGTCAAAGCGCGAAGAGGTACTCGACTTCTCCCAGCCCATGTTCGATGCGGGCCTTCGGGTCATGATTTCTGCGGATGGTGGTTCCACCTCAATTCTGGGTGCCATCTTCACCTGGCAGATGCTGGGGCTGGTCGCGGCGGCCACCGTGCTGCTGTTTGTCATCGGCAACGTGATGTGGCTGCTCGAACGCCGTGAGCAAGAGTACTTCCAGACCGACTACGGCGAAGGGGCGTTCCGGGGCTTTTGGTGGGCCTTAAACCTCATCGTGAACGGAGGTTTCGAAGAGCGCATGCCCCAGACGGTACTCGGTCGCCTGTTCGCGGTGCTCCTGGTGGTGGGGTCATTGTTCATCGTTTCGGCCTTCGTGGCCCAAATCACCGCCACGTTGACGGTCGCGGAGCTGCAATCCAACATCTCTGGGGTCAACGACCTGTACGGGAAGCGGGTTGGGACGACAGCCGGCTCAACCGCGGCGGAGTTCCTCGACCAACGGTCCGTCGGCCGCATCGAGTACCCCGACACCGACGCGCTGTTCCAGGCGCTAACCGACAAAGACCTCGACGCTGTCGTACACGACGCGCCGATCCTCGATTACTTTGCCGCCACCAAGGGCCGAAAGCAGGTGCGCGTGGTGGGCGAGATGCTGAAGCCCGAGAAGTACGCCATCGCGTTCCCCGAGAACAGCCCGCTCGTCGAGCCGGTGAACCGGGCCCTGCTCAAGCTCCGCGAAGACGGCACCATCGCGCAAATCCATGCTCGCTGGTTTGGCGCGGACTGACGGCTCAGAGCGTCCAGGAGATGTCGACGAGGCGATTGAACGTCATCAGGTTGAGGTAGGTACGGTCCTGCGGGTCGGGGCGTCCATTGCGCAGGCTGTCCTGGAAGGTGTGCTTGAAGTCCACCACGAGTTCAACGCGGAACCGTACATCCCGTTTCGTCGTCTGGCCGTTCCGCACTTCACGCACGTCGTACACGCTGATGGTCGGATAGAGCGCGGCCTCGAAGATTTGCCCCCCGGGACGGTGCGTCCTGGGCATCTTGTCGAGCGGCGCGATGAGCCGGGCCAGCAGAACCGTCGCGGTGTTCGAGGTCGCCGCATCTAGCGCGGCTTCCACGCGAGACTCTTCCCCGCGGAAGAGATGGCGCACCGCCGAATTCTCATCGAAGAGCTGCAGGATGACATCGAGGCCCAAAGCGGGCCTGAGGAGCGCGTTGAGGTTCTCGTAGTTGGGGGTCTCAAGGCCGCGTCGCTCGGGATTGACCTTGAGCCGCACCGTGTAGCGATTGGCCTGGATCGTCGGGCCTTGTCCGTCGAGGGGTGTCGTCGCGTCGTACTCAACGTCGAGGCGATCTACACCCAATCGACCGCCTGTAACCGCCCCAAGCGCACGTTTGCCCGCCTCGCCGGGTCGCATTTGGCCCAATGCGGTGAATTGGCCGTAGTTGGTGGCCTCGGGCGCCTGACCGCCGCCTTGCCCCTCGAGGCGCCGCATCAAGGTGCCTTCCACCCGCCCGTCGAGGGTCATCCCACTCGTGAGCGGCACATCGCCACCGCGCTGCTTGTAAGCGTGTGCCCCCGCGGCGAGGGAACCCGCCATTCCGTAAGCGACGTACTCCCCTTCTTCCCAGTCTTGCACCACCGCATCGACCTGGTTGGGGTCGAACAAGTGGTCGATCCACCAGCTGCTCGAGGGAATGGCGTCGACAATGTCGTACAGGGCGTACCAAACGAGATCAAACAGCTCGTGCGCCGACTCTGCTCGCACATCGATGAACGGGCGAGTTTGGAACTGGAAGTAGCCCGAGAGGATGCCGAGCCTCAACGACAACGTGCCCTGCAACGGCACCGACAGCGAGGCCTCGATGCGGTCTTGGTTGTCGATGCCGATGAACCCTTTGACCCCAAAGCCCCATTCGAGGGCCCCGTTGGCGGGAAAGTTCACCATGGCATGGAGCTGAATGCGGTCGCTGTGGTTGCGCAGCTGCTCGGAAACCGTGTTGCCGAGGTTGTCGATGAAGCTCGGCCCGTCTTTGGCGTTCGTGACATTGACATCGACCAAGGGAGCCGGCTCTTGCTGCTGGGCCGCCGCATCGAGGGTGGGCGTCTCCATGCTCATGGGCGGTAGCTCGAACTCTGGTCCACGCACCGAGGTGGGCATCAGGCAAACGCCAGGATCGGAATTGGTCGAGGTTTGGGTCGCACGCTGCTGGGCCTGTCCGGACACGAGTACTCCTCACGACGACAGGCACGCCACGGTGCCTAAGCTGGCTGCGCGGCAAAGGTACGCGGTTTGGAGCCGCAGGGCAAGCCCCTAAAAACCGCGTGTGAGCTGGGCGATAAGACCGAAGAGAGATCGTCCTCGAAACGGCCGATCCGCGACCACAAGCACTACGCATGGTTCCTCTTCGTCCATGTCTTGGCCATGGGTGCTTCCCGCCTCGCGAATGCAGACGTCGCCCCTCGCAAAATGCCCCTCAGGATCGGTGAAGCCTCCGGTCAGCACGAGGGATGCCTCGGTACCTCGGTGTTCGTGTGGCGGAATGAAGCCGCCCGCCGCGATCCGAAACAGGCGCGCGGGAGGCCCCTTGGCCCGATGTGGCACATCGAGCAGGATCTGCTCGACCCCGGGAAACGCCCACTGCCACGGCAGCTCGTCAAACGCCCCCACCACCGCGGCCAGCGGTCCCGGAAGGACGCCTTGGGGATCGACGAGGGCGGGTGGCGAAGCGGGGCGAGGCGCGTCCAGTAAGGCGAGGGTCGCGTCCCGAAGATTGGGGGTGACCGGTGCCGTCGGGCCCTCGGTGAGCAAACCACCACCGATGGCCTCGGCTTCCGCAAGGCGGCGCCGACAGAGGGGACACACCGTGAGGTGGCTCGCGATCAGCAAACCCTCAGCGGGCGTCTCGGTGCCTGCCGCGTAGCTCACGAGCCAGTCGTCCGGCAAGTGGTGCTGGATCACGTGCGCTCTCCCAAGGTCTGCCGAAGCTTCTTCATGGCGAGCCGAACCCGGCTCTTGACGGTTCCAAGGGCCAAACCAGCCTCGGACGCGATGGTGTTCAAGGTTTTGTGTTGGTAGTACGCGGCGTAGAGGATTTCGGATTGCTCATGGGGAAGAGAATCCAGGGCATCTCGGACATGACGGGCTTGTCGAAGCCGCGCCACCTCGTCTTCAGCCTGCGGTGACCGTTCGTCGACGAACGCAGGGTCCAGCGGTTCGACCCGGGCGCGGGTCCCGGGCCTCCGCAAGTGATCGATCCGGGCGTTTCGGGCAATCGCGAAGATCCAGCTTTCGACCGAAGCACGCTGGGCATCGAACTGATCGGCGCGGTGCCACACCCGAAGCATGACCTCCTGAACGAGTTCATCACGGATGGGTCCATCGAGGCCTCCGTGTCGGAAGAACCCGGTGATTCGAGGGGCAAACCGGTCGAACAGCTCCGCGAACGCCTCGCGATCCTTGGCATTGGCGATGCGGGCGACAAGGTCGTTTGTTGTCAGTGCGTGTGTGGTCAGGAGCGCCTCGACGGTTGCCGAACCCCGGAGGGGTCCTCCCGACGGGAATACGGCACATTCGACGATTTGGATCACAAAAAAGAAAATGCGTGGACTCAGTGATCCACCGCGAAGCAGGCCCGTATCTCCGCTCGACCCCCCAACGGGTCGAGGAGATCGATTCATGACACTGACCACTTTGGCGCTCGCCGCGAGTGCACTTGCGGCGGACCACGCCGAGGCACCGGGCGCAGCGGCCGACGCCGCCGCTGACATCGCCGACTTCTACGCATGGGCCGATGGCGGACGCCTGACCACCATCATCACCTTTGCCGGCCTCACTCCCGCGGGCGGAGCCGCCACCTACGATGCGGACGTCCTCTACACCGTCCACATCGACAACGATGGCGACAACGTAAGCGACATCGACGTGCTCGTTCGCTTCGGTCAAAACGGAGCCGGCGAGTGGGGCGTGCAGGCCGAAGGTCTTCCCGGAGCTGCGGGTCCGTTGTCCGGCGCCGTGAACACCACCCTTGAGGCGGAAGGCTACCAGCTGTACGCGGGCCTCCGCGACGACCCCTTCTTCTTCGATCTCGCAGGCTACACCGACACCCTCACCACGGCCACGCTGTCGTTTGATTCCACCCGTGACAGTTTCGCGGGCACCAACGTGACCGCCCTCGTCCTCGAGGGGCCGGTCGATGGCTACCTGGACGGCGGCACGAGCCTCAACGTCTGGGCCACCACGGCACGCAAGTAAGGAGGCCCCGATGACCAAGACAACCCTCTTCCTTTCGCTGTTCGCTCTCGCCGCCTGCACCGGGGACGACCCCGACCCGATGGAAACCGGCAACCCCCAAGAGACCGGGATGCCCCAAGAAGAGACCGGTACTCCCGAAGATCCCTTCGTCTTCGCGACCGATCCCGCCACCGCGTACGCCCGGGTCGACCGCATGGGCATGCCCGCCATCAACACGGCCGTGATCACGTCGAAGGATCTCTACAACGCCGCAGATCCGACGGACGACGCCAACGGCGACTTCGTGGCCGAGATCACGACCAACGTGACCGCGCTGCACGACGCCCTCGACGACGACCTCACCGGAGCCTCCCTCACGCCGTGCGCACCGATGGACTGCGTGACCCAGGCCGCCCCTCTCGTCGTGCCAGACCATCTCACGATCGATCCGTCCGGCGCCGCGGCCTTCCCCAACGGCCGAGGCTTGCCCGATCCGGTGATGGACGTGACCCTCGCCGTGGTCCTCCTCGACCTAGGTACGCACCCCGTCGACGTGCTTGCCACCTTGCCCCTAAACCCGCCGGCCAACGATCTGCCGTTCGGCAGCGGCTTTCCCTACCTCGCGAACGCGCACTGATGCGGGAGGTGCGCATGTTGTGGATCGCAATGGGATTGGGCTGCTCGCCGAGCGCTGACGTGACCCTCGCGGTCGAGAACGGTGACGGCTATCTGCAGGCCCTGGGCACGCTCGAACACGCCATTACGGCGACCGAGGCGCTCGGCTCGTCCGACTGGACCCGGCATGCGCGCATTGCCGATGCCCACCTCGCGATGGCGCGGCTGACCGGCCGCTACGAGCCCTACGACGCAGCGCTCGCCGAACTCGGCGACGCGTTCTCGCTTGCTCCCACGGGCGGAGGACCGCATGAAACGGCAGCCGCCGTGCTGTTTTCCCTCCACCGACTGCCCGAAGCACGCGACGCGCTCGAGCAAGCATGGGGCACCATCCTTCTCGATGACGTCACCCACGCGCGGCTGTGGCTTCTCGAAAGCCAAATCGCTTGGCAGGAAGGCCAACTTAAGCTCGCCGAAGAGGCAGTCGAGGCCTCGCTTTCGTTGCGGCCCACCTACGACGCCCTCGCCGCCCGAGGCCATCAGCGTTGGCATCTTGGCGCCTACGACGCAGCCGATGCCGACTATGTCGCCGCTAAGCGCCAGCTCATCGACGACGCGGGCCAGGCCGCGGCGTGGATCGAGGTGCAACGCGGCCTGATGGACCTCGACCGGTCGAGGTACGACGAGGCCCTGTCGCACTACCTGTTGGCCGACACAGCGTTCCCCGGATGGTGGCTCGTGCATGAGCACATCGCGGAGGTGCTCGCCCTCAATGGTCAGCCGAACCAGGCCACGGCCCTCTACGAACAGGTGGTCGCCGAGACCGGCGCTCCAGAGCTGGCCCTCGCCCTCGCCGAGCTGCAAGGCCTGAACTCCTCCAAAAGCCGGGCGCGGCTCGACGACGCTGAAAAGGCGTGGACCGACGTACTGGCCCGTCATCCCGAAGCCGCGTCTGGGCACGCCATCGAGTTCTTCGTGGCGATAGGTGACCTGGACCGGGCGCAAACCCTCGCCCAAGCGAACGTGGCGGCCCGACCCGGCCCTGCTTCGCACGTCGAACTGGCCTCGGTGCATGCGGTCCTAAAGCAATGGCCCGAGGCCCGCGAAGCAGCCCAGACCGCGCTGGCAACGGGTTTTCAGACCCCCGACCTGCTCGACTTGGCCGCCGACATTCAGCGGGCACTCGGCGATCGAAGCGAAGCCCGTCGCCTCGCACAACGCGCCGAGTCCCTTCGCTAAACCTCGAAGACCAGCGGAGGGTTCACCGGCCGGTGGTCCACCGTGCACGTGGAGGCGTTCGCGAAACACACGCCGTGATCCTCCAGCACGCCGTACGCTTCGTGGATGTGCCCAAACACGTGCAAGGTGGGCTTTCGGCCCAGCACCGCGTCCAGCAGGGCCCTGCACCCCACGTTCTCCCCACGGTGCACCCGGTCGAGGATGCCGTGGGGGGGCCCATGGGTCACCAGGATGTCGACCTCGGCCGGGATCTGCGCCCACTTCTCGGCCAAGGGCGCCCCTCGGTCAAGGTTGAAGGCCCAATCGAAGAACCGAGGCTGCCAAGGGCTGCCCCAGATGCGAAGGCCGTCGACCTCGAACAGCTCATCCTGCAAGTAGGTCGCATGCGTAATCCACTCCCGCGCCGTCGGATTCTGTTCAAAGGCGAAGTCGTGGTTACCCGCAATCACCACCTTGTGGGGGTGAGGCAAGGTGCCTAGCCAATGGTTGAACGCGAGGATTTCGCGCGGCCGGCCGCGCCGGGAGCAATCGCCCGCATGAATGAGAAGATCTCCGTGCGGAACCTCAAAATCGTGATGCCCATGGGTGTCACTGATGCAGACGACGCGCATGCCTCCGCTTATCCAGCCGGGTTGGCAACCCCCGAGAAAATCACGACAGACCCGTTCGGCACGCCTCACCCCCCTTGCGCGTGGATATCGACCATCGAAATGGAGGTTCGCATGTCTTCTCTCCTTCCCGAACTCCCGTATGATGACTGGGAGTCCACGAAGGCCGCCGTGCACCTGGTCACGCAGATCATGGGCAAGATCAAACTTGCGTTGCACCCCAAGCATCCGCACTGGTGGCACGTGACGTTGCGACTGAGCCCGCGCGGCCTCACCACCGGCACCATCCCGGTGGGGGACCGGAACCTCGAAGTCCGGCTCGACGTGTCACGTCTGCAGCTCGAAATCAGCACGAGCGAGGGGTTCGATAAGACCGTCGCCCTTCAGGACCGATCGATCGCCCAAATCTATGAGGAGGTGACCCAGGTCCTGACCCAAGCGGGCCATCCGGTGAAGCTGCTCGCGAAGCCCTACGACATGCCTCACTCCGACGTGCCCTTTCCCAACGACCAGCTGGCGCGCTCCTGCAATGTGCCAGCGGTTGAAAAATGGTGGCATATCCTCCGTTTTTGCCACGATACCTTCGAGACGTTCGCGGGTCGGTCCTACGCGCGAACCTCGCCGGTCCAGCTGTTTTGGCACAGCTTCGACTTTGTGGTCACCCGATTCACCGGCCGTATTGCCCCGAACCACGGCCAAGGCGACCGTCGTTCGGACGTTGAGGCGTACACCCATGAAGTCGTGAGTTTCGGCTTTTGGCCTGGCGACCCCAAGACCCGGTTCCCTGGCTTTTACAGCTACACCGCGCCGGAACCCGCAGGACTCGCGGAACATCCGCTGCAACCCTCGGCCGCCTGGTGGCAGGATCTGGGCGCGTCCCACCTCGCGCTGCTCAAGTACGACGACGTGCGATCGGCATCCGACCCCAAGGAAGCCCTGTTGTCCTTCCTGCAAAGCGCCTGGGAGGCCGGCGCAGCCGCTTCGAACGTCCGAGACCTCGACACGCTCGACCCGACCCCTCTGTGGGACGAACTGGACGAGCGATTCCCGTTCACGAAGAACCGGGAACGTCGCTGATCTCGAGGAGGCACGATGATCACGGTGGTTTCATACAGGTCATCCTCGACCGAGCGGCGATGCGGGTGGGCTAAGAGAGGGGGATGAGGAGGACGTCGTGAGCGAGCCGGGACTGCTCTTGCGCATCGAGCGGGTCCCCCCAGGGTCGCTCATCGAACGTGGCCCCCCCATCGCCGTGCACGGACCCTCGGTGACCTTGGGCCGCTCATCCGATGCGGATGTGGTGTTCATGGACCCTTCGGTGTCGCGACGCCACGTGCGCATCGACCTTGGACCCCCCATCCAAATCGAGGCGCTGACCGCCTCGAACGGCACCTTTCTCGACGAGGTCTCCTTGACGCCCGGACGTCCGATCACGCTCGACCGTCCGGGAGCCAAACTTCAACTGGGCGGCGTGATCATCGCACTTCTGCCCATTGGCGAGACGCTGCCCGTACTGGACGTGATTCGCGACGCTCCGACCACCGACACCCTGATCGAAGTCGTCTGGGATGCGGGCCAATGCCTCGTCCGTTGCGGCGGCCAACCCCTGCGCCTTCCCCCCACCCCAAGCAAAATGCTCGGCATTCTCGCGGAGAAGGCCGGCGAAGTCGTACACAAGTGGGATTTGCAGCAAGAACTCGGCAGCGCCCAACTGGCCCCGCACGCCACGGCGATCCGCCACGCGTTCGCTCGAGCTTGCCAGGCGGGGTCCGTCGACCTGGATCGCGTTCGGGAACTGCGCGCGACCCAGGAGCCCGAGGCCGACGGCGATGCACCCCTCGACGACGTCATGCGTTGGCTGGTTCAGGTGCGCCGAGACCATGGCTACATCCTGAATCTCCCGGCCGATGCCATCACCGTGCGCCGCGTCTGACAAGCCTTCGCGAACGTTCCCTTCATCTTGCGAAAAAGCGTGGCCTTGCCTGGTCCTTTACCCGACCGAGACGGAGGAAAGGATGACCACAATCCTGCTGTTCGCGACCGGTTGCACCGTGTTCGGCGGAGGGGCCTCGACAACCGAAACCGGCACGCCCCCCAATCCACTGAAGAGCCCAGAAACGGGTCTGGGATCCGCCATCGTGACCATCGAAGGCTTCGATCTCGACACCAAACAGCCCATCGGTGAAACCTTCGAGGCCGACCTGACCGTAGCGTCCTCACAGTACTTCGAAGACGAAGCACGTAGCGTGCTCTTCTTTGGCTTTGTGGCCGCCGATGGCGATGGCTCCACCACCCAATTGGTAGAGGTAGCGGCCGAGCTGACCTACGCCCTCGAGTCGTCGGGGCCTCCGGGAACGGAGGGTCGACAGTTTGGCCTGCCCAACGACGAAGCCCTCGCTGGAGGAGGCTTCACCCTCACCACCAACGGGGCATTCACGGGTCGCCTCGTCATCGACGGCATTCCGGTGACCGAAGCGATGGTGAACGTCTCGTCGTTCGAGGTCTCGAGCACGACAGGACAGTGCTTGTCGCCCGATGCCATGGGGAACTGCGAGACCTCAGTGGGCACGATGCAGGTCGACGCTACCATCGTGGCCGATGACGGGGCAGGCACCCGCATCGAGATGGACCTGCAGGGGCCGGTGGGTGCATTTTGGAGCGAACTGTTGTGATCAGCCCTCTTCGGCGACTCGCCAGCCCGCAGCACTGCGAACATGGGTGACCATACAGGAGCCCCCATCGCAGTGGTCAGTGGCCGGAAGGGCTGGGTCATCGCAGCAATGCGCACTGGTCAGCACGTCGGCAAACCCATCGCCTGACAAATCGACACCGGCGACCACCGTGCCCGCATTGAGTCCCTCCGGCAGGTCCGAGGGAATTTGACCGGTCGTCGCATCAGGCCGGACGGGATGGAGCACCGTGGCGCGACCGATCACTTCGGGGCGAGCGCCCTGTGCCGCACTCGCGGTGAGCCAAGCTGGATCTGCCGTCGTGGTCGTGGTGAGCTGCACGAACACCTCGGCTTCCGACACCTCATCGACGCGCAGCGTCTGCGGGACCAGCCCGGGTGCTGCGGGCACCACGGTCACCGACTCCCCTTGGCCGGGGTGGAACTCGTCGAGGGTGGTCTGTACGAACGTGATGGTGGCGCTGCGGTACGCTCCCGGCTCCCCGTCACGGACGAGTTCGGTCGTGCGCACGAACAACTCGTCTAGCGCCTCGACCTGGGCTCCCGTGAGGGGTTTCTGGACGGGAACGGGGCGTTCGGGGCGATTGGTGACCGAGGCCGTGACGACCGGAACGGGCACGTCCGATTCGGACGTGAACCAGTTGCACGCCACAAGCCACATCATCAACGCCATCACCGCCTCCCTCGTGGGATCGAAGGTATCGCATGAGCACTCGCGATGCGGGGTCGTCTAAGGGTCGGGCAGCGCATGAACCCGGTCCTGGAGAGCCTGGGGCACGGCACCTGGCTCGTTCCGCCATATGGGCAGCTCCATACGCTCAAGCGTCGGATGGTCAGCGAGGCCGTCGAGCGGGACCCGTTCCCGACTTCGGATGCGAAGCGACACCAGCGGCACGGCAAGCGTGGGCTGCCAGTCGAATTCCGACCCGAAGTTCCCTTCGACTTCAAGGTGCTGCAGGCGCGGCATGCGGTCGAGCCCTTGAAGAGGATTGGCGCGTCGCAAACGCAACGTCGTCACGTCGCTCTTGGGCAGGTCCAACAACGACTCAATGCCGATCTCCAACACCGTCAAACCCTTTGGTAAGGCCGTGAGCGGCTCCTGGGTCGCGGTTGAGAGTTCGTGCACCGTGAAGTCACCAAGCACATTCTGCCGGTGCCACTGCTTGACCCGAAGCACGAGCCGCGCCGCCGGTTCGGCGGGAAACCGCTCGAGCACCGAGCTGGTGGTCGCATCCAGCCACAGCTCATCAAGGCGAGGCAACGTTCGCAGGTCCATCGCATCGTCCGCGCCCAACCAGCCCAGCCGCAGCCGTCGGAGGGAGGGCAGCGTGAGCAACACGTCGAGGCCCTCTGTGTTCTCGGGGTAGTGCAGCTCGAGGTGTTCGAGCGTGGGATGACCCCTCAACCCTTCAATATCCGCCACGCCGTACCCTTGGACGATGAGGCGCTGCAGCCCAGGCATGCGACGTACAAAATCCAGGTCGACCGTGCCGCATCCGCGACTTATCGTCACCCTCCGCACCTGGGGCAACGCAGGCAATCGCGTGCTCGACAGCGGGCCTTTTAGCCGCAAAAAGACGTCCTTGAGATGAGGCAATTCCGCCACGCTGTCGACATGCACCACCTTGCCGTACAGCGCGACTTCCCGAACCTCCGCGAACCGCTCCACTCCCCGGGTATCAACTACGTAGTCCGGATTGGACGGAAGAATTTTCGTCACACCGGCCGTCAGCCGCGCCACGTCAGCACTGTCCTTTGGCGCATCACTGAGCACCCGCTGGAGGACCGCCACCCGCCATCGCAGGTCGGCGCGAGCCAGCCACCCCTTGACCTGCGCAGCCTGGAGCGCCCCTTGGACCGGTGAGAGCAGCACCTCGTAGATTTCGGGGGTTCCGAGGTCTGCGAGGTAGTCACCGAGACGGTCGAGTCCAGGCCGGTTTGCGACCGTGAACAGCGGTTTGAGGCCTTCCCAGATGGCGCGCTGGGATTCGGGGACCGGAATGGAACCCCGACGACGTCGTGAGCCAGGCTTTCGCTTGGGCTGATCCCATCGGGGATGGGCCGCCAAGGTCACCACCGCATCGGTAGGCGGCACGTTGTCGCGGTGAAAGGACGTTCCGCGCACCGCGACCACCCGAAGGTCTGGCATCTTGGCGAGTGCGTCGACGTTGGCAAGGCTGACGCAGCCTCGTAGATCGAGCACCTCGATGGCGGTGTCCTCAAGTCCCTCGAGACTCCGGAGGTGGGTGCAGCCCCGCAGGCTCAAGGTTCGCAGGCCCACGAGCGACCCCAGCCCCTGAATGGACTTGGCCCCGGCGAGCCGAAGCTCACCGGTCGGCTGGCCCAGCGCGTCCACGAGTTGAGCGGCGGGCAGGGCATCGAGATGGTGAACCTCATTGTCCACCAGACACAACGTCCGCACATCCAGCGTCGCCAGCAAGTCGAGGCTCCGCACATGGCTCTGCAGGATGCTCACCTCGCGCAGCTCGTCCAAACCTCGCAAAGCGTCGAGGCGCACCAGCTGAGAGGCCTCAATGCGCACGCGTCGCAGTTTGGGGGCCCATTCCACCAACGGAAGCCCGTTACCCCCATACCGGTACAGGGTGAGGTCCTCGAGTTCGGGCTGGAGGGCCCACCCGCGGTCCGCCTCGATGGCAAGGTGGCGGAGTCCGGGCACGGTCGGCAAATCATCCTGCCGAAACCCCGAGATTTTGAGGTCGGTGACCTGGGCATCGGCGAGGCCCGCGCTCACCACCCGACCGGTGACTTCCAGTTCGCCAACCACCGCCCCACGAAGCCCGCCTAAGTCCACGGCGTGCACAGCCTGGACCTGCAGCACATCGATGTGTCCCCCCAGCCCCGTCGTGTCGGGAAGGGCCGGTCCCCGGTACACGATGCGGTCCACATTGCGGTCGTCGAGTCCCGCGGTGGACCGTAGGGCCCCGGTGACCACCAAATGGCGCAGCGACGGAATCGCGCCTACTCCCTCGAGATTTGCCCGCTCACGTCGGAGCTTCAACGCCAGCACCTCGAGTCGGGCGCAACGCGCCAACTCGCCCAACTCAGCGTCGGGATGGACGCTCAAGATCAGTTGCTGCAGGTTGGGGTAGGCGGCCAAGCGGTCGAGCGGCCAGGGATCGAGCGTCCATCGATCCGACAGCAGGTTGACCTGGCCCCGCACCCGCAATGCGGTGACCGCATTCCGCAAGGTCGGATCGGGGGCCTCGGCGATGAGGAGCACCATGGCGAGGTCGTGGTAGAGCTGCGCGGGAGCCGTACCCGTAAACAGCCGATTGGGCGTGAACGTGGGCCCGGTGCGATCTGCGGCGCCCCAGCGGCGGGGCTCAGGGTCGGGGTCATACCGAATCCCCTCGAGCAACCGGGCCCACAGCTCCTCATCGTCGAGCGCAACCACAAGGTCGACCCCCTGAACCACCAGGTCGACGTCGCGAGCGAGGAGCAAACGTTTGAGACGGGCGAATTGACTACGAGAAACGGCCACACCCCTTTTTGCCCTTCGATGACCACGACGCAAGCGGGGGCACCCATTAGGGTTGCCGAGACGGAATACGCGAGTCCTTTATGACGACCCTTTCCTTGCTTCATCAGGCCGACGACCGAATTCGGTTTGCCGTCGACGATGTAGAGCCTTCCGCGCCATCGACGGACCGAGGGGTCTCGGTCGACCAGGTTTGGCAGCTACGCCTCAACTTGCGCCCTTGGCACACAGAATCCGATGCACCGAGGATCGTCTCAGGCGGAGCCCACCACGGGCTGCTCACCGCGGTTCATCATGCCTATGCCAGGCATGCTCCGCTGGTGCTTACGCCCGATGTCTTGGCGCTGACCCTCCACCAGGGCCTCGCGCGCCACCTCCGAGAGGCGGGCGGCGGCACACGTCCCCCGACGGGCCGTGAAACCCTTGACGTTGCAGCGACCTCGTGCGAAACGGCGGATGACTGGCGGGCCATTCTCGAATCGCTCGACGCGCAGATTCGGGCAAGCCAAGGCGACCATCTCGAAGCGCCAACCTTCTTTTCGACGACCACGCCGACGGCTCGAATGGTGGGCCGGGTGAATCGCCTTTACGCCTTCAAGCGATACTACGACTACGTATTGCGCTGCATCTGCGGCATTCCCGCCGTGGAGCTGCGAGGCACCGTCGACGACTGGCACGCGTTGCGGGCGTGGGTGACGCGTCAGACCGCGGAGGGGCTTGAGGGCTGGCTCGAAGCCATGCGGGGGCATGCCGACCAATGGGTCGCCTCCCGCGAAGGCGAGCCCGACGTCGACTACTGGCGCTCGATCTACAAAGACCAGAAGGTCTATGGCGCGAGCAAGTTCCGAGGCTGGATCGCAGACTTGTTTCCCTATCTGGGCGACGAAGGCCCCACGCGCAATGACGGCGGGTGGGTCCAACTTGATTGGCTTCCCTCCGGCATCCTCGGCGTGCCGATTCACCTGCAGGACGGCATCGTCAGCGTGATGGGGGGCATCGTGGGCTTTGCCTACGAGGACGACGAGGCCATCGTGCCTGCCCTTGCGTGGGCCGTGACGGAACCTCGCTCCCTCGAGACCTGCCCGGCTGGGCCATGCTTCGTTCCCCGGCCGGGTCTGCCGAGATTCAGGAATTCCTCGATCGCTTCGGCGGCACCACCCTCGACACGGCGGCCGGGCCCCTCATCGTGCAGGAACCCTGCCGAGTCGGTAGGTGCTACCTGAGCCAGGAAACGTGGTCCGGCATTGCCATCCTTAATAAACCCGGCGTTCCGTTTGCGCGACTTGGCGACGCCTGGCTGGTCGAGGGCTACAAATTCAAGAAGGGGCGCGCGTACCCCATCTTCCTGCTGCGCGACGGAAATGCCATTCAGATTGCCTCGGACCTCGCGTCCTTCCTCGACGACATCGCGAACGGCACAGGTCCGTGGCTCCCCACCGACAAAGGCATTCAACTCGACCAGTGGGACGGCCTCGAACGCGAACGCGGTGGGTACTGGGACGGTGAGCCAAAGGACTGGATCATCTATCAAGAGATTCGGGAGATGCGGGGCGATGTCACGGTGTCCACCGGACCGACGGTCACCCTCAAGCAAGCCCGAACCTTGGCCACGTACATCGATACGCTCGCGGCGCTTCCGGCGCAGGAGCTGCTGGCTGCCGTTCGAGCCCGAGACGCCTGGCGGATCGAGACCTACGCGGACGTGAATCCAGGCCCCGACTTCGACCGCGTGGGCCTCGACTACACCCAGCCCATCACCCACATCACACGGCGCACCGTCGTCTACGTGCCCACCCGCCGGGCCGTACGCGGGTTGGCGCCGGGCGCCCAAAGCCTCATGGAAGCGGACGGGGTGCCCATCGTGATGACACCTCCGCCGGACGACGTCAGCTTCGATTAGAGGACGAAGGGGATCAGCGCCTTGCGCTCTGGGGGGTAGTCCTCAAACGTGGCGTGGTACCAACGGTGATGATCGAGCGCGCGGGGAAGCAAGTTTGCAACCGAGTAAACGGCAAATCCCAGCCCCGCCGGCGACCAGGTAGCCAGCGCAAAGCCCGTCCACTCGATGATTTCACCGAAGTAGTTTGGGGCGCTCACATAGCGATGCAGGCCCTCATGGGGAATGCAGTACCCCGTCTCGCCCGGCGCCCGCAGCCGACGCAGCACGCCATCCGAATGCAGGTTGATGGCGAAGCCCGCCAGGAACAATCCGCTGCCGATGACGAACCTCGGATCGGTGACCCAATCGGCCGGGTAGCTGCCGAAATGTCCGATCCAGCGGGCGTTGACGTAGGCGTTGAGGCAGTTGAAGAGGATGGCCAGCCCCATCACGAATACCGGCATGGGACGGCCCACACGCATGCGAAACGGGAAGATGAAGGTGCGAAACGTGTAGTGGAGCTGCCAAAGGCCAAACAACGCAACGGGTGCAAGGCCCTTTTCGAAGCCCCCTGACGCCAAGAAGATGAGCGCGAAGCCTAGCCCTGATGGACTTTCCATCACCACCCAACCGAGCCTTGCCGGCACCGTCGGTCCAAAGCCCTGTCGTTCGTGGCGGCCATACGGGGCGGTGATGAAGCGCAAGAGCCCAAACGTCACCGCAGCCAAGACGTAGAGCAGCACCACCGCACCGCTGTACCACTCCGATTCCGTCACCAAGCCTCCTATACTAAGGCGATGGACGATCCCACCATCCGCGAGCGCCTGCTCGCGCTACAGGCCGAGCTTCAACGCACGCTAGCGGGCTCGCAGGAACAAGGCGACACGGTGGCCCTCGACCAGAGCGCAGTGGGCCGTCTCTCGCGCATGGACGCCCTCCAACAACAGGCCATGGCCCAGGCGCAGGAGCGACGCACGACCTTGCGGCTTGAGCAACTCACCCATGCACTTTGTCGACTCGACAACGGCGTCTACGGCGATTGCGTACGATGCGGCGAACCCATCGCCGAGGCCCGTCTCATCGCCCGACCCGAGGCGCCCTTCTGCCTCGACTGCACTCGCGATTGACAAGCTTTGTAACCCAACAAAGACGCCAACAATGGCCAAACCTTGATTCTGGGGACGGCCCTCGGGTTTGGTTGCATTGGTTTCACTGGCGACCACTTTGGCGCAGGCGCACGAAATTCCATCATGATTTGTGAGCTTCTCTCGTCATGTCGTCACCAAGCTCGCAAATAGTCAGACATTACGTTCTGGAGACGGCAGACTCAAAATCCATGGTCGGACCGACTGTTCGATCGAAACTTGAAAGGCAGCTCGTACCTGTAGAATTTGAGTCACACCGACACGCGTAACCGCCTTGATCCGTGCTCGAGCCGTGGCCTGGCTAAAAACGAAACGCGAGCCGTATCAAAGTTGCCGGCTCGAACCTTCATCACCCTGAGTACCATCGCGGGCCGGTACGCCTGGCGATGCACTCGTATGTTCCCTTTTGGCCGTGAATTCCACACGGTCCGGAGCCGAGGAAGAGCGTCGTGAATGAGTGGACGGAACGAGATCTCAATTGGGCACAGCGGGAAGGCCTCGCGCTCCAAGAGCTCGAGGAGCAGATCGCCATTGCGTCTACCCAACAACCCGGCGCCGAGCTGGTGGATCCATGCCGCCTGGATCAAGGCATCGAGGGCCAACCGCGCCCCATCGACATGCCCCTGGCACCCGCCGTCGCCGCGCGAATCACCCACTTCATCCCGGCAAGTGGGGCGGCATCGCGGATGTTCAAGGCCGTCGTAGAAGCGCGGGCGCAGGGCTTCACGAGCGAGGCTCATCTCGCCGATGCGGTTGCGACCGGCGCCACGTCTCTTGCTCCAGCCCTTGAAGCCGTCCGTGGTCGTCGGGCCCTGGCGGTGGGACAGGGGATCGAGCATGCCGAACTGGGCGAGGTCCTCGACCACTGGCTGGGCACGCTGACGCTGCCCAAGCAGCCCAAGGGCCTCGTGCCTTTTCACGCCTACGGCCCCAGCGCCCGCACCGCCGCCGAAGAGCAGGTGATCGAAGCCGCGATGATGGGGGACAGCGCCCACGTCACGGTGCACTTCACGGTTCCCGAGGGCACGGGGGCCCGGTTCGAGGCCGCCGTAGACCGGGTCCGGCCGGCGCTCGCCGAACTGGGCCGGCAGGTGGACCTCACCACCTCGGTCCAACATCCCGTGACCAACACCGTAGCCCTCACTCCCGAAGGCGCGCTGTTCCGCTTGGCCGATGGCACGCCGCTGCGGCGCCCAGGTGGTCATGGCGCACTTCTGCGCAACCTCGATGCATTGGACGCCGACCTGGTGGTCATCAAGAACATCGACAACGTCGTCCGAGACGATCACCGCGACGACGTCTTGCGGTGGCGCCGGGGCTTGGTGCGGCGCCTCCTCGAACTCGAAGGGGAGGTTCACGCCCATCTGCGCGCCCTTGAACACGGCGCAAGCGGCAGAGAAGCCCTCGAGTTCGCGGAGCGCCACTTTGGAACGCGCCCCTGCCCCGGATTGCCTCGCGAGCGAGCCGAGTTTGCGCTGCGTCGCCCCCTTCGGGTCTGCGGCATGGTTCGCAACGAAGGCCAGCCGGGCGGCGGCCCGTTCTGGGTTCGTGGCGTCGATGGCTCGGTCACGCCGCAAATTGTTGAGTCGGCGCAGGTCGATCTCAACAACCCTGCCCAATCCAACGTTTTTTCCCGTTCGACTCACTTCAACCCTGTCGACATCGTGGCGAGCCTTCGGGATCCCGATGGGGTGCCGTATGAGCTGCCTCACTTTGTCGACCCAACCGCCTGGATCATTGCCCACAAGTCCTTCGAGGGCCGGCCGCTTCGCGCGCTGGAACGTCCCGGACTGTGGAACGGCTCCATGGCTGGTTGGAACACTCTCTTTGTTGCCATTCCGGCGCATGTCTTCCAGCCCGTGAAGCAGCTCGCCGACCTCCTTCGCACCGGCCATGCCCCCCTGGCCAAGGAACGCTGATCATGGTTGCCTCACCTCAGAACGACAATCCGTCGCGGCCGGGCCAGTCTGCTCCGGTCACCCAGCGCTCCGAGCGGAAGAAGGGTCCCGGAGGCTGGGTGCCTCTGTTGGCCTTGCTGCTGGCCGTAGTGCCGCTCGGCGCCTACGCGATGGTCCACCTTCCGCTTGCCGCGCACCTTGGCCTATCGTTGGGCCTCATGGGCACCGGCTTGCTGCTGTTGCGGCGCTTCCCCAAGCTCCGCATTGCCGCCCTCCTGCTCTCGGCCGCAGCCTCCGCCCGCTACCTGTACTGGCGCGGCACGGAAACGCTGTTCATCGAGCTTTCGCCTGATGGATTGCTCTCGTTGGCCCTGTTTGGGGCTGAGCTGTACGGCTTCGTCATCCTGCTTGGGGGCTACTTCCAGACCGCCATCGTGACCGACCGGCGGCCGCCTTCCCTGCCGACAAACCCTGAAGACCTGCCCTCGGTCGACATCTTCATCCCGACCTACAACGAGCCCATCGACGTTCTGCGCCGCACCGTCGTGGGCGCGCTCGGCATCGACTACGCCAACAAGACCGTCTACATCCTCGACGACACGCCGAAGACCAACAAGAACCCGAAGAAGGCGGCAGAACTTGAAAAGCGCCGCAAGGCCGTCGCGGCTCTCGCCCAGGAAGTGGGTTGCATCGCGTTGCGCCGTCCGAACAACAAGGGTGCAAAGGCCGGCAACATCAACCATGCGCTGAAGCACACGAAGGGCGAACTCATCGCCATCTTCGATGCCGACCACGTGCCGGTGCGAACCTTCCTGCAGATGACGGTCGGGTTCTTCACCGACAACGACAACATCGCGCTCGTCCAGACGCCCCACCACTTCTACAACCCCGACCCCTTCGAGCGGAACCTGTTCCGCGAAGGTCGGATGCCCCCCGAGCAGCACCTCTTCTACCACCGCATCCAGAAGGGCAATGACTTCTGGAACTCGGCGTTCTTCTGTGGTTCCTGCGCGGTCATCCGCCGCAAGGCGCTCGAGGAAGTCGGCGGCATCGCTCAGGAAACCGTCACCGAAGACGCGCACACCGCGCTGAAGCTCCACGGCCGCGGCTGGGAGTCTCGGTTCATCGACATCCCCCAGGCGGCGGGACTCGCCACCGAGAAGTTCGGCTTCCACGTGCAGCAGCGAATCCGCTGGGCGCGTGGGATGGCCCAGATCCTGCGGACCGACAATCCGCTGGTCCGGCCCGGGCTCACGCTCGCGCAGCGTTTCAACTACTTCAACGCGGCGGCGCACTTCCTCTTCGGGGTGCCACGCATCATCTACCTGCTCGCCCCCAGCTTCTTCTTGATCTTTGGGCTGCACCCATTGAACGCCGACGTTCGCCAGGTGCTGATCTACGCCCTACCGCACCTGTTCCTGGTCTTCGCGTGCACCGCCTCGGTCAACAAGAACACCCGGATGAGCTTCTGGCCCGAGATCTACGAAACCTCGATCGCCTGGTACACGGCGTGGGTCACGACCGTCGCCCTCATCGCGCCCAAGATCGGAACGTTCAACGTGACGCCGAAGGGCGACATGGTCACCAAGACCGAGTTCGACTGGCGCAGCGCCCGTCCCATGATTGTGCTCTTCGTCATCACCCTCATCAGCATGGCCATCGTGCCCTGGCGCATCGCCTCTGAACCCTCCCATTGGGACACCATCACGCTGGCTGCGGTCTGGAACCTCTACAACCTCGTCATTCTCGCCGCGAGCCTCATGGTGGCGGTCGAACGGCCCCAGCGTCGGCAGCATGACCGCATCGCGGTGGGTGCCGCCGTCGAAATCAGCGAGCAGGTGGTCGATGTCCAGCCCTTGCGTGCGACCCGTACCAAGTCGGTCCCCACGCCGCGTCCGGCCGCCGGTCGCACCCATGCGCCCCCGCCTCCCCCGCCCCACGTTCGTTCGCTCGAGCAGCTGCCGGTCGTGGTTTCGACCGTCCACCGGCAGGGTCAGCAGGCCACCCTCGTCGACCTCTCCGAAGGCGGGGCACGCTTGATGCTCCAGACCCCTGAGCGCCTGCCCGACCGCATCACCCTGCGCATGCGCGACCCCATCGACGACCAGGTCGTCGAGCTGTCGGCTCGCGTGCGGAGCCAGCGGGAAGAAGGCAGCGACGAGCAGCTCGTGGCCGGCCTCGAGTTCGAGCAGGTCACGCCGCAGCAGCGCATCCGCATCATTCGCATCATGTTCTCGGATCCGGACCGCTGGACGCAGGACCGCTTCCAGGAAGATTCGCCGATCTTGTCGGCCCTCGACGTGGTGTTCTCGCCAGTTCGCGTGATCTTCAACCACCTGACCGGCCGCAACCCCGTCAACACCTCGTCGGGTGAGGCCCTTTCCGTGCTCTCCGACACCATCACCTGCCGTCAGTGCGGCGCTCAGCAGTTGGCCGTACTCGACAAGTGCTCGCGCTGCGGGGCGGATCTGCCCCTCGAGTCGAAGCCCGAGCCTGCGCCGATGACCTTGTTCGACCGGACCCGCCGGCTCGTCCGGGGCACCGTGGCGGTGCCGCTCGTCGCGGTGGCGGTGCTCATCGCCATCGGCTGGAAGCCCGTGACCAACCCTGCATCAACCCTCCTCGATGCGGTGCAGCAAGACCGGGTCACCCCCTCGCGGGTGGGCGAACTCGCCTCGGCCCACCGTCGTCTCACCGAACTCAAGGAGCAGTTCGAGTGGGCCTTACTTCCCTTGGCGCCCTCGCTGCGTCTCGACTTCAGCAAGCGCCTGTGGTCCACGCGCTACAGCGGCGAACTCGATCGCCGGGATGACCCCGAGTATCGCGAGGTCGTCATCCTCCTCGACGAGGCGGCGACGCTGCTCGAAGCCGCCGGTCGTTCGTACCGAGAGGGGAGCGAACGTCCCACCCTTCGGTCCTCGATGGCCGATGTGGACGAACGCCTCGACCACGCCTCCCGTCTTCTCGCCAGCGCCCTGCGCGACCAGGAGTCCACGTGATTGCCCTTGCCCTCACCTTGCTCGCCGGTCCCGCTCATAGCGCTGAGATCGACGAGCCCGTCGCTCCCGTTGAGTCCACCCAGATGGACGTCACCTTCGTCGATGGATTGTACGTCGAAAAGGACATGATGCTGCATGGCCTCAAGGGCTATGCCACCGTCGACTTCCAGGTTCCGAGAAACTGGGAACTCACCGCGGATCCGCAGCTCAATCTGTACTTCGAGCACTCCGACACGCTGCTCGCCGACCAGAGCAACCTCACGGTGCTGCTCAACAACGTGCAGATTTCGTCCACGTCGCTCAGTTCCGAGAACGCGAAAGAGGGTGTGCTCAAGATCGACCTGCCCCGCGGCTCGCTCGATGAGTACAACATCCTCACCTTCGCGGGGACCCATCGAAAGACCGATAACTGCCAAGATCCCTACGACATGGCGTTGTGGACACGGATCAATCGATTCTCGAAGATCTCGTTCACCGTCGATCCCCAGCCCATCCAGGGCGAGCTGCTCGACTACCCTTACCCCTTCCTCGATGAGCAGGGCTTCGGTGCGGTCGAGCTGACTTGGGTGGTCGGCAACCAGGCGTCTGATGACACCCTGACCGCAGCGGCCACGCTCGGGTTCGGACTCGGCCGGATGGCCGATTACCGTGGCGTTGAGATGAAGCCCGCGGTGACCGACCTCGCCCTCGTCGACACGAATGCAGTGCTCGTGGGGACCCCCGATGAGCAGCCGCTCATCGGACAACTCGTCGACCTCTCCGAGGTGGGCAACGTCAAGGGCCTCGTCGGCGTGGTCCCAAACCCCCACAACCCCGCCCTCGCCGTGCTGGTGGTGACGGGTTGGACGGGCAAGGACGTGATCACGGCGGCCCAGGCGCTGTCCTCCAACCCCCGCTTCCAGACCATGGCCGGCCCCACCGCACTCGTCGAACGGGTGCCCGACGCAAGCCCCCCGCGGCCGCGTCAGGTGCCGAGCCCCTTGCTCGAAAAGACCGCCACGCTCGCCGACATGGGCCTCAAGGATCAGACGGTCCGTGGCTACTACGCTCCGCAGTTCCGCGTGCCGATCCACATGGCGGGCGATGCGGTGGTCAAGCCTTCAGGCGGCGTCGCATGGCTGAACTACGGCTACAGCGCGGGCCTCGACACGAGCCTTTCGACCATGGAAGTGCGGCTCAACGGCGTCACCCTGCGGTCGGTGCCCCTCGACCATTCAGGTGGGGAATCGCAGACGTACCTGCGCGTACGGCTGCCGGCCGAGATGATGTCGCCGCACGCGTTCCTCGACGTCGCGTTCCACCTCTTCCCCGAGGGCTACGAGAGCTGCGAAAAGCGTACCGACGAGACCCATTGGGCCACCCTGTACGCGTCATCGGAAGTCTCCATCCCGCATGACAACTACGCGCAGATGCCCGACCTTGGGCGACTGCGGTACCGTGGCTGGCCGTTCAACCTCGAAGAAGGCCCCGTCGAACTTGTGCTCGCCGACAATCCGAGCGGCGACGAAATCTCGTCGATGTTTGCACTCGCGGCTCGGCTTGGCGCATGGTCGATCGCCGATCAGCCCAAGCTCACCGTGTCCACCGCCACCTCCGCGATGCGCTCCACCCTCTTCGCCCACCAGGTCGTGCTGGCCGGCGCCACCCCGCACAAGTGGTTCAACCAGCTCGTATCGAAGGGCGTGTTGTCACCACCCGGCGATGTCTCGAAGCCGGGCGTCGGGGTGGGTCGCTACGCAGGCGTTCGCTACATCGAGCAGCGCCTGCAGGCCGACGGTCGGGACCGATCCATCATGGTCCTTCGCGGCGACGATGACGCAGGCCTCTCCGAACTCGTGAACAGCTTGTGGGACGGTCGCATGCTGTCGAAGCTCGACCGCAACTTGGCCGTGTTCACCCCGTCGGGTCGGGTGCAGACGAGCACGACGCAGGAGCCCCAGCAGGTCGGGACGGTGCCCTTGCTCACCCAAGGCCAGCTCGTGGTGCAGCGCAACTGGGCCACCTGGGGCATCATCGCGGTGATTGGCGCGATGATCTTCGCCTTGGCCGTCCAACGCTGGGCGCTCGCCCGCGGCGGCGAGGTGTGATGTGCGGAACATGATTCTCGCGACCGCAATCCTCATGGGTTGCGGCGGCTCGATGTGTGCGAAGGCCGGCGCCCCTCCGGGCCGATCGGAACTGCGCCGGGCGTTCTCGGACTACATCGACCGCTTCGTTCAACCGGACGGCCGAGTGGTCGACCATGCCGCGGGTGGCATCACCACCAGCGAAGGCCAGTCTTATGCGCTGGTCCGCGCGGTGTGGTCCAACGACCGTGACAGCTTTGACCGTGTGCGGCAGTGGATGCGCGACAACCTCCAGCACGGCGATCCCACCGCATTGCCCGCCTGGAAGTGGGGCCAACAGCCCGATGGATCGTGGGGCATCCTCGACCAGAATCCGGCGACCGACGCCGACCTGTTCGTGGCCTACGCGCTCATCCTCGGGGCCGAGCGTTGGGGCGCCCCCGATATGCAAGCCCAGGCGCTCGCGATTCTCGAACGGGTGTGGAACGAAGAGACGGCCGTGGTCGACGGCCATCGGGTGCTCCTGCCCGGGCCGTGGGCGGCGAACAAGCCGGTCCTGCGACTCAACCCGTCCTACAGCTTGCCCTTTGCTTACCGGGTGTTTGCCAAGGTCGACACCGCGCACGATTGGGCGAGCTTCGTCGACGACACCTACTGGATGTTCGACGCCGTCACGAACGACCTCGGCTTGCAGCCCGACTGGGTGTGGATGGACGCGACGACCGGCCAGGTGGTGCCCGCGCCCGACGGGGAAGTCGAACAGCTCGGCTTTGGGTTTGAAGCCATGCGGGTGCCGTGGACGCTCGCGGCCGAAGCGCGTTGGTACGACGACGCTCGCGCGAAAGCCCTGCTCAAACGCTACCAGAGCCTGCGTGAGCGATACCACCGCACCGGCGGCCTGCCCGCGGTCATCGAACCGGATGGCTCGGCCGGCCGCGACCACCCGTACCTTGGCTTGTACGGGGCCCTGCTGCCCGCCTGGGGCATCACCTTCCCCAGCGACGCCGAGCAGCTCTACAAGGACGTGATTCGCCCCGTTCGAACCGCCAGCGGGTGGGGCTCTGCCGATGACTACTACGCCCACAACTGGGTGTGGTTTGGACTGGCGCTCTGGAGCGACAAGACCGGCCGGGGCCCGACCCCGATCGGTCGATTCAAGGGGAAGCTGTGATGCTCGCATGGGTGCTGGTGTGTTTGAACACCGCAATCGGGGCGGAGATCCCCCTGGATCTCGACGACCCCTGGACCGAGCTTTCGTTCGCCAGAAGCCTTCAGCAACGGGAGGCCGTCGGTCGGGATGAAGTCGCCGTGGCCTTGCACCGCTTGGCCGACGACCCTGTCGTGGGCGATCAAGCGCTCGACGAGCTGTACCACCTGGCCGTCACCGAAGACGTGCGACCGGGCTGGCGCGACCTTTACGACACGCTGCGCGCGAGGGCCGGACAACGCTCCGCGGACGGCCGATTGCTCCTCTCCCTGCGATCGGCGCAGGCTCGGGTCGACGACCCCGGCACCCGTCCGCAGGCCGTGAAGACCCTCCTTACGCTTTCGCAGCGCCATCCTGAACGCGACGACGTGAAGACCGCGCTCGCGCGTTCGCTTCTCGCGAACGACCGCGCCGATCAGGCCGAGCCCCTCTTTGCGGCCGTCGACAGTGGGGCGGCCAACGAAGGGTTGCTGCTGAGCCTGCTTGCCCTCAATCGCCTCGATGAGGCGAAGGATGTCGTGCGCGCCATCGACATGGCGAAGAGTCACCCTTTGGCCAAGGCCGTCTCGAACGGCTCGCTCACCGCACGGATCGGCGCGCTCATCGAAGCCGGCTACGTCGACACTGCGGCCAAGGTGCTCGGCCGGTTCGACACCGATGCGAAGGACCGCTCCGCCTGGCGCTCGGTCGCTGGCGCGCGTCTGACCAACGGAGAACCCGACAAAGCGGCGGAGCTGTTCGCCAAACTCGTCAAGGGTGACCCCACCTCTTCGACGCTGCGCAAGTCCTGGGTCTCGGCCCTGCTCGAAGCCAACCGAGGTTCCGAAGCCGAACGCGCGGCGGGCGACAACGAGGAAGCGACGCAGCTCGTCTACGCCGTGCAGCTCGTCACGACGGCGAACGAACCCGTGCTCGAACGCGTCGATGAGATCGAACGGGCCTACCGACTCGCTCCGGACCAGCCCGCCGTCGTACTCCAGCGGGCAGAATTGCTGCTCGCCCAAGGCCGTTCCAAGGAAGCGCGGGCCGTGCTCGAGCCCGCGATGGTGGCCCGTCCTCGCGCCGCCCAGCTGCAGGGTGTGTTCGACCGGGCTGCGCTCAAGAGTGGGGACCCCCAAGCCCTGTTGAGTTCGCATCGGCAGAGCCTTCGCCGCTCGACCCCCTATGACTTCTGGTTCAAGGTCAGTGCGGTCGCCGGCATGCACACGCTGATGGCGGAGCACCTCAAAGAGCGCGACGACTACGACGAAGCGGTCTTTCACTACCGCGCGGCCCTCGCCCTGCAGCCCGACAACGGTGGCTACTACAAGGGCCTCGGCGGCACCCTGTGGGCCGCAGGTCGCCTCGATGCGGGGCGCGCTGCGTACCTCAAGGCGCTCGAGATCGACAGCGTCGACATTGACGCGCTCCGCAGCGCGGTCCGCATCATGCTCGCCGCGAACGACTCCGAAGGGGCCCAGGATCTGTTGGATCGCACGGACCTGCGGTCCCCCGCGGCTCGAGAACTCCGCCAAGATGTTTCGGTCGCGCTCCTGCTGGCCGACATCGAGGATGCGCTCGAGAGCGGACTCGAGACGGACGTTCGCGCGGCCTTCCAGGACCTGTTGGTCCGCTACCCCGACAACCCGCGCATCCTGCACGCCTTGGGCGACACGCTGATGCGCTACGGCAAGCCGGCCGACGCCCTCGCCGTCTACCAGCGAGCCCGCACCCAGCGCCCGAGCGACCCCTGGCTCGCCATGGCCGAGGCCACGGCTCTGGTGCAACTGAAGCGCGCGGAAGAGGCGCTCCCGATCCTCGAATCGCTCGCGGACATTGATGATGACGCAGTGATCGAAGCCCGCAAGCGCATCCAGGCCGACGCCCTGCGCACCGAAGGCGACCGTCTTTGGCATGACGTGGGTCGCGGAGAAGCAGCCTTTGATGCCTATTCCAAGGCCCTAGACCTGCATCCCGGAGCCTGGACCATGGTCTCGCTCGCCGGGTTGTACCTCGAGCATCGTCAACCGGGCGTGGCCCTTGCATTCTTCGATGCGGCTCTGGATCAGGACCCAAGCATCGTCGAAGCGCGGCTCGGTCGCGTGACCGCGCTCCAGCAGCTTGGTCAGATCGATGAGGCACGCGACGCCTTGGACGAGCTGGGCAAGCGCGAAGCGGGGGCGGCCGTTTTCGAAATCCAGGACTCGATGGAGATCCAGCAGGCGCTTCGCGACGTCGATGCGCTGGCCCTCGAAGGTGACTTCCGCCGGGCGCGCAAAATCCTCGACGACATCTCGGTTCGCTACCCCGAGTCACCCCACGTCGATGCGGCCATGGGGTCGCTGATGCTCGTTCAGGGCCAGCCGGGCGTCGCCCTCAAACGGGCCGAACGTGCGTTGGCCAACGACCCCACCCACGGTCGTGCCTTGGCGGTCGCCATGGATGCAGGCCTGCGAACGGGACGCATGGACGAAGTCGTCCAACTCATGGAAGCCGCGCTGGACAACGGGGGCGGAGAACCCGCCCGCACCGCGCTCGAAAACGCACTCTTCGCCTCCAGTGTGGAGCACGCGGTCGAGCTGTCGACGCGCGGTCGTCGGCGTATGGCCGAGCAAGAGCTTGGTGACTTGCGGGTTTCGGTTTCGGACAACCCCGACCACTGGGCCCTGCTGGGTGGCGGCTACCTGGCCCTCGAACTGACGGTGGACGGACTCGACGTCTACGAACGGTCGCTCGAGTTCGATCCAGACCATGTGCCCTCGATCATCGGCAAGTCCATTGCGATGGAAGCGATGGGTAACCTGCGTCCGGCCGGACGGTTCCTCAAGACCGCCTACGAGCGCATCCCTGACCCTCGCATCGGCATCGCACTCGCCGAGGTGCAGGGTCGCCTGGGACGTTGGAATGCAGGCGTGCGTACGCTGAAGTCGGTACGGGACGGCACCCTCGGTACCTCCCCCGAAGCGGCTCCACGGCGCCGGGTACAGCTCGAGGCCCTGCCCGTGCTGCCGCTCCCCGACGGCACAACCCCCGAGGATGTGCCTCCGCTCGCCGACGAAGGCATGTCGGGCCGCGTCACCCTCGCCGAAGTGGATGAGTTGGAAGAAACGCTGTCGGCCAACCACTACCCCTACGGGGATGTGGGCGGTGGCTTCATCGGCCGAACGGGCACGGAAGGCGAGAACCTGCTCAACAGCGGGGTCCTGGGCCTGGCGGTGAGCGAGTTCTACGCCGGTCCGCTGCGGCTCGAGGCCGATGTGCTGTCCATCCTGGTCGACGACGGCGTAAACGAGCAGCTTGGAGTCTCGGCCGCGGTCGGTATCGCGACCCCAGAACGGAGCAAAGTCGGCCTTGAGGCCAAGGTCGGCACGAGCCCGTTGGGCTTCGAAGTCGGCAATTACCTGACGTGGCTCGGCAGCATCAAGGTCGCCTCGGGCCCCTACGTGACCTTCGGAGCCGACACGGGGCGTACGCCGGTCACCGACAGCCTCTTGTCGTGGGCGGGCCTTGTCGACGCCACGACGAGCCAGTCGTTTGGGCTTGCGTCGAACACCTGGGGCGGCGGCTTCGTCTCGCTCGCCAACCCCAAGCTCACCGACGCCGGCGTGCGCTTCCGCGTGGGCTATGTCGAAGCACTTTCGATGGACCGCGTCGGTCGTCAGGAGCTGTCGGCATGGGGCGGCCAGGCGCTCGGCTCCGAGTCCCTTCAAGTCCGGGTAGGCGGCAACTTTACCTGGTTGTCCCACGACCGTCAGGTCGACCGCTTCGTGCTCGGCAGCACCGGCATCTTCAGCCCGCGCAGCTACACCGTGGGCCTGGTGCGCGGCTCTGTGCGCTGGAAGCCCAACTACAGCGGGACCGAACTCCACGCGACAGGCGCCATCGGCGTCCAGAGCATGACCGGAGAAGCCTCGCCGTACTTCCAGCCCGGCGTGTTCCGTGCGTTCGGGCTGGGCGCGGGCCTTCGCTTTGCACTCACCGACGACGGCTGGCGCATCGGCCTCGACGCCCAAAACGAGACCACGGGCAACTTCTGGAGCCAGACCACGGTGATGTTCCGACTTGGCTTCATCCCTGAATGGACGGGCATCCGGTCGTTCAAGCCCCTGTCTTCGATCCATGGTACGGGCATCGGCGCCCTTTCGGTGGTCCCATGATGCCCTGGATCTGGTTGCTCGCATGCCGCGGAGGCGTCACCACGACGGTGTCGTTGCCCCACACGCATGTTGCGCTCGTCGACGACTTCCGGCCCAAGGGCCCGAACGGCGAGGACTTAGGGCGGTCGCGCATGGACACGGCGCGCGAGTTCTTCGGCAATACGAACCGGGACGGTGATTTCGCGATCTTCAACCCGGGGAATCCAGGCGGCGGCGTTCGCTTTGCGATGCCGATGTCGACCGACCTGGCCCCCGAAGGGGTCTCGGTCGATCAATTGCTTGGGCCCACCCTCAACTTCGACGTTCAACCGACGCTCGAAGGCATCCAGCTGCTGCTCTCGGGCTCAGGTGCGATCACCGCGCGGCTCGAAGCGCCCGATGGCACCGAGCTGTGGACCCAGACCCAGGGGTTCGTCCGGCGGGACGACAAGGTCATCTTCGACGTCGATTTGCCAGAGCCCATCAAGATCGGCGGCTTCTCCGTCGAGCTGATTCGTGGGTTTGCCGAGGTCCGACGGGTGGAGCTGCTGCTGAACGAGCGGCGCCCCTTCCTCGATGCGGTCGACGAATCCTTCGTCTACTCCTACGCCCAGCTGTCGCGCTGTTGGGACGACACGGTTGGACTGGTCCGGGCCCAATGCGGCCCTCAGGAAGACCCCGTCATCTACGCACCTGATGCAACGGGCCTGTTCGCGCTCGCCACGGCGGTGGGTTCCGACCTTGGCTACGTCCCCGAGGCGGTGGCACGCTCGATCATCCTTTCGTCACGCGATGCCCTGCTCGCGCTCCCTCGAGACCCCGTCGCCGGACTGCTTCCCGATCAGACCGACGGAACCAGCCTCGCCGCGGGAGGGACGTGGTCGTCGTTGGCCACTGCGGTGGCCCTCGAATCCACGATGCTCGCGGCCCAGGCGTTTGAGCTCCGGACCGCTGACCTTCAGGGCGCCCTGGAAGACGTGGTGTGGGACGAGCTAACGACCAACGGTGGCCAGCCCATCAGCGGCGGGTTCGACAGCGACAACCAAGCCGTCAGCTGGGACTTCGGAGTCTTTGGCTCCAAGTCCGTGCTGCTGCAGGTGGCCCACGTCGGCGCGACCGGCAACTTCGCGCCGATGAACCTTCCCTTTACCCCGACGTGGGACGGGGCGGGCTGGGACAACGAACTGGCCGCGTTGTTTTTCCCGATGGACCGACCGGACTGGAATGGCAACGACTGGGTGGCGTGGCGTTCCGGAGCCCATTGGCAGCACCACACATGGAGCCGCGACACCCCGGCGGGCAAGTTGGGCCTGTTTGGCTTGTCGACCGCCGAAGTGCCCGAGCCCTGGCAGCTCGATGGGTACGCCCCCTCGGTCAGCGATTGGGGCGTGGGAGGCCACAATCTGGTCGCCACGGATGGTCTTGAGGCCGTCGGCTACTCGTTTTATGCACCCCACTACGCGGCAATGGTGGTTGGGGAATTCCCAAAGACCGCCGGCGTGATGCTCGAAACCCTGTTGGACCGCAACCTCCTCACCGCGTTCAACGCGGTCGAAAGCGTGGGAACCGCCGAGCAGGACGTGATTCGGTTCAACCATCGCCTTCGCGCGTGGACGCTGAGTTTGCAGACCCTTGGGCTCGGCCGCGCCCTTTCAGGCGACGGCTACCTTCCCTACCGGTTGCTCGACGAGCTGCCGTTCCTTCGTGACGGTCATCAAACCGTGCTTCCGTTGGAGACCGAGTGATTTGGCTGCTCGTTCCTGGGCTCGCAGTTGGAGCCGATGAGTTGGTCTACGGGGAGTTCTTGGCTCCCAACTGGTACAACTGGTCGTGGACCTCGACCGTGGACTTCGAAGCCACCGGCGAGGCCCGGACGGGCGAACGCGCCATTTTTGCGGCGATCGAGTCCAATGGGGGTTTGTCGATCCAGCGCGCCACCGGTCTGGGGGTGGCCTCGGCCTTGCGCTTTTACGCCAAAGCCGACGGCGAGGGGCTCGTGCTCCGGCTCGAGAGTACCCAAGAGGGTGCGATAGCTCCCGAAATCCCCTTGGATTTGTCGACCGATGCGTGGACCGAGGTCATCGTTTCCCTCGACGCATTGCCTGCCTTCAACTGGAACCGCATCTCGTGGGTCGACACGAGCGGGCTCGCAGCGACCGTTTGGGTGGACGACATCGAGTTGCTCGATGATGATCCCAATGCGACCGGCTTTCGCACGGTTGAACCGGTACCGCCGAATCGCCTCGTGCTGTACGGCCCAGGTGATGCCTCGTCCGTGACGGTGACGGTCGACGGCAAGCCCCACAACATCGTCGACACCGTGGAGCGCAGCGGACCGACCCGAACCTACCTCACCCTCGATCCGCCGCTGGAATCAGGCGAACTTCGGGTTACCACCGCCGATGGCACCTACACCCGCCGCATCACCACCGCTTCGGTCTCGGTGGGCCGCGACGTCACCCACGTCATCGCCCCCACCGTCTACGGGGTCAACTTCCCAGATTGGCCCCCCACCGACGCGGTCATGGACCGGTACCGGTATGGCGCCGTCCGCTGGGGCGGGAACGCCCGAGCGCTCTACAATCCGTCGACGCGCAGTACGAACGTGGGGGCGGATTACTTCTTCCGGAACGTGACCGTGAATCCCGACCTTCGCGCCTGGTCGGACCTGATCGATGTGCCCACCGTTGTCACGGTGCCCAACCTCGATTGGGTGGCCGACGGGACGCGAGGCTGGCAGTACAGCGTCGAGAAGTACGGGCCCCAAGAGCAGACCTCGCCCGACGAGCCCGACGCAGGAAACGGGCTGCAACCGGACGGCACCCCCATCCTCGACAACGACCCCAACGATGTCTCGGTACCGTGGTCGGCCGACGATGCTCGGGATTGGCTTGCAAACCTGACCCCGGTGCCGACGATGCTCGCCATCGGGAACGAGACCGATATCGCGCACTTTGCGCACCAGGGCGTTCATCCCGACCCCGCAACCTACGAGGAGCAGCTTCAACGCTTCCTCGACTACGCCAATGCGGCCAAGGATGCCCTCCCGAATGTCGATGTGACCGGTCCGGTGGGCTGTTGCTGGTTCTACTATTGGAACAGCGGCGACCCGACAGATGCGACGAACTACGGCGACTTCCTGCCCTGGTTCCTCGATGAAGTGGCCAAAGCCGATGCCACCTCGGGCCGCCGCACCCTCGATGTGCTCGATCTGCACTACTACCCCGAGAACCTGATCGCGTTCGATTGGAAGAACCAGTCAGACGAAGCGATCGATGCGTGGCGACTTCGCTCGACCCGTTCGCTGTGGGACCCGAGCTTTATCGACGAAAGCTACGTTGGCACCGAGCCGCCCGTCACCGACCAGCCCAATCCCGATCGGGTGCAATGGATCCCGCGCATGCAAGCGCTGATCGATGCGCACTACCCTGGCACCCGCCTCGCCATCTCCGAGTGGGGGTTCGGCGATGTGGAAGGCCCCAGCGGGGGCCTGGCGGCCGCGGACGCCCTTGGCATCCTGGGTCGCGAGCAGGTGGACTGGGCGTTCATGTGGCCTGGCCCGCCCGCGGGCAGCCCGGCGGCCGCGGCGTATGAACTGTTCCGAGGGGGTGACCTTGTCTTTGGCAACTCAAGCCTCGAGGTCAGCGGGTTCGACCCTGACCGACTCGGGGTCTATGCGTCGCAAGGAACCGGCCAAACCGTCTCGATCGTGATCGTCAACAAGTCCCCGGACGACGACGTGACCCTCACCTTGGACGGTCTGGACGCCGGCCGACTCGAGGTCGAGCACTTCGGCGCCACCGTCGGCGCTCGGGTGGTTGAGCATCCCTCCGACACCTTCGAGGGGGTGGTCACCGTCCCCGCCTACACCGCGACCCTCCTCGTCGTCGACTACGAGACTGACGCGCCCCCGCCACCCGTTCCTTCCGACACTGGCGAACCGTCATCCAACGACGACTCTCCCGTTGGCCCCCCTTCCGATGGGGGTCGCTGCGCGGGATGCCACCTGGGCGGCTCGTCCCCGCTTTGGATCGCCATTGTGTTCACAGGCTTGATCGGGGTACGCCGGCGGCACTGACTGTGCCGTATCGGTACTGATTATTCGTAGTGAATCTTCTGCAAGAGCTTCTTAGCAGAGAATCTGTGTAACCACCTTGAATCTCAACTGACACGACGTAGGCGATAACGGACTCCGCGGTCGGCCCTTCGGCCGTCACTCCCACGGAGCAATCTACATGTCGTTTAGCCTCCTGCTCATGGCCCCAGCCGCCTTCGCGACGCACCCGCCCGTCGACCCCGACGTCGGTACTTGCGGCCCCAACGTTCAGTCGACCTACGAAATGGTCGACTACAATGCCCATTCGAGCAACCAAACCCATCGCACCATTTGGGCGCCCAATTTGTTCTGTGACGGACAACGGGCGCTGTTCTCGGCGAAGCCGGGGAATACGCTCGTGGTGAATCCCGCCGATCACCCCGACACGAACGTGTCCAACCCGGGCAGCACCGGAACCTTCACCGGTCAGTTCGAACTCGTGGCTGGTGCCAACTGTACGGACTCCCTCGCTTCGCACGGCACCGTTTGGGATGTGTCCTACACCATCACCAATGCCGACATGAACACAGGCCCGAAGGGCAGCCGCAACGATCCTACACAATACCAACTGGGCCTTGTCACCAACGGCTCGATCAAGAACGACCACCTTGATCTTGAGGTGAAGTTCAGCAACAAGCCTACGAATCTCCAGTATGGTCACCAGGTGGGTCTTGGCGCCAACGACAAGGAGACCAACGAGTTTGGTGGTGCATTCTGGTTTGTGTGGGATTTGTTCGACAACGCGACCCATCCCGCCACGCTGCTTGATGGGGGCCACGGCGACTTCAACTTTGATCTAGTCTGTCTGAACAGCCCGTCCTGTCCCACCGATGGTGGCCTGGGCCCGGCCGCTCCGTACAACGTTTACACCTGTGAGGAGTTCTACGGTCGCTACTCCGACATCGGCGGCCGCGCGGCCATCGGCGACTACATGGACGTCATCGGCTTCGGCATTGGCACCGCGACGACCCCCGGCTCCACTCCGATCCTCTCGGTGGGTGGTGACCTTTGGTTCTCGAACGGTCAGATCTACAACGGCGACGGGGAAGTCGGCGGTACTTGCCACACCTCGAGCCTCGGCGTCCCGGATGGCACGTTGACCTGCCACGACCCCTACGCGTTCGACGCTTCCGATGCGTGCGACGACAACAGCTTGTGCGACATCGCCAACTTCCTGTCGAGCCAGACCGACACCGGCTGCACCGTGACCTACAACATGTGGTCGGGCCAGGTCGACATCGCGACGACCGGCGACTACGCGAGCTGCACGCTGAACCTCGACATGGCTCGCGGCATCTTCAAGCCCTGGGTCTCGGTGATCAACGGCATTACCGTGTCGGGCCAGCACGGCGCGACCGTCATCATCAACGTCGAGGGCTCCTCGGACCTGTGGGGCCAGAACGGCTCGTTCAACCTCAACGGTGGTCTGCAGAACGATACCGTGCTTTGGAACTTCGGTTGCAACGGCTACTGCCCCTCCGAGATCAAGAACGTGAGCGTCCAGGGCTCGCTGCTCGCGCCGAGCTGCCACATGACGTTCAACAACGGCCACATCGACGGCCAGTACATCGTCGGCAGCCACAGTGGAAGCGGTGAGTTCCACAACGTGAGCTTCGGTGGTGATATCTGTCCGCCGGCGGGAAATTAATCATCCTGCAGGCGCGCAGCGCCGAAGGATGAACCGCGTCGGCCTGCAGGCGCGCAGCGCCGAAGGCCAGCGGTTGTTCGAACCTGCACGATGAACCGCCTAGGCCCTGCAGGCGCGCAGCGCCGAAGGCCAGCGGTTGTTCGAACCTGCACGATGAACCGCCTAGGCCCTGCAGGCGCGCAGCGCCGAAGGCCAGCGGTTGTTCGAACCTGCACGATGAAC
>JBCCQY010000002.1:0-175428 GCA_039208735.1 Myxococcota bacterium | reverse complement strand
CGGGGGTCCCACCCGATCCCATTCCGAACTCGGAAGTTAAGCCCTAGTGCGCCGATGGTACTGCAGGGGGAACCCTGTGGGAGAGTAGGTATCGCCGGCTTCCTTTTCTAAACGCCGCCCCAGGTCTTCCTCGGGCGGCGTTTTCCTTTCCTTGCGACAACCACGTTCACTGGGCCCCGCCGTCTATTCCGAATGCTACGGAGCCGGCCTGCACTCGGTGGTTCATGTCGCGTGACCGATTCCCGCTGGTCGGAACCCTCGCCCTTGGGCTGACGGTCATTGGCTTTTCAATGACGGGCATTTGGGTGCGATGGCTCATTGCGTTGGACCCTCTCGCGGTGACGGCGGGCCGCGTGGGGGTCGCGCTGTTGGTGTTGGCCCCTGCCTCGTGGTGGCTCGAGCCCGACCGTGCGGCGGCGTGGCAGGCCCTGACATCGCTTCGTGTCCACGGCTTGGCCCTTTGCATGACGGTGTTCTTCACCGTAGCCGTGGCTTCGTTCCAGCTGGCCCCCGTCTCATTGGTGGTGCTCATGGTGGGGTTGGCCCCCGCCTGGGTCTTGATCTTCCAGCGTATCGCGGGTCAATCGCTCGATGGGCGTCGGGTGTTGGGGGTTGGTTTTGCGCTCTTTGGGGCTGCGATCGCCCTGCTTCCTTCCATTCGAGGTGCCACGACGGGCGACGAAGGCGCCTACGGGGTGGCGATGGGGGCCTTGGGGGGATTGGTGGCAGGGTTCTTCAATGCATGCTTCGTCTACGGGCGTAGCCGTCTTGCGGAGCGAGGCGTGCGACCGGGTGCGTTCCTGCTCGCGGCCATGACCTCCTTCTGGGGCCTCGGACTGTTCTTGGTTGCACCCTTTACGCAGCTTGGAGCCCTTGCTCCTCGGACCTCATTCGAGGTCGGGTCCATGCTCGCCCTCGGCGTCATCAGCACTGCGGCTCCGTTGTGGGGACTTGGCACGTCGAGTCGTTTGTTGCCGCCGGTTGTGGTTGCGTTTGTGGGACCGGTCCTTCCGTTTACGGCGGCGGTAGCGGCCTGGGTCCTCCTTGGTGAGGTCCCGCCTTTGGCGTTTGCCCTCGGCGCTCCGTTTGTGGTTGCGGGGATTGCCCTCGTCGTCTGGCCAAGAACCGTCACAATTCGTGAATCCCGCTCCACGTCGTCGGCTATTGACCGCAGGAAACGGACGAGATGGATGTCGGGGTTGGGCGACAGGTAGGGATGCGGGGCATCCGGACAACATGCTGCAGGGCGCCCAGAGTCCCGTTCACGGGTCGTGTACGGATTGAACAAGGTTCAATGGTGAACATCGACGGATTCCCTCGAGGTCCAGAGTTGACACCATGGCCAGAGGTTCTGAAGATGGCGCAAGGAGCATCGGATGAGCTTGCATCGCGTCACAGAGTTGGTTGCCGGCCGCGTGCGGGAACGGTTGCTTCGCGATCTCCAAGACTGGGTCAAGCGAGCGAGTGACCCTCCCTATAGGCCTCACCAGAGCCAGATCAAAGCCGTGTCGGGGAGCCTGCACTGGCTCCTGCAGACGCTCGACGAACAAGCTCCGCAAGGCCCGCCGATTGTGCAGGCCGCTCGAAGACGCCGGCAGTACCACCGTGCCAGTGCGGTCTGGACGTATTTCACCCGGCGTTGGCACCAGCGCGAAGTCGAGACGGATCAGATTTGGTTGGTCGCGGCAGATGATTTGGCGTGGATCGTGCTGGAACCTCATCCTCGGGCCGCACCGGTGCCTCCACTGGTTCATCTGAGCCCCGATCATGCGCCCTTCGCCATGACCCGGAGCTTTTCGGTAAGTGGGGTGCGAGAGCGCCATGGTGCGGCGTTCCGTGAGGTGCTGAGCCAACTTCCGGTCCCATTGATCGGGGTTCCATGGTCACTAAGGGGTTCGGTGGCCGACTTGGCGCTCGTCGTGCACGAAGCCGCCCACGTCCTGGTGGCCTCCCGGGGGGGCGCAGACCAACTTCAGGCCCTGCTTCCCGATGGCGTCGACCCTGCATGGTCGGCGTGGGTCAGCGAGAGTTTTGCCGATGTGTTTGCCGCGGCCACCCTGGGGGATGGCTACGCAGCGACCCTTTCTTGCGAACTTGCCGATGTGCCCGAGGCGATTCGCAATGAGGCACCCGAAGCGCAGAGTCCCTATCCACCACGAACCGTGCGAATGGCGCTTTGCCAAGCCGCAGCTGGCGAAGCGACTCCGACCTGGGAGCGATGGCGCGAGGCCTATCCGTCTGCAGACGCAATGAAGCCGCTGATCGAGCAGGCCGATCGGGTGGCGAACCGCCTCCTGGAGTGGAATTGGGAAGGGTCCCGGCTCGACGATGGGCTCGTTCGCCCGCCATCCAGGCTTGTGGAGCAGTGGCGCGAGGTCTATACCGGGCGGACCCCCGTGTTTCACGACTGGCGGGGGTCGTTGCTCGCCAGCGTAGCCGCGGCAGGTTCGGCTCGTATCGATGATCCCGAAGGTTGGGAGTTCGAGGGCGTCACGCACAACCTAAAGGCGCTGCAGGAGAATCAGCGATTGCGCAACGATTCGAGCCGCTCCGGCGGCAGTGGCGGACGGGATGGCGGAGACGGCAGCGATGACCCTCCAACGGTGGATCTATCGCCGCTCGACTTCTTTTCGTGAGGGCTGGTTCCTCGGAGGGCACGTGCCAAGGCTGACCGAAAGCGAATTTGAAGACATGAAGCGAAGGAAGGTTCAGGTCGAGGTCGATGGCCAGGCCTTCTGGATTGCGGAGGGCGACTACCTGCTCGATGAAGCCCAACTCCGGGAGTGGGCGGAAGGTCCCCCCGACCCTCGCGAAGGCCTCGTGGCCATGGACTTTGGTGAAGGAACCGTGCGTTGGGCACCCGGGGTTCGGTTGACCTATTCCGTTCGTCGGGCGTCCTTCGGTGAGTCAGAGGCGGATTATCAACAGGCCGTGGTGGCCATGAAGGAAGCCACTCAGGACTGGATGTCCATCTGCGGTTGCGAGTTTGCTCACCTTGCCGAACTCGACACGGCCGACACGGTGAGACCCAACGACGCCGTATTCGTGGTTCGACGGGTGATGGGAGGCAGCAACACCATTGCCACGGCGTTCTTTCCCTACTACGAACGCCCTCGGCGGTTCGTGGCTCTTTTCGATGGATTCTTTACGCCGGGGTTGCTCTTTGAGCCCGTCGGGGTCCTACGTCATGAAATGGGCCACGTCTTGGGTTTCCGTCATGAGCACATCCGCAGTGGGGCCCCCGCCGCCTGCGAAGACGAGAGTTTGGACCACACCATCAACTTGACCGACTACGATCCGCAGTCGATCATGCACTACTTTTGTGGCGGGGTGGGCAGCCACAACCTGGAGTTTACCGATACGGATCGAGAGAGTGCGCGTGACGTCTATGGCCCTCCTCTCTTTCGGTTTGACCTACGACGACCCTGATGGGCCCGGGATCCACCAACCGTGAACGTGGCGTTCGGAAATTCGCAGTTCAGACAGCTAGGATTTGGCCATGATTGACGAAAATACCGAGGTCGCGTTTCGAGGACGCGTCGAACGTGTGGTGCGGACGGCCCAAGAACATGGCTTGAAGCAGGTTCGAGCGCTGGTTCACAGCCACGAGGCGCGCAAGACCTTCGAGGTCTCTGGGCAGGGCCAGACGGTCGCGGTCTTGGATTCGGGAATCATGTCTGGACACTACGACTTCTTGACTCCCCAAGGACAACGACGAATTCGGGCCGCCGTCGATTTCACGGAGGCCGGTTCACCTTGGGACGAGACCGGTCATGGGTCTCATGTGGCTGGGATCATTGCTGCGAACGGGGTGAATCAAGGCATTGCTCCCGATGCCGAAATCGTCTCGCTTCGCGTGCTCTGCCCAGGTCAGCTCGACACGTTTGGGCCGATTCGACGTGCGCTCGAGTGGGTCGTTGAGCGCCACGAGTCCTTTGGCATCACCGCAGTGTGCATGTCGCTCGCCGATGACGGAAACTATCGGAGTGAAGAGGAAGCTGGGGATCAATCTGGGATTACAGATCTGATTCACCACCTCTACGCATGCGATATTCCGGTGTGCATCTCAACCGGCAATCGCTACGGAACCTTTCGCGAGCAGGGAATGGCGTTTCCCGCGATCATTCGCCGTTCCATCAGCGTGGGGGCGGTCTACGACGACGACATCGGGCGCACCGTGCATTGGGAAGAGGGAACCATCACCCGAACGACGGGGCCCGACCGCGTCGCCAGTTTCTCCCAGCGCTTGCATTCCTCCACCGGAGGCGAACACTTCACCACCCTTCTGGCTCCCGCCGCTCGGGTCACGTCGACGGGGATCGGCGATCCGCGCGCGACCGCTTCGATGGATGGCACCAGTCAGGCGGCACCCGTGGTAGCTGGTGTGGTGTTGCTGCTGCAAGAGTACCTGCGGCGCAAGTCCGGCGCCCGGCCGACCGTCGACCAGTTGAAAACCTGGCTTCGCGCAGGGGCAAAGGAGATTTTCGATGGCGACGATGAGGCGCCTTCAGTGCCCGCGACCCACCAGACCTATCTCCGAGTCGATGCGCGGGGTGCGCTCGAGGCGGCAGCAAAGGAGGCGTGACCGTGCCGAGTGTCTACGACTTTGACGACTATCGGGCCTTTGTGCAGGCCTGGATCGACGAGCGCGAGAATCGCTCTCAGGCCGCGCTTGCCCGTCGGACTGAGATGACGCGGTCCAACATGTCGATGATCTTATCGGGTCAACGCGAATTGGCCCTTGCCAAGGCGAGTACGGTGGCGCGAGAGTTGGGCCTTGAGGGCGAGGAAGTGTCGTTCTTCGAGGCCTTGGTCCGGCTGGCCCACGGCCCGAGTTTGGCCATTCGCCAGGCGGCTCGTGCGCACATCTACGCGGTCCGGGACTTTCGCAATCTGTCTCAGTCCACCCCCGATCAGGCTGGCATCCTCGGTTCTTGGCTGCACGGAACCCTCATCGCAATGCAAGACCTCGACGACCCACCCTCGGATCCAGATGCGTTGGCCCAGGTGTTGTGGCCGCGCACTTCGGCCGAGGCCGTCGCCCAGGCCATGGCCGACACGGTGGAAGCGGGTGTGGTCGCAGATGGTCCGGGCCCACGATCGGACCGTTCCGGACCTTGGGGGCACGCCTCCGAGATGTCGGAGCCCACGCTCGCAGAAGCGGCTCGTCGCCATCACCACGACGCCCTTCGACACGCCGCGTCGGCCATCGAAACCTTCGGCCCCGAGGAACGCATGGTCACCACCCTGACCGTGGGGGTGTCTCGCGAGGCGCTGCCTCGACTCATGGAGGCGCTGCAGGAAGCCCAACAAGCTGCCCTCGTTCCGTTTCGCAGTGGATCGGCCGACACGGTGGTGACGTTGGTCACCGGTCTCTTCCCGAGGATGCACGATGACGATGGACGCTGAACTCGCGCTCTACCGGTCGCTCGCCAGGCTCGACATGGAAGACGTGAAGGCACAGGAGTTCTTAGAGCAGGCGCTGCAGCTCGTGGTGAAGGCGCTCGATGCACGCCTTGGCCTGCTTGCGGTCGGGCCTTCGCCGCTGACAAACCCCATTTGGCACGCAACCCATGGTGCCGAGCTTCCGGCGCTGCGCGAGCGGGTGAGCCAGACCATCGTAAAGGCGGCGCGGCCGGGGGAACTTCTGGTGACGGACAACGCCATGGAGGACCCTCGCTTCGACAGCGCGAGCCTTGAAGCGAAGAGCATCGAACAGGTGATGTGCGCAGCGATGCCCAATGCCATTGTCTATGTTCAAGGTCGTGAAAGTCGGCGCATGTGGGGGGCTGAGGACCGGCATCTCATGGAGATTGCGGTGGATCGGTTCCGTCCGCTGTGCGACCAACTGCGTTGGCGCGCCCGGTGGGACCAGGACGCCACGTTGGTCTACCGTGAAAAGCTGGAATTGAATGGCATTGTGGGGCGAAGCCCGGCGTTAGCGAACGTCCTGCGTAAGGTCGCCCAATACGCTCCATTGGAGTTGCCCGTGCTGCTCACCGGGCCATCGGGCACGGGAAAGAGCAAATTGGCCGAAGCCATTCATCGCAACAGCGCGCGGCGCGACAAGCCCTTCGTTCGACTCAACTGCGCCACCATGCTCGGCGATGCCCGTCAATTTGAGCTGTTTGGGGCGGACGCAGGTGCCTACACGGGCATGCGAGGCCCGATTCGAGGACTGATTCGAGATGCCGAAGGGGGGACCCTCTTTCTCGACGAGGTCGGCTATCTACCCATGAACGTACAGCCCCAGTTGCTGACGTTCCTCGATGACGGCAAATACCGACGCATGCCGTCAGGCGATGAGCAAGCGGCGAACGTTCGCATCATCGCGGCGTCGGCGCTCGACCTCGACAACCCTGATGTGATGTTGCCCGAGCTTCGCAACCGACTCCGGCGGCTGCCGATTGCGATTCCCTCATTGGCGAGCCGTCTCGACGACATTCCAGAGCTGGCCACCCACATCGTCTGCCAGTTGGCGATGGAGCAGGGCACACCGGGCCTTCCTTTGACCCCTGCCGCCTACGCGTGGCTCGAGCAGCGAGGTTGGGACGACGGCAACATTCGTTCGCTCGAAGACGTCCTGCGCTGGGCGTTGCTCAACGCGGGGGATGCCCGAGCGGGAGCCATCGGCGTCACGCACTTCGAGGGCGTGGAGTACGACGACGACCTTCATCTCGGGCGGCAAACCGATGCATTCCGTCGTCGGTTTGCGGCGATGGTCCTCGCTCGGTGCGGCGGCCGCTATGCCGAGGCTGCGAAGACACTCGGCATCCATCGGTCCACGCTCTACGACCTGCTCCCGCGGGTGTCGGATTCTGACGACAGCTCGTAGACGAACCGTCGTGTTTTCACGACACGCCTCCACCATTCTTAGCGTTCCAGCGTCTAGAATCCTTGGCCCGCTCCTTGCTCTTGCGTTGGCATGGAGGTGAGCATGGGACGCTCTCGGCCGCTGCGCGTTGAACGAGTTCGGCAGACTCGGGGATTTGTCTTCGTTGGCAATCCGCCTGCCTCGAAGTCGCCCCCCCGGGGCCCAGAGTCACGCAGCGTGAACGCCGTGAATTTGGAGGGTTGTTCGCGTCGACCTATGGTAGGAGCGGAGGACAAATGAGCGACGAGCCGACAGGGCCTGATGCGGTCCAGATCATAGAAGGAACGATGGAAGTCCGCGACTCGGGCGGTGGATTACTCGGATGGGCCCACTATTCCCGCAATGGCCACGAGTACTGGTGCTTGCACCACGGTGTCAAGCTCCATGGGCCGGGTAGCACGCCGGCGTCCCGGGTCTTCAAGCACATCGATGCGAGTGCGAACCACGCCGACTACGCGGCCTTCAAAGCTTGGTGCGCGAAGCCAGCCCAGCTTCAGCAGTTGGCAAATGGAAAGTCGGTCGTCAAGGTCGACTACTACGATTTGCTCGTGGAGCACCTCGACTTCGGCACGACCCACAACGTCTGATGGACGCCCGGTCACCCGAGGAGCGTCCGCTCGTGGTTGGGCGGTACTCGCTCCACGACGTCCTCGGACATGGCGGATCGAGCCGCGTCTGGCGCGCGTGGGACGGCATCGATGCTCGCTGGGTCGCGTTTAAGCGCCTCCAGGGTGGAGACCCGGATGTACGGCGTCGCGTCGCCCGGGAGGCGCTGGCCCTTCGCAACCTGGTCTTGCCACGAGTGGTGCGGCTGCGTGACCAGGGCGAAGACGAAGATGGTCCCTTCCTCGTGATGGATCTCGTTGTGGGAGTTCCGTTCCCCGGCGCAGAGGGGCCGGTCGACTGGGAGTGGCTCGAGCCCCGTTTGGTTGATTTGTTGAGCACGATGGCGAAGGTCCACAACGCGGGCATCATCCACCGTGACCTCAAGCCGGCGAACGTCTTGGTCCTTCCCGAGGGCCACGCGATGGTGCTGGACTTCGGAATCGCCCGTGGCGAGAACCTGCCTCGGGTCACGCGCCCGGGGGTGGCTCCCGGAACCCCTGGATTCATGGCTCCCGAACAACACCTTGGAGCCCAGGTTGACGCGCGGTCCGACCTTTTCGCCATCGGGGTGATGGCATGGTTGGCGTTGACCGGGGAATACCCCTATCCCAACGGCGTTCTTCGGACACTTGAGGCACCACGGCTGTTGCCTCGATTGGAGGAACTCGGTCGGCCTGCGGTGCCCGGTGAAGTCGCATGGGTCATCGAATCCATGCTCCGACTGGAGATCGATGTCCGCGCGGAGTCTGCGCTGCACGTCCTTTCGGTGCTGCGGTCTCCCGATCCGGGGCTTGGTCTACCCTTGCTCGACCGCGATGTGGAGCTAGCGCAGGCACGTGCGCTCTTGGAGCAACGGCGGCCCCTTCACATCGTTTCGCCACGTGGTGCGGGGGCGACGCGGTTTTTGCAGGCACTCGAAGCCTCCATGGACGCAGACGTGGTCTGGGCTCAACCGTCAAATCGACCGTTTGGAAGTTTGGTGGCGTTCTTGGGGGAGCCCGCCGTCGAAACGCTCGCCGAGGCGCGGGCTTGGTTTGAAGAACGACTGTCGCGGTTTGACGACATCGTGTTTGTCGATCGGATGGAGCGCATGGATCGCTGGAGTCGTGGGCTCCTGAGCGCGTTTCCTCTTGTGGTGCGGGTCGATGGCCGGGGCCCGGGTGATGTTGAGCTGGGACCGTTGAGCGTTGCGGCACTGTACGAATTGTTCGACGGCCACGAACGCATCTTCCGAGTTCGCACCAGGGCTTCGCAGTTGCTTCACCGACGGACTCAGGGCTTGGCCAGTCACGTCGTCGATGAATTGAACCAATGGATTCAGCTTGGCTTTGGGCGAAGAGAAGGCCAGCGCATCGTCATGGAAACGACGCAACTCGACGCCTTGGAATCCGCCTTTGTGCCCGCCTCCATCGGGCTGCCTCTCAAGACGCTCGATGCGGATCTCGATGATTTGCTGGCGTGGATCTGGCTGTCGCAACCGCGGGCCACCCGGGCTCGACTCCAGCAGGTTTCGGACCTCTCGCCCTGGGAACTCGAGGCTATGCTCGAGGCGCTTGGGGACCTCCGCTGCATCGCTCTGGACGATGGGCGCATGGTGCCGCGCGTTCCGTCGCAGGTACTCGAACGTCTGGCTCCCGAGGCTCGTGAAGTGCGCCACGCCGCCTTGGCCGGCACACACCCCCGAGGTGCGTTGCCGCGCATCCAGCACCTCATGTTGGGTGGTCGGTCCACTACCGCGGCGAGGGAGTGTGCCGAAGGGGTTCGATGGGCGGAGGCCAATGGTGAGCTGGATCGGGCGCTCGGCCTTTTCGAGACGCTGAGTCGGTCGGTGGAGGGAGACGACCAAACCATCGTGTTGACCGCGCTGGCTGAGGTCGCGGTCACGTTGCGAACCGCCGATCCGTTGAACCGCGCACTGCGGACGCTGGGCGCCCACGACCACCATGCGCAAATTCGTCCCTGGCTCGACCTCCTTCGGGCCTGTGAGGTCCTGCCGACCTCACGAGAGCGCGCCTGGCAGATGCTCGAGCCAATTCGCGCCCCCGACGAAACGCCACTGGGGCGGTGGGTTGCGGTGATCCAAGCTGAAAGCGTCAAGAACCTTAAGACACAAATCCGCCAGCTATGCGAGCGCTACGAAGGGTCGCCCTCGGCCGTGCTGCGCGATCACGTGCGGGGCTGGCGTGGGGTCGCCGCGTTGCGAGAGCGCGACTACCAAGAAGCCATCCGGTGGCATGAGCCTCGAACGCGGTCCTCCGACCCGGTGGTGCGGGTCTCGGGCTTGTTCAACATTGGGGTCGCCTTGCTCGAGCGCGGGCAGTTGCGGCACGCGGCCTCGGCGGCTCGGGCGCTCTTCGAGGAAGCGAGTGCGTTCCGGTTGGCCCGATGGGAAGCTCGAGCTGAATTCTTGCTCCGCAACATTGCCTATCGCGAAGGTCGTCCCTTGACTCCGGATGCTGAACTCATCGATGCCGTGGATTTACTTGGTATTCCAGCGGTGCTTGAACTGATTTTGTGCGTGGAGTGTGCCGTCGCCTGGCGGTACCCGATGCCCGATGTCGGGATGGCGTTACTTCAGCGGATCGGATTGCCAGCCCCCAACCACAAGAGTCTCGTCCGCCTCTTGTTGAACTGCTTTCGGGCGGCGTTTGTCGAGGACGCATCGCTCGCGCGGGACTGTGCGGAGCAAGCGAGTTTGGTCAAAGACCAACGCGAGGCCGTCGGGCTTCAAGGGTTGGCGTTGGTGGCTGAGTGGGTCCCCGACGCCGCGCAGCTCGCGGTGCCGCTTCTCGCCAAACTCAAGGGAGACGACGTGGATCGGCGCCGCGAAGTCATGTCGATCCGCGAAGCCTGTACGCGCTTGGGGCTTGCGGGATAGGCCATCGTGTGTCGCTCGACCCCCGGCTTGTCGCCCAACTGCGCGTTCGTCCTCGAGACTGGTCGGCGTGGCTTGTCCTTGCCGATTGGCTGACCGAGCACAACGACGAACGGGGCGAACTCGTCCGTCTACGGCATCGATTGGCCACGGAGCCCCTCACGGCCACCAACAGTTGGGAGCTTCGCGAACTCGTGCTCGAACGGGAAGCCGAAATCACCGTGGCATTCGCGGCCACGGTGGGATCGGTCGAAGGCGTGCGACTCGACTGGCAAGATGGCTTCGTCGTGTCGACCCGGGTGACCGCCATCGAACCGGCTACGCGTGACTTTGTCGAGGGCCTGGACGGACATCCGGCGGTGTTGTTCGACGAACGAACCCTGGCTCCACGGGGGCCGGTCGGCGTGCACAGCTGGCTGCAGCACGCGAAGATGTTTCGCTTTACCCGACTGGCGTTGAGCGGGCAGCGGCTGACACCCTACGAAGTGGCGGCGATGGCGGAGTGTGAGGCCCTCGCAGGTGTGTGGTGGCTCGACTTGTCGGGCAACCCCATCGAGGATGCAGGAGTCGGCTACCTGGTGGAGGCCTCCTGGTTTGGGGATCTCACCTGGCTCGACCTCGAGGAATGCCAGATTCAGCTGGTCGGGGCAACCCGGCTGGTGCGGGCGGCCGATGCTGGCGCAATGGGTACGCTGATTCTGAGACGCAATCCATTTACTCCGTCTCGGCTCCCCTTTCGGAGTCCGGAAGCCGTGGCTACAACCACGGTCATCGTGTGACGCATGCAATTCGAAGTGGTGTGGGGAGATCTGCTCGACCAGACCGACGTGGACGCCATCGTCAACGCTTGGAATCGCAACCTCATTCCCTGGTGGTTGCTGCTTCCGCAGGGCGTTTCGGGGGCCATCAAACGGCGTGGTGGCACCGCCCCGTTTCGCGAGCTTGGAAGGCGAATGCTGCCTCTGGGCCAGGCTCGCGTGACCTCAGCGGGAAACCTCCCCTTTCGTGGCATTATCCACGTTGCGGGGATCGATTTGCTGTGGCGGGCCAGCGAACGGTCGATTGTGGATTCTGTACAGAATGCCGTACTAGTCGCCCGGGACCACGGATTTTCGCGGATTGCGATGCCGGTGATTGGCGCGGGTTCCGGGCGTTTCGATGAACCCAGCGCCGCCCGTTTGATTTGCGACACCCTCGAAGCGTGGCCCTCCGATTCCGAGCGGTTCGTTCGGGTCGTTCGCTTTACGCAATCGGGATGGTGAGTACGAAGGTGGTACCCTGACCCAGGGTGGATTGGACCGAGAGGGTCCCGTTCATGCGGGTGGCGAGGTCGTGGCTGATCGCGAGTCCCAATCCGGTTCCCGACGTGCCAATGCTTTCGGTGCCGCGTGTGAAACGCTCGAAGAGCCGTGGAATGAGGGCGGGCTCGATGCCTGGCCCCTCATCTTCCACCGCGATCATGGCCACGTTCCCCTCGGCAGAGGCCCGAACGGTGATCGTCGATTCGTTCGACAGCTTGTTTGCGTTTGAAACGAGATTGATCACGATCTGGCGAATCCATCCTGCGTCGCCAAACGCAAGGAGTGGTCCTTCGTCGGGCGCGAGGACCTCGAGGCGCATGGTGTTGGATCGCGTCTGAATCACCGGTCGAATCATGTGCGCCATGTCGTGGAGCAGTTTGCCGAGGTCGATCGTTTCGAGCGCGGCCTCGATTTGGCCTTCCTCGATGCGCGCATACTCGAGGATGTTGTCGATAAGCCCAAGCAAATGCCTTGATGCACCCGTGATTTGGGTGAGGTCTCGCATGTAGGTGGCGGTGGGCACTTCGAGGTCCTCGAGCTCTTCGCCCAACAGCTCCGCGTAGCCGCGGATTGCGTTGAGCGGAGTTCGAAGCTCGTGGCTCATGTTCATCAAAAAGGCGGTTTTTGCATGGTTGGCCTGGGCGGCCCGGGCTTCCGCGATGCGGCGTTGCTCGACCTCGAGTTTCAGCTCGATGGTACGGGCCTCGACACGCTTCTCCAAGCTTGCGAGGGCGATGTCTCGCTCTTCCAGCGCCAAGTTCCGCTGGCCGGCGAACGAGGACAGCCCGGCCTGTATCGCCCCACAGGTCACCAGCATCATCCCAATCACCAGCCATCCCCGGGTCATCACGGGCATGGAAGCGAGGTCGCCAAGCCACAACGATTCAGAAAGGTTCATGACCCCAAGGAAGATCATCGTGATCGTAAGCCAGATCCACCCGTAGCGAGGGCCGCTGATGAGGGTGGTGAGGACGGGAATCAGCACGATGGACTGCGTGGCGATGCTCGCCGGCCCGCCGGTCATCGAAACGGCAAGCAAAATCTGGGCCATCGCGACGGCACCAAACAGGTTGGTCGCCAGCAAGCTGCGCCCAGGGTGACGCCCGTAGACGACGAGGCCGAAGTAGGCAAAGGGAAAGATGAGCGCCATGCCCCCGGTCACCCAAAAGCCAAAGATGAAAGCCGGGATGCTAAACAGCGCAGCCGACACCGCAATCACACTACCGATGCGGGTGAGGGTCTGGGACGCAGTGTCGCTCATCGAGGGCTCCTTGTGCGGGTTCGGGTGCGGGTTCGGGCGCGACCGGCGGGTGGTGGAACGTTCCAGCGTTTGGAGAGTTAACCAGCCCATTTCCGACCAACGGTCAGCTTGGCTCGATGACGATGATGGGAACGACGCGAGAGGCGGTATACTGCCGCGGCCCATGAGGAATCCATGATCCGCTATGCCTGCTCCCTCACCACGATCCTCCTGTTCAGCTGTTCCGGAGGCTCGACCGCCGAGGCGCCGACCCCCCTCGATCCTGTGTGGAAGTTCGAGAAGCTCGATGCCTCGCGTACGGGCATTGGCTTTGTGAACCGGCTGCCTGACAACCATCCCACCATGAATGTCGTGGGCTTTCAGTACTTCTACAACGGGGCTGGGGTCGCGATTGGGGATGTGAATGGGGATGACCTGCCGGATCTGATGTTTGCCGGCAACGTCGTGGGGGACCAGCTCTACCTCAATCGAGGTGACCTGCGTTTTGAGGACGTGTCGAAGACGGCAGGCATTGGTCGCAACCCGGGCTGGTCGAACGGCGTTTCCATGGTCGACATCGATGCCGACGGGGACCTCGACATCTATGTGTCGCGAGGGGGACGGGTCAAGCCTCAGTTGCGGGCCAATGAACTGCTCATCAACGATGGGACTGGCACGTTCACGGAGCAGGCAGCGAAGTTCGGGCTTGCCGACCTAGGCTACACCACCCAGACCGCGTTCTTCGACTACGATCTGGATGGGGACCTCGACGCCTACGTCCTCAACCATCCCGTCGTGCCGCCCGACGTAAGCCGGTCGGTGGTAGATTTGACGCAATCTCGGGACCCCTACGCGGGGGATCGACTGTATCGGAATGAGGGAGGCCGGTTCGTCGATGCGAGTGCGGAGGCGGGCATCACCGGCAATGCGATTGGGTACGGTCTTTCGGTGTCCGTAGGAGACCTAAACGACGATGGGTACCCCGATCTCTACGTGTGCAACGATTACTTGGAGCGCGACTACCTCTACATCAATCAAGGCGACGGGACGTTCCGCGACGACCTTAAGGCGTCCATGCCGCACATCTCGCAATATTCGATGGGATCGGACATTGGGGACTTCGACAACGACCGGCGTCTAGACGTGCTCGTGGCCGACATGGCGGCCCCCGACAATTACCGTCAGAAGACGATGATGCAGAGCATGAACGTGCCGAAATTCCGCGAAATGGTCACGTTTGGCTTCCACTACCAGTACAGCTTCAACACGTTGCAGCGAAACAACGGCGATGGCACGTTCAGCGACACGGCCCAGCTCGCCGGCCTTGCGCGGACCGATTGGAGCTGGGCGGCGCTGTTGCTCGATCTCGACAACGACGGATGGCGCGACGTCTTCATCACGAACGGCCGGCGCAAAGAGTCGAGCAACGTCGACCTTGTCAACCAAAAGCGCGCCTACCAAAGCAGCGGCGGTCTACAAGGACCTGGGTTGCTTGCGTTCCTTCGAGAGATGCCGGATGGTCGGATTCCAAACCTGGCGTTCCGGAATCGTGGCGATCTCACCTTCGAATCGGTCGGCGAAGCCGCGGGCCTCGACTGGGTGGGGGCATCCCATGGGGCGGCCTACGGCGACCTCGATCGCGATGGCGACCTCGATCTGGTCGTGAACAATGTGGATGACCCCGCACTGATCTTCGAGAATCAGACCGAAGGGGTCGGCAACGCTCTACGCATCACGTTCCGGGGCCCCGATGCAAATCCCCAGGGCATCGGAGCCAGGGTCACGCTGCGGCAGGGCGGCGACGCCCAGGTGGCGGAGCATTACCTCGCCCGTGGCTACGAGTCGTCCGTCGAACCGGGGCTACACTTTGGCGTGGGCACCGCGTCACGCATCGAGAACCTCGAGGTGCGTTGGCCCGGTGGGCGTACGCAGATCCTCGCCGATGTGCCCGTCGATCCGCCCTTGGTGCTCGACTACGCCCAGGCGCAGGATGCGCCGCCGCGAAAGGATGCGGCCCTACCACCATTGCTCACCGAGATGACGGACGCACTGACGTTCCTGCATCGGGAGAACCCGTTCGACGATCTTGCACGCGAAACCTTGCTCCCGTACGAAACCTCGAAGCTGGGACCGGCGTTGGCGGTCGGGGACGTGCAAGGCGATGGCCTGGACGACCTGTACATCGGTGGAGCGATGGGCCAAAGTGGGGTGCTTTTCGTTCAAGGTGCGAACGGCGAGTTTGAAGAAACTCCTGGTCCATGGAGCGTCCACGCCGGTCGAGAGGACACCGCAGCCACCTTCTTCGATGCCGATGGGGACGGCGACATGGACCTGTACGTCGCAAGCGGCGGCAACGAACCCGCGCCCGACTCCCCGTCCCTACAGGACCGGCTCTATCTAAACTCCGATGGGACGTTTGCGGACGCGACGGACCAACTGCCCGAAGTGCGCACGAGCGGTGGGGTCGTCGTGGCAGGGGACGTGGACGGTGACGGTGACGACGATCTGTTCGTGGGGGGGCGGCTCCTGCCGGGTCGGTACCCCTTGACGCCCAAGAGTGTGCTGTTGCGAAATGATGGAGGTCGATTCGACGACGCCACGGCAACGCTTGCCCCGGGGCTACAAGAGGCGGGCATGGTTACGGCGGCTCGGTTTGCCGACATCGATGGCGATGCCGACCTGGACCTCATTGTAGCTGGGGAGTGGATGCCCATTGTTGTCGCCACGAATGAGGGAGGAACCCTGACCTCGTCTCCGCTTCCCAATAGCGAAGGATGGTGGCGCAGTCTCGCTTTCCTCGAAGGTCCGGAAGGGCCCCGCATCGTGGCGGGGAACGTCGGCCGAAGCATCAAGTTCCGGGCGAGCCTAGATGCGCCCTTCCGCGTGTTCGCCAAGGATTTCGATGAGAGTGGCTCGCTCGACATCGTGCTTTCGATGCAGAATGATGGGGAACTCTATCCGGTTCGCGGGCGGGAGTGTTCCTCGCAGCAGATGCCCTTCATCGCCGAGAAGTTTGCGACCTATGATGCCTACGGCAAGGCCACCCTACGCGATGTCTACGGCGAGGACCTCGATACCGCCCTGGCCTTGCGCGCACACACCTTTGATAGTGCGGTGTGGACGGCGAAAGATGGGGTGTGGAATTCGCAATCCCTGCCTTTGCTGGCGCAAATCGGCACGGTGCACGGCACGGTGGTTCACGATGTCGACCAGGACGGCCATCTCGACTTGATCGTGGCCGGGAACCTGGAGAAGACCGAGGTAGAAACGCCCCGAATCGATGGGGGGACGGGATGGGTTCTCAAAGGCTCTGCATCCGGCGTCTACACGCCAATTTCTTCTGTAGAATCAGGGTTTACGGCGCGCGGTGATGTCAAGGGCCTCGCCAAATTGCGGCTTTCGAACGGGACCGGGGTGGTGGTGGTCCGCAATCATGGGCCGGCCACGTTGTTTCGCATCGCAGAACCTGGAGCCGGCTGAGGACGGTAGGACCGACGCCATTTGAAAACGACCGGCCTTGGTCCCGACCCTGAGGGTCGGTCGCGCACACCCATTGTCGTCGACGTGAGCCACTCACACGGGTTTGCGACGCCAGGCGAGACCCAACGCCACTAGCCAGCCCAGCCAACCGACGGTGAGGGGGGTGGTGCCGCAGGCGACGAGTCGCCCGCCACCCCGAAAGACCTCGCGGTCGCAGGCATCGCCGAGGCCGTCGCCGTCGTCATCGATCTGATCGGCGTTGGGCACATCGAGGCAGTTGTCGCAGACGTCGCCTACGCCGTCGCCATCGGAATCCACCGCCGCCGCATCCCGGCCGAGCAGGCAGTTGTCGCAGGCGTTGCCCAGGCCGTCCGCATCTAGGTCGTCTTGGTCGAAGTTCGGGGTGAGGGGGCAGTTGTCGCACGCATCGCCGACCCCGTCTTCGTCAGTGTCGAGCTGGGTTTCGTTGGCGTCGTCGCGGCAATTGTCGCAGCCATCGCCTACGCCATCGGCATCGCGGTCCGCTTGGCCCTCGTTGGCGATGTCGATGCAAATGTCGCACGCGTCGCCGACGCCGTCCTTGTCCGTGTCGATCTGACCAGGGTTGGCGACGAACCTGCAGTTGTCGCAAGGGTTGCCCAAGCCATCTTCGTCGGGGTCCCCGTTGTCGAGGCTCGCCACCTCGGGGCAGTTGTCGCAAGGGTTGCCGACCCCGTCGGCATCGTCGTCTTCTTGGTCGAGCGAAGGTACGTCGGGGCAGTTGTCGCAGGCGTTGCCGAGCCCGTCGCCGTCGTTGTCGAGCTGGTCGGGATTGGGTTCAATCAGGCAGTTGTCGCAAGCGTCACCGGCCCCGTCTTGGTCGAGGTCGGCTTGAACCCAGCGGTTCCCGATGAAGTCGGGGGGGTTGAAAAGCCCTGGGCAGTTGTCACACGCCTCGCCAAACCAGTCTTCATCGTCGTCGTACTGGTCGGGATTCGGGACCTCGGGGCAGTTGTCGCAGGCATCGCCAAAGCAGTCGCCGTCCCCATCGCGGTTGTTGTTGGGAACGAGGGCTTCGTCGAAGGGACAGGCGTCGCACAAGTCGCCGAAGCCATCGCAGCCAAAGTCGAGCTGATGGGGGTTGTAGACGTCTGGGCACGTGTCACAGACCAGCCCAATGATGTCCCACGGAATCGGGCTACCCGGGAGGTACAGCGGAATGGTGCCCGACCCGAACCCGTCGTTGTCGTCGTCGAAGTTGTCGACCGGAAAGGTGCATTCGTAGCCGAAGTACGACCAGTAGTAGTCGGCGGTTTCGAAGTTGCAGTCGTCGTTGAGCGGGTCCGTCTCGATCTCCTCGGCTGCGTCGATCTCGTTGCAGTTCAGGTCCTGCGACAACGACTCGTTTTCGCATTGGGCCAGGATTTCCCAACCCAGCGCCCATCGCAGGGTGCCGTGAACCAGCCGGTCGCCATTGCTACTGCGGAGCCAGAACGCTGGATCTGCGCCATCGGAGGGCGGATAGAGGTTGAGCACGGCAACGCGGTTGTCGCCCGTGATCAGCGCGGGCTCCCCATTGCTCCAGGCGGCGAGTAGCCGAGCGTTGGACGTGGCGGAAAGGCCCTGCACATGAAGGCTCGCGGCCCCGCCATCGAACGCTTCGTAGGCATAGAACGCGACGTGGCCACGCTGGGGCGGACGCGCGGTCCACGCATCGAGCGGGTCGACAATGTCGATGCCCAGGTTTCCCCCGGGTAAGACCAGGGTACCCGGAGCGGTAACGGGAAGCTGCGTGAGGACGCGGCCCTGCAGCCCCGCCGTCGCGTCGAGGGCCCGCCCCGCGACCACGAGGGCTCGGTCCTGATCAACAAAGTCCGCGAGCCGATTGCCAAGCAATGTAGGGTCGGCGAACGTCACATCGCTGAACACGAATGCGGCGTCGTAGGAGTCGAGTTCGGCTACGGTAGGGGTGGCCGCCGCCACGTCAAAGATATCGATGCGTTCGATTTCGTAGGTTTGGCGTGGATTGCCAGGGAGCACTTCTCCAAGCCCACGACCCGCGCACATCACGTAATCCCGCACGTCGGTCGCGTGGTCAGGCTGACTCGTCGCCGTCAGCAGCGCCACCCGGTAGGGCTGGGCCTGCGCCGGTCCGGCGAGGGCGAGGAAGAGCAACGCGGCCAGAACCCCAAGGCTCCTCCGCGCCCTATGTGCGGCCAAGAGCACGAGGCCGAAGAGCACGAGCGTACCGGTTGGTGCGGCGGGCACGACGCCGCACTGGCCACCCCCGCGGAACTGCAGGTTGTCGCAGTCATCGCCTGTGTTGTCGCCGTCCTCGTTGCCCTGTTCGGGGTTGAAGAAGTTCGGGCAGTTGTCGCACACGTCGCCAACGCCATCCCCATCCGCGTCGCTATTCCGACTGTCTTGGAAGAACGGACATAAATCGCATGCGTCGCCGATGCCGTCCTCATCTTGGTCGAGGCCTAAGGGATTGGGCACGGTCGGGCAGTTGTCGCAGGCATCGCCGAAGAAGTCGTTGTCCTGGTCGGCCTGTTCGGGGTTGGCGAGGGTCGGGCAAACGTCGCAACGGTCACCGATCCCGTCACCATCCGCGTCCTCTTGCTCGACCTCGGCCCCAATCGTCAGGTTGAACCAATCGGGGCAGTTGTCGCAGGCATCGCCTCGACCGTCTTCATCGCGGTCGGCCTGGTCCGGGTTGCGGATGGCCACGCAGTTGTCGCAGATGTCGCCCAAGCGATCGCCGTCGGTGTCCGGCAGATTGAATTTGGACACAAGATCCGGGCACACGTCGCAGGCATCGCCAATGCCATCGCCATCGCGGTCCGACTGTTTGGGGTTCGGCGTGGCCGGGCAGTTGTCGCAGGGACCCGAAAACCCGTCTTTGTCGAGGTCTTCCTGCTCGGGATTTGCGAACTCTGGGCACGTGTCGCACGCATCGCCGAAGCCATCGAGGTCCTGGTCGGCCTGGTCAGGGTTGAAGACGGCGGGGCAGTTGTCGCAGACATCCCCAACGTCGTCGAAATCGATGTCGGACTGGTCGAGGTTCGGGGTGAAGGGGCAGTTGTCACAGGCATTGCCCACACAGTCGCCATCGTCCTCACGGCCGTTGTCGGGCACGTAAGGGCACGGGTCACACAGGTCGCCGATGCGGTCGCAGTCGATGTCGGACTGGTGCGGATTGTAGTCGAAGGGGCAGTTGTCGCAGTCGAGCTGGACAATGAGTGTGCCCCCATCCTCGTTGGGAATCGCCAGGGGCTGGCCAATGCCCCCAAGCAAGTCCCCGTCGGGATCTGCGCCTGCGATGAGGTACGTGCAGCTGAAGCTGCCGGGGTCGATGTAGTAGTCCGCGTTGGGGTAGGGCTCGCTCGTTGCCGGATCGATGTTGCTTGCGCATTGCGGGTCGTCGAGGTCGATCGGCAACTCGTCGGCGGCATCGATGGCGTCGCAATCGAGGTCTTGTACGATGACGTCGTTGTCGCAGGTCTGAAAGGGCTTGGCGTACCGCATCGCCCACAACAGTGTGTTTGACAGAATGCGGTCGCCATCCGTCGCGGCATCCCAGGATGCAAGGTCGACAACGTTGGACGGGGGCCAGATGTTCGCGGTCGCCACTCGTCCTGTGGTGGTGCTGGGCGCCGACAGCACAATGGCGGGGACCCCGTTGGACCACTCCGCGGTGGTGATGGTGTTATCCCGCGGCTCCGCGTCGACCTGATAGCTCGCCGTGCCCCCCAAGAAGGTGTTGACCCCCTGGGTCGTGGGGTGCCCGTCGACGCCAGGCAACCAGGCGTACTCAGGCACGGCGGCGATCGACAGTTGGCCTCCGGGGGCCCGCACGGGGCCAGGCTCAAGGGGGGCCCAGGCTTCGGTGGCAAAGCGGCCCTCGATGCCCGTGCCCGCAGACGTGGCGCCCACCGCAACGACCACCCCGCCGCCGGACGCGAGGTACTCCGCCAAGGCATCCCCAAAGCCCACCGGGTCGGCCATCGGGGCGTCGGCGAACACGAGCACCGCGTGATGCTGTTGGAGTTCGACGACCGAGGGCGTCGAGGTCGACAGATCGGTGGTGGTGACCTCGATGAACTCGCGTGTGCACAACAGCGTGTCGCGAACCGTAGGCAAGGTGGCTGGCTCGACAACGGCGCCCATGACTCCGACGACCTGGGCGGACGCCGGGTTGACGAACCACGACGTCAGCCCAATGAAGATCATGGATGTGCCTCGATATTGGGCTCGTAAAGGAAGTAGCCAAGCCCCCGCTGTTCGAGTTCCGGGTACTGGTCGGCCACCCAGAGGTGAATGCGATCACCGATGACCTGGGCCCCTACCGACCCGACCTCACCGGGATCGGTGAGCGCGATGGGCAAGGGGTTCTCGTTGCGTGACTTTCGCCATGCGACGCCGTCGAGCGAGGTGGCGACGCCAAGGGAGATGTTGGACGTGCGGATGAAGCCTTCCACCTCGGTCGGCTCCCACGCTTGGAAGCCGGTGTAGAACAGGTAGAAGGTGCCCTCAAACTCGACCGTGGCCACGCTGGTTTGGCCCCGCGCATCGAATTGACGATCGTTGTTCGCGGCGCGCAACGCAGGGAGGTTGTCGAGCCGAACGGCATCCGGCGACAGCGCCTCCGCGTCGAAACGGTACGCTTCGCAGGTTTGTCGAGCCCCCGAAGCCGCGAGAAACCCGAAGTAGCCTTGACTCGGTGTCCAAGAGAGCCCGAGCGGCCAGCAGATGGGGGTGAGCTGGCCGGTAAGGTCGAAGAGTTGCGAGCCGCTGTCGGGCTCGCGCCATCGAATGCCGTTTGGCGATTGCAGGACGCCCATGCCGAGCGAGCCGTTTTCGATGTCCGACCCCTGATAGGTCAACGCATACTCGTCGTCGGCCTGGTTGTAGGCGATGGTCATCGCACTGGCCCGGTCTCGGTCCCAATCCGGCGTAGGTCCGTAAAGGGGGTTTTCGGGGTGAGGGGTCCAGGTGATGCCGTCGGACGATACCGCGTGGCCAAGCCCCCATCCGGTCTCGTACCCGATGAGTTCGCTCGTGTACCAGACCTGGAACAACGGCGCGCCCAACACCCCTTGGGTGCGGAATGCCATTGAAATGACCCCGTTGGCCCATGGCTCATCGACCGACGTAAATACGGGATTGCAATCGTAGACCGACAACTTGGTTCCCGAGATGGGCGAAAAGTCGCAGGGCAGCACGTCGACAGGGTCGACGGCCAACCCAAAGCCCAGTTGGGGTTCTGAGCCGCATGCGGTCAAGGTGAGCGCGATTACGACGCTAGCGCGGGCCAAAGGCATGCTCACACTCCACGAGGGCAAACAGGTCACATTCCGCCAGTTCAACGCACTGGCGTTGCGAGGTAATATCGCCGCCGCGGGCGGCATTGAGTAAACACCCGTCGAGGCAACCTGCACGCGTTGGCCAGGTGGGAAGCGCGCATTGGTCAACGACTTCTCGGCAGATATCGCTGCAATCCCCCAAACCGACGGGCTCGGGATCCGCGCAGCCGATCAACAGCAACGAAAGCAGGGCGAAGATGGGACCCCCTGTCATGGGCGGTGGCGGTTCGTCCGCCAGTGTCAACCTCGCGGGGCACTATGCCACGTCGGGGTGCGACTGGCTTGGGGGATCCGTCCTAAGATTTGGCGAGGAGGTGAGGTGACCCGAATCGTCTATCCGCACAACCCGGTGCGGGTCGTGGAAGCGTCGGCCGACCAGGTCGACCTGGTGTTCGAACTCGATACTCCGCAAGCGGATTGGCCATGGCTCACCCTGCCCGCCCAGCATCCGGTGCTGCAACAGAAGCTCTTGTACTTTGCGTCCGCCACCGCGTTGCTTGCGTCGGGTCGATCGACCCCCGACGCACCGAGCGCATTGACGTTTGTGAAATGGTCGAGCCAGCTTGGTCCCGATGCTCCGATTCCAACTCGGGGCCACTGCGCCTTTGCGAGCGGTCCGGAGGGCGACCGGTTCGAGCTGCGCCTCGATGACGGTGCGTTGACCTTCATGGGCGGTGGGGTTGCGATCACGGACCGCGACATGGCCGCGTGGCGGGCAGAGACACGTAAGAAAGTTCTGGCCAAGGCCCATCTCGAGCCCCCATTCCCCGAACTGCCCGAGCGCATGCCGCCCTGGTTTGTCCGGCTCGAGGATGGGGGTGAGGATGGCCGGTTTGCCGCGCGGGGCCTCGTGACGTCTGAGCGCGCCTTTTTCCCTGGACATCCCTTTCATACGGGGAGCGGCGACCATGTCAACGTGGCCCATCTCGTCGACTGCGTGGCCCAAGTGGCCGAGCTGCACCTGGGGGTTCCGATCACGGCGTGCACGGGAGGGTCCGGGACGTTCCGACGGTTCGTGGAACTCGATGTGCCTTTTGTTCTGCAGGGAACCATCGAGGGTCGCACGGTGACGGCGGACTTCACGCAGGTGGGCTACAACAACGGCCGCGTGGAGCTGCACTTCGCGTAACTACGCGAGCGTAACCGTGACCGCGTTCGCGACGCGAGCCGCCTTGTCGCGGGCTTCCTCGATCGTTGCGCCCCGGGCCAGCCCGACGCCGAGGCGCCGATGCCCGCGGACGTTTGGTTTGCCAAAGAGCCGGAGGTCGGTCTCGGGTTCGGCGAGGGCCTCGGGGGACACCTCGAACGCAGGGGCGTCCGAGTCGCCCTGTCCCAACACCACCGCCGACGCCGAAGGTCCATGCAGGACAATGCCCGGAATGGGCAGCCCAAGAATCGCCCGGACGTGAAGCGCAAATTCGCTTAAGTCTTGGGAGATCATCGTGACCATGCCGGTGTCGTGGGGGCGTGGCGACACTTCGCTGAACCAGACCTCGTCGCCATGCACAAACATCTCGACGCCGAAGAGACCGCGACCCCCTAGGTCGTCGGTGATGGCGCGAGCCATTCGTTCGGCCTCGGTGCGAGCTGCCTCGGACATGGGCTGAGGCTGCCAGCTCTCGTGGTAGTCGCCATCGACCTGGCGGTGCCCGATCGGAGCACAGAAGCTGGTGCCACCCACATGGCGCACGGTGAGTAGGGTGATCTCGTAGTCGAAGTCGACAAACCCCTCCACGATGACGCGACCTGCGCCACCGCGGGCTCCTGACTGGGCGCCTCGCCACGCGGCATCGATGTCCGAAGCGGTGCGGACGGTGCTCTGGCCTTTGCCCGATGAACTCATGACGGGCTTCACGACGCACGGTAGCCCAATCGCTTCGACCGCAGCCCGATACTCGTCCTCGGTTCCCGCGAATCGGTATGGCGACGTCCGAAGACCAAGCGTTTCGGCGGCAAGCTTGCGGATGCCCTCGCGGTCCATCGTGAGCCGTGCCGCTCGGGCCGTGGGCACGACGTGGACACCGTCTGCTTCGAGGGCTTGCAGCACGGGCGTAGCAATGGCCTCGATTTCGGGCACCACGTAGTCTGGGCGTTCTTGTTCGATGACCTTTCGCAGCGCGTCGCCGTAGGTCATGGGGAAAACGTGGTGGCGATGGGCGACCTGCATGGCCGGAGCGCCGGCGTACCGATCGCAGGCCACGACGGTCACCCCGAGACGTTGGGCTTCGAGGGCCACCTCCTTGCCCAGTTCACCCGAACCGAGGAGGAGTAGCTTCGTTTCCGAGGCGGTTCCCGGACTTCCGAATCGTGTCATGAGGCGGCGCTTAACCCGACTCGGGCTCTACATCTGCAGCTGAAGGCTCGCGCTGACCTCATCGAGGGCGTGCCGCAAATCCCACGCGGCGCGGCCCGGGTTGTGTCGGCGTGCCGCCGTTGCGAGGCCCTCGGTGAGCCGCCGCCGTGCCCGGTCGGACAGCCGATCGTCGCCAAGGGCAAGCAAGGCTTTCGCCGTGACCTCGTAGATGGCGTAGCAGGCCTGCGTTTGTCCGTGATTGAACAAGGGGGCTCCACGCTGAATCGCCGCGTCGATCACGCCAAGCACCGCGTCGACGTCTTGAGGGGGCATGAGCACGCCATCGATGACGTGAATCACACCGTTGGCGGCTTCGATGTCCGCCTGGATGACCCGGGCTTGACCCACTCGCAGCGTGCCGTCTTGGGGTTTGATGGGCAGCGGTGACCCTTGTACGGGGACCAGCGCGGATTGTCGGGCGATGCGGTTGGCAAACTGATTGCCAGGAACCACGTGGTACGTCAGGAGCTGGCGAAGTTCCTCGCGATTCTCGGGTTGGAGCAGCCGATCGACCGTACCCTCGGGCAACGCTCGAAACGCCTCGTCCGTGGGTGCGAACACCGTGAACGGATCGTCTCCCGTCAGCACGCCGATGAGGCCTGCCGCTTCGGCCGCCGCGAGGAGGGTGCCGAAACTGCCCGCATCACGCGCAACGGTGGCGAGATTGCGTGACTCCGGCACCATCACGGCATCGATGACATGGATGATGCCATTGCTCGTTTCGATGTCCGTCCGTACTAGCTGAGCTCCCTCTACGACGAGGCCCTGAGCCGAGGTTTGAGCATCGATGCGCTGTCCGGCAAGGCTGATCACGCCGCCCTGGCGTTGCACACGTTCGGCGTTCGCGCGACCCGAGGCCACGTGAAACGTCAGGATCTGATTGAGCAAGCCTCGGTTCTTCGGGTCGAGGAGTGTCGGCAGGGTGTCGGGGGGAAGGGCTGCGAAGGCATCGTCGGTGGGGGCGAACACCGTGAACGGACCTGGTCCTCGCAGGGTTTCCACCAGGTCGGCTGCCTCGAGGGCTTGGGTCAGGGTCTGGAATCGACCATCCTGAACGGCCGTGTCGACGAGATCTGCGCCAAACGCAGTGGCCGCGAGCCACATCATCATGGGACCTCCGATTTTCACAGAGGCCGTAGGAAATGGCGGCACCACAGACCGTCCCGGCGTGCATCAGAACGTCGAGGGACGTCATCGCCGTTCCGTGTTCTCTGTCTTCAGCGAAAGGCGGAGGGCGAATGCGGGCCGAGATTCATCACGCGGGTGAGTACGCCTGGAGTGTTCATGAAGTGGCGGCCGGGCTTTGCGTCACCAACCGATTCGGAGCCGACAAGGTGGCTTCGGTGGTTGCCCTGTTCGAAGAAACCGCCGCGGTGGCTCACCTCATGGAAGAGGAACGGTTGGCCGAAGGCGTCCGCATTGACCGCACATCTGCCAAGGGCGAGGCGGGGCCGCTCCCCAAGCTTACCAAGCCGCCCTACAAGCTCGTGGCCGGGATTTGGAAGGTGGGACCCTGGCGGCTCGAGGCGCGCGACGACGCGGCCATTGTGAGTTCACACGACTTGCCGATCGCGTTCGAGTTCCGGTTTGGTTCAAACGGGTGGTTCAACGTCTATCCCTACCCTCGAAAGGCAGGGACAACCGATATCACCATCTACAACCGCGATTTGTGTCCCCAGCTGCAGTCGGCGATGGCCAAGGCTCGTGGGGGAACAAAGTAGATTACTGGTTGTTCGCAATCGTGACGGTGCCGCCTACGTTGAGGTTGTTCACCAGGTCTTCGGCCGCCGTGTCTCCGAGGGCAGGGTTGTCGGTGATCACCACATCGTTGCCCACATCGACGCCATCGAGCCCCATCACATCGCTAAGCAACAGGTTTTCGGTAATGACCAGGTTGCTCCCAATCGTGGTGAGGGGCCCCAAACCGCCGAGGGTGGTGATTTGGGGATTGCGCGCGATGGTGAGCGTTCCCGCCACTTCCACGAGTTGAACTGCGCCAGCCAGGTTGTCGAGTTCCGCGCTGTCGGCGAGGTGGAAGTCGCCTCCCACGAAGGTCAGTGACGATAGGCCGGCGAGCGAGGTCAATGAGCCGTTCTGATTGAGGCTTAGGTCTTGGGCGACCGATCCCAGGCCTCGGAGTCCGGAGAGATCGAGCAGCGAGTCATTGTCGCGCAACGACAGGTCTCCGCCCACGCTCGTGACGCGATGCAGGCCCTCGAGCGAGGCCAGGCTTCCATTGCGATCGAACGTGGCCGAGGAGTTGAAGCTCGTGATGCCACGAAGGCCCGAAATGTCGTTGAGCGAGGGATTGTTCGACACGTCGAACGGACCCATGGCCCCCGAAAGTCCGGCAAGCCCATCGAGCGTGAAGAGCGTGGCGTTATCGCGAATCACCAACTCCGACAGGGTGGTGAGGTTCGATAGGGCTCCGGCACTCGAAAGGCTGTCGTTGTCGCGTACCTCGAGCACGCCGCCTACGTTGGTGAGCCCTTCGAGGCCCGCGAGGTTGACCAGACTGTTGTTGTCGAGCAGGCGGATGTCGCCCGTGACCAAAGCGAGGTTGCTTAGACCTTGAAGACCCTGCAGGGAAGGGTTCTGCCGAATCTCGAGGTTGCTTGCAAGCTGCGTCACGCCGGTGAGGCCTTCGAGGCCCGCCAGCGAGGCATTGTTGCGGATCTCAAGAACGCCCAGGTCAGTGAGGTTCTCGAGGCCGAGAAGGCTCTCGAGGACGAGGTTGTCGCTGATGATGAGCTGGCCACCGACGCGCACCAAGCAATGCATGGTGGCGAGGTCCACGTTGGGCGCCCCCTCAACGCGCAGGTCCCCGGTGACCTCAAGGGTGCATCGGTTGTCACACGCGGTGGGCAGGTCGGCCGTGAACAGGTCGGCGATCACGGCATCGGCGAACACGGTGGGGTCGTTGTCATCACAATCGTTGGCAATGCCGAACCCGTCCTCGTCGAAATCGTCGTCGAGGGTGGTCGGGTCGCAGTCGTTGTCGATGCCATCGTAGATGATCTCTTTGCCACCGCCCGCGTAGGCGTCCTCGTCATCGCAATCGTCAACGCCGAGAAGACCGTCCCCATCGAGGTCGTCGTCGGGTGTGGAGGGGTCGCAATCGTTGTCGATGCCATCGTAGGGGATTTCGGGCCCGCCCACTGTCGGGTCGTTGTCGTCACAGTCGTCGACCAGGTCGAAGCCGTCTTCGTCGAGGTCGTCGTCGGGTGTGGAGGGGTCGCAATCGTTGTCGACGCCATCGTAGGGAATCTCCTCTCCCCCCTTGGCCGCGTCGCCATCGTCGCAGTCGTCTTCGTCGGGCAGACCGTCCTGGTCGAGGTCATCGTCCAGGGTGTCGGGGTCGCAGTCGTTGTCGATGCCGTCGTAAGGGACCTCCTCGCCGCCTCGGTTCGGATCGCCCTCGTCGCAATCGTCATCGCCAAAGAGTCCGTCGCCGTCGATGTCGGGTACGGTCAGCGTCTCCGCACAGCCCATCATCCCGATCCACAACCATCCGATCCAACTGTGCCGCATGTATGCTCCCCCAACGCCGGGGGAGTCTAGCAGGTCGATACCCGTTCATCTACGGTTCACAGACCCTTTTCACGGTTCACAGAAGATCGAGTCTTGCCGAAATGGTCGTTTAGTTCGGCCAGGCGGGTTTCGATGTTTGCCGATTCCCAAGACATTGCCGTCATTACGGCCCGAAAGAACGGATCGTAGACCACACCATCCTCGGTCAGAATGACATGGGTACCGTCGGGGTTGGATTGCAGTTCCCAAGTCCAGGTTCCCCCGAACGCCGGGTGCTCGACGACCTCGGTGGTGAAGCGACGGGGACGGTCTGCGGTGCGAACTTCCAGAATGAGAGGTTCTTCGCCGTGTTCGATCCAGCGGCGATCGCTTTGGATTTCGACCCGCTGCACATCTGCGCGCCACTCCGGTCCGCGACGGGGGTCGGTGATGAGATCGTAGACCACATCGGGCGGTGCGGTGACATCGGTGGTCGCTACTGCGGTGTGTTCGACGGGCAGTGTGGTCCCCCAGGCCACGAACAGGGCGCCCCCAAGGACCGGCACGCCCAGTGCCACGAGCAACCAAGACCAGCGTTTCATCGCAATGCCTCCGCAAGCAGGGTGAGCCCCTCCACGACGGTGGCCCGAGCGGTGGGGTCGAGTGAGGCGAGGGCCTCGCGCAGTCGGTCGGTGTCGAGGGGCGAGGTGTCGCGTACGACCGTGTGACCGGCTTCGGTTAGGGCGACCGCGATCCGCCGTCGGTCGGCCGGGTCGCGGTGCCGATGCACGAGCCCACGTGCCTCGAGGGCATGGGTGACTTCCGACAACGTCGAAGCCGCAATGTTGAGGTGATTCGCGAGTTCCCCCATTGGGGTGGGCGCGATTCGAAGGTGCGCCAGGACGGTGTGCTCACGCTCCGAAGGCCGATCGCCACCGAGTCCTCGGGGCGGGTGGCGTCGGTGGGCCGCATGCCAGATGCGCGGGTACTGCCGCTGCACCGCATCAATGGTGTCGTCGAGGTCCATGCGGCCAGGGTACTCGTCACGAATGCTTCGTCAAACCGAAGCATTCACTGGGGCTCGATGACGACCTTGCCCAGCACCCGCCGTTCATCCATGGCCCGAAGGGCGTCCGGCACCTCATCGAGACGATAGCGATGGGACACATGGGGCTTCACCTCGCCGGCCTCAAAGTGGTGGAAGAGGGCTTTGAGATTGGCATCGTGCCGATCAGGGTGTCGCATCGTCCACGCACCCCATGCCACCCCCACGATTTGGCACTCCTTGAGGAGCGGCAGGTTGAGTCCGATCTTGGGGATGGAGCCTGCGGCAAAGCCGATGACGAGGAAGCGCCCATCGGGGCGAAGTCGCCGCAGCGCTGTCTCGGCGTAGTCGCCGCCCACCGGGTCATAGACCACATCCACGCCACCCATGGCCTTGAGCGTCTTGCCGAGATCTTGCGTGGTGTAGTTGATCGTGTGGGTTGCGCCGCGTTCCCGACACAGGGCAAGCTTTTCGTCGGTGCTTGCCGCCGCCACGACCTCGGCCCCGAGCGCCCGCCCAATCTCGACCGCGGCCAAACCCACGCCCCCCGCCGCCCCGAGGACCAGGAGCCGCTCTCCCCTGGCAAGGGCGCCACGGTCGACGAGCCCATGGTAGCTCGTCGCGTAGGTGAACGAGAATGCTCCTGCCGTTGTGGTGTCCATCGACTCGGGGAGCTTCGTGACCCGCACTTCGGGCAGGCACATGAGCGTGGCGAACCCACCAAAGAACATGGTTCCCATTACGCGGTCGCCCACGGCGAGCCGTTCGACGCCCTCGCCGACCGCGTCGATCACGCCTGCCACTTCACCGCCCGGCGGAAACGGCGGCGGGGGGCTGACCTGGTAGAGGCCTCGGCTCATCAACAAGTCAGGGAAGTTGACTCCGGCGGACTCCACGCGAATGCGGACTTCGCCCTTGCCAGGCTGGGGGTCGGGCAGCTCGCGGACCTCAATGCCATCCGGGCCGTTCAATTCGGTGATCAAGGCGGCGCGCACAGTTCCTCCGAGTGGTCCATCACCACATCACAGTCGCCCTTCGATCCCCGTGATCACGTGATCCGGAGGTGCACCGAGGTCAGTTGAGGCCGTAGTCTCGCGAAAAGGTTCGTTTGATCCAGGCCTCGAGTTCAGGACGGGTCGGTGGCCGGTCGGGCGATGGGGCGTTGCGCACCGACTCGCGCCGTTCCGCCATCAGGAGCGAAACGTCCCGCACATCTTCGACGTGGCCCTCGCGCAACAGCAACTCGATGACCGTGCCGTACTTCCACGCCGGGTGGAAACCCATGTGGACGTACAGCTCGCGAATGAAATCCCGACCGAGCAACAGCCCGCCGGAAAATGGAATAGGAAGGCCGACATTACGGTAGTCCCATTCTGTCTTGTCGAACGTCTGCGGCCCCTCCTTACCCACCACGTGGGCTTCGTAGGTCTCCTTTCGAGGGGCCCGGCCTTCGAGCAACGGTCCCTCACCCGCCTCGGCCAGGGCGGTTTGCGCTTCGTTGAGGCCAACCGCGAGGTCGAGGACCGTCAGCTGGCCGTGAGTGACCTGGTAGGTGACGTACCACCCCCGCCAGCACGCCGTGTGAATCATCACTGGCGTCAGGCCGTGCGCTTCGGGCTTGAAGAGCGGCTTCCCTGAGATGCCCACGAGCGCGTAACGCTCGAGGTCGTCTTCGAGAATCACCGAATCCATGATTTGCGCTGTCATCGACGCCAACCTTTTCGATTTAGACTCACGACCATGATCGATGCCACACCCTATCAGGGCCCCATTCTCGTGACCGGGGCTTACATCCTTCTCTACTACCTGTTTCAGATCCGCATCAACCGGGTCAAGTCGCGCCTGCGGCGCGAATATGCGGGACGTGGAGAGAAGTTCGACCGCTACTTCGGTCAGGACCGCTTCATGCTGGCCGCCGACCGAACCCAGCTCAACATGCTCGAGCACATGCCGCCGTTCTTGTTGCTCATGTGGCTGCACGCGGTGTTCGTGAGCCCTTTGTCCGCTTCCGTGGCCGGCGGCGTCTACCTCGTGGCGCGCATCGGCCATCCCATCCTGATGGGGTCCCGTTTGGGCCGGGGGATTCGGTTGGCCGTGCTGATCGCCACCGTGCCAGGCTACCTCGTGATCGTCTACCTGCTCGCCGGGGTTGCTGGCGCGGCCTTTGGTCTTTTGTAGGTCAGCGGTAGAACCACGCGAACTTGGGTGCCCCGGCCTTCCTGGCTGGTCAGGGCGATGGTTCCGCCGTGGCCTTCGATGACCCCCTTCGCGAAGGCAAGGCCCAATCCTGTTCGCTTGGGTCCGCGGGTGGTGAAGAACGGGTCAAACACGTGAGGTTGCGCGGCTTCGGGAACGCCGGGCCCCTGGTCGGACACCTCGACGATGAGCCGACTGGTGGTCGCTTGCATGGCCACCTGAACTGCCGCTTCGGAAGTCGCATCGAGCGCGTTCTGGACAATGTGGGCGAGCGCCTTGGTGAGGGGCTCCAGCTCACAGGTGATGGCGGGTAGGGGTTGGGTTCGGGTGACGACCACCCGAGCCACGGGTTCGACGCGGACCAGCGTTTGGTCGAGCAGGGCCGCCGCGTTGAGCTGAACGCGCTCGTGGAGTGGGGCGTGGCCGGAGTAGGCCAAGATGTCTTCCACGATCAACGCAGCCTGGCGGCCGGCCGCAATGATGTCGCTGAGTTCGTCGCCCTGGTTTGGCGCTCCGTCTTCCGCGAGCAGCTCGGTGTTGCCCACGATCACAGCCAGGAGGTTGTTGAAGTGATGCGCGAGCCCCGCCGCCAACGTCTGCGTGCGCCGAAGGCTCTCGAGGCGTGCACGTTCGATGGCCAAGCGTTCTTCGACGATGCGCCGGTGCTCTGCTTCGAAGACCGCTCGTCGCCGAGACCAGCTCACGACCCCGGCCATAGGGACCACGATGGCCGGGTAAACCCAGAACAACCGATCGAATGCGACGTAGCTAGCCCACGTGATGCCCAAAACGCTGATGAAGCCTGCGACGAGGAGGGGTCCGGGCGAAAGCACGAGTGCGGCGAGGCCCAACAGCCCGACACACATGAAAAGCACGGCTCCCGTCGGGGCCCCGCCGTACACGTGTTGGACGTTCGAAGCAAAGACGAACCCCCAGGGAATCAAAAGCCAGGCCGAGGCGATGGGCTCACTTTGGCGCACTGCCCACAGTCCGATGGCGGCAAGGACCACCGACGCGACAAAGGGAAAGGCGATGAGGTGGGTGCTTTCCGGCGTTTCGATGATGTGCGACAGTCCCTCGAGCGCCAGACAGATGGACACCACGGGAGCGACGATGCGCAGGACCTGAAGGGCCTCTCGGCGAGCCGCTTGTTCTGCGGCGGTTCGGAGTTCTGTGGCTTCCATTCCACTCGGTTCATCTGTGAGGGATGCGCGGGGTAACCGCTCCCGTCATCGTGCCCAAGGAAGAATGCGTAGGGGATCAACGGTCGCGGAGTTTAAAGCGCTGGATTTTGCCGGTCGCAGTTCGGGGAAAGTCATCGACGAAGTGCACGACGTGGGGGAACTGGTAGCGTTGCAGCGCCTCCTTACAGAAGGTCTGGAGTTCGCTCACCAGTCCTTCCGAGCCGGTGTGGCCCTCACTGAGAATGACGTGTGCCGCGATTCGGCTCCGTTCTTCCACCATCACCCGAACCACGGCCGCCTCGTGGACTGCGGGGTGCTCGATGAGGCGATTCTCAATGTCGATCGGAGACACCCACAGGCCGCCAATCTTCATCATGTCGTCCACACGACCCTCGTAGACATAGCAGCCTGCTTCGTCGACGTGGTACCGGTCACCCGAGGCCAACCAGTCGCCGACGAGCTTGGCCCGTGTGCGATCGACGAGGTGCCAATACTGCATCAGGCTACTCGGCCCTCTCACCCAGAGCTCACCGCTTTCGCCTTGTGGACAGACCGCCCCATCGGGGTCGCGAATGGCCAGCTCATACCCCTCGACGGGCGTGCCCGAGGTTCCGAACCGCACCTCCCCTGCACGGTTTGAACAGTAGATGTGCAGCATCTCGGTCGACCCGATGCCATCCAGGATCGTGACACCCGTTTGGGCCTGGAACTGCCGCCCGACGTCCGGGGGAAGCGCCTCGGCCGCGCTGACCCCGTGGCGCACGCGCGACCAATCGACGGTCGCGGTCTCGGGCGTCGCGAGCAGCGCCGCGTAGAGTGCAGGTACCGAGAAATAGAGGGTCGGCAGATGCTTTCGCACCCGATCGAGGATTTTGTGTGGGTCGGGGCGGCCCGTGGACAGGATCACCCGCGCCCCCACCGACAAGGGAAAGGTCAGGCTATTGCCGAGTCCGTAGGCGTGAAAGAGCGGAGTCGTCGAGTAGATCACGTCACCGGGGCCCATCCCGAGCACCCCTTTGGCGTAGTGCTCCGCGGTCGCCTTCAGGCTCGCGTACCGATGCACCACGCCTTTGGGCCGCCCTGTGGATCCCGAACTGTAGAGCCAGAATGCTGGATCATCGGGGTGGATCGTCACTGCGGGCAGGGTTGGCGTGGGGGCGCTTAGCCAGGCGTCGAGGGAGGCGGCGCCTCGGGGTGCAGGGGCATTCGCCACAATGGGACGAACCGAGGGCCGCGCTGCGAGGATGGGGGCCACCTTCTCGACAAAGGGCCCATCGACCACCATGGCTACGGCGTAAGCATCATCGAGGAAGTAGGCGAGATCTTCGGCGCGTGAGAGGAAATTCGCGGGGATCGGCACCGCACCGAGGTGCATGGCACCCAGGAAGGTCGCGTAGAACGAGGGCGTGTCGTCGAGGACGAGCACGATCCGTTCGCCGCGCCGAATCCCCAGCCCTCGGAGGCCTGAGGCCACGTTCACGGCTGCGTTCTTGAGCTGTTGGTAGGTGAGGGAAACGTCGTCCTGCGTCGTGAGGGCGACGGCGTTGCCGCGTCCGGCGGCCAAAGCGGCGTCGAGAAGGTGGCTCATGGCCTGATGATGCCTGACCGTGGGGGCGTGGGTCTACGACAGGCCGGTTAGCCAGGAGGAAAGGAGGACGCGTGACCGATCCCCGATTTGAGCGTCTGCGAGAACTCCACGAACAGCTCCATGCGACCCAAGCCGAAATGGCGTCCTTGCAACGTGAATTGGCCGATGGTCCGGTCGACGATGTGGTACTGCAGGGGCCGGATGGTGATGTTCGCCTGTCGGAATTGTTCGGCGAGCACGAGGACCTCATCCTGTCCTTCAACATGGGCCAGAGCTGTGCGTACTGCACCCTGTGGGCCGACGAGGTCAACGGGGTCTACCCACACCTCGTCCGTCGGGCCGCCTTTGTGGTGATTAGCCCAGAGGATCCGGCCACCCAACGGGCGTTTGCCGCCCAGCGCGGGTGGCAGTTTCCCATGGTGAGTCACGGTCAAACTCGATTCGCCGTGAACGAGGGATTTGCCAAGCACGATGGGTCCACGTTCACCGAACTCATGCCCGGCTTTGCGACCTACCGGAAGACGGAGCAGGGTCTACGTCGAACGGGCAAAGGGTTCTATGGACCCGGTGACTCGTTCTGCAGTGTCTACCACTTCTTCCACCAGCTCGAAGGGGGAGCGGCCGGCTGGGCTCCGACCCTCTGAGATGTGGCCTCCAGCCCAATGTTCCGGCGAATTGGCGTGGATCAAGATTTACTGAGAGGCGAAAAGCCAGCTGACAATAATGGTTCCGATGAGGGCGGATAGTCCGAGTCCCACGACGAGTCCCACCGTCATGAAGCCTAAGGCCTGTTCGGGATCGACCTTGGCGCGTCGAGGCACCTTGCTCGTCAGGCCTGTGGAGTCTGGTCTCTCCGCGGCTCGCAAGCTCCGCACGGCCTCGGGCGGCTCCGAAGGAACCCGAATGGTGGCCTCCGCGTCGCCCTTGCGCAGTAGCGCAGGCGGGACCAAGGAGTCCACTTTCAGCGTGGGCCGGGGTCGTGCTTTGGTGGCGATCTCTTCAAACCTCGATTTCAGGGGGCGAGCCTCGGTCTCCGCCTCGCCGAACGGATCGGGAGACGGCGATTCATCTGGCCAAGCGCCATCGAGGAGACCGAGCGGTTGGGCGTCGGTTTCCGCTTCCTCGAACCCACCGCCGGACCCGGCCGGTGGAGCAAGGGAACGCGGCAACGTCCCAGGCTTGGTGTCCGCTTCTTCGTAGTCCTCAAGGAAATCGGGAGCCGGCTCGTCGACCAGGGTGCTGAGCGTGTCGGGGTCGATCTCAGGCTGGTTTGGAGGCTTACGCGCTGCCATCGTCTTGCCTTTGCGGACCCACCATAGCGCGATTCGATGACGGCGTGCCGCAGCGGCGGGCATAGATGGACGGCGCGACCGTGTGCCACTGAGGTGAATGTGCTGTCGATCCTTGTCCTCTTAGGGGGCTGCTCCTCAACGCCTCCCGCGCCGGGCGTCGAGCCGACTGAAGCCACTGACTCAGGTCTTGAGACCCAGTTTCTTCCTGGGGACTACGGCTCATTCATGCTGCTCACGAACGAGACCACAGGCGTTTCGCAGGCGGCGGCCATTGGGGTCGGGACCAGCCCCGGTATTGCGACTTTGGCACTGTGTCGGGCGTTCGGCGAACCATGTCTTCCCGAACCCGCCGCATTCGACGGTGACTTTGTGCCGCTCAATGGCAACTTGAACCTGGGGCCGTACGATACGCGCTACCTCGGCCAGACGGTGAGCTTTGGCGACAGCGAGTTGCCCCTGGTCGAGGACCCCGAGACCCAAGAACTCTGGTACGCCGACTCGATGCTTGCGTCGGTCCCAGAGAATCGGTGGATTGGCCTGACATGGGCGGGGGCTTGGCCTCCCTACTCCAGCGAGCAGGATCTCTTTGTGGGGTCCCACATCCAGTCGGTCGATCCGCGCTCGGGATCGGAAGTGCAGATGACCAATCGCGATGCGCTGATCATCGAGTGGGTGCCGACAGGAGCGGAATACGTGACGCTCGACGTGGTGCACGACTCGGCGATTCCCGTATTTTCACGTCAGTATCGATTGAAGGACGACGGACTGTTTGCCCTTGGAGGGTTGCCCTCGCCCGGTTTTGAGGCCGAAATCGATCTGAATCTGCGTCGATGGTATCGAAGCGAGATCGTTGAGTTTGGTCATGTGGTTGACCTCATTGCGGTGAGCGAATCGCCCTTTCGAGCCCGCTACCTCGAAGTGGGGGCTCGAGACGAAGCGCGCGCGGCCGCGGATTGCGAGTTCGCGGGGGGCTTGGCTCCGTTGGCGGCTGGAGACCACTGGGTCGATTTGGCGGACGCCACGAACGACGTCTCGCTGTCGTGCCCGGTGGAGCAGGTCGGTCGCGACGTGGTGCAGCGGATCGAGGTTCCGCCCCGGGCTCGGCTCACCGTGGAGGCGACCGCCTACGGGGATTCGGCCGTGCTGACCCTCACGGAAGCCCCGCTGGACGGTAGCTGTGGGCCGTGCGTGGCCACGTCGAACGTCGGGGGACTGAACGCGCCCGAGTTCGCCGAGTACTTCAACTTTAGCGATCGCACGCAAAGTATCTATCTGATCACCGATACCGAGGGCCTCGCAGAGCCGAGCCACCTCACGATCGATGTGACGTTGGACGTCCTGCCAGCCCCGGAACTCTTCGACACGTGCCAGTCGATCGACAGCGGCGCCCTGCTCACGCCAGGCAACTACTACGCCGCCTTCACTGCCTACGCAGGCGACCTCAATCCCGGCGGAGGCGGCTGTACGGGAGCCGCCGCACCCGGCGGTGAGGCCATGGCGCCGGTGGTGGTGCCCGCGGGGGCCACCTTGTCCGTGTCGGTCGAGGCCCCGGGGTCGAATCCATCCCTCTACCTGCTTTCGAACTGCAACGATGCATTTACCTGTGTTTCGGGGGCTGATCTGTCCATCAACGCGACCGAGGCCCTCACCTACACAAACCTCTCGCCCAAAGACGAGACGCTGTACCTGGTGATGGACAGCCAGAACGGATTGACACCATTCTTCCTGAATGTCGCGTTGTTCTGACCCTACGACTTCGCGACGATGAGCCGCAGGCCCGCATCCGCTTCTTCGAGGTGGCGGAGGGCCCCGTGGCGAGCGTCCCACGCCCCCGACTCGAGGTCGGTCCGGACCGCCGCGACCACTCGGTCGATCACGGCCTGAGGTTCGCGAGCGAATCCCGAGGTGACTTGCCGTGCCAGCGGATCGAGGACCCGCTCAGGGTGCGCCCAGAACGATGCCAGGGAGTGGTCGGGCGTCGTCCTCGAAACCGGGATGGTCTCGATCGTGGCCCGGCGACCGGTCCACGCCGCGATTTGCTCGGGTGGGGGAAAGATCGCGAAGTCACGGTTTCGAACCTCGGGAAAGTAGTCCGCCATGAGCCACATGCGACCGGAAACCTCGGCATCGATCGTCAAGATGACGATCGTGTCCCGAGCGACCCTGGCCATCTCGCGCACCCCCGCTTCCTGGTCAGGGTCCCAGTGGTGCAGCGACAACACGGTCATCGCGGCGTCGAGGGACCCGTCAAAGAACGGCAGAGCCGTGGCGGTTCCCCGGAGGGCCGGTCGATCCGGCGCGCGTTGTTCGGCCATGACATGGCTCGGTTCGACGGCGAATACGGTGCGGTCTTGGGGCTCGTAGGACCCTGCGCCGGCTCCGACATTGACAACGGTGCGCGCGTTGCCCAGGGCTTCGTGGATGCGCGCTCGGATCTGCGGATCTTCTCTTCGCCGTGCGCTGTAGCGGTCACCAATCGTGTCATAGCGGGTCATCGAGACTCCGATGTAGACCGTTAATTTGGCTACGCCGTCGTGCACCCGACAACCCCGGTGCAGCGGGTCGCGTTTCGTTGCCCTATCGTCAACCCCATGCGGACCGTTGGAGGACCCATGCGCATCGCAAGACCCCTGATCCTTGGGGTCGCCGCATCCCTCGCGCTGCCAGGTTGCATCTTCTTTTTCGACTTGATCGGCACGCCCCCAGCCACCACCACCGACACCTCGCCCGACGACACGTCGCCACCGCCTCCGCTCTGCCTTCAGCAGGAGGCGGTCGATCAGGGGCAGATCGAGTACCTCACGCCCAAGGTGTCGGTGAACCCTGGGACGTATGCGGTGCTAAGCGACGCTCCTCCGCCGAGCACGGCCCTGCCATCAGGGTTTGCTCGCAACGACTACTACGGTGCGGTCGATCCCGAGGGACCAGCCTGGTGGGGGGAATGGACCTACCGTGGCTCCGTCGATGGTGGGTTTCCCGGTGGCTTCTTCCACCCTCTCGAACGTGAAATCCGCGACGGGGTCATCGTTCCGGCTTCGACGAGCCGTTGTGGCCCCATGGGCTTCACCGACGCTGGCGAAGTCGACGTCTTTGGTGCGTCGTTTCCCGTGTGTGCGATCACGGAAACCATCTTGAGCGACACCGAACTCACCAATGACCACGTCTACCTGTTGGGTGGGTCGATTCGTGTGGGCACGGGGGACCGGCCACTGGGTGGCGGACCGCTCCCTCCTCGCGTGAACCTGGCCATCGAGGCCGGGACGCAGATCTACGGGACGTCAGGGACGCTGGCCGCCCTGGTGATCACCCGAGGTTCTCGCATTCAGGCTCGGGGAACCGCACAGCAGCCCATCGTGATGGGGGCCCTCGAAGCCTACCCGACGACCACGTACAACCTGATCTTTGGTGATCCGACCAATCTGTCCTCCCGAGGGCTGTGGGGCGGTTTGGTGTTGTCGGGCCGAGGCGAACTCAACACGAGCGTGGGAAGTGACTACGGTGAGGCGCAGAGCCCCTCGACGGCGGCGTTTCAGCCGCGCTTCTTTGGGGGAGGCACCAACGAGGGAAGCAGCGGTTTTTTGAACTACGTCGTCATTGCAGAAGCGGGCGCGTTGGCACAAGCGCAGACCCGCCTGGACGCGCTCACCCTCGAGGCCGTCGGTTCGGCCACCACCATCGACTACGTTCAGATGCTGGGCTCAGACGGGGACTGCCTCCGGGCGTTTGGCGGGGCGCCCAAGGTGAGCCACCTCGTGTGCAACGGACCCCGAGACGATGGAATTGACCTTGAATTCGGGTTTACCGGGCAGATTCAGTGGGCATTGGTGAGATTCGGAACGTTTGGCGGTCAGCGGGGTCTCGAAAGCGACAGCAACCCTGACAACTATGTGGCGTCTCCGGTGACGGCAGCCCGAATCGCCAACTTTACGGTGCTTGGTGGAGGCCCTGCGTTTTCAGAGACCGTGGCCGCGGTGCATCGAACCGGCGCTCGAGACCGCGTTTACCGAGCCGCCTACGCCGAAGGCCCCCAGGTATTCAGCGGGGGCTGTTTCGACGTCGACGACACCCTTGCCGACGAACTCCGGTACGTCGATTCCCTGTTTAGTTGCTCGCCCCAACCCATCCACCCGTGTGGTGACGACGGGTAGGGGTCAGTCCGCGCAGGACAACTCGTCGTTGCTCGGCGTGAGTCCCGTGCCGCACTGGGCACACACCGTCCATTTGTCGATGCCCGAACCCTGAGTGGCCACCAGTGGCCAGGTTCGGTTGTCGTAGCGTTCGAGGGCAAACGTGGTGCCCCCCGTGCCTCGCGTAGCGGCCAATACGCCCTGGTACGCTGTGAATCGCGCGAGGGTTTCGCTGGGGTTGAAGTTGCCCGGCTCGAGCAACCCTGGTTCGCCAAAGCCATCGTAGCGGACGTCGTACGAAACCCAGTCCGATGCCAGCACATCCTCGGGAGGTACGCAGACGACTTGAGGGGAGGAACTCGCCACCTCGAACGTCTGGGTCGCTCCACAGGAAATCACACGGTCGCAGGCGGCCTCGACCGACGACCACAGCGTAAGTGGAGTGGTCGTCATGCGACCCATGGCGTCTTCGAGGGTGACGTCGATCATGGCGGAACCAAAGTCCTCACCGTTCGACCTCAACGTTCCGTCCCCGTCGAGCGTCACGGTCTTCGGCAACCCCGCCGCCGACCACAAATAGGGAGGTGTCCCCCCGACCGCTTCGAGCGACGTCTCGAAAGGGGATCCAGCGGCCAACAAGGGCAGCTGCGTCTCAGCGGGCAGCGGCCCATCTTCGCAGGTGAGGGTCAATTCGCCAGCGACAGAAAGAAAATCGCTGATCGCCAGGCGGAACCGCGGGTACACTTGGTAGAAGCTCGCTGGGGGCCAGGTCTGGGGGCTGCTTTGCACCACGTCGGTCCAGGGCCCAAACAAGGAGTCACCGACGGTCCGCGCCTCTGGCTCGATGATGCGAACGTCAGCCGAGTCGGCCTGCTTGGGATCGTCGAGCAGAAGGTCGAAGCGAAGGCCGGTGTGGTCGGCCCAGGGAACCTCCACCACGCTGAAACCATCGACATTGACAGCTTCTGGGAAGGCGTCGAGGGCAAAGCGGCCTGACGTGGTTTCGAAGCGCACCGTCTCGCCGCATTCGGGGGTGATGGGCTCGTAGACACCGATGGCCACCTCAGCGACCGTCTGCGCGCCGGTAGTGGTGCGGGTCAGGCGAATGTTGAAGCGGTGAAGCCCAGCTTCCTCCGCAATGCCGTCAAATCCACCACTTTCGAACAGCTCGAGGCCTTCGGGGACCGGATCGAGCGCCTCGACGACGATCTCTTCGTCGTACTTCGTGGCCCGGAAGGAGCCCTGGGCCCGTTGTCCGACGGGGAAGGATCCGATCCCCGTGCTTTCGAGCACCGGTGATGCACGGCAGGCGGTCTCGATCGACCACTCGCCAACGCCAAACGCGACGACCAATAGCTGCAATGGGCGTCCTGAGGCCTGCAGCGCACCCAGATGGGGAAGGGTGTTCCATCCAATACGGTTTTCCCCAAAGTCGAGGCCCCAAACGTCCACGAACGGCGTGGCTTCTCCAGCCACGACGTCGATCCCCGGAAGTCCCGCGTACAGCTGAATGGATCCTGTGGTTTCGAACGAGATCTCTTCGACCTCTTCGCCCGGCAACGGCAGTTCGAGGAGTTTCCAGCTGTCCAGATCCCAAGCGATGTCGCCGAATGGGCTCGCCGCCGAGAAGTCGCCGGTGAACGTTCGCCCACAGTTCGGATTGCGAGGACCCAGCACGTTGAGCGTCAGATCCTGCTCGCCTTTGAGGTTGCCGTTCGGCGTGGCCACCTGCACCGTGAAGGTGGTTTCAGCGCGTTCTTCAGGCACTCCCGAGAGGATGCCCGACGATGGATTGAGGATGAGGCCGGGGGGGAGTCCTTCGGCCGTAAACACCCACTTGCGGCGCTTGTCGGCCTCGATCGCGGCCGAATAAACGTCGCCCACGCGGCCTTCAGGAAGCTCGGTGGTCACGATGGTGCCCGACGTGCAGGCAAGCCAGGTCAACACGATCATCGGGCAGCCTCCGGAATCCAAGCGGGGGCATCGATCGAGGCGAGCGTCAGCTTTTCATCCGGCATGTCGAACGACACCCGGGCGAGGTTGCGGGTTGCGGTGGCAAAGCCCTCGGCCCACTGGGTTTGGAGTTCACTAACCCTTGTCAAATCGCCACTATCGATGTCTTCGAAGGGTCCCACGACGAGCACCGTGAGGAATCGAAAGTCCTTCTGTGAGGTGTCTGGGCCCGGGCTGACGGGGCCATTCGTGGCAATCAAATCGTCGATCGTCAGATCGATGCGCTGGCCAGAAACCGTAAACGGGGCAATCTCGAGCCAATGGTCCGGCGCGGACGTCCGCGTCCGATTGCCGGGGTCATCGGGTTCGATGAGAAAGAAGGGCGCAACCTCGTCCGCCCGGAGCAGCCCCATCGTGTACAGTTCGAGGTCGCTGTAGCCGCCTTGTCCCGATGAGGGGTTGGTCGTAAACGTCCCGTCGCCGTTGTCGATCCAGTCGTTGCCCTCCATTGGAGCATTGCCCGTATGCAAGAAATACGTCCAATGGGCGCGCTGTCGACCGAGCAGGACATCGCTGCGGCCTTCACCGAGGTCGATCCAGGGGTAGGCAAGCCAGTGGTGGCCGATCTCGTGATTGAACACCCACTGGCTTCGCACAGGATCCAGTGTGGTGAACGACGTCGTTCGATTCATGTACAATGCACTGCGAACCGAAAACCGTTCGTCGGCCAGGCGAACGGAGCCCACGCCCATGAGGTCTCGGTTGTGGGTTTCGTTGAACGCGAACGCGCCGGCGATCTGTCGTGGGAGGCCTTGCCCGATGAACACCATCACGAAGTCGTAGTCGGTCGCCCGACCTTCAAGTGCACGCACCACGGTGCGATCAAAGGCCGATTCGTCATTGGGGTCCGAGTTGTCAAACCCGCCCTCGAAGGCGGCTCCAACGGGACGCACGATCGTGAGATTTTCGACGTCGAAGCGCCCAAAGGCGTCGGGGGGCGTCTGCGCCCCGGCTAAGGTAGCAAGGAGGCCGATCATGGCTGCACCCGAGCGAGCGTCAGGTCGACGAACGACACTTCGATGAGGTCGCCTTCGGCCACCCCCGCCGCGCGCACGTCCAGCGAGCCGCCCAATACAAACTGCTGGGTCCCATCGGGTCTGCGAAGTTCGCCAATCGCTGACACGCCGTCGACCGGGACCGCCCCCGCGACCCAGGCCCCCAGGGCAATGTCAAACTCGAGCACCGTGGTGCCCTCGGTGTCCACACGACCGATTTGGAGGACGACCACGTCGTCTTTGGCACGTCGTACGGACTTGAGGCTGGCCTGACTGAAGTCATAGGCCTCCAGGTCATCTACGCGAAACCATCCTGCGCCGGGGTGCGGATGGTCGAGCGTTGTACGCATCCAACCTTCGATCGTGGTTCCAGTGGGTTCCGCATTTTTCCAGGGTGACGGGAATCCGCACGCCCCTACGGACAACAATCCGAGCACAAGCCAAGCCTTCAACGTCCCTCCAACACCGAACGTCATCATGCCGAGCCCTTGCGCCAACGGCAACCCACAACCGAAGGGGCTGACGTTAAGCACGGGGCAAGGCATGTTGAGGCAACTCGGGAGCGATGGATGGTCGCGCGCCTTTGGTGGCTGACGCTAGCGGGATGTGCTCCCGCAGACTCGATGACGACAGGTGAAACTGGGGAACCTCCGCCCTCCACGCAGCCGCTGGATGGAGGACTCCCAAGAGACGTGCTGGTGATTCCAGAGGGAGATCGGGTGGTGTTCGCACGGGTGGATGGCACGGTGGTGGCCGACCCCACCTGGACCAACCTCGTGGGGTTTTGCGAGACTTGCGGGGGGGAAGGGGGCAGCCCCGACGGCGATGGGTTGCTGCTTTCATTCACCACCTCGGAGACATTGGGCGGCCGTCGGCCTGGCGCGATCGCCCGGATCGCGGCAGACGGAACCCTCGACTTTCGGGTGGATGGATTTGGATTTCCCCACGATGTCATTCGAGATCCGGCGGATGGGTCGCTGCTCGTGGTCTCGACGTTCTCCAATGCGATCGAGTGGATCGCTGGAGATGGAAGTTCCGACGAACGCATTCGGACGCTGACCAGCGATCATCCCGAGTTTCCGAACACGCCCAATGGTGCAGAGCGCATCGACCTCGGCGACCGGACGCTATTGTTGGTGTCGCATCGTCCGAGCAACGGCCGCATCACGATGTGGGACATCACGACCACGGAAGAGCCCGAGTTTCTATGGCGATTTCCGCCGAGCGGCTCGGTCGATACCCCTCACGGGCCGATCCTGCGGCGGCGGGGGGGGGATTGGTGGCTTTTGTGGGCCCATACTGGAGGAGCCGGGGTGGTCGGCACGGTGGGGCTGGCCGTGACGAGCGATCCTACGGTTGCCCCTACCTACGTGGCCGATCTCATCCCGGGGGACGATGTGGCCCCCTTTGTGTTCCTACGGGGGGTTGAGCTGCTCGAGGACGACCGGATGTTCCTTGCCGACAGCAGCCCGCGCTCGTTTGGTGTCGGTCGGGGACGGGTCATCGAAGCCAGGTTCCCCACGAACATTACGCTGCCCGCCACGGGCGAATCCGGCGCGGTTGGGGATCAGCGTTTCGAGCCACTCGGCGAAGCGCGGGTGCTCATCGATGAGCTGTCGTCGCCATTTGAGTCCTGGTACTGGCCCGAGGATTGAGGCGCGGACCTTCGTAGAGCCCAGACAAAGAACGAAGGGGGGCCAAAGAACAAGGTCGGGAGGGTCGAGGCGACGGGATCGGGCGTGCCTCGGAGGTTGTGGATGCCAAACGTCAGGGAGACCGCGAGCACCGAAGGCAGCAGCGTCGCCGTTGCGACGGCCAGGCTGCGGGGCTCCACGGACGTGGCCAGGTGCTCGCACCAGCGCATCACGAACCCCGCAAAGAAGAAGGTGTAGGAGGCTTGCTTGGCGGCGGCGACCAGTGCGGGCCCGGTGCCGTAGGAGGCATTGACCGCGAAGACGAGGCCGCCCATGAAGACGGCGCCGCCTACGGCGAAGCGAAGGTCCAGGATGCGAGACAGGAGCTGGGTCAAGGCGTTCACGCCGGGCGCTTAACTCCATTCGGGCAGCACTTCGGCCTTCCGTCGCAGTTGGCGAGCCGCGGACCGATTGATGGCGATGACGAAGGCGAGGAACGCGACGTTGCAGGCAATGACCACGAGGCCCGTCCCAAATCCTTCTTCGCCGGGTGCGGGTGTTCGCAGGAACAGGAGGAGCCCCAAACCGGGCAAGAGCGGCCCGATGTACCAAAGGGGGACCGTTTCGAGGAGGCGGGCTTGGTAGAGCAAGGCCGTACGGTGCTCGTCGACGAAGGCAGCTAACGAATCTTCGGGTTCCGCCTCGGGGGAATCCCCTCTCCACCAGATGAGCCCGCCGACGATGAGTCCCCCCAGCGAGCACAGTCCGAAGGCCAAGGCGGTCCAGGGATCATCGGTTGCCAGGGCGCGGGCACCGAACCAGGCCACGACCACGCCCGCCGCGAACAGTTCCCCCCCGTTGCGGAGGGCAATCTGTCGGCGAAAAGTCCGGTTCGATTTTCGAATGCCCCGCAGGTCAACCTGCGGTCCCGGTTCGTCGTCGTTGCGCCACAGGGTGGTCAAGTCATCATCCATGTTCAAGTTCCTGAAGGGCTTGCCGCAGACGGCCACGAATGCGGTGGAGGCGGGTGCCCACGTTGCTGGGCGATAGACCGCTGACTTCGGCGACTTCTGCGTTGGACAGTCCCTCGAGGTGCAACATGGCAAGTTGCCGATCGGGGTCAGGCAACGCACGAACCGCATGGAGCAAGTGCTGTCGACGCTGTTCGCGGTCCAAGCGTTCGGCTGGTTCGGGGTCATCCGCCCTCAGCGTTTCGGGAAGCTCAACGTCTTCACGACCTTTTGCGTCCCTGCGAACGTGCTTGATGGCCACGTTGTGGGCGACCCGGAACACGAAAGTCCGCAGCGAGGCCTCTTGTCGGAATCGGCCGAGGGCCTGCCAAAGGGCAAGCCAAATGTCCTGGAGCAGTTCCTCACGGCGCGAGGGGTGGGCCTCGTAGGTCCGCGCAAGTCGCTGGATGGCGGGCCCATGCTGGGCCACCGCGGCTTGGAACAGTCCGTCTTGGGGCGAAGGGCTCACGGTGGGGTAGTCCCGGGTTTCTCGCAGGCGTCACACACGCGAATCCGATTTCAATGTGACGCTCATTGAACCGAGAGGGCCTGCGAACCTCACCGTCGCGGAGGCCCTTGTGAGAGCCCGTCCGGTTGCTGCTGCGAGCGCGTTGCTCGCTATGATTGTCCTGCTTTGGTCATCGGACCCGCCGAACCCGCCTGCAACTCCCACCCTTGTGACAGGGCCCACCGTTGAAGTGGGGTCTCGCCCCTTCAAACCAGTGGCGCCCGCCTCGAGTGTGACCACTTCGGCGCTGTCTGACGATGCTTCGCAGGTCACCTTTGCCGACGCCTATGTGCCGGGTCAGCGGCTGGTACGCCTTACTGACCCCGAGGACTTGTCCGATCTTGCCGCTGATTACGACCTGGACGTGCTTCGGGCCGCGGGGCCCTCGGGCTATGGGCTGTTGGGCGGGACCACAGAGGCGTTGGCGGCCGCGTCGCAAGACCCTCGGGTCCAGGCAAGCGGTGCCAATGGCCGAATCGTGGGGGCCGGGTCTGATTGCGGTGACGATCCGGCATTCGAGTCGCACCAGTGGTACCTCGACGAGCTGGACCCGGCGTGCTCGGTCGATTCGTCGAGCGTGGTCGTCGCAGTGCTCGACACAGGCGTCGCCTATGAGACCATCACCCGCAGCGGGACGTCCTACGTTGCGGCTCCGTCGCTTGCCTCGAGTGCCATCGTTTCGCCCCACGACTTCATCAACGACGACCCGCACGCAAACGACGACCACCAGCATGGCACGCACATCGCCTCGGTGATTGCTTCCGATGGGGGCGCCCTGCACGGGGTCGCCCAAGGCGCCTCGCTGATGCCGATCAAGGTGCTCGACGAGCACAACCAGGGCCATGAAGCGGCGCTCATCGAAGGGATTTGGCACGCCGTGCAGCACGGGGCCGACATCATCAACATGAGTCTGTCGTTCCACCAAGACTACGTGCCGTCATTGGCCCTCCAAGAGGCCCTTCAGGCCGCGGCGGATGCGGGCATCGTGATGGTGGCGGCGGCGGGCAACGATGGGGCGGACCGCATCACCTGGCCTGCGGCGAGTCCGGAAGTCATCGCCGTCGGGGCCGCCAACCAACGGTCCTACGGCGATTTCAGCAGTGAAGGCGTCCCCAGCTACTCCAACGCGAGCGCCGCCATCGACCTGCTCGCGCCGGGGGGAGACCTGCACGACGACCACGATGGCGACGGCATCCCGGATGGAATCCTGGCCGAGACGTTCGCCACGGGGCAGCCTACGGAAATGGGGTACTGGCTGATGGCTGGGACCAGCCAGGCCGCTGCCATGGTGAGTGGCGCAGCCGTACCGTTGGTCGAAGCAGGGTACGACCGTCGCGAGGTCGAGCTGCTGCTCAAGGAGGCCGCGACGGGGAGGGACGTTTGGTCCGGCCGCGGGTCGGGCTACCTCGACGTGGACGAAGAGGTGCCCTCCGTCGCACCTGACCCTCGTTCCTTCTATGTCGCGATGTTGCCCTACCTCGCCGTTGATGACCATGGCGATGCGGTTCGGCCCAAGGTTCGAATCACCGTCTTCACCGATGATGGTGCGCGTGCCGACAACGTGAAGGTGTACGCCAACATTTGGGGTAATGGCGACGAGACCGTGTTCTGCACCACCGATTCGAATGGGGTCTGCACCACGCGGGGCACCCATGTCATGAGGGATTTGAGCACGGGCGAGTTCCCAGCTGTTGCCTGGGCCATTGCCGTGCAGTCCCTCGTCGAGTTGCACAGCGACGAGGCGTCCCAAACGACGCACCGCCCAAGGGCTGCCGTCACGGCCACCGATGCCTTCCAGGACCTCGTGGGGGCCTTGCGGGCGGAGCCGGCCACGAACCAGGCGATGCTCGCGTGGGGGTGGTCGGACCATCAAGACCCCGTGCTGGGACGCGTAGGTGAGGGCTACAGCCTCGTCGACAGCGGCTCCGGGCTGGCGTCCATTCCATTGGGCTTGGTGTTGACGCCTAAGACCCTCGACGACCTCGATACGTCGGTCGAAACCGTCACCTTGGGCGTCAGTCAGGACGAAGTTCCCGTGATGCTCGCATCGTTGGATGGAAGCGGCCTTGCGAGCATTCCCCTCGGCATCACCCTCGATCGCTTCGACCTCGCTTTCCTCGACGCGGTCTACCTCAATTCGAACGGGTCCGGTCTTGCGAGCATCCCGCTGGGGTTCCGCGTGCAGGATGCGACGGGAGACGGGGCTCTGGTCAAGCTCGACAAGCCCGCGGTGATGGCGGGAACCCACCTTGGCGCACAGTTGGCCGAGGGCGGGTGGCGCGTCGAGGGCTACGGTGCGGCCTCGGTCCTGGGCAGCAGCACGACGCTCGGCATCGAACCCGCTCCCGCTCCCCACAACGATGGTCAAGTGGGGTGTGCGGCCCAGCCACCGGTGCAGTTCCTGCCATAAAGAACCTTCGCCCGTGTTGAGGCCCTTGGCCGTCTGTGTCGGAAACCCTGACGCAGGCGGCCTTGTCGTTGGATCCGTTACGAAAATCCACCCGGGGCCTGCGCATCGGGCGGCCGTTTCGTGCACCGCCCCTCCTTCGGGGTCCTGAACACCGCGATCCTAGGGAAGGTAGGGGTCGTCGAGCCTGAATAGGGCGGGCTGTTCGATATGCAACGTCGCGACAAGGCCCTGGTGATGCAGATCTCTTTCTATTGACCCCCATCCAGAGACCCCATAATAGGAATGTAGAAGCTCGAAAGAGCGTTCTTCACTTTCCTTCTTGGAGCCGTCATGAGTCGTGCGCGTTTTGCGCCTCTCGCTGTCGTTCAGGTTCTGTCCTGGTTCGACCCGGTTCTTTGACACTACGGCGGTCCGGTTTCGGACGTTTCCTTCGTACGACGTGAGCTGAACGCTGCGGCTTCGGTCGCAAGTGGAGTTAGCCCATGAGTTTGCGACGCATGGGCCTCTGAACCTTCCCCGGTTGTCAGGAAGGTGCAGGGTGAGGTGCGCGAGCATCCAGTCTTCTCAGGTGGGAGCGGGCTGCGCGCACGACCGAAGGGCATTTCAACCACCTCGATGACATCTTCGGATGCATCCGCCCTTCTTTGGTCCTCGGCTTGTCGCTTCCTTCGATGCACTCCCAACCCAGGATCGGAAACACAACGCTGCGGCCCCTCGTGGGTCGCCGGGCGATCGGGGGCCACGGCTACGTGGCGCCCGTTCACGAACGGCGTGGTGGGCCCGGTCCGGCTCCCCGGGTGCGAGGTCATGCCCCCGTCATCGGACCGCCGTGGTGTACCCATAGGGCACGTCATGCGTGACTTGGATTGTTGGAACGCCCTCACCGACCCGGAACGGTCGGATGATGAGCTGGTTGAGTGGCTCGACGCCCTCGCGGAGCTTTCGGCCTCAGACCGTTGGCCGTATTTCGCACGGGTCGAGGCATTGTTGGACCATGATGCGCCGGCCGTTCGGGTGGCGGCCCTCGCGGCCTTTGAGGGGGCCACCGGACTCGGGGCCCGCACGGCTCTGGTTCGAGCCCTCGACGATGAGGAGGACGCGGTTCGGGCCGCCGCGATGCGGTCGTGTGCCGTGGTGGGTCGGATGGACCGATTGCTGTGGGTCCACGGGCTGTACCATCCGCGGTCCGATGTCCGTCAACAGACCCTCGAGGCGATGCCGAGCCATGCCGCGATGCCACAGTGGTCGTTGCTGCCGTTGCTTGGCGACCCCGAGGTGGGGCCGATGCTCGAGGCCCGCCTGCTCGTACATGGGCTCGAGCCGGGCAGCGTCGGTGATCTGATGCGCCTGACCAAACGGGGCGGTCTGGCCACGGGGCTGGTCTTCCGTTGCTTGGCCAGTCTGGATTGGCGTCATCAGCTCGAGGCCATCGTCACCGTCTTTTCCGCGACCCGGAATCCGGCGCCCACCAAGGACGAGCCGTTGGGCGAGCAAATCCTCGCGTGGCGGTCCCAGTCCGACAGTTTGGATGAGTTGGTTCGAACCATCATCAGTGGAGCGATGGCCGAAGATCCACATGCGACAAGCATCGTGGAACAGTGGCTCCACGACGTCGCATCGGGCGGTGCGCTGACCGACCACGAACGTCGCCTGGCGATCAGTGTGGTGGTGGTGCTTTCGAAGTTGGATTGGTGGCCCCTCGGGTTGGCATTGGCTCTGGCGGGGTTCCCTGGCCTGGCCCGTCTGATGCACCCCGATCGGCTGTGGCCCGCGTTGCCACACTACGCCCGCGCGGTCCAAGGGAGTCTCCCCTCCGAGGTGCAAGACGGGCTGTTTGAGCACGTGCCCTGGGACGCGGTGTCGATCGACGGGCTGACCGGGTTGGTCCGGCTGGCGGGGCCCAACGCGTTCGACACGCTGCTGCAGCATCCGGACCTTCGCCGGGATGCGCTGGTCAACGCGATGGTGGAGGACCCAGACGCGGGGGGCCGGCTGCTCGCGGTACCGGTGCAGACGCGCCGTGACAAGTCCGCTCGCCGAACGCTGTTGTTGGACGTGCTGAACCAGCATGGACGCGCCACCGCGACCCTCATCGCGCACGCTGCCGTACGGCTTCCCAAAGAGGCCTTGTTGCTGCTCGAAGCTCGCCCCTCGGACTGGGGGGAAGCGGAACAGGATGCATTGTTGCGGGAGGTTCTTGCCGCTCTCGCCAGTCTGGATCGGAACGGAGCCATCCGCGAGCGGCACGTCACGAAGCTGGCTCGCCACCCTCCGTTCAACACGGTGGCCGCGCTTTCCGCGGTGCTGGAGCAGGCGTTGTCGGGTGGGTTCGTCCATCACTTGGTGACGCAGGCCTTGGTGGCTCTGGGGTCTTCCGTGGTGGATGATCTGTCCGGTGCAGCGCTGCAGCGGCTCGTCGACTTGGATCGCAAGGAAGATGCGCTGCCCTGGGCGTTGCAGCAGGAGGTGGCCAAAGCCCTGCAACACCATGGGCATTCGGGCATTCAGGCATGGGCACGCGAGGTTTTGGCGCCGGTCGAGGTCGCCATGGCCCGGTTGGCCGAGGCCTCGCCAGGCCGTGGTCTTACCAATGCCGAACTCAACCGAATCAAGACCGCGACTCCCAAGCAGCTTGCCACGGCGTTGGCTCCGGCGTTGTCCGCGCGCAGCCGCGGGGTCGTTGAAGCGCTGGACAACCGCAAGCCACAGCCCAGCATCGAGGCATGCTTGGCCCTGTTGTTGTCTGGGGATCGTCTCGAATCGGTTGGCCGGCTTCTGGAGGACTACAGCGAATCCACCGACGCGTTTTGGCACGAACTCGAGACCCGCGCCGTCAAGAACTTTGGTCAGGACGATCAGGTGGGAACGGCGATGGCGGCATGGTTGTGGCGCTGGGATCGCCCGTTTTCCGTCTTTGTGTCGTGGGCGACCGACCAGGCCCAGGACCTCGCCGCCGTCCTGGCCCGTTCGCTCGAGCTCCCGTCCACTCGGCTTCGGCATCGACTGTGGCAAGCCGTTCGGCACTTGTGCGGTCGTTGGCGGTGGCGTGTGCCGACAACGCTGGTCGAGGTGGCGCACGATCGATTCTTGACGATCGTCGTCCGTTCCTTCGATGGAGCGAACGCCACGTCGGGCTCACCCCGGGCCTATGTTGCCAGTCGCCCCGATTTCGCCGACGTCACCCGACAGGCGGCCCTGATCTTGAACGCGATGGTGCATTTGGGCATCGACCTCTCGGCGTATCGCGAGCCTGTGGAAGCCCGACTCGGGGAGCTTCCTCCGCGAACCGTCGCCGAACTCGCTGCGTGGCTGGGCGTCGAACCACCGTCGGGGACGGAGGAGCCGCCGGGCGAGACCGTGGAGGTGCCGCAGGGCGTGGAATCTCTCACGGACGTGGCGGTGCTCATCGACATTGTTCAGCGCGGTGAGCGAGGCTGGGCGGAACTGGCTTCGTTGCGCCTTCTCGAGCTTCCAGAAGGCGGACGCGCGCTCGTTCACGCTCTCGTGGAGACTCCGGGCCGCAATCCCGCCGTGCTCTGCCAGGCGGTTGCCCTTGTGTCGGACTCGGATGCCCTTCGCCTTCTGGCCGAGACCCTCGCCGATCCGTCGCGCCCCCCACAGGTGCGCTTCCACGTGGCATTGGCGTTGGCGGAAGGAGCGTTCCTCGACGACGTAGATTGCGTCGAACCGGCGGTCGCCGCAATGGTGGCCCCCCATACCGATGAGGCTCGATCGTGGCTCGATCACGCCCGTTTCACGCGTTGGCTTGCCCATGCCCCCTCAGACCGAAGCATGGAACTTGCCATCGCTCTGGTCGATAGCCCGCATTTCCCTGCTTACCGCTGGGCCGTGCTCTTGCTGATCGAGGAGCCCGATGGGCGGGAGATTGAGCCGCTACGACGGTTCTTACGTCATGGTCGGAACCGGATGGCCAAGATTCGGCTGACCGCGGCTGAAGCGTTGGCCACGCGGGGAGACTCGCTGGGCGCACCCATCCTGGCCGCGCGGCGCATGGAGCAGGTGCGCAACGACACCCAGCCCTTCGTCGAACTCGCCCCACGGGGGGCCGACGAAGTCGCGCGAGCCGGTGTGCTGGCCGGGACGGACCTTGTGCCGCCAAGCGCCCTGCTCACGGCGGTTGTCGCCTCCCATGTGCCCTTGTTTGAGCGGACGAGGGCCGCGCTGGCCATCCTCAACGACTGCGACCAAGAGGCGGTACAGCGTGAAGCCCTTAATCACCTGGACAATCGCCACATCAAGCAACGGGTGGTGGGGCGGCTTGCTCGCGTTGTGTTGTGGGGGCGCGACCAGGCCCGCGACCTGCTCGATCGGGACTTCGGCGTTCAGCTCATTGGAGGGGAGTCGCTCGGCTATACCCGTCTCGAGCAGGACCGCGTCTACGTCAATCCGCTGCCGCTGTTGCGCCGGGAGCGGAATGGCGCGGCGATTCTGAAGGGACTGCTCATCCACGAACTTGGGCACCACCTCTACAACGCAAGCCGAGAAGGCCTCGAGGTTTGGAAACGGGCGGGGGAGAAGAAGCTTCAGCGTCTTCACAATCTCGTGTGCGACGAGCATCTTGAACGCAATTTGCGATCGATGAAGCCTGGCTACGACCTTGTGCTCAAGCGGTTGGCCGCGTGGGCGTTCCTTCACACCCGCACCGACATCCACGTGCTCACGCTCATCGAGCGCCTTGGCATGTCGGTCGACCGCCTCATCGCCACCTCGATGGGCGTGGCGCGGACGGTGGGCTGCGTCACCATCGAAATGGGCCGGCTGTTCCGGCAGCTCGAAGCCGAGGGATCGAGCTTCGCCCGCTTTGTGCGGGCCCTGCGCATGGGGCTTGGCAATCGGCACGGGGATCCGCTCGTTGAGAAGGGTCTGGCCCTGTTTGGGAAGGGGTTCCGGAAGCTCGACAACGAGGGACTGTGGAAGGTCACCCTCGCGCTGCACGAGTTGTTTGGGGATGACGTCAACCTCATGGACCTCGTCGACCTGCACGAAACCTCGGCGGGGGGCGATGGTGAGGCGATTCCGGGTGGCCGTGGGGTCACCGACGAGGAGGTTCAAGGCAAAGCCGATGAACTCCAGCGCATTCGGGAGAAGCCCAAGGGGTTTGGCGAAGGGGCCGCCGGCCCCGACACCATCAATGTAGGGGATGAAACCGAATTCGACCGCATTGAAACCATCGAGGTCCTGTCCCATGATCCGGTGGCGCACGCCCGGCTCGCCCGTGATGTTCAGCGACCGGCAAGCCAACTTCGGGCCGCTCTCGCCGATTTGGGCTTGGCCACCCGACCGGTCAAGCCCCGCACCCAAGGGCATCGCATCGATCGAGGGCGTTTGGTGCACGCTGCGCTCCGACGGGATCCGCGCATCTTGGTGAGTCGGGTTCGCATGCCGGCCAACGACCTGTTCGTCGGCGTCTGCGTGGATTGTTCGGGCTCGATGGGCGGAGCCCGGCTCGAGCGGGCTCGCCGATTTGCAACCTTGATGGCTGAAGCCTGCCGAGGACTGGCGAGCGTCGATCTTCGGACCTTTGGCTTTACCGACTCGAAGCTGTTCGATGCGGGCAACGCCATGCGCAGTGCGGCCCATGCCTTGCGTACGGAGGGCGGCAACAACGATGCGGCGGCGTTGCACCATGTCGCAACGCTGGCGCGACGAAGCCCCCGCGACGTCAAGCTCCTCGTCATGATCAGCGATGGGCTTCCCACGGAGTGCACCTCGAACGCACTCATCGGGCTGGTCCGCAGACTCTCTCGCGAAGGCATGGCCTGCGCCCAGGTCGCGGTCGCGCCGATTCGCGAGCCCTGTTTCGACCATTACGTCGAGGTGCTGAACGATGAAACCGGCGATGCGGTGCGCCGCTTCGGCCGCATCGTCCAGGGCCTCGTGGCAACCACGATGCGTGCGCGCCGGTAGGAGAGTTCATGAGCGGCAAGTGGAAGGTCCACGAGATCCACGTCGGTAAGACGATGTCCACCACGTTTTTCGTCAACCCGGTTGATAGCTCCAAATACCGTTATCGGGCGACTCACCTCGACGGTAAGCGCGCTCCCAAAGTCGTATTGTCCGACGATCCGCGCATTCGACCTGGTATGCGGACCGAGGTGCGCATTGTCGAGGTCCACAAACCCGAACGGAGCGACCGGGGCTGGATCGAGGTGGAGTTCGTGCGGGCCCATGCGCTTCAGATCGATGGGATCTATCTGGATCCTGTGGTTTCGCGAAAGCTACAGGTGCTTCTCGAAAGTGGCCTCAACATTCTGCTCGATGGTCCACAGGGCTCTGGGAAAACTGTTCTCGCCCGCGCAATCTCCGAGACGTTGGGCATGCGGTTCGTATTCTTCAACTGCAGTTCGGTCATTGAAGCGACCGACTTCATGGCCACGATTCAAGTCCGAGCCGGTGAAGGTGGGGTGCCCATCACCGATTTCGTCTCGACGGACCTGCGGGCCGCGCTGTTCGAGGCGCGCGAGGACGATGGGCGCTACCTCGTGTTCCTCGACGAGCTGAATCGTTGTCCAGAAGCCGCGCGCAATACGCTGATGCCCGCGTTGGACAGCACTCGGAAGCTCTTCGATCCTGTCACCAACGCGTTCCTCGACATTCCTGACAACGTACAGTTTGTGGCCGCAGTCAATCGGGGGTCGGCGTTCACCGGAACCTTTTCGATCGATGCGGCCCAACTCGACCGCTTTGCGCCTCTTCAGGTGACCTACCTGCCCGCGGAGGAAGAGGTCAAGTTGCTGCATCGGCGGCATCCCGAGGTCTCGAAGGCACGGCTCAAGACCATCGTGAAGCTCGCTAACGAGGTTCGCGATGCCAAAGAGCTCGTAGCGGGCCTGTCGGTTCGGGCCACCGATGAAGTGTGCATTTATCTCAAGCATCCGCTCATGGAGAAGGCCGACGATGCGCTCCTCGCGGAGATCTTGAAATCGAGCTTTTGCGGAAGGTTCTCAGGTCGATGGGACGATCCCGGTTCGGATGCCGGGTATGTGTGGCACCGCATTCGTAAGTCGCTGCTGCCAGAACCCGAGGAAGAAAGCGGGGAAGATTAGGCGGTCAACTTCTGCCAGCTGATCCTGCATCGACCGGCTACTTTGGCTGCCCCTTCCCACGATGGATGGTCATTATGCTTCGTTTGATGCTGTTTTCGCTGATCCCGCTCACCTCGGTCGCCTGTTCGTTCGGTGGCACCTCGGACGCCGACCAGCAGCGTCTCGATGATCTCGAGAACGCGTTGATGGACGCCACGGACGAGATTGAGGACTTGCGCACCCAACTTGAAACGGCGGTTACGGCGCTTGAAGCCAAGGATCTTGAACTCGAAGATGCGGATGCAGAGCTGGAAGCGGCTGATGATGCGCTACAGATGGCGGTCGATGCCCTTCCGACGGACCTCGAACAACGGGTTGCCGACATCGAGGTGGACTACCTCACCCAGAAGGATGCGGTGGCGCTCACGAACGCGACCGATGCGGTGTCGGCGCGCGTAGGGGCCATCGAGGTGGATTACCTGACGCAGGCCACGGCGACGGCGCTGTCGGACGCAACGGCGGCGGTGTCGACGCGCGTGTCGTTCATCGAGGCCGATTACCTCACCGCGGGCGACTTGGTGGGCTTGGCCACCGAGGCCTTCGTCTTGGCCAACGTCAACACTCCGCCCGACCTCCAGGCGGTCGAAGATCGTATCGCGGTCATCGAGGCCGATTACCTGACCCAGTCGGATCTCGATGGGTTGGGGGATGCGAGCGACTTGCTCAGCTACGTGACGGTCGACACGATGAACAACGAGATCGTCTTCAGCGGGGCCAACCTGTTCGTCCAGTCGGGCTCGGGCTTCACCGACGACGATGGGGCGCTTACGGGACTTGGTAATCTGGTTATCGGTTACAATGCCTTGCCTGACCCGGCCAACAACCCGCCCGTGGCCAACCCGGTGCGGACGGGGAGCCACAACCTGATCATCGGCGATGGTCACGAGTGGACGGGCGTGGCTTCCATGGTGTCAGGCCTCGACAACGTCATCACCGACTTCTCGGTGGCCTTCGGTTCGGGCAACCAGGCGTTGGGCCCCGCTTCTACCGTGCTTGGAGGCGTGAGCAACACCACCACCGGCATTCTGTCGTCGGTGGTGGGTGGTCAGTCCAACCAGACCGGCACCAACGGATTCTCGGCGGTCGTCGTGGGCGGTGCGTTCAACCTCAATGACGGCCTTGCCGCGGTCATTCTGTCTGGCAACGCCAATCAGGCGCCCGGCGTGACTTCGGCGGTCGTCGGCGGGGCCCTCAACATCGCCTCGGGCCTTGAGTCCGTCGTTCTGGGTGGAGACAACAACACCGCCGCCACCGACCGGTCGGTCGTGCTTGGGAGCACGACCCTCACGACGATCGCGCCCAACGAGATCCTTCCGTAGTCTTCAGCAGACGGTGTAGATGAAGATCTCGACGACGGCAGAGACGGCATTGCCGTCGCTGTCCGTCCCCGTCAGCGTGATGTTGTGCGTGGCTCCAAAGCAGTCGTCGCTGTAGAGCCGCGCGGTAATCGATCCGCCCGTGCCCAGTTCGGCTTCTTGAATGCCGGACTTGTTGGTCGTCCAAACCAACGATGCTCCGGAGAGTTCGCCGTCTTCGGCGTCCGTGGCGGTGCCCTCGAAGGTCACGTCTTTGTACCAGAGCATCGCGTCGTTGTCGTAGCCGTCGTAGAACAACGAGGATTGTGCCTTTTTGGGCATCGTAATCGTGACGACCGGCGGGGTATCGGGGCTCTTTTTCTCGCCGGTTTCGGCTGTAGGGAGGGTCTCGGTTGGCGTGGCCGTCTCGTCGGTTGGGGTCGTGTCTGGCTCGGTGCCGACGCAGCCCGTCAACAGGGCCCAAAGTGCAGTGATGCGCAACATGTCTCCTCCGGGGGGGGGACCGATCTTCGCACACTGGACTCATCGGGGCGCAAGTTCCCGGTAGAGTCTCCTAGACAATCGGAGGAGTCCATGAATCGCGTGGTCGTGGCCCGTTGGAACCAGCTGCCCGCCCTCACTCCCACCCCCGCTCGGGTCGCCAACGTCGACCTCGTGATCGTTCGCTATGAACGCGATGGCGCTGATCAGGTCTCGGTGCTCTATGGGCGTTGCCTCCATCGGGGTGCCCTACTCGCCGATGGTCATATCCAAGGTGGCAACCTCGTTTGCGGCCTTCATAACTGGGACTACCGTTTCGACACCGGTGTCTCTGAGTACAAAAACGACGAGGTTCTCGAGAAATTCTCGGCGTGGATTGAGGATGTCGATGGCCAACGGTCTGTGACCGTCGATGCGGATGAAGTCGCACGGTGGCGCACCGAGCATCCACAGCCCTTCAACCGCGATGCGTACCTTGGTGACTACCAAGACCCCCACGGCACGCCTGACGAGCCCCACAACGCGTTCATCCAACGCCTCGCCCGGGAAGGCATCGCCGGAGTGGGGCACCACGGGGTCACCGTGGCCATGGGGGTTCCGCACCACAAACTGCCCGCCTGGGACGATCTTCAGATTCTGACGGCCCAGCTGCGGCGCAAGCCGTTGCTCGATGACCATCCCGTCGACACGCGAACGGTGATCGGTCCGGCGTGCAACAAGCCGCTCGAACTCGAGATTCCGTTGTTCGTCAGCGACATGAGCTTTGGAGCGATCTCGGAGGAAGCCAAGCTCGCGCTCGCCAAGGGCGCGGAGCGTGCGGGAACGGGGATCTGCTCGGGAGAGGGGGGCATGCTACCCGAGGAGCAGCAGGCGAACTCGCGCTATCTGCTTGAACTGGCCAGCGGTCGGTTTGGCTGGTCCATCGCGAATGCCCAGAAGTCGCAAGCCATGCACTTCAAGGCGGGTCAGGGAGCCAAGACGGGCACGGGGGGTCACCTGCCGGGCCACAAGGTCGATGCGCGCATTGCACAGGTTCGTGGCATCGAGGTGGGACAGAGCGCCATTTCACCGGCCACGTTCACCGATCTCTCGACCCCGGCCGACTTCCGACGGGTCGCGGATGAGGTACGAGACGCGACCGGCGGCATCCCCATCGGCTTCAAGATGAGCGGTCAGCACATCGAAGACGACATCGACTTCGCGATCGAGTCGACCGCCGACTACATCATCTTGGACGGTCGTGGAGGGGGAACGGGCGCGGCTCCGGTCATCTTCCGTGACCACATCAGCGTGCCGACCATTCCCGCGCTGGCGCGCGCCCGACACTACCTGGAGCGAATCGGCCGGGGGCGGAGCAGCGACAAGCCGGTGACTTTGATCGTGACCGGCGGCCTGCGCGTTCCTACCGACTTTGTGAAGGCCCTGATGCTCGGAGCAGACGCCATTGCGGTCTCCAACGCGGCCCTGCAGGCCATCGGTTGCCTTGGCATGCGGGCTTGCAACACGAACAACTGTCCCGTCGGCATCGCGACCCGCAAGGAACACCTTCGCAAGCGGCTTGTGGTGGAAGCTAGCGCCACGCGCTTGGCCAATTTCTTCATCGGGGCCACCGAACTGATGAAGGTGTTGGCGCGAGCTTGCGGTCACGATGCATTCCGCAAGTTTCAACCTTCGGATCTGTCTACGTGTGACGAGACTACGGCCGCGCTCGCCGGCATTCGATTTGCCGGGGTTGGACGGATGGCCTGATGGTCCGGCTCGTTGGACGCCGAGGTTGACGGACGGGACTCTCCCGATCCAACCTGGGACATTGGCCCAGGCTGCGGGAGACCTTTTGGACGCACTCTTCGAACGTCAGTGCCGGCGAGCCCCGATGCGTCGGGATCGACATCGGTGTGAGTGTGGCCGCCCTACGAAGTACCGCCGTCGTCACGGAACCTTCGGGGCGGACCACGATCACCACCTCTGTGAGCGATGTTTCCAGGCTCTTGCGCATGCCGTACACAAAGTCCCGCTGACGTAGCGAACCCGTTCAAGCGGAATGCGGATATCGCGGGGGCAGGGCGCGTAGAGGTTCCGCAGTAGGGTTCGGCCTGAAACGGCAAACACGGAGCGCCCCCGATACGCGTCCGACGCTACTCCACACGCGAGCCACACCTACATATGGCCTCCATCCGATTGAATGTGCATCCACGACGCTCGTCTCTGCTATACTTTGCACTTCAAAGTACTTTGAAAAGTTGGAGGTCGATGTGTTTTCTTGCTTCCTTGCCCTCACCGCCCTGGCAAGTCCGCCTGACGTGACGACGGGTCCATTGGCATCGCCCCAGGAGGTCGCCGCGATCAACCGCAAATGGCGGGGCCTGGGCTTTGGTGCCGATGGCGGGACCCTGGGTCGGGGTACGGGGTACGGGATCCGTCTCGATGTGCCATTCGGCAGGCGGGCCGGGCAGTTCTTCGGCGCGCGCCTACGCGGCCTTGCCGTGTCTTCGGCCGATCCCGTGGTGTGGATGGGAGGGATCTCGCTGTTTGGCCGTGGCCCTGTGCTCCTCGGCATTCTGCGCGTTGTAGGAGGAGGGGGACTGTTGGTCGGGGTTGACGCACAAGGGGAGCCTGCCCTGGGCGGCGGGGGGCACTACGGAATCGAGGTGCGCCTTGCTCCCCGCACCGCGCTTTCCGTTGAGTTCGGCAGCCAAGGTGGGCGCGGAGTCCTCGATGTGGTTCGAGGCCCCAGTGTGAGGGCAGGGGTCATGGTGTACTTGGGAGCGCTTGGCCAGGGAGCCTGAAATGAAGACCGAGGACGCCGCAAGCCACCTCGCAGCAATCCGCGAGATGGTAGAACGATCGCGCCATGATCGGATTCGCACCGGAGACATCTATGTCGTCTGGGCGGTCGTGGTGATTGCGGCGCTCCTCGGCCAGGTCATGCTCGATCGATGGGGCTTTTCCCAGCCGTGGATGGCGTGGTTCATGACGACCCCCGCCGCGGTGGCGTACTCCATCTTCCGTGGCCGCCAACAGGCCAATCGCGTCTTCACCTACGCCAATCGTGTCGAGGCCCGGACCTGGCTGTTCACAGGCTTGGCCATGGGGGCGCTGGCGTTCGGAGGTCCCGCGTCTGGCATGCTCCCCCCCGCCGCCATTGTTCCGATTCTCTGCTCGATCCTCGCGGTCGCGCTGGCCACCGCCGGGGCGCTGTATCGTTATCGTCCCGTGACCGGGTCTGCGGTGCTGTTTCTCATCGCGGGAATAATGAGCTGGTTCCTTACTTGGCAGCTTCAGTTTGCGCTGTTCGCCGTCGTCCTCCTGCTCGGCTACGTCGTGCCGGGCATCTGGATGATGCGGGCGGCCCGTGGGTGACCCGAAGGCCCTTGATCCGGTGATTCATGCCCCCCTTCGGCTCGCCATCATGAGCGCATTGATTCCCGTCGAGCGAATTGCATTCACTGTGCTGCGTGACCAGCTCGGGGCGACCGATGGAAACTTGGCCAGCCACCTCGGGAAGCTCGAGAAGGCGGGCTATGTCGCAGTCGAAAAACGGTTCGTCGAACGAAAGCCCCAGACGCGGGTCTCGTTGACCGAGCCTGGCCGTGACGCGTTTCTCGCCTATCTCGACGCACTACACAAGCTTCTGCCTGATGGCCTCGGATGATCGCTTGGCCCTGAGGCTCGATGAGGCATTCGACTTATCCTGTGCTTCGAAGACCTGGTGCGCCAATAGCGTTAAAGAATGCGCTGCCCTTTGGGAAGTCCGGACCAGGATGAGGATATAGTGGCAAGATTCGGTTCGTGGAACTTGGATGATGACCGCTTGGTGCTCCAGCGACTCGATGAACAGGTCGGCCTGACCAAACTCGAGCATGATTTCTTGCGACACCTGGCGACCCGGCCGGGTGTCACGGTGTCCCGTCGAGAGTTGCTTGCCGACGTTTGGTCCTATTCCCCTCGAATTCGGACTCGGGCGATCGACAAATTGGTGGCCCGTCTCAGGGGCAAACTGGGAGAGGATGCTTCGTTAATCTCGACGGTCGTGGGGGTTGGGTATCGCTACGACGATCCCGACCACGGCTTGGTGGGACGAAGCGTCGCGCTTTCGGAACTCCAACGCATTTTGTTGGAGGAGCAATGGTGTGTGGTGGTCGGTTTAGGAGGGATCGGCAAGACGAGGCTTGCCCGGGCGACAGCGCGTAAGAGTGGGAAAACCATTTGGATCGATGCAGCAGGCACCCAATCACGAGGAGAGCTGACGGCGTTGGTGGCCGAGGCCATCGAACTCGAACCGGTCAAGGCGGACGAAGGCATGGTGGCGTACGGGCTGCCGGTGGCCAATGCGGGCCTCATCATCGTCGATGGTGCAGACGAACTGTCCGACGAAGCCTTCGAGCTGATTGCGGACTGGGCACGGTTGGGCTCCACGTTCTTCGTCGTCACGGCGCGTCAGGCTCCATCGCTCGTGCCCCAACTGCCCCTGGGCCCGCTCACCCACGCCGATGCCGCCACACTGTTTCGACGCAGGGCCCCGTCTGAGCTGCATCCGTCAACGTTGAGCGACGCGGTGCTCCGTCCCGTGCTGGAGCTGGCCAGCGGGATTCCCCTCGCCATCGAGCTTACCGCTTCGTTAGCGCGTCGGATTCCGTTGAGTCGTTTGGCGGCCTCCCTCGAAGACGGGGCGTTGATCGAACGACGAAAGAGAACCTTGGCGAATGTGATCGATGGCGCAGCCGCCCGGCTCGACCCCTCGGCCCGTGAGGTACTGAATCTTCTCGCGACGTTTCCGGGTCCGTTTGACCTAAATGACATCGAGCACATTGCGGGGCGTGACGTGCTCGATGACGTTGAGGAGCTGCTGAACGGGTCATTGCTGTTGCGCGATGGTGAGCGGTGGTTCTTGTTTGACGTGGTTCGTCAGGTGATTCGACAGCAGCTTTCGGCCGAGGTTTGGCAGAGATTTGTGCAGTTGGCCTGTCAGCAAGCCGAGGAACTCGTGTTTGGTACACCGTCAGAGGACGTGCTGGGAAGGCTTCGAAAAGGCAAGGCTCGATGGCTTGAGGCTACCCCACGCGTCGATACTGCCGACGAGCGAGCACTCCTGGCGTTGGCCTTGACGCAGCACCAAGCGTACTTTGGCCCCCATCGAGGCGAGCTTGGGTGGATCGATACACTCAACCCAGACGAACTTTCGCCGAGACTCGGCGTTCGGGTAGCCGTGGGACAAGCCGTACGAACGCTGAAAGGGGATTCGGCCGACCGCGCGCTTCCGGCATTGCGATCCGCACTCGACCGAGCCTTGAACGAAGGCGACGCCGACGTCATTGTGGACGTGTGGACCCATGTCGTGAACGTCACGGGAATGCAAGACGGTGTGGTCGCGTTGGCCTCTGAGGCAGAGGCATTGCAAACGTACGCCGAAACTCAAGAACTGTCTCCGAGACTTCGAGCCAAGGTGCTCGATAGTGTGGCGCGTTCGTTTTATCTCACGGGCGATGCGAATCGAGCCGTGACCGTCGCCCTGACTGGAATGCCGCAGCTGGGGGACGCTCCCCTTGAGCAGCGCGTGGCGCTCTCGAATATTGTGGTCAACGGGCTCGTTTCGCTCAATCGGCTTGACGAAGCACTGTCGTTCGTCCGCCGCCAACTCGATCAAGTCACCGCATACGAAGGGACCTCGAGCTGGGTCGTGCTCAAGATGTGTGAGGGCATGGTGCTCGGGGAATTGGGTCGAAACGAAGCCGCCCACCAGCGGTTCAGCGAATTGCTTCCCGTGGCTCGCGAGCATGCGACGCGCCAACTGCTCTTCCACACGTTGCTCAATTGTGCGTCGATGGAGCCCGACCAAACCATGGCCGAGGAGCACATTGTGGAGGCTCGTGAACTCGGTCGTCGTCTCGGTCGGGCCTACATGGTTGGGGAAGCGAATTTCAGCCTTGGACAACTGCAACTCAAGCGGGGACAGTTCGCCTTGGCGTTGGAGTACCTGGAGCTTGCCCTCGAAACCTGCCTGCCCGATGATCCAACCACTTACCCGCTTGTTTCGGCGTTCCACGCCCTGGCCCTCGTCGGAAACGGAAAGTCCAGAGAGGCGTTGTCCCGACTCGAGCCGTTGCCGAAAACGTACGAGGCCAACGATCAGACGATCGAGATTGTGAAGGTGGTCGCCAAAAAGGATGCCCTCGCATTTGCTGAGTGGGCGGCTCGATTCGACACCCTTTCTGCCGATCCGAGGCTCGCCATCGAGTATTCTCGGAGGTGGTTCGCCTCTTGAGTGGCGAACCCTCCTCCCGGGCCAGGCTTGCTGCCTACACGCTGAGGCGGTCGATGATGGCGTTTAGGGTCGGGCTCGGGCGCATCGCCTGGCTCGCCTTGGCCGGATCGGGTCGGTAGTACCCAGAAATGTCCTGCGCAGGTCCCTGGGCACCGTTGAGTTCCGACACGATCTGCGTTTCCGCCTGCTGCAAGGCCTCCGCGACAGGGGCGAACTTCTGGGCCATCGCCGGATCGGTGGTCTGTGATGCCAGCGCCTTGGCCCAGAACATCGCGAGGTAGAAGTGTGACCCCCGGTTGTCGAGTTCGTGCACCTTCCGGGAGGGCGTCTTGCGCTCGAGGAGCAGGGTGGCCGTCGCCTCATCGAGCGCCGCCCCCAAGACCCGGGCTGCTGCGTTGTCGAACCGCTGCCCGAGGTGATCCAGCGAAGCGGCGAGGGCCAAGAACTCTCCGAGAGAGTCCCAGCGCAGGTGGTTCTCCTTTTCGAACTGCTGGACGTGCTTCGGCGCTGAGCCGCCTGCACCCGTCTCGAACAGGCCGCCTCCATTCATCAGGGGCACGATCGACAGCATCTTGGCGCTCGTTCCGATTTCGAGGATCGGAAACAGGTCGGTGAGGTAGTCGCGCAGCACGTTGCCCGTGACCGAGATGGTGTCGAGGCCCTTCCGGATCCGCTCGACCGACATCTTCGTGGCCTCGACGGGCGAGAGAATGTGAAGGTCGAGGCCGTTCGTGTCGTGGTCCTTGAGGTAGGTCTCCACCTTGGTGATGAGTTGCGCATCGTGCGGTCGGGTGCGGTCGAGCCAGAATACCGCCGGGGCACCGCTGGCCCGGGCACGACGGACGGCGAGTCCGACCCAGTCCCGCACCGCCGCATCCTTGACCTGACACGCCCGCCAAATGTCACCCGCTTCGACCTGATGGCTCATCAAGACGTTGCCCGAGGCATCCACGATGCGCACCGTGCCGGGCGCCGCGATTTCGAAGGTCTTGTCGTGGGAACCGTACTCTTCGGCCTTTTGCGCCATGAGCCCGACGTTGGGCACGCTACCCATGGTGGCTGGATCGTAGGCACCGTTCAACCGGCAGTCCTCGACGACGACGGCATAGACGCCGGCGTAGCTGCTATCCGGAATGACCGCCTTGCAATCCTGGAGTTCGCCCTTGGCGTTCCACATCTTGCCCGAGTCCCGGATCATCGGGGGCATCGACGCGTCGATGATCACATCGCTCGGCACATGCAAATTCGTGATGCCCCGGTCGGAATCCACCATGGCAATGGCCGGACCGTTGGCATAGGTCGCTTGGATGTCGGCTTCGATAGAGGCCTTTTCAGATTCGGGGAGGGATGTGAGGCGGCCCAACAGGTCGCCAAACCCATTGTTGACGTCGACGCCGAGCCGGTCGAAGGTCGCGGCGTGCTTTTCGAAGACGTCGGCGAAAAACACCTTGACCGCATGACCGAAGATGATGGGATCCGAGACCTTCATCATCGTGGCCTTCATGTGCAGGGAGAACAGCACGTCCTGGGCCTTCGCCATGGCCACTTGCGCGGTCAGGAACGCGACGAGCGCCCGCTTGCTCATGAAGGTCCCGTCGAGGACTTCCCCGGCCTGCAGTGCAATGCCGTCCTTCAGCACGGTCACTGTGCCGTCAGCCGCGGCATGTTCGATGCGCGCCGTGGTCGCAGCAGGAAGCGTGATGGATTGCTCGTTGTGGCGAAAGTCGCCCGCCGACATCGTCGAGACATGCGACATGGAATCGGTCGACCAGGCGCCCATTCGATGGGGATTCTTTCGGGCGAAAGCCTTGACTGCGCTTGGGGCGCGCCGGTCCGAGTTGCCCTCGCGAAGCACCGGGTTGACCGCACTGCCCTTGACCTTGTCATAGCGGGCTTTGATGGAACGCTCTTCGTCGGTCGAGGGCTCGTCCGGATAGTTGGGTAGCGCGAAGCCCTTGCTCTGCAGCTCTTTGATGGCCGCTTTCATCTGTGGAATCGACGCGCTGATGTTCGGCAGCTTGATCACGTTGGCTTCGGCGGTCTTCACAAGTTGACCGAGCTCCGCCAGATCATCGCTTACCGCTTGGCTTCCCAGCCGATCCCCAAACGCGGCGAGGATGCGACCGGCCAACGAAATGTCCCGCGTCTCGACCGGAACCCCGGCCATCCCCGCAAACGCACGAATGATCGGCAAGAACGAGTGAGTCGCCAGGGCCGGCGCCTCGTCGGTCCAGGTGTAGATGATCGGTGGGGACACGCTCATGACAGCTCCTTGCGGTGGGGAGAGGCGTGGGTGCCCGCGCGGCACGCCCTTGCTCTCGGAGCACCCATCCTAAAGCGGTCGGCCGAAGACCCCCAACGGCATGCGGAGGTAGCGGCGTCCGTTGTCTTCGGGTTCAGGCAGATGGCCTGCATTGGCGTTCACCTGAAGGCTCTGCAAGATGAGCTTCGGTGGCTTGAGCGTGCGGTCCCTGGCGGATCGCCAGGCCACGAATTCGGCCTTGGTCGTGTCGGCTCGAAGCTGTTTGTTGTGGCGCTTGGCCTCGCCGATGGTGGTCGCGTACCGCAGTTCGCGGCCTCCGGGTTGGTAGTCATGGCCGACGAACACGCGGGTGTCGTCGGGGAACCGGTAGAGCTTTTGGATGCTCTCGTAGAGCTGTTCGGCCGAGCCCCCAGGGAAGTCGCAGCGTCCGGTCCCAAAGTCCGGCATGAACATGGTGTCGCCCGTGAAGAGCGCGTCCCCGATGTGGTAGGTCAGGCACGCAGGCGTGTGTCCCGGGGTGTGGATCGGGACGACGGTGAGCGAGCCTGCGAGGAGCGGTACTCCATCTTCCAGCAACACGTCGAATTGTCGCCCGTCCGTGGCAAAGGCCTCAGGCCAGTTGAAGATCTCTTTGAACGTGCGTTGGACGGCGGCCACATGCCGGCCAATGCCCACCACACCGCCCAATCGGGCCTTAAGCGCTTGGGTGCCGGAGAAGTGGTCCGCATGTACGTGGGTATCAAGGATAAACCTCACGTTTAACTGCTGGTCCTGGACGTACTTCACCACTCGCTCCACCGAGGACTCGGTGACGTTCACCCACTGGGGATCGAAGTCCAGCACCGGGTCGAGGATGACGGCGTCGCGGGTCTTAGGATCCGACACCACGTAGGTGAGTGAGCACGTGGCATCGTCGAAGAACGCTTCGATGCGCATGGGAGTCCTCCGCGGGATGGGTGAATCAGATGGGTTCACAACGACTCGAGGGTTTGATTCAGATTGAGACGTCCGGTGAAGCCGAAGGTAGGTGGCGAGCCGGCTTGACTCGTCTTGGTCTTCGGCGGGCAAGTGGCGCATCGCGTGGGCGAGCGCCTCGTTCATCGCGATGAACCAGCCAGGTTGGGTCGGGTAGACCTGCTGTTCGCCCAACGCTTCCCCCACGCCGGAACGGTCGAGGGTGTCCACCGCCGGTTTTCGCAGTCCGACCATGAGCAAGGTGCGGCCCTGGGCGGCGAGCTGTTGGTGCACCCGACCAAACACCTCGGCAGTGGTGAAATCCAGGCCCTGGGTGCGCTTTAGGCGCAGCACGACGAATCGGGCGGCCGGATCGGCGACGATCGGACGGAGTGCCCGATCGAGGCCCCCGGCCGCCCCAAAGAACAGGGGGCCTTCGAGGTGGAGGATGCGCACGGCGGGGCATTGGTTGGGGAGGGGGCGGCCCATGGGGTCCGGTTCCACCTCGCGAAGCCGCCAGGTGTCGTCGACGACCAGCTCGCGGACCAGCAACAGCTGAGACTGACGCAGGAAGAGGATCACGTTCACGCCAACGCCCACCGCGATGGCCTGATCCAGCGGAAGCAGCCAGGTCCCGACGAGCGTGCCGAGGAAGGCAAACCGGTCCGAATGGGTGGCCCTAAGCAACCGGCGAATGCGCTTGAGATCGACGAGGTCGGCCGCGATGACGACCAAGAGGCCCGCGAGGCTGGCGATGGGCATGCGATCGACCAGGGGCCCCAGCCCCAGCATCACGCCCAGCATGAGCACCCCCGAAAGCGCACCCGCGAACCGCGTTTGCGCTCCAGATTGCTCATTGATGGCGGATCGGGAGAGGCTGCCGCTGACCGGAAATGAGCCGAAAAGACCTGATGTGAGATTCGCGAGGCCCATCCCGAAGAACTCGAGACTCAAATCGAGGGATTGGCCGGACCGGCCGGCAATCGAGCGGGCCACCGATGTGGATTCGACCAACGAAAGCAGGACCCCGGCAAGGGCGACGGGCATGAGGGCGGCGACCAACGACACATCGGGAAGCACCAAGGGAGGCAGTCCCGCGGGAATGCGGGCGAGGTCGCCGACGAGGGCCACGCCGTGGTTCTTGAGGCCCAGCGCCACCGAGACCACCACCCCCAACGCGACGGTGATGAGGGCAGCCAGGCTCTTCTGAATGAACCGTCGCAAGACGAGAATCGTGACGGCCGTGCTCAAACCGAGGGCCAGGGAGGGCCCGTGGGCATCGGGGAGCGTGGTGAACCAGTGGCTGATCTGGGTGACGAGGTCACCGCGAAGGCTCGGCGTGCCGGTGAGGTTGGGCAGCTGGCCGATGCCAATGAGGATGCCCGCCCCGGTGACGTAGCCGGTCACTACAGCGGCCGAGACGTAGTCGACCACGGCGCCCAAGCGGAGCACGCCCGCGAGGATCTGCAGCAGCCCAACGAGGCCCGCCAGCGTTGCGGCGGCCACCACCGGATCGTCGTACTGCGCTGCGATGGTGGTCCCTACGAGGAGAGACAGGGCATTGGTGGGTCCAGACACCACATGGCGCGAACTGCGAAACAACGAACCCACAATGGCGGGAACGGCGCCTGCAATCAGCCCGACAGCCGGAGGGAGCCCTGCGATGAGGGCGTACGCCACGCCCTGGGGCACGCTAAGCGACGTCACGGTGAGCGCGGCGAGGAACTCCCGGCCCCAGGGAGCGGTGCGGAACTCGTCGCGCCACGCATTCCATAGGGTTCGAGCGGATTGTCCGAAGCCGACCATGCCATTCATGGTGGGGGTGCAGTGCAGCTCCCGTGCCACAATGCGCCGTACTCGTGCCAAGGCTGGCACGGGCCTTGCTCACGTGCACTCGACCCGCCTCGGGCTCCAGGGGAAGGCGATGAACTTTGGCTTCGTGATGGACAACCGCTCTTGCATCGGCTGCCACGCGTGCAGCACGGCATGCAAGAGCGAAAACCAGGTGCCCCTCGGCGTGCATCGAACCTGGGTAAAGGCGGTCGAAGCCGGTCAGTACCCCGATGTGCGGCGCTCTTTTCAGGTCACGCGCTGCAACCACTGCAGCAATCCGCCCTGCGTACGCATCTGCCCCGTAAGCGCCATGGTGCAGCGTGACGACGGTATCGTCGACTTCGATTCGGATGCCTGCATCGGCTGTAAGGCTTGCATGCAAGCTTGCCCTTACGATGCCATCCATATCGACCCTGAGACCCACACCGCGGCGAAGTGCCACTACTGCGCCCATCGCGTGGACGTGGGGCTCGAACCCGCCTGTGTCGTCGTGTGCCCCGAACACGCGATCATTGCGGGTGACCTCGATGATCCCGAGTCCGAGATCAGCCGCACCCTCGCCAAACACAACGTCACGGTGCGCAAGCCGGAGCAGGGCACGGCCCCCAAGGTGTTCTACATCGAAGGCAACGAGCTTTCGCTTCGGCCTTCGGCCGCTGCCGTACCCAAGAGTTTCGCCTTCGCGGATGTGGTTGACGATCCCCACCACATCGGTGCGGTGGGCACCCGAACGGGGATCCCTCGCGAAACCAAAGACCACGATCGGTATCCCGTCCGAGTTCCCGATCCGCAGGGGCTACCTCGGTCAGGACCCTTGCACATTGGGGGGCGCATGGCCGAGCACATGGTCCAAGTCGCCTATACCTCACGTCACCACGTGCCCTGGCATTGGCCCATTCCGACCTACATGGTGACCAAGGGCATCGCCGCCGGCGTGTTTGGCGTGGTGGCCCTGCAGACGTTGCTCGCGACCGCAGGGCTGATGGCTCCGGTGGTGTGGTCCACCGTCGCGCCGGCCCTTGGTGTCGCGCTGGTCATGTTGTTCGTGACGTTGGGGCTGCTGGTCTACGATCTCGACCGCCCCGACCGCTTCTTCTACCTGCTCGTGCGACCGCAATGGCGCAGTTGGGTTGCTCGCGCAGCCTGGATCCTTTCGGGCTTTGCGTTCGCTTCGGTCGGCTGGACGGCGGTGGAGCTGGCGCCGCTGTGGGGTTTAGACCTTGGGCTCGCCGATGCCCTGCGCCCCTTCTTTGCCGTCTTGACGCTGCCTACCGCGGTGTTGGCGGCGGTGTATACGGCGTTTTTGTTCGCCCAGGCCGAAGGCCGAGATCTTTGGCAAAGCCCAGCATTGCCAGTGCAAGTGGCACTTCATGCCACAGCACTGGGGCTCGGCACCTTGGCGGTGTTCGACGGGTCCTGGATGCCGTTCATCGTCGCGGTACTGCTCTCGGTCGGCGTCACGTTGGTGGCTGACCTCACCGTTGCTCCGCCGTCGGAACTTGCACGCCGAGCGGCCCGGGACATGACCTGGGGCCGGTTCGCGATGCCGTACTGGGGGTTGGGCATTGGGCTCGGCCACGTCGTGCCCCTGGCGTTGCTTGGCCTTGGAGAGGCTTGGGGGCCTTTGGCCATCGGGTGCGCCGCGTTGGGGCTGCTGGGGTGGTCCTGGGCGCTCGTGATGGCTCCCCAACAACTCTCGAACTCGTAGGAGGCTGCCGTGTCGATGACCACTCGCCTTGCCGATACCCTCGCCCGGCTCATGGGATTGCCTCCGTCCAAGGGCAGCCGCCCGGCAGGTCCTACGTCCGAGACGAACGTAGGTGGCGTTGCCATGCCGGAGTACGCCACCCCTGACGCCACCGTCGAACGGCTCGAGGTGCGTCACCCCGACGGAAGACTCTCGCAATACCCGCCTCCCGAACGGTGGGATGACTGGGTTGAATGGGAGAGCCAGGCCTGGCCCGACCGGGTGGCTCGTCGCTACACGATCGTACCGACCATTTGCTTCAACTGCGAATCGGGCTGCGGGTTGCTTGCCTACGTCGACCGCACGACCCTCGAGATTCGGAAGTTTGAGGGCAATCCTGTTCATCCAGGCAGTCGGGGCCGCAACTGTGCCAAAGGGCCAGCGACCCACAACCAGATCTACGACCCCGAGCGCATCCTGTACCCACTCAAGCGCGTGGGGCCTCGCGGCAGCGGACAGTGGAAGCGTGTGACCTGGGAGGAGGCGCTCGACGATATTTCAGCCAAGATGCGTGAAAGTCGTCAGAAACGGCGAGATGGCATCATGTACCACGTGGGCCGGCCTGGCGAAGATCACTACGCCAACCGCTGCATTCAGGCATGGGGCGTGGATGGCCACAATTCCCACACCAACGTGTGTTCGGCATCTTCTCGCACTGGCTACTACCTTTGGGGCGGATTCGACCGTCCCAGTCCTGATTATGCGCATGCTCGAACGATCTTGCTCATTTCGAGTCACCTCGAGACGGGCCATTACTTCAACCCCCACGCCCAGCGCATCATGGAGGCCAAGCGGGCCGGTGCGACCCTCATCACCTTCGATCCGCGGCTGTCGAATACCGCGTCGAAGTCCGATGTGTGGTTGCCGACCTGGCCGGGCTCGGAAGCGTGGGTCCTGCTGGCCATCGCCCGTCATGTGTTGGTGACAAAGCAGCACGACCGAGCGTTCATGAAGCGATGGGTGGACTGGGAAGGGTTCAGTCGGCTGGCTCCCCTGTCCATCGAGGACCCCGAAGTCATCGATGCACTCGACGGAACCTTCGAGGGCTTTGAGCGCGCGCTGATCGCGCTATACGGCGAGTTCACGTTTGAGCGTGCGGCCGAGGTGTCCGGGGTGCCCTTGGACCGCATCGAGGAGGCCGCAGAGGCGGTGGCTCGAGCGGGATCGCGATTGGCCACCCACAATTGGCGCTCGGCATCGATCGGCAACCGTGGTGGCTGGCAGATTGTTCGAGCGCTGTTTTTCCTCAACGTGTTGACGGGAAGCATCGGTACGAAAGGAGGAACGTCGGGCAATTCGTGGAACAAGTTCGTTCCCAAGCCGTTTGCCCAGCCGCCTCCGCCCAACATCTGGAACGAGCTGCAGCTGCCATTGGAGTGGCCGTTTGCCCACTTTGAGATGAGCTTTCTGCTGCCTCACCTGATGGCCGAGGGACGAGGCACCGTCGATGTGTATTTCACCCGGGTCTACAATCCACTGTGGACCAATCCCGATGGGTTCATGTGGCTCGAGGCGCTCCAGAAGGAGGAGCTGTTCGGGTTGCACGTGGCGCTCACCCCCACCTGGAATGAAACGGCATGGTTTGCTGACTATGTGCTCCCCATGGGTCATTCCGCCGAGCGGCATGACCTGATGAGTCAGGAGACCCACGCCGGACAATGGATCGGTTTCCGTCAACCGGTGCGACGCGTCGCGATGGAACGTCTGGGTAAGAAGGTCGAGCGCACCTACGAAGCCAATCCGGGTGAAGTCTGGGAAGAGTCTGAGTTTTGGGTGGAACTGTCGTGGAAAATGGACCCCGACGGGACACTCGGCGTGCGCCAGTGGTTTGAAAGTCCGGTGCGCAAAGGCGAGCCCATCTCACAAGACGAGTATTGGGGCTTCATCTTTGAACACAGCGTACCGGGCCTTCCCGAAGCGGCGGACCAGGAGGGCCTCACCCCTTTGCAGTACATGCGGAAATACGGCGCTTTTGAAGTGAGTCGCGACCGCTACGTGCCCTATGAGGCCGAAGTGGACGGGGAGGTCGGTGACGACGGGCGAGTGCGTGCCCAGGACAAGGTCGTGGGCGTGGTGGTGGACGGGGTTGCGCGGCAAGGTTTCAATACGCCTTCACGCAAACTCGAGCTGCTCTCGGAGACCTTGATGGCGTGGGGTTGGGACACCCAAGACCACGTGGTGCCCTGGCCGCTGAAGAGCCACGTGCATCCCGATGCGATTGCGCGCGATCGGGGGGAGATGGTTCTGCTTCCCAACTTTCGGCTGCCGACCTTGATTCACACCCGTTCGGCGAACGCAAAGTGGCTGTACGAAATCAGTCACGACAATCCGGCGTGGCTCCACCCTGAAGACGCGGCCCGGTTGGGCGTGGAGACGGGGGACTTGGTGCGTATCGAAACCGAAATCGGCTGGTTCGTAGACCGGGCTTGGGTCACCGAGGGCATTCGGCCGGGCATCGTGGCCATCAGCCATCACCTCGGTCGCTGGCGGTTGTCGGAAACCGAGGGCGTCAACCGCTTTGGCAGCTCGTTAGCCAGCATCGACCAGCAAGGCACCACCTACGACTTGAGCGTCGAGCACGGCGCAGCGGCTTACGAAAGTGCCGATCCCGATACGGCGCGGGTGTGGTGGCAACACGTAGGGGTCCACCAAAACCTCACCCACGGGGTGCATCCGGACCCCGTATCTGGCGCGCATTGTTGGCTTCAGCGAGCCGTTTCGGTGACCCGCGCCGGAGCGAACGACCGGTACGGGCATGTCCACGTCGACACCACCAAGTCGATGGAGGTCTACGAGGCCTGGAAGGCGCTCACCAAGTCGGCGATGAGCCACAGTCCGGATGGAACCCGACGACCGAGGTGGCTCAAGCGTCCGCTAAAGCCCACCATCACGGCCTACCTGCTACCCAAGGTGCCTCAGGATGCGAAGTGAAAGCGCTGAGGCTCGCCACCGGGCCTACGCGTTGTTTGGCCTGGTTCTGACCGAAGGGCTGTCCGAGGCCACGGTGGAGACGTTGCAGCAGTTGCCTGCGATTGCAGACGTCCTGCCCCGTCCCTTCGAAGCGGACTTGGCCGCAGCGGCTCATCAAGAGGCCCTTGGCCGTCAGGTGTTTCCCTACGAAAGCACTTTTCGGGCCGAGGACGGCTTGCTTGGAGGGGCCGTCGCCGCCGAGGTGCACGCCGCGTACCGGGAGGGCGGATTTGCCCCCGACGTTGCCTCGATTGAGCCCGATCACATTGGGCTTCAACTCGCCTATCTGGCCCACCTCGCTCGGGCCGAGGCCGACGCGATCGAGGACGGTCACGCGGCCGTCGTCGAGCGGTGCCGGGGATTGTCACGGCGGTTCCTCGAGCGGCATGCGGGGGTCTGGTGGCCGGGGTTTGCGGCGGCGTTGGCCACCCAGACCTCCTGCGCATGGTTAGCGCGAATCGCGGCGTTGGCGGTGGAGTTGACCCTCGCGCACCGGGGGTTGTTGGGGCTGGGATTGCAAGACCCCTTGCCGGTGATTCGGCTCGATCTGGACGACCCAGAAACGGGACTGCGTCGGATCGTGAATCATTTGGTGCGCCCTATATACTCGGGAATGTTTCTTTCGCTGCACGGAATGGGTCGTGCGGCACGGGTAGCGGATCTACCCTCGGGATTTGGTTCACGGGTCAAGGTGCTGGAGTCGTTGTGGCACACCGCGGCCGATCACCATGGGGTGCCGCGTCTCTGTTCGGCGCTGGTCGCTGAGGTCGAGGCGACCGCCGAGGTCCTGCGCGAATTTGGAGCCCTCGATCCACGCCTCGATGCGACCCGTGAAGCCCTCCTCCGGGTTGGGCAATCCGTTTCGGAGGGGTAGGCTCCGGACTGACGGCTAGCGGCGGGCCGCTTCTGTACGGGCCTTCAGGTCCCGCAACACCTCGAGGTCCTCAGCCGTCGGTTCGGCGGCGACCGTTGGCGTGCCGCGTACGCGAACGTCCCAGGCGGTGTTGGCGCGAACATCGTCGAGGGTCACCTCTGGCTGCAGGGCGACAACCTCGAGTTCGCGGTCCTCGGATGAGGGTTCGAGGATGCAGAGGTCGGTGATCACCCGCTGCATCCCTTTGGTGGTGAGGCCTCGCTCTTCCCGTTCGCGTCCACCTTTGCCGAATCCAAACGACGTGACAAAGTCGACCTGGGGCACGAACGCGCGTCGCGCATGCTTCATCACAACGAGGATGCGCCCACAGTGGGCTGCGATCTCGGGGGCTCCGCCAGCGCCGGGCAGACGCACCTTGGGGGCATCGTAGTCTCCGATGACCGTCGAATTGAGGTTGGCAAACCGATCGATCTGAGCCCCGCCAAGGAACCCGACCGAGATGTGCCCGCCCTGCAGCCAGTACCGAAACATCTCGGGGACCGAGACATTGGTCAAAGCGGTCTTGGACAGTTCGCCGTCGCCGATGGAAAGCGGTAGAACGTCTGGCTGCGTAGCGAGGGTGCCCGATTCGTAAATCAGTACGATGTCGGGCGCGTGGGTGAGCCGAGCCAGATTGCAGGCTTCGGAAGGGGCCCCGATGCCCACGAAGCAAACGTCTTGGTTCGACAGCTCTCGGGCAGCAGCGATGGTCATGCGTTCGGCGGCCGTGGCGGGGCTCATGAGGCAGCTCCTTGGACGTCGGTGAGCCAGCGGGCAAAGGCCTCGCGGTCGCGGGAAATCGCATCCCAGGCGAGGTAGGCGGCGTTGTCGCGGTCGTAGTAGCCGTAGGCGTACGATGGCGCGGCGCCTCCCGGACAGACGGCCAGGGCGCTCACGACGAACGAAGGCAGGACGGTGGCGTTGGGATGCAATTCACCGAGATCATCGACGATCTCCTCGACCGTCACCAGCGCGTAGCGACTGGCCAGTACCACCTGCTTTTGGACCCCGATGATCCCTTCGAGGAGTACGTTGCCCCGACGGTCCGCACGCTGAGCGTGAACGATGCCCACGTCGGGCCGGTGTGCGGGCACGGCCGTGAGTTGTTCCGCGGTAAAAGGGCATTCGATCGTGCGAATCGTTGCGGTGTGAACCGGCTGATCCGAGCCGATGTACCCTCGAAGCACGGCGAACGGAAGGTTCGCGGCCCCGGCATCCCAAGCTGCGGCCATCGCGGCGTGACTGTGCTCCTCGATGTCGAGAGGCCGAGGGAAGCCTTGTTGAACCGCATCACGGAACCGATGCAGGGATCCCACGCCGGGATTTCCGCCCCACGAGAACACCAGTTTCTTCACCAACCCAGCTCCGATCAGCTGATCGTAAAGCAGGTCCGGGGTCATGCGGATGAGCGTGAGGTCGCCGATTCGCTGACGAAGGATCTCATGTCCGGCGGCCATGGGGATGAGGTGGGTGAACCCTTCGAGCGCCACGGTGTCCCCGGGGTGTACGAACGTCCCGATGAGTTCGGAGAGTTCGAGGACAGGGGTGGGCGCCGACTTCAACATCGACTCTCGGTTCGGCACAGCTGCCTCCCTGACGGCCTGTACCAAGCTCATGGTGCAGGGAGGCCGTCAGGGGGGCAGCGCGCTCTGGGTCACCGCCCGCGTCAGCAGCTGTTGGATGCCCACGCGAAGCTCGGTTGCGTTGAATGGTTTGGTGAGCAACGGGGGCTCGATCTTGCGCAAGAAGGCGCCAGCGTCAGGGGTCACAGCCCCCCCTGTCACAAACAGGATGCGATTGGCGAGATCGGGGTCGACTTCGCGTAGCGACTCGTACAACACGGAGCCGAGTTCGCCGTCCAGCATCAAGTCGCAGACAATCACGTCTGGAACGTTGCCCTCTTCGAGGTGACGCCGTGCTTCGGCCACGCTGTGGGCCTCGATGACCCGATGCTCACGCAGCAGCCGGGAGATGGCTCGGCGCACGCTCGGCTCATCGTCGATGACCAACACGTCGAGCGGCTTGGTCCAATCGGGCAGGTCCGGGGTGGCGGTCGGGGTCAAGCCCGTGTGGTGGGGGAGCGTGACGATGAACGCGGCCCCTCCCAGGCTCGAATCCTCGACACGGATCGTTCCGCCATGGCTGCGCACGACCTCTCGGCAGATCGCAAGACCCAAGCCCAGTCCGTGCTCGCGCCGCGTCACAAACGCTTCGAAGATGCGTTCACGTTCGCTCACGGCCACGCCAATTCCCGAATCTTCAACGACGAGTTCGATGTGGTCGTCTGTGGCTGAAAGCCGGACGAGGACTTCGTGAGGTCCGGGAACGGCCGCATCGATCGCCTGTTGGGCGTTGACCAGGAGGTTGACGATGACACCGACCATAGCCACCCGGTCGACGACGATGGGAGGCACCAGCGCGGGTTCGATTCTCAACGTGGCGCGGTGACGCATCGACGGTCGAGCAAGGCGAACGCCCTCTTCGACCAGTTCATGCATCGCGAGTTCGACCACCCCCCCACCTCGGCGCCGGGAGAAGGCGACGAGCTGGGTCATCATGGTGCCGATGCGGAGGATCGAGGTTCGACACTCGGAGACCAACTCCGCGGCAAGCGCAGGATTGGTGGGTTGCTCGATGAGCTCCTGCAGCATCGACAGGTTCGACATCACCACGGTGGCGGGGTTGTTCACCTCGTGGGCGATACCTGCGGCGAGCCGCCCGACCGACACGAGGCGATCGGCATGGGCCAGCCGGGCTTGCATGGCCGTGGCATGTTGGCGCTCGATCGCGAATCGCACTGCACGGCTCAAGTCGAACCGACCCGGATCCTTGACCAAGATGTCTTGGGCTCCGGCTTGGAGTACCTGCTCGGCGAGTCCCGCATCGTTGGTCGCCGCCATCACCACCACCGGAAGGTCCGGGTGGTCTCTTCGAATCGACTCGAGGAGCTCGATGGCATCGTTGCCTTCCAAGCTCCAGTCTAGGATCACGCAGTCAAAGCGTTCGGTCTCGAGGAGTGTCCTTGCTTGCTTGAGCGTCGTCGCATCCTGAATGGTTGCATCCAGGCCCTGAAGCCCGCGGTGGGCCAAGACCCGGTCGTCTGGAGCGTCCTCGACGAGCAGGAGTTGCATCGGCGTCCAAAACAAACAGCAACGATGGAAGAAACGGACCTCCTCGACATTAACCGACCACGGACTCGCTTTGCGAATGCTGCAAGGCGCTGTGATTCACATCCTGGTCCTCACGCATGGACCGCCCAGCCGGTGAGCGCCCGGGACACCATGTCGAACCGATCTTGGCCCCAAAACAGCTGATCACCGACCTTGAAGGTTGGGGCCCCGCAGACGCCCACCTGCTGAGCGCGCTCCGAATTGGCAATCAGTTGCTTCTTGATGGCCGGGTCCTGGGTTTGCGCGACAATGGCGGCCCCGTCGAAGCCTGCGTCGTTCAGCACCGCGGTGAGTACTTCGGTATCGCCAATGTTTCGATCGTCGACCCAGGCGGCTCGGTAGATCGCGCCCGTGGCGCGTGGCTCTACGATGGCCGCGCGCAGGGGGGCGATGGTGCGGAGGGGAAAGTTGCTGGGGAACTTGAAGTTAACGCCCCAGTACGACGACCAATCGCCCATGTCCTTGCCCGCGTAGCGTTGCTGGGAGGCGGATTGAGCGTGCAGCGGCACCATCGGGGTGCCGATGGCTTTGAACAGGCCCCCCAGTAGAAACGGGGTGTACACCACCTTCGCCCCATGGCGGTCCGCAAACGCCTCCACCTGGGTCGCCCCGAGGTAGCTGAACGGGCTCGAGAAGTCATGGAAGAACTCGATGGTTCCGCCGGGAGGGGTCGAGGGCTCATTCGGGGGGAGGGCGGGGAGACCGAGCTTCCTCCGCACCATGCGAAGCCGGTCTACGCCATAGAACAGCTCACCATCTACCTCGATGGTCGGGACACCGAAGGCCCCTCGCTCCACCGCGGCGGCCGTTCGGTCGAACAGGCCCTGTCGGATGGCTTCGTCGGTCTGCGCAGCCCGCGCGTCCACCCCGAAGGGAGCCACCACCGGAGTGAGGGCATCGAGGTCGCTCACGTCGATCCCATCGACCCAGTAGGCCCGGTACAGCGCATGCGTGAGCCCTGGCACTTGGTCGGCGGCGGCCGCGACCAAACAGCGCATGGGGGCCACCGTACGGCGAGGATGTTCGGCGGGCACGTGCAAGGGTACGTCCAGCATCGAAGCTTGTCGCACGATGTCGAGTGCCTTGAGGCGGGCTTTCGCAGCCGGCATGGCATTCATGGGCACGTCTGGGCGATCGAGGGCCCGCAACACGCCACCCAACAGGATGGGGTCCCACGTGATCGAACGACCGGCCTCGGCGGCAATGGCCTCGATTCGGGTGGAAGCAAGGTAGGCAAATGGGCAAACAACGTCGTAGGTGAATCGAAGCACGGATCCTCCGGGGAATCGAACCCCAAGCGTACCGGCTGCGGCGTTATGGCTCCCGCGATGGCGGTGATCGCGACATGGATGCAGGCGCATGATGCGCTGGCGAAGGCCCTGCGAACGCTGCGCAGGATTTGGCCCGAGGGCGATGAGGAGCGTCGGCGCACTGCGCTTGCCCAGTTCCGGGCGCCTCTTGAACTGCACCTGGCCCACGAAGAAGCGGTTCTTCTCCCTGCCTATGCGGCCCTTCCGGTGACGTTCCCTCCCAACGCCACCGCCCGTGTGCTGCAGGCCGACCACGACAAACTGCGGTCGTGGATCACGGTCCTTGAAGAGAGCAAGGTGGCCACCAGCATTGCCGGCATCCTCGCCGAGCAAGAGGCGCTGTGCCGGCTCACTGGGGTGCTCGAACACCACGATCTCCGTGAACAGACCTCGTTGGTGCCCCTGTTGGATGCGCACATTCCCGAGCCGACCCGGCAGGCGTGGGTCGACGCCTTCATCGTTGCGGAGGCGGCCTTGCCACCATCCGTGCCGCTGGTGCCCGAACCGGTCCCGCCTCGACCGCTGCCGAACGGACCCCCGCTCGACGTGTTCCGGGTTGCGGTGGCCCAAGACGGACCGATCCGCAAGGTGTTCGAAGACGTTTCCGCGCCTGACCACCCGAAGGGGGCTCGGCTCCGACACCGGTGCGCGACGTGGGTGGATCTGGCTGCGGATGCCCCCACATTGGTGGCTCGACGCGACGCCTTGGCCGACCTCGCAGAGGCGGCCCGTTTGCTGGCGATCGTCGCTTCGGCTCGAGGAGCTGCATGAGCCCTGAGCCTCGGCTCCTTACGCGGCCGTTCCTCGTGCTCATGGTAGCCCATGCGTTGCAGTCCTTGGGGTTTGCGTCGCTGCTGCTCATGCCGCTGTACCTGGACCATTTGGGCGCCTCGCGGACCGAGGTGGGACTGGTGCTGGCAACCTCGGCCATCGGTGGGTTGCTGGTGCGTCCGCTCGTGGGCTGGGCTCTCGATAGGCTGGGACGGATCTCGACCCTGTTCGTGGGCACCGCGTTTCTCGCCACCGGGCTTGGCTTGATCGGGTTTGTCGACGCGATCGGGCCGCTCGTCTACCTCGTCCACGCGGCGGTGGGCATTGGAACGGGCTCCCTGTTCACGGGGTACTTCACGATGGCCGCCGATCTACTGCCGCCCGCCCGCCGTACCGAAGGCTTGGCGCTGTTTGGCATTGCAGGCCTCGTCACCCTCACCGTGAATCCCGTCGCGGATGCGCTTGGCATCTCGGGAGCGGGACTACGCTGGTTCTTCGTCGTGATGAGCGGGCTTGTAGCGTCTTCAGGCTTGCTGCTGTGGTGGCTTCCTCGCGTTGCCCCGCAACCGGCGTCGCAGCACCGTTCTGCCGTTTTCGTCGCCCTGCGACGGCGGGCCTTGCTGCCGGTGTGGTGGGCGACCCTCGTGTTTTCGACGCTCGTGGCCATCTTCATGGCATTTGCCACCGTCACCGCTCAAGATCGCGGCATGGCGGATCCCGCGTCGGTTTGGCTCTCCTACGCGTTGGGAGCGGTGACGGTGCGGTTGTTTGGGGCGAGACTCCCCGAGCGAGTGGGTCCCTCCCGCATGGTCGTGCCCTCGTTGTTGTCGTACGCGGTGGGGGTGTTTGGCGTAGCGTGGGCCGCAAGCGGCACCGGTTTCTTGGTTGCGGGGTTGTTTGCAGGATTAGGCCACGGGTTTGCCTTTCCCGTGCTCACGGGGCAGGTCGTCAACCGCGCGCAGGCTGACCTTCGCGGCAGTGCCATGGCCTTATTCACCGCGTTGTGGGACCTCACGAAGTTGATGCTTGTGCCGGTGGCGGGCTGGCTCGCCGACGTCACGGACGATGCGACAATGCTCACGAGCACAGGAGTCCTTGGCGTGTTGTCGCTGGGGGTCTGGCGGGGGCTCGAACGGGGAGCGTTGCCGCATGAAGACGATGAAAGCCGTGGTCCTGGACGCGCCTGGGCCGGCCAGCAACTTGAAGATTCGTGAGGTTCCGCTTCCTGAGCCGCCAAGGCCCACGACGACATGGAGCACAACCGCGTCTCAGCGAAGCAGGTGGTTCTGCCTTGAATGGTGAGGCGAGTGGTACCATCGGGCCATGTACGCAACTGACATCCGTTCGTGGGCTTTGCTCTTGCTGGTGACGGCTTGTCGGGCGCCGCCCGAGGCCCCCGCCGAGTTCGAAGCCCTGTCGGCCTTCCTCTTCGAGGATCTAGGCACCGATGAACAGCAGGGCCTCGAGGCAGGGGTCGAGAACCTCGCCGCATGGCTCGAAGCGAACCTCGATGAGGCCAATGAGGGCTACACGATCGAGCTGTTGTCGCAGGCTTCGCTCGATGCCCTTGAGGTGCAGCGCGAGCGAGATGCCGCGAAGCTCGTGGGGGGCGCGGTCACCACCTTGAGTCAGGCCTCCGTCCTGGATCTGGCCTCCGCGTTCCTGCTCGAAGATCAAACCACGATTTACCCCGATGACTACGTCCGCTGGGATTCGAACTTCCGCAGCGACCCCAACTGCTTCGTGAGCCGGGAGTGCGACGAACTCGTTGTTGACAACGACACGGTGACGCGGTTGCCGCTGTCCCTCGAGCTGACGACGAAGAACACCGCCCAGTACCGGTGGGTCGAGACGGAAGCGGGACCCGCGATGTTGACCCGGTCTTGGCTGCGTGAGCCCGCCGACGTCAACCTCAACATCTTCCGGGTGGACGACCAGTTCTTCCTTTCTGCCAATGTTCCTACGTCACGTGGGCTCGTGCGGTTGCAGTCCGTGTGGGTCGATGCCGCGATCGTGGGGGTTGAGGTTCCCGAGGCTACGGCCCTAAATCTGCTCATCGACGGCTTGGTGGCTCAAGACGAAGCGCTGTACGCTTGGCTCGCGCGCTGACTTAGCGAAGCAGCACGTCGAGCGCCCCCGTCAGGTACGCAGCAGCGAGCAACGCCCCCGAGAGCGCAAGCAGCAACGTGCTCCCCAGCACGAGACCCCAACTGCCTGATGGCGTGGGGTCATCCGACGAGCCGCGTTGGATGACCGGCGCGATCCAGCGCGTCGTGGCCTGACCCGGTTTGGCTGCCGCGGCCTCGAGCGGGGCGGGGGCCGAGCGGGGACGCGGCGGGGTCGATGCGACGGCTTGAACGGCAGGGGCGGTCGCGATGCCCAACTCCCCCGGGAGCGGAGCGGACAGCCCCACCGCTACGACCTCTTGGACGGTGACGGCGGTCGAGGGTTCATCGAGGTCGGCCATGGCAGTGAGCCGTTGGGCGTCGACTCGCGAAACCCGCTCGGTCGGACGGGACTCGTCGCGACGCTCGCGTGCCCACCGCCGCAGGGTCTGTCGCACCGGAAGATCCGCCGCGATCTGTTCGCAGCGCTGGGCCACAAGGAGGGCGGCGGGGCGATGCCGAGGATCAAACGCGAGCATTTGGGCCAGCAGATCCGCGATCGGGTCGAGCGTCGGGATCGAGAGCCTTCGGTCGAGCCAAGGCTGGTAGGTCGCTGGCGTGTCCGTGACCGCCAGCAGGTCTGTGCCGTCCAGGTTTTCGAAGAAGCGAGTCCGCGTCCAGGCCTCGTACAACACGCAGCCCAACGCGAAAATATCGGAGGACGGTCGCGGCGGAGCATCGTCGAGGTCGTAGCACTCGGGGGCAATGTACGGTCGCGTCCCGAGCAGGGTGCCTTCGGTGGTGTGGGCCGACCGCGGACGGAGGTCGCTGCGGGCTAAGCCGAAGTCGAGCAGCTTGACGTTGCCATGTTGCCCGATGCGAATGTTGGACGGCTTGACGTCACGATGGACGATCTGGTGCTCCATCCAGGCGACGTGCAGCGCGTCGGCGATCTGTTCCACCATGTCGAGCACAGGACCCCGGGGCAACACGTCCTTGCCCTGAATCAACGTCTCGAGGTCGACGCCGTCGACGTACTCGCACACCATCGCCATGCGACCATCGAGGCGGATGAGTTCGTGGGCGGACAAGATCACCGGATGATCGAGGCTCGCCAGCATCTGCGCTTCGTCACGGAGTCGCCGTACCGGTGAGGCATCGGCCGATAGCTCACGGTGCAACAGCTTCACCGCCACCCGGCGGGTCAGGTTCCCTGACGAGTGGATGGTCGCGAGCATCACCTCGCCGTAGCTGCCTGCGCCGAGCTTGCGTTGGAGCCGGAAGTCCCGGCCGTCGGATGACTTCACGTCCGTCCTCCCGCGCCCATCCTACTGCGGGGTGAGGCTCTGGCGACGAATGCTCCCATCCGGATCGAGGTACAACGCCGTGACGGCGTCTCCCACGATCTCGAGTGCGCCGGTGTGGTGGCCGTACGGCCCCGCGATGCCAACGTCGATCGCAAACAGACGTCCCTCACAGCGAGACCGCACCACACCGTCCCGCTGGGTCGTGTGGCCCACCACCATACGTTCGGCCTTGAGTTGGTCGAGGGCCTCGGCGAGTCGGGCGCACGCCTGGGGCTCAGGATCGAGCACATAGCCGCGGTACCATAAGGGGCCCTGTTCGCCGAGAACGGCCGCAGGAAGGGCGGCTGGGGCATCGATGGCCGCGCGAATCGCGGCGTTGGTTTCGTCGAGGGGGCGGTTCGCAAAGTCGGGGTGCACGCCCCCGTGCACAAACACGGTGCCATCGATGTGCGCGACTGCCGACAGAGACCGGAGGTACTTGCCGTCCTCGCCGTCGGGAGCCAACGACTGCCGACGGGCCTCCCGGCCGCCGTACTGCTGCACATCGGCGGTGTCGACGTAGCGCCAATCGCCGCGCAGGTTCATCACCTCGTGATTTCCGAGCAGCGGAACGACCTGTCCCCCCGCCGACTCGGCTTCGGTCGCGAGCCGGGCGAGGAAGCGAATGAGCTTGTGGCTGTCGGGCCCCCGATCCATGACGTCGCCGGTCTGGACGAGCACGGCCTTGCCGCCCACCCAGTGGCCCTCGACATCGATCAGTCCCACCCCGGCCAACACTTTTGTGGCCTGAGCGTAGTCGGCGTGGAGGTCACCGAGGGCGACAATGCGGGGTGCGTCGCGTTTGGTCGGCGCGGTTTCGCTCGCTTCAACAGATTCTCGACACGCCGTAGCCAACAACAAAGCCCAAATCATTGGGAGCCCTGGTATCACGACGCTGCCCAGCAGTTGGATGGGGTTGTGGTTCGAGGTTCGCCAGGATTGCAGACCGGACCATCTTTGTTGTCGCGTTGGTGGCCTACGTCTCGCCCATCCCGGCCGAAAGGCGACTTTCCATCCGACCGCCTTCCCATGTGGTGACCAGAGATTGCCAAGATGCCAATCCATGGGGTGGTGAAGAAACTGAGAACAAAACGGGCGAACCGACCGGCCACGATGGGGCGAACGGCACAGCCCGTGCGCCCGACCGGTCAACAACCCTAAAACCGAAGGTTCATGCTGCCTTAGTTTAGCAAGGCAGCCCTGATCAATGGCGCCAAGGGCTCAGGGTCCGTGAGGAAGGCATCGTGCCCGTGAATGCTGTCGAGCAGATGCAACGACCGGCAATCCGGCAAGCCTTCGGCCAGTTCTTTGACGATCGACGGGGGGACGAGCGCGTCGTTGGTGTAGCCCACAACGTGGACCGGCACCGGGACCGCTTTGGGGTCAACCTGATGTAGATCGACCGATGTGATGAGAGCCCGATAGGTGGCCGCGGAAAACCGTCGAGCGTACCGCTCGCCGTTGTGGTTGAGGTAGCTGTCGACGGGGAATTGGGCGTCGCCAGCGTTGACGATGCCGGGCTGGCCGAATCGATTCTCGAACTCTTGAGGGCTGCGGAACGTGGTCATGGCCAACGCCCGCGCAAGGGCCACACCGTCGTGTTCTGCGCCCGCATGGACGGCCAGGTCGAGGATGCGCCGCTGAATCGTTCGCCATGCGGTGCCAAGGGCGTGGGGGCGGTGGGCAGCGGCGATGACCATCATGCGTTCGACGCGTTCGGGGGCGACTTCGCCGAGGGCGAGGGCCACCATGCCCCCGTAGGACGCGCCGACCACCCGCACCCGGTCCAGGCCGAGGTGATCGAGCACGGCAACCACAGCGTGGGCCTGGTCGCGCGGATCGACGGTGGGTTCATCGAGGTACTCGATGCCGACGAGCTGGTTGTGGTCGGGATCGATGGTCAAGCCCGAGCCGACCATACGCGGCCACCACGTCCACTCGGCATGCGCCGATACGCCACCGAGCAACACCAACGGGGGGCCATCCGACTCGGAACAACAGTAGCGGACCGTCCCACGGGCCACTTGGCCACCATGATGGAGGTGGAGCGGCGACGGCAGGGCCGCGCGCGGCTCGATCGTGAGCATTTCGGTCCGAGCGTTCATGGATCTCCCCCGGGGGGACGGTGTCTAGCGAACAGGACGTATGGTGCTGGGCGCGCGAATTACGAATCCGTTGCACCGAAGTTTGTGAAAACGGGCCGTGATAGGAATTTGTATGACCGCGATTCCGATGCCTTTGGACCTTGCACGCCGCATTGCGGTCACCGCCCTCGATGGGATTACCCGGGCCTGGCCCTACCAGCCGGGTCATGTGTGGACGGGGCCCGATGATGGGGCTCCCCCCAAGGTCTGGCACCCCATTTTTCACGGTTGCTACGACTGGCATTCGGCGGTTCACGCCCATTGGACGCTGGCTCGCCTCACCAACCGGGGCCTGCTCGATGCGCGCACGGCTCACGACGCTCGGATGCACCTCGTGACGTCGCTCACCCCGGAACGGGTCGCGGTGGAACAGGCGTACTTTGAGCATCCCGCTCGCAAAGGGTTCGAGTGGCCGTATGGATGGGCGTGGCTGTTCATGTTGGCCGCCGAGCTGTCCCAGAGTTCGGATCCGGGGCTGACTGGAGCGGGCGAGGCGCTGCGTCCCCTCATCGATTTGCTGGCGGACCGCATCGGACCTCGGCTCGCGGGGCAATTGGGCCCGATTCGCACGGGCACGCACCGCAATTCTGGCTTCGCCCTTGAACTCTTTTGGGATGCCGCTCCGGACTGCGGTCGACCCGATCTCCGGCCCTTGATCACCGAGCACGCGATCCGATTCTTCGGGGAAGACGTGAACTACCCCTGGGCGTACGAGCCCTCGGCTTATGATTTCCTGTCGGCTGGGCTGACCGCCATCGGTGTGATGCGGCGGGTGCTCGAGCCTGAGGCGTTCGATGGGTGGCTTGAGCGGTATGGACCTCCAGCCGCTCACACGCTCATGCCGATTCGCGAACTTGATCCGACCGACGGTTGGTTGGCCCACCTCGTGGGGCTCGACCTGTCCCGAGCCTGGGAACTCCGGGCGCTGGCCGCCCATCGCTCCGCCCATCCCCAGGCCTCGGAGTGGCAGACCAGCGCCGCGGCTCACCGGGAAGCGGCGATGTCGGCATTGTTCTCCGGCCACTACGCAGGAGACCACTGGCTTGGGACGTTCGCCCTCTACGGGGCCTGATCGCTACGGTGCGACGAGCGTGTAGAGGTCCTCGATGACCGCGAGACGACCGACCTGATGCCCATCGGGGAACGACATCCGCCAGACTTCCTGGCCTTCGTCATTGACCTCGTAGGCGATACCCGCCGCCCCGAGCCCATGCATCGAGTTGCCGTTTTCAAGCCGCAGCACGTCGCCGTTAAAGCGCGCGAGGACGCCGGGATCGTAAGACCAGACTTCGGTGAACACGCCCGAATCGCGGTCGAGTTCATATTCGCTGATTTTCGTCGTGGTACGTGACGTATCATCGGTTGAGATGAGCATATTGCCGTTAGGCAACACTCGTGGGCCATGTTGCCACGTGAAGATCGAGTTCTCGGGCGAGAACACATATTCGTTGGCGATCTGAGGGCCGGGGCGGCGAAGGTCCGAGAAACCCACTAGGTCGCCGGTCGAGCGGTCGACTTCGGCCACCGCATTCAGCGTGTAGAACGAAAACCAGTAAACGTCGCGTTCCGCGTCGTACTCCAGCGCATTGCTGCGACAACCTTGGACCTGCGGCCAATCGGAGCAGCTCCACACGGTGCGGGTTTCATCCGAGCCGGGCGCCCGCTCGACGATCTGCTCGGTGAACGCTCCGGACTGGTGCTCGCCCCACGCCAACGTGCCATCGGGCAGCTCGATGAATCCGTGGTGGTGGCCTGCCATGCCGATTTCCTCGATCGATTCATCGAGGTAGGTGCGCACGGCGAACGACGGCTCGGAGAGGACGTCGTAGATGATGTGGTCGCCACGGACCGAAACCTGGCTGAACAGAGTCCATTCGCCGGTTCCCGTGCGCGTGGCCCAGACGACCTGACCTTCGCGGTTCGTGATGAACGTCCAGTACGGACCGCTGCACCAACCACAGTTGCGCTCATTGACGCTCGTAAGGATGTAGTCGTCGCGCCGCAGATCATCTTCGATGTCGATTTTCAGCGGCGGGAAGGATTTGGGCAACGGAGCGCTCACGATGGGCTCGGGAGCTTCGACGAGCACGGGCTCGCGCGGATGGTCGATGAACACTCGCCACGAAGCGGTTTCGCCGAGCGGAATGCCCACGATGGTCATGGACTGTTCACCGGCCCTGACGCTGCGCACTGGTGAGGACAGCCAGCGCCCATTTACCTGGTATTGAATCTGGACATCGGCGGCCTCAGGTTGGTCCCAGGTGACGGTCACGGGACCTAGAAACTCATCACTGAGAGCCGCTTCCATCGACGAGGCGTCGACGGGCTCCGGTGGGGGCTTCGAGCACGCGAATGCCAACAACTGCCAGCCGATCACGAGGTCCTCCTTCCAATCGTCGCTTCACTATGCCGTTGGATGGGCGTTCTTGCTACCCGAGGTCCAGGGCCCATCGGTCCGTTTCCGCATCTCGGCCCAGAACGCGGACCTGCACAGAGTCCCCTGCCACTACGAGCGGAGTGCCGTCTGCGCGATGTGCCGCCATGCCGAGGGCATCGGCGGTGAGGGGACCGTGGCGGTCCGAAAGGTGACGGAAATAGACCTTGGCGTCGATCGGGGGTTCGTCGAGTTGGACGTGCACGCGGCCCCGGGACACGCCCATCACGGTCGCGGGCAAGGGGGTTGTGGCATCCGTGAAAATCTGGTCGAGGGCCGCTCGATTGAGCTGGCGGTCGATCGTCCGTTGGCGCTGACGCGAGGTTGTGGCCGCGTCGATCACCGCCTGTTGCAGTGCTTCAGGGGTGGCGAAGTTCGCAGGCAGCGGGGATCGCTTGGCCCGGGCAGCCTCGGCGAGTTCCTGATGTAGGAACACCCCTACGACCTCGCGCATGGGCGCCGAGAACCGTCCGTAGCGAGACGCACCCACCCCATGATGAGGCCCCGGTTCGGTCTCGAAGGTTGCGGCCCGGTTCATCATCACGACCTGGCGATGCACCACCTGGGACACGCGTTGCTCGACGGGCAACCGATCGAGGAACTTGGCGAGGCTCGGTCCCTCGTCTGGCGACCACACCCACTGGGCCACCGGAAGATCATGGTGAGCGCACAGGGTTTTGAGCTGGGCCGCGAGGCGGTCGAGAAGGTCTTCGTTGGGCGGACGGTGCACCCGAAAGATGGGTTGAACCAGTTCGGGCAGTCGCTGCTCGGCCTCTTCGAGCCGCCGGGCGCCTTCGATGTTGCACAACAGCGACAGCTGTTCGTTGAAGCGTTCGACGTCGTTGCGCTCGTCGCCCTGGGCCACAAAGCGCAGGCCTGCGTCGCCGAGGCCCACCGTGACCTCCCGTCGCCGGATTTGCACGACCCCCCGGGTCTCCGCGACCGCGAGTCGGCACTCGCCAAACTGGGCGAGAGCCCGAAGCGAAGCAAGGACCTCGGGGTCGTCCGTGGGGTCGGGCCGTTGGCCGTCAAACCAAGCCTGTACTCCGTCATAGTCGAGTTTTGCTCTCGAACGAATCCGCGCTCGATGGAGCGTCGTGGTGGTGCAGTGGCCATCGGTGGCCACAGCCATTCGCCACACGAGGGCGCGCCGATGAACCGCAGGGTTCAAACTCACGATCCCTTCGGACAGGGTGCGAGGGAGCATGGGGACGTTGCGCCCAGGGAAGTAGTACGTGGCGCCACGCAACAGCGCTTCGCGGAACGTGGCCGAGCCCACCGGCACGTAGTGCGCGGCGTCTGCGATGGCGTACCAGGCCACGAAGTCCCCCGTCGCCGCGTCAGCCTCGACGTAGAGGGCCTGATCGAGGTCGCGGGAGGTGACCTCATCGATGGTGGCGAACGGCAACCCCGTGAGGTCTTCAAGGGTCGGGTCGTCGAGGCCCGGTGAGGCCTCGTGAGCGTCTGCCTCGGCGAGCACGTCGGCTCCGAAGTCCACCCGCAGCTCGTGCTCTGTGATTAATGCCTCGACGGTATCGACGGACATGCCATCCCCCTCGCACGTTGCAGAGGGGATAGCGCGCTCCGCACCCGTTCGGTCACCGAGTGATCGTCACCTCGAGACCAGCGGCGTATCGGCGCAGTTCGTTGGTGTAGTAGAGGTAGCCTTGCGAAGCGGGCCCCTCGTAGGTGCCGGGGACCTCCGCGGTGAGATCGAGGCCGACCTCGAAGGCTTCTCGGGGCCCGAGATCGCGGAAGTAGAGCACCACCTCGCGAGGCGTGGTCTCGTAGAAGTCGACGGTGCCTTGCTTGCGGAGGTCCTCGAGCTGCCAGCCGGCCGCGGTCAGACCCCCGGGCAGCCCGATTCGAGCGAGTGCCATCGGTTGTCCTTCCGCGGTTCGATTCTCGATTCGTGCGGTGAGTCGAAGGGTTTCACCCATGGCCACCCGCGCTTTGTCGAGCCGGGTTGTGACGTCGACGGTTCCTTCGTCCGCCGACGCAGGTTCGACGGTGCGGTAGTCCACGACCACCGACAGCGGCATGGATTCGCCTTCGTGATCGACGACCAGGGTGTTCGACCCCAATTCAAACGCCGAGGCGAAGTCGGTGAACTCGATGGCGCCTCGGAAGTTCGCCGGCGTGTCGTGGGTGCCCACCACCTCGTCGTTGAGGCGCACCGTGGTCCGACTCGGGGCGCGGGTGGCCCGACTCGCGCTCGCGTAGGCCGTCAGAGCATCGAGTGCCAACACGGTGGCTTGGGTGGACCCAAACGCGCCGTAGCCGCCCCGGGCCTCGTTGAGGAATGCCACGGCCTTGCGCAGCGCGTTCCGGGGAGCGTCGCCCTTGATCATGGCGAGCACCGCAAGGGCCGTGGCTTCAATGTCGAGGCCACGGCCTCCCGAACGCGTGATCGACGTTTTCGCACCCGGGAATCCCCCATCGTCGGCTTGCAGGGCGAGCAAGCGCTTGAGGGCCGCCCGACCATCGCTCGGGTCCTCCAGGTTCAACAGCGTGTTCGTGGCCAACGCGAGGAGGTAGGGATCGGTCGTCGAACGCGCCAGGTCGCGGGTGCGCTCCAGCTCCCGATTGAGGTTGGTGGTGGTGCCTGCACGGGTGAGGGACCACAGGATGTAGGCATCGGTCACGTCGTCAGGGGCCCGGCCAAAGGAGTCGAGGGCCTGACTGCTTCGCAGAAACCCACCTTTCCCGTCACGGCGCGACAGCAGGTAGTCCCGTGTCCGATCGATCATCGCCCTGTCGACGCCCCCAAAGACCTCCTGCATGTCGACGAATTCAACAAGGCCATAGGCCGTGAGCGCTTCGTGCGCGGGGGTCGAGCCGAACCACTCGTAGCCGCGTTCGGCGGTCTCGTAGCCCACCAGCTTTGCGTAGCCGCGCTCGAGGAGTTCCGAAGCCCGTTTTTGCAGGCTCGCGTCGGCGACATCATGCTGCTGGAGGTATCGCAGTACCATCAGGTTTGGGTAATTGCTGGAGCTGGTCTGCTCAAAGCAGCCGTTGGGTTCCCTCAACAGCCCTTCCATGCCTTCCGTGAGGGTGGCGACGGGCTCAGGATAGAGGCGAACGCTGGCGGTCACACTGTTGGGCAGCGCCTTGGCCAGGTCGATGGTCCAGGTTTCGCGGTCGTCGATCGAGGTACTGGCTTCGAAGGTCTGCGGAAACCCTCGCGAATGGACTTCGAGGTCCCGCACCATCTCATCGGATTGTCCTCCACCGATTGCGGCCATGCCGATGGACGTGGTCCCGGGCGGGCCTTCAACCTTGACGTCGAACCACACGGTGTCGCGACCTCGCGCAGGGAGCGCGACGGGGCGCGGAGAAGGATCCGCCACGGTGAGGCCGGGGCCAAACGTGGGGGTCAGCTGGACCGTGAGGGGCCGATTCACTTCGCTTGCGAGCGTGACGGGCAGTTGCAGCTGGTCTCCCTGGGTCAAGGCGACCGGAAGCTTGATGTTCAACGAGAAGGGACGGACGTTTTCGAACACGTGCTCGGTTCGCCCCACTGCACCACCGCCGACCCCTTCGGCCACGACCCGAAAGCTCGTGATGGCATCGGAGGTCGTGAGGTGCACGGTGGCCTGGCCATTGTCGTCGGTCTGGACATCCGGCTTCCAAAAGATGGTTTGTCGAAAGTCGGTCCGCGGTCCGTCGTAGGCAGGCTGTGGCGGTGGCACAGGGAAAACGCGGGCCACCGACCATTTCATGACGTTGGCGGCTCGCAGCCGGTCGTCGAAACGCCCCGCGCCGAATTCCATCTTTTGCTTGCCCTCGTCCTCCATCTCGAGGGCCTTGTCGAAGGCGAAGTCGCCGTCCGCTACCTCCTCCTGGGGCGCCTTTGCGTCCCTCATCGGCAATTCATCGCCCACGGGCTCGGCCTCGGGCGGTGGCGCCTCGACGGGCAAAGGGGCCATGGGACGTTTCCTGCGACGCTCGCGACGCGGCGCGGCTTGTTCCTCGGCTTCGACTTCGGCGATGTCGACGACGTTGTCGGCGAGGGCGTGTTCGGTCTCGAGCGCCGCGAGCCACGAGGGCGTGTGCGTAAGCCTCTTCCATTCGAACCGACGCCAGCCGTGTGTGCCGAGAAGGCGGTCGAGCGCCACCGCACGGTCCGGCGTCTCGGGGTCGAAGTACCTGTTGAGTTCGTAGGCTTCGAGGTCGTAGGGCAAATCCGGGGTGAGGTAAGTCGCCGCCAGCAGATGCGGAAACTCGTCATCGGCGTAGGAGAGCAAGGTGTCGTCGACCACTGCGAGACCGACCGAGGCCGCGATCGGTTGTCCTTGCGGGTCGGTGGTCTTGACGGTGAGTGCGATGTCCTCCCGCGGGGTTGCTGAACCGGGCTTCGCCTCCACGGCAACGTTCAGCTCGACGCCGAGGTTTCGATACACGAGCCGTTCGGCGACGGGCACATCACCAACGAACAGGGTGACGCGGGCGACGCCTTGTTGGCGTGCTCCCATGTCGTCGGGCTGCAGGTAAACCACCGTCTCCTTGCCGGGGTCGACCTGCACCGTGGCTGCATCGAGGGGGCGGTTTCTCACCATCGCATGCACGGTGGCGGCGAGAGGGTCGGTGCACCGTAGACCGACCCGAATTGCCGAGAACATGGAGGTCACGTCGTCGTAGACGTGCATCGCGCATCCATCGGGCTTCGGTTCGGGCAGGGGCAGGGTCGTGGTGATGCCCGCAGGCTCGTCGATGACCACCGTGCCTTCGTCCACGCCGGCCGGCAGGCTAAAGCGGCCGAGCCCGTCACGCACCGTGCGGAAGGTGGTGATTTCGCTGCCGTCTGCGTCGAGCACCCGACCTCCGATGTCTGCGGGTTTGCCCCGTGGCGTGAGGGCCCGAAGGTAGATCCGACCGGGGAGGCCGGCCACCCGGTCGCCTCCCTCGGGAAACAGCGCCAGGTCGACCTTTGAAAGCACGATGGGAATGGGGCGTGAAATGGACTCGGTGACCCCACCATCCTCGACGAGCACGGTGAGAAGTCCATCTCCAAAGTCGATCGCCTCGGGCAAGGTGAAGGTGGTTCGAGCCTCGCCCTGCGCATTGGTGGTCACCACGAAACGGGTGAGTTCGCGCCCGTCGAGGTCGACCACCGCAGTGAGGGCATGGTTGGCGAGTGCGGCGCCAGTGGCGCGTTCGACCTTTACGGTGGCCGCAACCTTGTCGCCTTCGCCATAGGCTTTTCGGACGAAGTCGAGCGTCTTCTTGACCCGTGGCGCTTCGAAGCTGGCCACGATGACCGGTCGCTCGACCACCTTGCCGCGGGCGGTCTGGCTTACCCGAACGAGGTAGCGGCCGCCCGCAACTCCGGGGGGCAACTCGAAGTCGTTGAAGCCCGACCCACCGTCGTTGCGCAGCCGCTTCGAGAACACGGTCGCCCCACGGGGGTCGATGAGTTCTGCGGTGACCGGGTAGGCCCCCTCACCATCGAGCGTGCGATGTCGCAGGTCGAACAGGCGAAACCAGATCGTCTCGCCGGGTCGGTACAACGGCTTGTCGACTTGCAGCATCGCACGTCGCTGATCCCCGCGCTCCCAGGCCGGCTCAATCGCATCGAAGAACGCGGCGGCATCTGAATCGAGGGGGAGGCGGGGGCTCTCCCTGGGGGCGGTTTCAGGGGCCACCGCCTCGACCGTAGGGGGGGACGTCGTGGAAACAGGTCTGCGGTCAGAGCACGCGACGAGCAGTCCGAGCCAGACGAGCACACGGGTCATTCGGCCTCCTTTGCGGCAGCCGAACGGGGGTGCGGGCGGAAGCTTTCACCTGCCCGCACAAAACACGCTTAGGCGCCCGCAGCCTTCTGGGGGGAAGGCCCGGCCAGTTGACGAAACACGCTCGCCGTCAGCATCGAGAAGAACACTGCGACGACGAGGTTGAGCACGGTCGCGAAGAGCTGAGCGCCCAAAACCAAGGGCAGGGCGGCGACGAGTTCTTCAGGGTTGCTTTGGGCCTGCGTATTGAATTGAGCCGCCCCAAGGTTCAGCACCTGGCCGGGGACGAGCAGCAGCTGGTAGAGCAAGATGATTCCGATCAGGGTGAGCCAATGGCTGCCCGTCCGCTGCCAGCTCTCGGAAATGGCCTCGAGGATGGGCTTGTCGTGGTCCACGACGAACGGCAACACCAGGATGAATCGGACGGCCAGCAAGCTCATCAGGAGCCCTACGGCCATCGACTTGACGGTGAACATGATTTGCGCCTGCTCAAACGCAGCGAAATCGCCTTGGACCATCATTTGGAGTTCGGGGTACGAGATGAGCACGAAGGGCGGAGTGAAGAGCAGTCCGTACGCCAAACCACCCAAAATGAACAGGCCCCACATGCGCGCCATCATCGTGCCGAATTGCTCCCAGCCCGAGAACAGCGTCATGTAGTTCGCGTTTCCGTCGACCGCTTCGAGCGCGTAGGCCTGAAGGCCCCACGTCATCAGAGGTAGGAGAACGATCCAACCGACGACGGTGGGGCAAATGCCGATGAAGATGGCCACCATGAATGTGACCATGACGAGGAACCAACCTAGGGCGTTCCGCAGCATGCCTGAAATGGCGTCGCTAACGGCAACGGCGGCCGAAAGCTCGCCGATCTTGAAACCGCCTTCGGCTTGGGGTGAGTCGAACGGATCCATGGGGCCTCCCGGGCGTGAGCCACACGTGTCCGTCCGGTGAGCATCCGTCAAGGAAGGCATTCGGTCGTGATGAGGTCGCATCCGCCGATAGGCCCTCGTAACGAATGCGAATCGTTGCTATACTAAAAGAACGGGCACTTCCGCCCGCGGGCGCCCATTCACACACCGACCCCAGGGCCTCTAAGAAGGCTGTACGGTGAGAGGCGTGATTAGTCCACCCCTTCAAGGAGTGTTCGTGAAGGAACAGTCAAAGGTAAACCTCATTCAGCAAGGAGAACCAATCCAACGAGTGAATCTCGAGTCTCCCAACCGGGAGCAGGTGTAATCATGGGTATTCGACGTCGTGGACGCCGTACACCACCCCCGGTCGAAGGACCTCGGGTCAATGAGCACATTCGGGCCCGCCGGGTCATGGTCATCGACGAGGAGGGCAACCGCCTCGGAGAATTCCAGCCGGCCGACGCCATGCAGCTCGCAAACGAGCGCGGGCTCGACCTGGTCGAAGTCGCACCCGATGCGGATCCGCCCGTCTGCAAGTTCGCAGACTTCGGTAAGATGAAGTACGACCGGAAAAAGGCCAAGTCGCAGGCCAAGAAGTCGCAGCATCAGCGTCAGCTCAAAGAACTGAAGATTCGTCCGAAGACCGATGAGCACGACCTGGCGGTGAAGATTCGCAAGGCGAAGGACTTCCTCGACCGTGGCGACCTCGTCAAGGTGGTCGTGTGGTTCCGAGGTCGTGAGCATGCCCACCGAGACATCGGTGCAGAGCAGTGCCTCCGCATCGCCGAAGCGGTGAGCGACGTGAGCCGGATCGAGAGCCATCCCCGTATGGAAGGTCGGCGGATGCAAATGATCCTCGCTCCGACGTAACGGCTCGGTCGGAGCGGCCTACCGACCTACCTTCCCACCATATTGGCGGGAACCACGATGCGGTCGAATTCATCGGCCGAGAGATGGCCGAGGGCCAGCGCCGCTTCACGGAGCGACGTCCCTTCGGCGTGCGCCTTCTTGGCGATTTCGGCGGCCCGGTCGTAGCCGATGTGCTTGTTGAGGGCCGTGACGAGCATCAAGCTGCGTTCGACGAGTTCGGCGATGCGTGCCGTGTTGGGTTCGATGCCCTGCGCGCAGCGCTCGTTGAAGCTTTTTGCGCCATCGCCGATGAGCCGCGCGCTTTGGAGCACGTTGTAGGCCATCACCGGCTTGAACACATTGAGTTGGAATTGGCCGTGGGTGCCGGCCAGGGCGACCGTGGTGTCGTTCCCAATTACCTGTGCCGCCACCATCGTGAGGGCTTCGCACTGCGTCGGGTTCACCTTCCCCGGCATGATTGAACTGCCGGGCTCATTGGCGGGAATCGTGATTTCGGCGATGCCGGTGCGGGGGCCGGACGCCAGCAGTCGAATGTTGTTGGCAATGTGCAGCAGGCTCACGGCAACGCGCTTGAGCGCCCCCGACAGTTCGACGAGCGCATCGTGGGCCGAGAGCGCTTCGAACTTGTTGGGGGCCGTGACGAATGGGTGCCCCGTAATGTCGGCAATGGCTCCGGCGACCGCCTCGGAGTAGCCAGCCGGTGTGTTGAGCCCCGTACCCACCGCGGTTCCGCCAAGGGCGAGTTCCGCCACGCGAGGCAGGGCGTTGTGGAGCGCGGTGAGTCCATTGTCGATCTGGGTGACATAGCCACTCAGTTCCTGCCCCAACGTCAGCGGTGTGGCGTCCATGAGGTGGGTGCGGCCCGTCTTGATCACGTTGTCGAACGCAGCCGATTTGGCGGCCAGGGTGTCGCGCAAGCCTTCGAGCGAGGGAATCGTCAGCGACTTGACGAGGCTGTAGGCCGCGATGTGCATCGCGGTGGGAAAGGTGTCGTTCGACGATTGGCTACGATTCACATCGTCGTTGGGATGGACCTGACGGTTCACGCGGAAGTCGCCGCCCAGCATCTCGCTGGCGCGGTTCGCGATGACCTCGTTGAGGTTCATGTTGCTCTGGGTTCCCGACCCCGTCTGCCAGACCACCAAAGGGAACTCGTGAGGCAGCTTCCCGGCTCGAATCTCGTCGCAAGCCGACTCGATGGCCTTGCCCGTCTCGGCGGGAAGCCCCGCGAGCGCCACGTTCGTACGGGCGGCGGCCTTCTTCACGACGGCGAACGCCGCGATCAACTCCTCGGGCATCGTCTCGGTACCGATTGGGAAATTCTGACGGCTGCGCTCGGTCTGGGCGCCCCAATAGCGCTCGTCGGGGACCTCGACCTCACCCAGGCTGTCTTTCTCGATCCGCGTCGCCATTGGGTTCCTCCCATTTGTGCGTCTTCCACAACAAGTGGATCGCGCGGCGTCAAACGAACCTCCGAAGTCCCGGTTGACGGAATCTCTTCCGGGTATCGGTACTGATTGAAATGGATGTGGAGGGAGTATGGAGGCGTCACCGCTATGAGACCCGATACTTGAGATCCCTTTCATAGAATCCGACCGCGCGGGGTCAACCATGAAACTCTCGAGAATGCCGCAGCGTGGGTCCTATGCTGCAGTTTATGCCATCGCCGCAAGCGCACTGGTTGCGTTTGGTGCGATTGCCGTTGATCTGTCCATGTTGCGTTTGGCGGACGCGGAAATTCAAGCCGTAGCCGATGCGTCGGCCCAGGCCGCGATTCTGGAGCTTCGGTCTACCAACAATCGAGCGGTTGCTAAGGCCGTTTCCCAGCAGGTCACGGGGCACAATCGGGTGGCGGGCATCCAGCCGATTCAAGATCACCTGGACTTTGGGCTCTTCGAAGCAGGGGTTTTCACGCCAACCAGCCTCAATGCGAACGCGGTTCGTGTGGACGTGAAGGTCGATGTGGACCTTCCGTTCTCGGGTTTTTGGGGAGCGGGCAGCCAAACCCTTCGCGGAACGGCGGCGGCCGCCGCCCGACCCCTCCACACCATCGTGGTGGTCGACATCACGCGGTCGTGGAGTCCGGTGGATTTCGTCGGGGCCCGGGATGGAGCCGTCGCGGTGTTCGACCACATGGCTTCCGCGGCAGGAAAGAACGACCGCGTTGGGTTGGTCGTGTTCCATGGCAAGTATGGAACGGAGTTCACGCCGCTCACGCGGGTGGATGATGCCGTGGCGAACGGCGTGCGTGAGGAGTGGCTGAAACTGGACCGAGCCCAGCTGACGGGCACTGCCATTCCTGTGGAGCCACTGCCGCCGGTTCCCCTGCAGTTCAACGATGAGACCGGCACCGACCATGCCATCGGCATTCAAATGGCGACCAAGATGTTCGCCGAGCAGCCCGATCCAACGGTTTATCGAGCCATGATCATCATCACGGATGGGGCTCCGGCCGATGTCGGCAAGCACAAGAACCGGAACGACGTTGGATGGGTCGATACCCGGTGGCGCTTCGAGTACACCGGGGCCACCGCACGCACCAAAGACGCCATTCGCAGCGAGTCACAGGCCATGACGAAGATGGCATGGGACACGGCGGAGGTGCATACCTGGATGGTGAGCTTCAAGCTCAATGACCCCTGGATGGTTCCGGTCGCCCAGGGTGACGGATATTTCATTCGAGCCACGAATTCGTCCGAACTCGTCGACATCTTCACCGACATTGCCGAGTCGCTTCCGATTGCGTTGGTGGAATGATGATGCGTCGAACGAAGCGTCGGGGGGCCAACGCGGTTGAGTTTGCCTTGCTCCTTCCGGTGTTTGTGCTGTTGGTCGGAGGAAGCGTCGACCTTTCGTGGCTGATGCTTCAACGGGGCGCCATGCGTTCGGCGGTGAGTCGAGGGTGTCGGGCGGGCTCGCTCGTCGATCCGGGGCTCAAGGAAAGTGCCGTGGCCGACGTGCACACCCGAGCCCAAAACGCCATTCGGAGCCTTTACGAGGGCAGTGTTGGCGCTTGTCCAGGTTGTGTGGTGAATACCACAATGGTGGGGGCCATCCCCAACCGCGCCCTACGTTGCAACCTCGTCGCGCCTTGGGATGGCCTGACTCCAGCCCTTTCCGAAATCCAGTCGGGCGACCTCACGGATGAGGTGGTGGTTCGTCTCGAGTTTCAACGGGATCCGACATGAGACGCGGTGCCAACGCGATCGAGTTTGCACTTACCTTGCCGTTTGTTCTGTTGTTGCTCGTGGGGTCGACCGATTTCGCTTGGTGGTCCTTTTCGCGACAGGCGGTGAGCCGGGCGGTCCAGGATGGTGCCCGGGAAGCGAGTCGAACCATCCTGCCCGCCGATGCCAAGACCGGGGCTCCGATCACCGACAAGGCCGAGATGACGACCCGGGAGGCGCTCGACCTGTGGGGCCTCGACTCCTCGACCGCCACCGTCACGGCGACCTGGACCCCCGACTTGAGCGGTCGCATGTGGCTTCGCGTTCATGCGGCGGTGCCCTACCAGTCGCTGTTCGGCTTGCCGTTTGTGGGGTCCCAGGTCTCGCGGACCTTCGTGGTGTACACGCAGGAACAAAACAACCCGGTAGGCCCCTGAACACAGCGGACAGGCGGCTCCCTTGACAGATCTGCGACGCGAACCCTGGTGGGCCGTGTCATAGTGACCACGCGCGACAAGGAGCGTGGATGCGACTCAACGCCTGGCCGATCCTGTGGACTTTAGCCCTCGGCGGTGCCCTTGCGGCCTGCAGCGGGGATTCCGCGGACTCAGATGCCGACGCAGACGCAGATGCCGATGCGGACGCCGATGCGGACAGTGACGCGGACGCCGATAGCGATGCGGACGCCGATACAGACTCCGCACCTGACGACACGGGCAACGACGGACAAGCCTTCAGTGCGCCGTTCTTGTGGCAGGACATCCCGCTGGCTGGCGCCCGGGACCTTGGCCACAAGGTAGAGATGATTCCCAAGGACCAACGGGTGGAAAGCCAGCCGCTCGTCCTGACCGAGGTCGCGGCAACCTCGGGTCTTAGTCAGGCGTTGGCGGGCGGTAACTCCCACGGCGTGGGAATCGGCTTCTTCGACTACGACGGAGACGGTTGGGAAGACATTCTCATCGCATCGGGGGGCAACCCCACGTCGAGCCTTTGGAGGAACGACCGCAAGGGGTCCTTCACGGACGTCTCTGCCTCCACGGGCCTTGGCGACATCTTGCGTGGGCTCGACACCTACTCGGTCGCTGCCGCGGACTACGACGCGGATGGGGATGTCGACATCTACATCGGCGCCCATGACCACGACGTCCTGCTTCGCAATGAGGGGGGCACGTTCACCGATCAGACCGAAGCCGCAGGGGCGGGTGGTCCGGCGTCCTCCGAGGACTTCTCTGGCTCATCGAAGATCGGAGCGTTTGGTGACTACGACGGCGATGGTTGGCTCGATTTGTTCGTCGCCTCCAGCACCTTCGACAACAACTCGCGCCATGGCTACCTGCTGCGCAACGACCAGGCGGGCGGATTCACCGATGAGAGCGCGGCCGCTGGCCTGCAGGTCTCCACGACCGGCAACCCCTGTGCGGTGATTTGGACCGACTTCGACAACGACGGCGACCAGGACCTCAACGTCTGGAACGACCGCGGGAACTTCACGTCGAACCGCTCGCTGCTCCAAAACCAAGGCGGACAGTTCGTCGATGTCACGTCGGCGGCCCAGATGACAAACGCCATGGGCAATCCCATGGGCATCGATGGCGCAGATGTCGATCGCAACGGCATCCTCGACTACTACATCGGCAACATTGGTGGGAATGCCCTGTTGATGGGGCAGCCGAACGGTACGTTCGTCGACTTTGCCCTTGCGGCGGGCGTTCGTGGCACCTACGGCTGGGGACTCGGGTTCGAAGACCTCAATGCGGATGGGTGGTGGGACATTTTCGTCGCCCAGGAAGACTGGCGCCCCTACCTCACGTTTACGCACAACCAGGATGACCCGCCCACCTTCACCGAGCAGGAATGGACGCATCCCACGACCCAAAACGGCCACAACGTTCCGGTGGCGTTCGCGGACTACGACCACGATGGTGACGTCGATGTGGTGAGTGCGAACACCGGGGGCAATCGGGTTCAGTTGTACCGCAACGACACCGACCGCGGCACGAACCGCTTCCTCGAAGTGGTCATCGGCAGTGCCCCCGGAACCGGTGAAGGCACGGGCATTACGGCGCGCGTTGTCGTGAAGGCAGGCGACGATGTCTGGTTCCGGGATGTGACCGGGGGCAGCAGCCGCGCTTCGCAGAACGCCCTGACGACACGCTTTGGACTGGGCCACTACACGGGCGCAGATTTCGTGGGCGTCCTGTGGCCAGACGGCCGTACGTTGGCGGCCATCAACGTGCCAGGCAACACGCGCGTGGTGCTCGAACCGTGATGTTCGTCCTGCTGGGATTGGGGTGCACCCCCGAGACCGACCTCAGCCCGCCGAAGAATGAGACCGGTGTTCCCCCGGTCGCAACCGGAGTTTCGACCGCCGACACCGGGCCTCCGCCAGACCCGTGCGAGGTGCCGTCCGTCGACATTGGAACGGGGCTGTCGGAGTATTTGCCGCTCAACCCCGGTGACGCCGTGACCGTGGTGTTTGGTCCGCAAGGGGGCTGGCACATTGATGTTGGTGGGCGGGTCATGGCGACGGAACAGGTGGTTTCGGTGCAGCTGGCCCTTGAATGGCAGGCCCAGACGCTGACCGGCGCGTTGCCGGCTCAGACCCTGGCGCTGGTTCCCGAAAAACCCTGCGGATGGACGTTCTTCGGCTTGCGCGCGATTTTCGACGACGACGAACTCACCGATGATCCCGTTGCCTTTGTGTGCGGGTTGGACGGCCAGACGGCCGATCTCTCGGTCACGGTCAACGATGCTGCCCAAGGCGTGAAATTGACGGATCGTGTGTCGGTAACTCTGCAACGGGACCCGAAGCAGATCTGTCCGTAAGTTCGCGAAGGGACCTCCGTTGGGACGACAGCTCCTCGGAGGTTCCATGAAGCGTTCGACCCTGACGTGGTCGTTGGTTGGTTTGGTGGCGGTGGCCGCCGTTTCCGCACCCTACCTGACTCCCCGCGCCCACGATGTCGTGACTCCGCCCGACGAACCGATCGAGATGTCGGTCGAGCCCAAGGCCGAGCCTCCGCAGGCCAAGGTGACGCCACGGCCCGGAGCCAGGGTCGAACTGGTCTTTGTCCTCGACACCACATCGTCGATGTCGGGCCTCATCGAAGGGGCGAAAGAGACGATCTGGCAGGTCGTCAACGACTTCTCAAGCCAGGAGCCTCGCCCCGAGGTGGCGGTTGGGCTGGTGGCCTATCGTGATCGGGGCGATGCCTACGTGACTCAGACGACCCCGATTACCGACGATCTTGACGCCATCTACGGCACGTTGGTGGGTCTGCAGGCGCAAGGCGGCGGAGATGCGCCTGAGTCGGTGGTTCAGGGCCTTCTTGCGGGAGTGAACGAACAGCCGTGGTCCCAGGAAGGCCGGGTCTTTCGGTCGATCTTCCTTGTCGGGGATGCGCCGGACAAGCAGTACGCCAACGAACCTTCGCCTCGCGAGGTCGTGCGCAGGGCGCGAAGCCGCGACATCTTCGTCAACGCCATCCAGTGTGGAAGCATGCAAGGCACCGCCAAGCAATTCCGCAGCATTGCGGTAGCGGGCGAAGGGGTGTTCCGCGCCGTGGCCCAAGACGGGGCCGTCGAACGGCTCTCGACTCCCTACGACGAGGAATTGGACCGGCTGCAGCGCGAACTTTCGAAGACGGCGATTCCTTGGGGAAGCCGGGCCGAACGGAAGGAGACGTCCGACAAGATGGCCCTTTACGATGCCGCTCCGACCTCAACCAAGGCCTCCCGCGCGTCTGTGCTCACGAAGCGGGGCGGCAAGATCGTGACGGGTGCGAGCCGCGGTGACCTGCTCGACGATTTGCGAGAGGGCAGGGCGGACCTCGGGGCCATTGCCAATGAGGACTTGCCCACCGAACTGCAGGCGTTGTCAGCTCCTCAGCGGCAGGCCGAAATCGACAAGCGGAACACCGAACGAGCGCGGATTCAGGCCGAGATGGCTCAGGTGGTGGCCAAGCGCGATGCCTGGGTCACCGAAGAGCGCACGCGCAACGCGAAGGATGCGCCAAGCTACGACCGCGAAGTCGTGGACAGCAGCCTCGAGAAGATGCGGGCGCTGCGCTACATCAAGTAGGTTGCTGCGCTCAGCGCAATGTCGATTGCCAGCCGTTCAGCCGTCCAAGGTCGGGCTCGTGCAGCGACGAAATCCACAGCGTCTCGCCGACTTCAAGCGCACCGGTGGTTCGGGCGAAGCTCCCCGAAGGATCTTGCAGATCGGCGACCACTCGTCCCAACGCATCGATGGCGACGACGTGTCCGTAGCGGGTGGCCTCCGGTCGGGTGAACCGCGGCAACCGCTGAATGATGCGGCGCACAAATGGGCTTGGCGCGATTTGGTCCACGATGGCGCGTCGGCTCGACACCAGGCCGACCCAGATCCGTCCGTCCTGACCCCGGGACAGGTTGTCGGGAAAGCCGGGCAGGTTGTCGATGAACACGTCTTTGGCACCCTTGCGAGATCCGGAGAGGGGAATGGCCAGGATTCGGTACATGCCGGTTTCGGCCACGTACAAAACCGTCTCTGCGGGGTTCAGCGCCACGCCATTGGCAAACTCGAGCCCGTCGACCAACGTGGTGGTGACTTGGGTGGTGGGGTCGTACACGAGGATTCGGCCGTGGCCACCGTGCTCCATGATGTCGAGCAGGCTTGCCTCGTAGGTGCCGCCGTGTTCATGGGCCCCGAACTTGGTGCTCGCGTCCGAAAAGTACAACCGACCGTCTGAGGCGGCCACAACGTCATCGGCGTAGCGAATCGGAATGCCGTCGGCTTCGGTCGCAAGTTCGGTGACCGTGCCGTCTCGCCCAACCGCGTACAACCCCTCGTACGCATCGGCCACCACGAGCCGGTCGGCCGAGGCATCCCAATCGATGCCCAACGGACGCCCTTCGAGGGTGACCCAGGGCGTAAATCCGTCCGAGCCGGGCTCCATCCGTGCGATGACCCCCTCATGGGACGTCGTATAGAGGGTGCCCTCGGGCGATTGGACGAGGTCCTCGGGGCCCGTCAGTTCGGGCACGGCGACACGCTCAAGCGTTGCGAGCCGTTGGTTGGTCGCGTGGGCACCGGTGTACCCCGCGTTCGGGGGTGGATCCCAGGCGACCGGGTCAACCGGTACCGGCCACAGCAAGAAATAGGCAAGCGTCAGTAGGACGATCCCGGCAATGACAGCAAGGGCGGTTCGCATGGGCCTCCTCGGGGAACGGGGAGGCTATCACAGCACCGGAGCGAGCCCGAGCATGGTGAGGCACATCTCATCGGTGGTCGCTTCTCCCAGCTCCACGTCGATCGGCTCGGTGAGCCCCTCTTCGGCGAGCAAGGTCGCCACTTCGGGATTGTCGAGGGTGTTGTCGTACGTGCAACGAACCACGAGGCGGTCTCCCGGCCGAATCTCGGGAAGCGCATCGAATGGTGCATCGTAGCGGTACAGCATCTGCCAATCGAAGTCCCAGTCAGGGATGTTGAGCAGGCAGGTATCGCCATCTGCGCGCTCGATTCGCACCTCGATGGAGGTACCGACCCAATGCAGGTGGCCCCCGACGCTGAACACCTTGAAGGTCAAGGCGTCGGCGGGGTTGTCGAAGACCATCGTTTCGACGTGGTTCTTGGCCCCACTCGGGATGCGAAACTCGGGGGCTCCCCGGTCGCTTGGCCCCGGCTGGAGCCCGCGTCCGTTGCCGATCAACGTCACGAGGGCCCGCCGAGCAGGTGGAGTGGGGCTGAATCGGATTTCGAGGCTGCTGGCGTCCTCATGCACTTCGCCGGGCACGGGATGGTAGTGGGTCGAGACCACAAAACGGCCCCCCGCCGGCAACGGAAAGCCCGTGTCAGGCGGCAACTCGTAGGGCAACTGCCCGGGAGCCCACGGCTGGAGCAGGCTGGTGTTGGGCACGCCGCTGCCTCCGAAACACGGCCAGACGTCGTCGCCACGGGACGCGGACGCTCCCGTGGGGTCGGCAAACACGAGGGCGTGATGCACGACCGCAGGGTCGCCGGGCTGGACCTGCAGGCCCGTGATCCAAACGGGCGCGTCCAAGCCTGGGTCGAGGGATCGGCACAGGTATTGGTCCTCGGTGCCCTCAATGGTCACGGACGTGCTGGGCGTCAGGGTGAGCGACGGCTCGGGCAGGGCGGTGAGATCGGGAGGAACCACCACCTCCGCCACCTCGCCGGCTGGCGCTCCCGCGGCATCCCACGCCGTGAGCAGATCGATGGCGTGGTCCGTGAGGCGCAGATCGTCAACCCAGCCGTGGGGCGGCGTGCAGGTCTCGCTTTCAACCGCAGGCCACGGAGGCATTTGCCCCGATGCCGTGCTCTCCGCGATGAGTGGCGCGAGGGGGGCCACCGCATCGTAGCTCTCGAACGGAAACGTTCCGATTCCACCGCTTCGATGGCACCCCTCGCAGCGTTCGGCGAGGAGGGGGGCCACATCTTGGTAGTAGGTCGGGCTCGCATCATCGGGTGCGCAGGCCACCGCAAAGAGAAGAAGCATGGGACTCCCGGGCTCGCTGCGACAACGCGCTCGGGGTCCGAATATTGGGGAGGCCTATCCCTTACGCCAGTCGGTCAGCGCTTTGTCGATGCGTTCGGCATAGAACTTCGGGAAGCTCCCCCCATCGGACTCGGCCGCCTTTCCCGCCCGCTGGGCCTTCTTGGCGTAGCGAAGCGCCTGACGTCGATCGTCGGCCGCACGGTAGGCTTCGGCCTTGGTCCACAGGTTGTACCAGTTGTCTTCGATGCGCAGGGCGGCGTCGATCGCGTCCTGGGCCTTGTCGTGCTCGCCGGACCGAGAATAGTGACGGGCCGCCGAAGCAAGACGCCGGGAGGAGCCCGAAATGTAGGCCGCCACCGCATCGTCCATCATCTTGCCCGTGTCGACCTCGATGGGAATCGACACCTGCACGCCGTCCCAAGCCAAGTCGAGGGAGGTCTCGGACGCCGTCGTGTCGTGGAATGAGAAGGTGAGCCGCTCGAGCTCCCCGCCCATCTGGGGCTTCACGTCGAGTCGCAGCACGTCGAGGTCTTCGGTGTAGCTGCCCGTGCCGCCTTGGTCCGCGTTCGAGTTGAGGATGATGGTCCAGCTTTCCTCAGAAGGAATCGTGAACAGGGCGTACTTGCCCGCTTCCACCGTCGTTCCGCCGATCGAAACGGGGGCCGACACCGACAGCGTGGTCGCCGCGTTCGCGCCGGTCCGCCACAACTCGCCGAAGGGCACGAGTTCTCCCCAGATCACCCGGTCGCGCTTGGCCGGGCTTGCGTAGTTGACGCGGATCTCGACGACGCCGACCTCTTGCATCACCTCGGCTCGCGGTGACACCGCGGGAATAGGCAGACCCTGGGCCACAGCGGGGTTCGCGAGCAGCAGGGAAAGGATCATGAGGGCTCTCCTGGGGATGGGGATGCGCCACGGACGAGCTGTCCCGCCTGGGCGAGAACCACCACGAGGACGCATCCGATGAGGTTGAACCAAAGAAAACCGATGTCGGCGGTGAAGTACAGGCCCAATACGGCGGCCTGGGCGAGGAGCCCAGCCACGAACGTGGCGTTGGCCTGCACCCGCTTGAGGAAGAAGCCCACCAGGAACAAGCCGAGGCTTACGCCATAGAACAACGAGCCGATGATGTTGACCGCCTGGATGAGGTTGTCGACGAGCGACGCGAACGTGGCGAACGCAATCGCGATGAGGCCCCACAGCACCGTGAACCCTTTGGACAGGGCGATGGTGCGCTGGTCATCGGCATTGCGATCGAAGAGTCGTCCGTAGAGATCCACCACCGAGGTGGCGCCAAGCGCATTGAGTTCACTCGCCGTGCTGCTCATCGCGGCACTCAAGATCACGGCGAGAAGCAGTCCGATGAGTCCCGACGGGAGATAGTGCAGCACAAACGAGATGAAAATGAAGTCTTGGTCTTTGGTCTCGGTGCCTGGCACGGCCTCGGCGATGACCCGCTTCGCGTCACTGCGCAGCACCTCCATCTGGGCCTGGGCGTCTTGCAACGCGGCCCTGGCGGATGGGCTGTCCGAGGTCACGACGGCTTCTGCCGCGGCGCGTCGGGCCTCGAAGGCATTGGAGAACGAGGCTTCGAGTCCGGCGAGTTCCGCGGCTTGTTCGGTCTGTCGTACTTCGGCAAGGGCAGTTTCGTTGAAGAAGATCGGCGGTTCCTCGAACACGTGGAACGCGAACACAAGGATGCCGATGAACAAGATGAGGAGCTGCATGGGAATCTTCAGCAGCCCGTTGAACAGGAGTCCCAGACGGCTCTCGGCCACCGATCGGCCGCCGAGGTAGCGCTGGACCTGGGACTGATCGGTTCCAAAGTAGGATAGCGCGAGAAAGAGCCCTCCGGTGAGGCCCGACCAGACGGTGTAGCGGCTCGTCGGATCGAGGTCGAAACTCACGATTTCCATACGACCAACCGCTCCGGCGACCGTGGCGGCATCGAGGACCGACACGCCGGTGGGCAAGCGCCAGGCGATGACGACGGCGGCAATGAGAATGCCCGCCATGATCACGATCATCTGCTGACGTTGGGTCTGACTGACCGCTTTGGCCCCACCGGTGACGGTGTACAGGATGACGGTCGCACCAATCACCACATTCGTGATGTTGAGCGACCACCCCAGAATCGTGGAAAGCACGATGGCAGGTGCGTAGATGCTAATGCCCGCCGCGAGTCCCCGGCCGACCATGAACAAGAGGGCCGCCAGGACCCGAACCTTCACGTCGAATCGCTGTTCGAGGTACTCGTAGGCCGTGTAGACCTTGAGTCTGTAGTAGATGGGCACGAACACCGCGCTGATGATGACCATCGCGATGGGCAGCCCAAAGTAGAACTGCACGAAGCCCATGCCGTCTTCGTAGGCCTGTCCGGGCACCGAAAGGAAGGTGATCGCGGAGGCCTGGGTGGCCATGATCGAAAGCCCAATCGTCGGCCAGCGAAGGTCCTCGCCTTTGAGGTAGCTCGCGGCCGAGGTGCCTCGACGGGATTGCCACAGGCCGTAGACCACGATGGTTGCGATGGTGCCGAGCATCACAACCCAATCGAGACCGGTCACGACAGCATCCACGAAACCCAGGAATACAGCACGATCTGTACGGCGAGGGCTCCGATCACAAGCGCATAAAGGTTTCGCCAGTGGCCGAGGAGAGGGGGCGGGGCGTCGGGATGGTCGGCGTCGTTCGACACGCAGGCTCCTGGGTCCGGACCAGCTCGGGAACGGTGCGATGTGTATGGCAGAGCCCGAAGGTGGAATCAAGCAGCGACCATTTGTGACCGGCTTTTGGCCGGCTACGACAGCACTCTCTCGGCCATGGGCCCAACGACGTTGACAGCGGCATGGTTGGCCGGAGAGGACCAAGCATTACGCTGGCTGCCGGCGGCCTTCCGCGATCCTACCGCCCGTCGCGAGACGGTTGCCCGAGCGGCCACGCGATCCGTTCATCCAGCGGTCGTGGGGGCGGTCGAGACCCGCACGGATGCGCAGGCTCGCAATCGCGACCAGTTGGCCCGTACGGGGTCGGTTTGTGTGGTCACCGGTCAACAGGCGGGCCTGTTCGGTGGACCGCTCTACACCCTGTTCAAGGCCGCCGGCGCGATTCGTCATGCCCAGGTCCTTGAGGCGACGACCGGTACGCCATGCGTGCCGGTGTTTTGGCTGCAGAGCGAAGACCACGACTTCGACGAGATCGCCACCGCCGCCGTCGTCGATGCGGCCAGCGAACGGCAGGTCATCGCTGTGCCCAGCACCCTCGAGCGCCGCCGGTCGGTGGGGGCGCGTTCGATCGGACCGGCCGCGACCCAGGCGATCGAACAGCTCGATCGAGCGATTCGTGAGTTGCCCCATGGCCCCACCACCATCACGCGGATCCGTAAGGCCTATGCACCGGACCAAACCTGGACCGGGGCCTTTGCCGAATTGATGCAGGACCTGTTCGCGCCGCATGGACTGTTGATCGTGGACCCGCGAGATCTCCGGGTGCAACAAGCGGCGCGTCCCTTGCACGAGCAGGCGGTGACCGAGGCGGCCACGCTGGCCCAACGCGCGCGACAATGGAGCGAGGGCCTGAACGCGGCGGGATTCGTCGCTCCCATTCACGTTCGCCCTGGCGCACCGTTGTCGTTCTTCCACCCCGAAGGTCCCGACGGGCCGCGCTACCGGCTCGAACCGGGGCCGACCGACGATTGGTCGCTCGTGGGTACCGACCGCACCGTGAAGGACCTTTCGACCGGTGCCTTTTCAACTTCGGCGATGCTTCGGCCCATTCTTCAGGACCGACTGCTGCCGACCGCGGCCTACCTGGGGGGCCCAGGTGAGATTGCCTACTTCGCCCAACTGCCCCCGGTCTATGCGCACTTCGACCTTCCCATGCCGTTGGTGGTTCCTCGTCCCCGCTTCGTGATTCGCGACCCCGCTTGCGACCGCATTCTCGAGAACTGGGGATGGTCGCTTGACCGGCTGGCCTTGCCCCGCGACGAACTGTTGGCCGACCTCGTCTCGGTCGAAGAAGGACCGTTCGAGGCGTGGCAGAGCGCTTGCAACGCACTGGTCGATGCCCTTGACCGCAGTGCGCCGGAGGCCAAAGCACGATCGAAGGGCCTTGGCAAGTCGGTGGCAAAGACTCAGGCCACGGTCACCAGGGCCGTGGAGCGGCTCATCGCACGCTACCGCAGGGCGCTCGCACGAGACAACGCCATCGCGATGCGGCGCCTGAATCGGTTGTGCGATTGGTATGTGCCCGCAGGGGCCCCGCAAGAGCGGGCGCAGTCGTTGCCCACGTTGGTGGCACGGTCGGGCTGGGAGCGCGTGGTGCCCGCGCTGATCGAGGCGATCGAGCCCTGGAACGGAACCCTGCGATCCTTGGCGCTCCCGTGACGGTCGATCTGCTGGTGTTCGGTGCGCATCCCGACGATGTGGAGCTGTCGTGTGGTGGCCTGGTGGCTCGGTCGACCGCCCAAGGCCATGTGGTGCACATCGTCGATCTGACGCGGGGTGAACTCGCCACCAACGGAACGCCTGCGGTGCGCGCGGTCGAGGCGGCGGCGGCGGCGGAGGTGCTCGGCGTTGCCCAGCGGGGCAACCTTGGCCTGCCCGATGGCGGGTTGAGGGGGGCCGATGACAACCAACTGCGCTCGCTTGTGGCGACGGTGCGACGCATCCAGCCCCGCATCGTGCTGGGGCCGTGGGCCGAAGCTCGGCACCCGGACCACGCCGCAGCCGCAACCTTGGTGGCCGATGCGTGTTTCTGGGCGGGCGTGCGCAATCGCTGGCCCGATCTGGGACCTCCGCATCGGCTAACCCACCGATGGCACTACGGTCAGCGGCGTGACCCAAGGCCCGACTTTGTCGTCGACATCACCGCGTTCGCCGACACCAAACGTCGCGCGATCGACTGTTATGCGAGCCAATTTCGTGCCGAAGGGGCACGTCAGACCCTCATCAACGACCCGTTGGGGGTCGGCGCCTTCGAAGCCCGCGACCGCTATTGGGGCGCGAGCATCGGGGTCGAACACGGAGAGCCCTACGTGTTGAACGGACCGGTGCCGGTGCCTGACCCCGTGGCGTACTTCGCCCATCAATCGCCGCAAGCGTTTGGACCCTACCGATGAGTTTGCGCATTGGTGTGCTGTGCTACCCGACGTTCGGCGGCAGTGGGATCATCGCGACCGAAATCGGCGTACAGCTTGCGCGCCGAGGACACGTCGTGCACTTCGTGAGCACGGATGTGCCCCGTCGGTTGTCCCGCAACCTCGACAACGTGTTCTTCCATCAGGTGAATGCCGCGACCTACCCGGTGTTTCCTCACGTTCCCTACACCCTTGCGTTGGCCTCGACCCTCGTCTCAGTGGCCACCCACTCGGGCCTCGATCTCGTCCATGCGCACTACGCGTTGCCCCATGCGGCGGCCGCGTGGATGGCCCGGGAGGCACTGGGGCCCAAGATGCGCATCGTCACCACGTTGCACGGCACCGACGTCACGCTCATTGGGCAAGACGAAGGCTACCGGCCCATCGTGCGTCACAGCATCCTGCAGTCCGATGCCGTCACCACCCCCTCGCGCTCGCTGCGCGAAGACACCTACCAATCGCTTGCGCTCTCTCCCGAAGAACGGCCGATCTCGGTCATTCCCAATTTCGTGGACCCCCACGTGTACAAGCCGATCGACCCGTCCCAGCGGGGAAGGCCACGGCTCGCGGCCCTCTTCGGCGACGACGATGTCCCGGTGATCGTGCATGTCAGCAACTTTCGACCGGTCAAACAGGTCGAGCAACTCGTCGAGATGTTCACGCGAGTGTTGGCACGGACCGACGCCCGATTGCTGCTGGTGGGGGATGGGCCCGAGCGGCGAAATGTCGAAGCGCGCTTGCGGCAGGTGGGGTTGTCGGACCGGGCCCGCTTGATCGGCAACCAGGCGCATCCCGAGGCGCTCGTACGCGAGGCCTCGGTGTTCGTGCTGCCGAGTCGCACCGAGAGCTTCGGTCTGGCCGCGCTCGAGGCCTTGGCGTGCGGCGTTCCCGTGGTCGCCTATCGAGTCGGTGGCCTCCCCGAGGTGGTCGTCGATGGAGAGACGGGCTTCCTGGTCCCCCCTGACGACGTCGATGCGCTTGCGGAGCGCGTGGTCGAGGTGCTTTCCCATCCCGAACGGCAGCAGGCGTTGGGACGTGCGGCCCGGGCCCATGCGGTCGAGCGGTTCGAAATCCAAGCCCGCGTCAGCGCCTACGAGGCGCTCTACGACGACTTGCTCACACCTCGGACGCGATGATGCCCGTGAAGCCCGTGACGGCGAGGGAGGTGAGAATGAGCCCGAGCACCATCTCGACGATGGTGAGGATGTAGAGCAGCTCACCGACGGTGAGATCGACCCGTACATCCGGTGCGATCTCCTTCGGCAGTTGGACTTCGACGAGGGGCCGGAATCGCGTATTGGGCCGCCAAAACTCCCGGTGGCCGAAGTCCACGACCGGCACGAACAAGTCGAAGGAGTACGCGAGCGCGTTGAACTCCGGGTAGGTCGCGTTCAGGACCTTGAGATCGTCCGCGAATTCCCCCCGTTTGGTGCGAACGAACACCTGTTCGTCGCGGCAGTCGGGTGCCTTGCACATCTGCTCGGCCCCCGACCAAACGCCGGCGAACAGCAGGACGAAGACCACGATCCAGCCCACCGTGCGCCACGGATTGTGGCCGTACAAGGCAAACCAATCGAGAAGCACGCTCTGCCATCGTTCCCGAACCCGCACGGACGCACTTCGGCGATGGCGCCGTTCCCGCGCGATGGTGATCTGACGGGCGTCCTCTTGGTAGCCCTGTGCGCGAAGCCGGCCCGCAAGCTGAATCCAAGGGGCCGGTCGGAAGAGTTCGTCGAGATCTCGCTGGGCTTGGCCTTCGAGCCAGGCCAGCCGTTGCGACCACACCGGCGCATCCGACCGACCATCGCCCTCGTCCACGCCGGCAGGGTTTTCGAGGTGGTTGTAGGTGAAGCCGTCCAGGACGAGGTGGTCGAAGGTGTCATCCACGTCCGGCCCGTGAGGGGGCCAGGCATCGGCATGGTCGTCGAGGGACCCGGCTTGGGCTCGGGACAGGTCGACAATGCCTTGGGGGCGGTGATCCCCTTCGCGAGGCATCTGCAGCCGATCCACCACCGAGTCGACCAAGCTGAAGGCGCTCGTGTCGTAACGGGTCACCAACTGTTCCCCTCGTTCGTCGGGGATCTGGACATGCTCGCCCCGGACCTGATGGGCGCTCGCCATGCGGGATCCGCGCAGGTTCAGGGTACCGTGAACGCGTGACTGATCGAACGTCAGCCCTCCCGCGGTCGCGAATCCGTCGGCGAGCACCACATCGCGCTTGACGGTGATGCCATTGGCGAACACCGCGGGTCCCTGATTGACCGTGATGGACGCCCCTGAAAACCGAAGTTGGTTGCCGATTGTCGAGGCCGGAAACCGCACGAGCCCGTCGATCTTCGCCCGACTCATGAACCAGCCGCCGCCAATGCTCACCCCGTCCGCGCGAATGGCGAGATCGCGGCCCTTTACGCGGCAGTCCGCCATCGCCAGCTGGCCGTCGATTTGAGCGCCCGACATGCGAACCGTGCCGGTGAGCTTTGCACCACGCATGAGCCAGTTGCCTTCGACCCGAATGACGTCTGCGGTGATGGCGCGGCCCCGCACCGTCTTCACCGTGAGGCCCGTTGCGGCAAGGTCCCGACTCACCCGGGCGCCTTCGAGGGTCAGGCCACCCTTGACCACCGCATGGTCAAGCGCGATGCCCTGGCTCGCATTGATGCCGGTCGCATCGAGGGCCGGCGGGGAGCCTTCAATGGTCGCGCGTTCCAGGGTCACCACCCCTTCGATGTAGGCATGGCGGATCGACAGACCGCCCACCACGGTCGAACGGCGCAGGGCGATGTCGCCGTCGACGCGAGCCCCGTTGAGGTTCACCACGATTTGCGGGTGGCTTTGGTCGCGGGGGTCGCGGGCCCACATCGGGGTCGACTCGCGGGTTTCGGCATCGGCGTCGGGCACCGGCAGCTCATCGGCGGGCACGAGCACTTGGTCGTCGGGGGGCAGCGGCGGGCGACTTAGGGTGTTGGCATCCACCGGTTCGAGAAAGGCCGCATTGGTGGCTACGAACGCTCGTAGCTTGGCGGAACGCAGCCGGACCCAGCCCGCTACCGTGGCCTTGTTGAGGACCCAAGCCCCCTGAATGTCAGCGCTATCGGCCGACATGGCAAGGCCTACCGAACGGATGTCGGCGCCCTCCATGAGGAGGCTGCCGTTCAGCGTCGCGCCCAAAAATCGCACGGTGCCTTCGATGCGGGCGTCGCGCATGAGCCAGTTGCCGCCGATTTCGGCGCTATCGAGCGAGATCGCATTGCCCGGCTCCCGCAGCGTGGCCTCTTCGAGGTTGAGCGACCCTCCAATCTTGGCGCCGCGCATTCGGAGAGGGCCATCCACATTGACGCGGCCCATAAACAAGCTGCTTTCGACCTGAATGCGTTCGGCCTTGATGCCGCCGTACACCTGGCATTCGTGCAAGCCAAGCCGGCGCAACCGTGCATCGCGAACGACCAACGGTTCCTTGCGATGGCCCGGGCTTCCGAATTGGCAGGCGAAGAACAGCAGCGGCCAATCGATGGCACACCCTTCGAGGTCGAGCATGCCCTCGATGATCGCTTCGTCGATGGCGATGCTCGAGGGGACCGGTCCGCCTGGCACGCCCTCCATCGCGATGCGTCGCACCATCGACGCTCGCACCACTTCACCACGGCACCGGGCGCGCCGACCCTTCTTCACCGCCTCGATGAGGGCGCGTTCGCCCGCCGTCACCGGTTCAACATCCAAGGTTTCGTCTGACATGGCCGGAGGCTACACCACGCTTAGGGGCTGCGGCCATTTCTGTCACGGTTGTTTAATGCGTGGTGGCGCGAGATCGGACACAATGCCCCCCGTATTGGGGGGGAACCGATGCGCAGTCGTGGCAACTATGCGTTGCTCTTCTCGGTGTTGGTGTTTGTATTGCTCGGGTTTGGGGCCTTGGCGGTAGACGTTCAGTTGGTGCGTCACCTCGAAGAGGAGACCCAGGTGGCCGCCGATGCCACCAGCGTTTCGACGCTGATTGAGCTCAATCGAACGCGAGATCTGGCGTTGGCACAAGTCGTGGCCGACAAAACGGTAAATGCCAACCCGGTCTTGTCTGCACCAGGGGTTCTGTCCGTGTTGGAATTCGGTGATTACGAACCTGCATCCAGAGTCTTTACGCCAACCGGCTTGCCCACCGCCTCGGCGGTCCGGGCCGAAGTCATGCGAGGCAATCTGCCCTTTGTTCTGTCCTCGATTTGGGGTTTTGAGGAGTTTGCGACTCGTCGATCGGCGGTGGCGAGCAACGGTGTGCATGCGGTCATGATCATGGTGGATGGAACCATTCCCCTATTCGATCGCGATTTCACGCCGATACGTAATCACCTGCTCGAACTGTTTGATGTGATGGCGCAGCGGCCCAGTGCGATTTGGGCGGGGCTTTCGCAGTACACCGCACACTACGTGTGGGAGCACTCCACGCCCAAGTCGATGATCGACCACTTCATGAATTCTGCGCGCAGTGCGGAATGGGAGGCCATCACTCCCGGCAGTCGAGCCGGTGAGATCGCGTTGCGCCTCGAGAATACCGCGATGATTCCGTATTGCGCGAACAACAGTGCCAGCGGCGCATTCCTGTCGACTTCGACGGCAAAAGATCCGGCGACGCTCGGCGATGACGACTTCACCAATCCCCAATTGGGCGGATGCTACCCACTGAACTTCCGCATTTATTCCGATGAGGATGAAGGGCCCGGCGGACCGGGATCGCCAGAAAATGGACTGCAGAATTTTCAGATGGCGTTGCGGTTCGCGAAAGCACGGTTTGCGGGGCTGCCGTCGGTCGTCGACACCCAGACGATCATTTTCATGACCCATGGGTGGCCTCGGGATGGGTCTGCGAGCGTCGACCTGACCGGAGGGGGAGAACGCACCGCGGATGGCTTCGTCGAATCGCGCTGGGAGTACTTCTATGGCCAGGGGCTGCGGACGGACACGAAGTACTACGCGCGCGACCTCCGAGGCATTGATGCGGCCACCTTTGAGCGCGAAACGATGGAAGAAGCCCGGGCGACCTTTGCGCAGGATGGCACTAACATCTGGGTCATGTCGTACTATGGCGATAATTATGGTGTGAAGGGTCCCGACCGATGGACGCAGACTCTGCCGCAGGGCCAGGGTGAGTTCCTGTCTGTGGCCGGAACGCCGGATCGGCGCATTCGGTTGCACGAATATCTCAAGCAGCAACACGGCTCGGGCGTTCGACTGTCGCTGTGACGTCGCTTGCTGTTAGGCGACCAGGATTGTACCCAACTGCTCGGAAAGGAGGAGTCACCATGATGGGTGCAGGTTGGGTGGTCGCGGCGCTTTTGGCCGGCTGCAACTCGCAAAACAAGGTTGAGCCTGCGGATGCGGCGGCGGAAGCCCCCGTGGCTGAGGCGACGCCCGAGGCGCCCGCTCCCGAAGCGGCGTCCATGGAGATCCCAGCTCGCGGCGACGATGCCGGTCGCGCGAGCAAGAATGGTCAGCTCGTTCATGAAGCAGGTGGGGCCAAAGTCGACGTGCGTTTCGGCCGACCCGAGATGCGCGGTCGGACGGTGTTCGGCGGTCTTGTGACCTACGGCCAGATCTGGCGCACAGGGGCTGACGAAGCCTCGACCATTGCGTTCGAACAGGATGTGACGGTTCAGGGACAGCCGCTCGGCAAGGGTGTGTACGCTTTGTTCACGATCCCCGGCGAAGATGAATGGGGGATCATTTTCAACAAGCAGCCCAAGCAGTGGGGCGCGTTCAAGTATGACGAAGCGCAAGACGCCTTGCGCGTGACGTCGAAGCCCATCGAAGCCGAGTTGGTCGAAGCCTTCGATATTCAGGGTACCGACGACGGCATCGCACTTCGCTGGGCCGAGGTTTCGGTTCCCCTGACGATCGCGGCCGCGGGTGGCGAGGCGCCGGCCGAGGCGGAAGACGCAGAAGCTCCCGCGGAGGGTGAGGCGGCAGAGGGAGCCGAAGCGCCCGCAGCCGAGTGAGTCCTGCACAGGCTTCCGCACAGCGATATGGTCCCCTCGCCGGACGCCGCTGAAGCGGAGCTGGCGGGAGCCTGTGTGTCTCACCTCGTGCTGATGCTCATCGTCGCCCCGAGTGGGTGTGCCTGGATCCCCCTCGGCACCTGCGGAAATCGGCTCGTCGAGGGTGAGGAAGCGTGCGACGACGGCAACGACGTCGACACCGATGCCTGCACGAATGTCTGTGAGGCGGCGGTGTGCGGCGATGGAATCGTCTGGGCGGGTCAGGAGGAGTGCGATGAGGGCGCGCTCAACGCCAATGACGGCACGTGCAGCCTGAAGTGCCAGATCGTGGGTTCCCAGACCACGCCAACCGGCCCCACCGCCGACACCTCCGAGATGCCCTCCGACCCGGCCGATACGAGCGAGGATGACACCGCAGCTCCCGTCGACACGGGCGACACGGGCACCTAAGGCGTCGTGCACACCTTGCTGGCCTCTCGCCAGTCGGTGGAACTGGTTGACTTCCAAGCGTTTTCGCGGACACACCACACGTAGCCGCGGGCGAAGGGACCCACCTTGATGCGCCGTTGGACGCGATCGTCGTCGAGGGAAAGCGTCAGGGTGTAGGTGCCGGAGAGCAGTTCAAGGGTGTAGGGCGTGTAGTTCTGGAACTCACCCTGCAGCTCGATGTTGGCGCCCGAAGGCACGGACGTCACGAGAATGGGGTGCCGAGGCGCATCGGCATCGGGCTCCGCCACGACCTCTGCCTGGACGGGCTCCGGAGGGGCCACGGGAGTTCGCTTGGCACGGACCGGCGGCCGGACGGGTGCGGGCGGAAGGGGCTCGACCTCTTCGGCTACCGGCTCGACGGTTCGTTCGGGGAACGGACCCGTGGCGGGCAGCAAGGAAGGATCTTCATCCTCATCGAGGGTCGCCACTTGCTCTTCGACGGACGACGTCGACCAAGAAACGATCGCAATGATGCTCACCAGACCCAGCATGCCGACGATAGCGAGAACCGATCCGCCCAACAACGCCGCCTGTGGAAGTTGGGTGAGAAGGTCGGCGAGCGTCATCCAGACCGGCTTGTTCGACGCTGGACCCGACTCCTCGAGCGGAGGGACGGGCACCGTGGGCGCATCGAGGGCCTGCGATAGCGTGGATGTCAGGGCGATCCCGTCCGAGGTCACGATGGGCGGGGGGGTGTCTTCAGCGGGACCCGACGGGTCGGGCCAGCGGCTCTCGCGACACCAACGACGCAACGTGAGTCGGCCCGGCCAGGCACCCGCGAGTTGCTCGCATCGCCGGGCCACCTCGATGGCCGAAGGGCGTTCGTCGGCATGGAAGGACAGCATGCCGTGGAGGAGCGGGCCAATGGGGTCCAGCGCGTGCTCGAGGAGCCGTTCGTCGAGGTAGGTGTCGAAGTGGTCGGCGTCTTCGGTCAGCCGGAGCAACTTGCTTGCTTCGAGGCCACCAAAGAACCGCGTTCCGGTCCACGCTTCGAACAGCACGCAACCGAGCGAAAAGATGTCGCTTGCGGGCTCGGGAGCCCCTGCGAGATCGAATCGTTCGGGCGCGAGGTAGGTGAGGGTGCCCAGCAGCGTTCCCGACGTGGTTTGCGCGGACCGCGTGATGCCTTCGTAGCGGGCGATCCCAAAGTCGAGCAGCTTGACGTTGCCGTGCGAGCCGATGCGGATGTTGGCCGGCTTGATGTCGCGGTGAACCACCTGATGCTCGGTCCACGCAACGTGCAGCGCCTCGGCGACCTGCTCGATCACTTCGAGGATCGGGCCCTTCGGCATGCCCGCATCGAGGCAGTCCTTGAAGTCGACCCCCTCGACGTACTCGGTGAGCATGGCCATGCGGCCGCCGAGTTCGAGGAGTTCGTGAGCGGTGAGGATCACGGGATGTTCGAGGCGAGCCAACAGCTTGGCCTCGTCGCGCATGCGCTCGACCGGCTGACCTTCAGGGTCGAGGCCGGGATGCAGCAACTTGAGGGCGACGCGGCGAATCAAGCCGTCGCGTTGCTCGAGGCGCGCCAGGTACACCTCCGAGAATCCGCCACGGCCCACCTGCTTCTCAAGGACGAAGTGGCGGCCTCGGTCGTCGGGGAGTTGGGTGCCTTCAGCCAGTTCAGGAAGATCGCTCACCGGGCCCTCCGCCCGGTCGTGCCGCCGTAGACGAAGAACGTGCCCGACGTGGCCAGGAGCCCGGCCGACGCCACCACCAGTGAGTTGTTGACGATGGCCACGCTACGGCGTGGGTTGTTGTCAAACCCGGCGTTGGTCGCGGCGGTCAGTGCGTAGGCGGCAAGCGCGCCCCCCGCAAAGGCAGCGCCGGTGAAGAAGCGCCGACGACGGCGCGCTTCGAGGGTCAACGACCGGCGAGGTGGCGGCAGGTTGGTGACCACGACCAAGTCGGTCTCCGGCAGCACGTCGACCAACTCGGCGTGCTTCATTTCGTTGACGCTCGGTCCGACCTGAACCAGATGTAGCCCTGCGGGGATCCGCGCGGGAAACCGGTCGTACCGCGTCCCGTCGATGCCCGTGACATAGCCCACCGGCTCGATCTCCACGTTGCCCTTCGGGCGATCGTCGAGGCTCTCGCGGGCCATGAGTCGCAGCTGTCGCACACGCATAGCCAATCCATAGCCGTCGACCCACGTCGCCGGGGAAAGCTCTGCTGCGGCGAGCAAGGCATCGTTGGCGGCCAGGGTCTCGCCCGAGTTGTCGAAGAGCACAGCTTGTGCGAGCCACATGCGAGCCAGGGTCTCTGCGTTGGCGAGCGGTCCGCAACCAAACGACTCCAGCAATCGCGAAACGGCCTTGAGGGCATCGGCATCACGACCTTCGAGGACCGCCGACTCCACTTCCGTGATCCGAGTGGGCTGGTCCACGCACTGTGCATGGGCTGTTGTCGTGGCGATGAACCACACCACGAGTGCCATGAGTTGCTCCCTTCCCCCGAGCAAGGCCGTGGTCCGACCCACGGCTATCCCAACCGCTCCCAACCACCAACCGCGTTGGGCCCCAGCTGGGGCTCAATGGATCGTATCTCCCCGGTTGGCGTGCGTGGGATGGGGATGTTGGGAGCGTGCTGCTTCCGTCAAAACCCTGGGAGCTTGATGCCCGCCGGCTCGACGACCGAGGTGACGAAGACCTTCCAAGGAGCTTCGGTCCCGTCCCGCAGGGCCCGGTGGTCGTCTGCGACGTCGACTAACAGCGGGGCGAGATTGGTGTAGCCGGTCCGGTTGAACTCCCCTTCGGGAAACATCCTCAACAGTCCGGGCAGCTCTTCCGGTGCGAACGCGTCGGGATCGAAGAAGGTGAGCTTTCGCCAGAGGCGGGCGCGGGTGCGCGATCGGTTGCCCACTTCGGAGTCGGGTTGACCCATCGCTTCGGCGCAATCGAGGTCGGCAAACACCGAAGAAGATGCGGTGTGGGTCAGGTACAGGATCGTCCAAGACCAGGGGAGGTTGGCGTTGTCGGCGACGGCCGCCTCAGCCAGGCATCGAGCCTGACCAAACGCCTCGCTGGCGTCGTCTCGTTCGCCCTCCACCTGCTTTTGCCAGGCCCGCCGATACGCGATCACCGCGAGGTTCTCACGACTTGCGGCCACCTGCGCTCGCGTCTCCTTGGCCTCTTCCCGAAAGCAGATCGCCCGGTTGATCGCTTCGCTCGCCTGCTTGAGATGCAACGAACTCACCGCATCACGGTTGATGAGCGACATGGCCAGGCCGTTGTAGGCGCGGCCCGCAATGACCGACACCGTCCGACGACCCGTGCCGGAGCCACCCTCGAGCACATCGCACACCTTTTCACCATCGCTTGAGGCCTGCGCTTCGAGCCACGCCGTTGCGGCTTCGAATCGCTCCTGGGCGGTCACCCGGCCCATCGCCTGCGCGGTCTCGTGCTCATCGTCGCTGTGCGCCGTCATGTCGCAGTTGGCGTAGGCGGGATCGGCGAGGATCGGAAGCTTCCGCAGGCACTCCGCCTGCCACACAGAAAGGGTGAACGAATCTGCGGGGTCGATGAAGGAGGGGGCGGCGCCGGCGGCTACTTCACCAGGATCGCCCCACAGCATGCGGGCGCACACCTCGCAGCTGCCTTCGTTGGCGCCGCTCACGCCGAGCGAGACGGCATCGAGGCGGTCGCGGATGCGGGACCAAGCGGCTTCACGGTCGTTGGGAAGCCGGGCCGTCACGGAGCGATACAGTTCGTCTCCTTCGAGATCGGCGGCCGATTCGGCCAACGGAGCGACCCAACGTTCGAGCGAGTTGATGTCGAGGATCACGGCGGCCAAGGCTTGCTCATCGCCTCCGCCAGCCCCCGCGACCGCACGCAATTCCCGCACCGCGTTGAAGTCGACGAAGCGACCGTGAACGAAGTCCTGAACGATTCGACGGAAGCCGGCCGAGCAGCCCTCGGCCTCGAGTCCCTCCTGGCACTTGGTGGCGCCCCGAGGCGCCCCAAACGACAAGAATTGCTCGGCCCCGATCGCCTGGACTTCGCGCGCGGCATCGAGGGCCCGCTGCACCCGGGCCTCCCGCAGGTGGGCATCGAACGCATCGCGATCGGTCTGGGCAATCTGCTGCATCGTGACCGCCAACAAAGCCACGATGACCAGCAAGGTCACGACGGAGGCCACCCAGGTTGTCACCCGGGACCACGACAGGCTGCGTTCGCCATTCAGCAGCTCGTCGAGTGCTTCATCTTCGGTACGCGCCACGGATTCGTCCTCGGTTCAGGAGTTCAACGCGAAGAACCACTTGGGGTGGCCTCGTTGGAGGAGCAGACGGGCCAGGCGTGCGGATCGACGCATCCGACGGGCACGGCTCATTCGCTCGAAGAACAACCAGCCAAAGTAGGTGAGCCAGCCAAGCCAGGCGGCCTCCTCGGCGTCGCCAAACAGTCGGCTACCGAGATCGACCGCGGTGTTGCTGCTGTTCGCTGCGCCAGAGACGAGCCAACCGGCCAGCCCCAAGTCGACGAGCAACAACATCGTGAACAGTGTCTGCCACACCCATTGGACCTGCGCTCGCCACCACAACACGTTTTGTGCCGCATCACGCCGGCTTTGCAGATCATCGGCTTTGGAAGGGGTGGAAGGTCGAGTGGTCATGGTGGCTCGCGTTCTGTACCCTGGTACCACGGCCCTTCCGTCCGCGCCCTATCGGGGGAGAACCGCGCCAGGAGAGGCCAGGTGGGACGTGCGGGGATGAACGGGGTCACTCTTCGACCATGAGGCACGTTCAGCGGTCACGAGCCAGGCCGCAAGCAAGGTGCCAGCGCCGATGAGCAGGATGCCCACAAGCGTGGCGGCGAGGAGCAAAGGCCACGACCAAGCACGGGTGGGACGAAGGGCCGGACGGGGCACCTGGGGCGGGGAGTCGTGGGGACTTGGAGGCACCGCGCGGGCCAGTGGAGGCAAAGGCACGAGCGGCGGGGCGAGGAAGTGGAGTTCTTCGAGCCACACGCCTCGCCAGCCGAGGGTGGAGTGGGCGGCCTCTTCGAGGGAGGGCCCCTCGGGGCCGGACCACGCTCGCCACAGGGCGGCGCAGTTCGCGATGCGGCGCTCGGGGTTGGCGTGGAGCGCGCCCTCAATGGCTCGCGCCATGCGCTCCGGGAGATCCGGCGCCAGTTCCCTCACGGCGACGATGTGCCCACGGGATGCGGCCTCCATGACCACCCGGGGGTCGTCGGAGGGAAACGCACGTTGTCCGGTGGCTAGCTCGTAGAGCATGGCTCCCAAGGCGTACACGTCGAGGCGGGGATCGACCAAGGTCGGGTCTCGCAACTGCTCGGGCGCCATGTAGTGAGGGGTCCCGAAATCGCGTGACCCCGAGTCGCGGCGACGTCCGCCGATCTCGCTTGCCAGGCCGAAGTCGATGAGTCGCGGGACCACGCGACGGCCCTGAACCGACAGCAGGACGTTGCCGGGCTTCAGGTCGCGGTGCACCACCCCGCCCGCATGAAGGGCGGCGACTCCCGCGAGCAGCCCAGGGATCAGCAACTCCATTTCGAACCGCGGCACGCGCATGCCTCGGATCACGGTTTCAAGGGTGGCCCCGCCGACAAACTCCATGACGAGCGCAAGCCGGTCGTCGACCTGGACGAGGTCGGTGGCCAGCGTCACGTTTGGATGTCGCACCCGGGCCTGAATGCGAGCCTCGCGCCGCAGCTGGGTCAGCCGTTGGGGGGTGGCCTCATGCGGTACCTTCAGGGCGTGGATAGAGTCGAGTTCCCGATGCCGAACCCGGTGGACGGTTCCCATTCCTCCCACGCCCACCGTGGTTTCCACCGCAAAGCGATCCACCCACGTTCCTGGCGCAAGCTCCATGGCCAACCCCCCCAACCATCACCATGGCCGAAGCCGGGCCTGAATGGTCTTGCGAAACCTTGCAGAACCGTGACGTGTTCGGCTAAATGATTGGAAGAACCTCTAAATCTCTGATTCCGATGCGCAGTTGGCCAGCGCCCGACCGGCGTTCCACGAGCGCTGCGGCGTGCTCAATGCCGAGCTCTCGAAGCTCGTTTCGCGCACGAAAGAGGTGGGTATAGAGCAGATTGTCGCCAATCTTGAGTTCATCACGGAGGGCGTGCCGGTCGATCCAACCGGCTTCGGCCGGACCCAATCCGGCCTTGATGTCGGCAAGACGGTGCCGCGCGAGGGTGACGAGCGTGTAGTGATGGGCCTTTGTGGTGAGGTCCCAGTGCCGGCCGGCCGTCCGAAGGGTGAGGCTCACGTGCTCCTCGTCGGGAGAGATGCGAAATTCCGCTCGCAGCTGATCGATCTGCGGTGCCCCCTGGCCATCCGACGTGGGAATGATCGCTTCGGGGAGGTGGAGTCGCCATCGGCGGTCGCCGGTCAGCACAACCTCGCCATCATCGACCAGGTAGCGATCCTGGGGCGTTTCGATCCAGTAGCTGTGGGTGCGAGCATTATGGACGAGGCACGTGGGGGATGCTGCATCGCCAAACTCCAAAATGCCCCCCTCCATCGTGCGAATGGTGTCGGTGGAGGAGCAAGTGGCGTGGGCGAGGGGAGGACCGGCCTTGGTAAGGCGCCATGGTGTTGAGCGTCCAAACTGGATTTCGGACCCCCGATCCACGCGGACCGCCTTGCCCGGCTCGACCCGAGCACCATCCACAAAGGTGCCGTTGAGGCTTGAGGCATCGCGCAACACCCAGACCGCTCCAGTCCAGGCGAGGCTTGCATGCAATCCCGAGACGGATGGATCATCGACCTGGAACGTACATTCCCGCGATCGACCGATCACCTCCTGCGACCGCAGCAAGTGCATCACGTTCGAAGCGGTATGCTCGAGGCGTCCCACGTTGCCCTCCTGGGGGATTTTTGCCGGACATGGAACCGGAGTCGGAACGAACGGCGCGCACCTGGGTGGGTGAGCCCTCCGACGCGCCGATCCATCAGCCTGACGTCGAACTTCCTGAAGGGTACGTCGACAAGGGATTGATCGCACACGGGGGGATGGGAGAGGTACGCCTCGCCTGGGATGAACGAATGTCGCGCGATGTAGCCATCAAGGTGCTGGCTCCATCGTGCCTTCGCGACCCAGACATTGTACGCCGATTTCATGATGAGTCGCTCACCATGGCCCGGCTCGATCATCCCGCGATCGTGGCGGTGCATGCACGCGGGGTGCTGTCGGACGGCCGGCCCTGGTACGCGATGCGGCGGGTGCGTGGGCTGACCCTGCGCGAGATGGTCAGTCAAGCGGACGTGTCTCTCCCTCGCCTCTTGACGCACCTCGCCTCGATCGCTCGCGGCGTCGCCTATGCCCACGAGCAGGGCATCGTGCACTGCGACTTGAAGCCTGAGAACCTCCTGGTGGGGCCCTTTGGCGAAGTTCAAGTGCTCGACTGGGGCATCGCCCTGCGAATCGGCATGCCCGACCGCCGAGGACTCGGGACGCCTGGCTACATGGCGCCGGAGCAACAAGGTGGGGGCACCGTCGAAGGAGGGACCGACGTCTTCGCCCTGGGTCGCGTCCTCCAGGAAATCATGGACCGGTTTGGCACCGACATGCTGTCGGACCTCGTGGACCGGACCCAGGCGCGCCAGGCGGCTGAACGACCTTCCGCACTTGCGTTTGCCGATGCCATCGAAGCCGAACTCGATGGTGAGGCGAAGCGTGAAGAGGCGCTGGCCCTGCTCGAGGCCGCAGAGGTGGTCAACCAAGATTGCGAACGGCTCGAGGCGCAGGCGCAATCGCGATTGGAGGAAGGCGAGGCCGCGTTGCGACTTCTGAGCAGCCACGCGGACCCCTCCGAGAAGTACGAGGCGTGGGCGGCACTGGACGAGGCCGAGCGTTGGGAGGCCGAGGCGGAGTCCGTGCGGGTCGATTGGTTCCGCATGGTTCATGCGGCGCTCCAGACGTCCCCAGACCTGCCCGAGGCCCACGAAATGCTGGCCCACCATCACCACCACCATGCGAAGCGGGCCGCCGCACGCTCGGACCACTTGGCAGAGGTTCGCCACCGGCAGCTCCTCAAGCAGCACGACCAGGGCCGATACCAGCGCTACCTCCGCGGGCGAGCCGCGTTGACGTTGATCACGGAGCCCGAAGGGGTGCTGGTGAAGTTGTCGAGGTTTGAAGTTCAGCATCGGCGGCTGGTGCCCGTGCCGGTGAAGGAACTGGGTCGAACCCCCTTGCGCGAGGTCGACGTGCCGTCCGGGAGCCTGTTGTTGACCTTGCATCCAGAAGGGAGGCCACCCCTCGGCATTCCGGCGTTTGTCGAAAGCGGTGAGTCGTGGGTCACGGTCCGGCCTGGACAAACTGAGCCTTGGCGTCATCGATTGCCTCCAGCGGAAGGGCTGGGCGATGCCTGTTGGATGCCTGCGGGCTGGTTCGTCTCGGGCGGTGACCCGGTGGCGCTGGACGGGCTGCGGCGTCGACGATTGTTCATCGCGGATCGGCTCGTGCAGAAACACGTGGTGACCAATCGCCAGTACTTGGCGTTCCTCAACCACCTGTGGCGCGATGGGCAGGTGGACCGCGCCTGGGAGATGGCCCCGGGCACCACGGTCGATGGTGGTGCGGTCCGCTATGCCGTGCGGCTGGGCCCAGACGGCTTTGGGCTGGAGGGGTGGACCGAGAGCATGGTCTGGCAGCTCGACTGGCCCGTTGCCCTCATCACTTGGACCGCGGCGCAGGCGTACGCCACCTGGTGGTCAGAGCAAACGGGCTCGGCTTGGCGACTGCTTCATGATCAGGAAGCCGAGAAATCGGCCCGTGGCGTCGACGGCCGACACTTTCCTTGGGGGTCCCACTTCGAGGCGGCCTGGGCACGCGTGCGCCACAGCTCGGGCGGTACCCCCCAACGGGCGTCGATTTATGAACACCCCGAAGACTGCAGCGTCTACGGGGTGCGCGGAGTCGCAGGAAACGTGCGCATTTGGTGCGGCAACGTCTACGAACCGTCTGGACCGGACGACGGCACGGAAGTTCGCGGCTTAGGCCCCGAGCCGGGGGAGACCCGCAACGCACGGGGGGGCTCCTGGACCAGCGAGGGTCGTTTGAGCCGCAGTGCAGGCCGATTCGGGGGTCACTTCCGCGGTCGCTATTCCAGCGTTGGGATTCGACTTATCCGGGAGTTACCTTCGTCAGACTCGTGAGCCCGTGCTCAACGATGTGAAGCGTGGCAGGATTGAGTGCGGAGGGACCGCTCATCGGTTCGAAACGGTAATCGACATCCGCCTTGATTTCGATAAGCTTATTGGTCAGAACCGAAGCTTGAGACCACCAGGTCTGTCGCCATTTGGAACCCTCCTTGACGACGCGAAGCTCACCCAGGAGTTTCTGATCGGATTCTCGCACAATCCGAAAGCGAGGAACGGTAGGGGGAAGCTGGGTGGTAGGAGTGAAGGCCTGATCCGTCCAGATCGCGTAGTCGCCGATGTGTGGTTTGAAGGGCGGATTGGTTCGAATGCGAAGCCGAAACCCGACGGATGGCCACTCTGAACCCGCCTGCGTCCAGTGCCAGCTGTCCGTATTTCGTCCGAACGCGGAAGCGGCTTGTGGAGGTTTCGTCCGGTCGAAAAAGGCACTGCCAATTAGCGTTGAGCCTGTTAGCGACAATAGATGTCCAACGCCAATATTCGGGACCAGCGGGATTCCCGGCTGGCCGATCGGACCTGTAAAGCCCGTAATGTCAGGATCGAATTGCATAGCTCTCCCTCGCACGACGAAAGCATCGTGCATCTCTCTGAGACCAACATTAGGGTGACCGTGCAGCATGTTCGTTGGTTTCGGAACGAACCTCGAACGGCCACCGGACCCTGGTCTTCGATTAGTCTTCGGCTCTCACTTAGGCAACGCCCCTTTACAGCATAAATCCGTGAAGTCTTCGATTGTTCGCATTTGAATGGATCATGCTGTGAGGCGCGTCCTGTTGGTGTGTCCGCAATTCTTGCAGCGTCTTGCAGGGTTCGACTGTGATGAGTGCGCCAGGGAGATGGGCTCGGTAGGGACCGAACAGGAGGAAGGATGGACGTTCGCGCTGCGCCCTCGACGAAGGGGCGGTTTTGCTATCTCGATGCCGGGGTGACCTCCTCGCTCGTCGCCAACGGGCGGGTCCGCACGCAGCGGGATGCGGATGGAGGGGACGCGGGCACCGAAGGTGTCGTGGCGGACGAACGCCTCGTCGACATCGCCGATGCCCGGCGGCTCGAGCGAGCGCCAACCCTCGACCAAGAAGGCTTCGCGGTGGTTGCGCGGCCGTTAGAGCGGGAACTCGACTTCTATGACCATCGGCAGGTGGTCGAGGCCTACTATTCGTCGTGCCGCGGGCTCATTGCGGAGGTGACGGGGGCTCCGCATGTGTTCGCCTTCGACCACAACGTTCGTTCGGCCACCCAACAGCAGGCCGCCGAACGCATTCGCGGCGGGCAGCGCGTTCAGGGTCCCGCGCACGTGGTCCATGGAGACTACACGCTGACCAGTGCCCCACGTCGTTTGGAGCAGCTTACGCAACCCCCAACGGGCAACGACACCCTTCGTTCGATGTTGGCCGATGGGGAGGTCTTGATCGACCCCGAACTCGCGGCCCGGGCGCTCGCGCCAACCGGTCGGTTCGCGCTCATCAACGTGTGGCGCAACATCGCCCCCGAGCCTGTGGTCACCCATCCGCTTGCGCTGTGTGACGCGCGCACCGTCGAGCCCGAGGACTTGGTGGTCTTCGAGATCCACTACGCAGACCGGGTTGGGGAAAACTACTTCGCTAAGGCGGCGTTGCGGCATCGCTGGATCTACTGGTCAGGCCTCACTCGGGACGAGGGCTTGCTCATTAAGCAGTGGGATTCGGCGGGCGCACTGGCTCGCAGCGAAGGCAAGGTTTCAGACTCGGCGGAGCCTGACTCACCGAGTTCGTTCAGCTTTCACAGTGCATTCGATGACCCCGCAACGCCGGTCGGCGCGCCGGACCGCCGAAGCATCGAGGTCCGGTGCATCGCTCTATGGCCGGCTGCGCGGTAGGCCTGTTTCGGCGAAGGAGGCGGCGTGCAACCTTGGCGAGTGATCGCGTGGTGGGGGATTTTCCTGGGGCTGACCTACGGAGGACGGAGTGTGGCAAGTCCACCCCAAGCGCCAACCGTCCGCGTGGGGACGGTGGGTTTGGCGTTGCCCGAAGGCTGGACCGTCGAAGCGACCAAGGCCACGTCACGCCAACTGCGGCATTCGTCGGGTTGGCGAGGGCTGGTCTTCGGTCCCGTGCCTACCCAAGATCCCCACCAGGCGTTGGCCTCGCTACTGCCTGTCGTCGCTCCTGGGGTGCCGCTCACCAAATGGAAACTGAAAGAGGCTTCGACGGCCAGGGGAATTCCCGTCGTGTTGGGGAGCGGATTTGCCGAAGTTCGCGGCGTGCGCAGCTACTTCGTTCCCGTGGCCGTCGGAGGGACCGACCACGTCGTGGTGATCGTGGGCATCTGGCCCAACGGAACTCCGAAGGAAGCACTGTCGACGTTCGGTGGTCTGCTCGGTGGCCTGCAAGCCACCTCCGTCGGCTTTGACAGTCCCGGAGACCGTTCGATCGACGGGTTCTTTGTGGGATTCGGAGGTCGTGTAGGGCTGACCGCGGCGGCGACCGTGGTCGCCGAAGCGGGCACGCGCAGCTACACCTTTCTGCCCGACGGTCGCTACGCGTTCTCCGACGTGGCGATGGTCAATCCCGACGCCTACTGCACGCGCCACCCGAAATCGTGCGGCCGATATGCGGTTCGGGGTTCCACCCTCGCGATGTTGAGGAGCGGTTCGACCTTCCTTCAGCGACTCGGGGTGGGCTCGATCGAGGAGTTGCCCTTCCAGATGGCTGCCGACGCCTTGATGATCGGAGGGCTTACGTACCAACGCGTCTCTCCCGCCGAGGGGGAGACCTTTGAGGGGCACTACAAATCGGTGAGCGCGGGAAGCACGGTCAAGGCGGACTTCAGCGTGTTCGCCTCGACGGACTACGTGTTTGCGCGAAGCGGCCGGTTTTCGAAAGGGGGAACCTCTGTCGCTACGGCGCAGGTTCCCGGCGTATTGGCGGCCTCGTCGTCGAAGCGCGCCCCCCGAGCGGGTCGGTATCGCGTGGATGGCTACGAACTCGTGCTGACGTACGACGATGGGGCGGTCGAACGTGAGCCGTTCTTCGTCTACAAGGGGCTTCTGGTCATTGACGGGTCGCCGTACACCATGGCGCGTTAGCCCTCGGGGGCGAATGCCCAAGGCGGGATGGTTTCGGCTTCGAGCGTGGCGAGGAACGCGACCAGGGCGTTGACCTCGGTGTCGTCGAAGTCCCTTCCGATCTGGTGGCGGCCCATCAGCTTCACCGCCTCTTCGATGGTCTCGACGGAGCCGTCGTGAAAGTAGGGGCCGGTCTGCGTCACGTTGCGCAGCGAGGGCACGACGAACACCAGCTCGTCTGCGGCGTCGCCCGTCACTTCCGCCCGTCCAAGATCCTGCCGCCGGTCGTTGGGCCAGGGAATCTCGTCGCCTAGCCGCTCGAAGTCGTCACCGCCGATGCCGTCTCCGCCGTGACAGAAGGCGCAGTTGTTGCGGAACAGTCGAAGACCAGAACGTTCGAGATCGGTGAGCACCTCACGCTCGCCTTCGAGGAACCGATCGAAGCGTGACGGGGCGGGCAGGACGCGCTCGTAGGCGGCCAGCGCTCGTGTCAGTTGATCGACCGTGGGGCCGGTTTCCCCAGGGAACGCAGCTCCAAAGGCCTCCGCGTACATCGCACCGAGGTAGCGTTCGACCGCTTCTGGCGTCGTGGCCATCTCGACTTCGGCGAACAACGGTCCACGGGCTTGTTCTTCGAGCGTTGCCGCGCGACCGTCCCAGAACTGAAAGTCCTTGAGCGCAGCGTTGAAGACCGACGGCGCGTTGCGGCGAATCGGCTCCCCGCCCGCGCCGAGAGAGGTGGTTCGCCCATCCGCGCCGTATTGCTTGGGATCGTGGCAGCTTGCACACGACAGCGTCCCGTCGCCAGACAGGCCCGCATCGAAGAACAGGGTGCGTCCCAACTCCACTTGGGCCCGGGTTTCGTCCGGCAGGTCCGCAAGTTCGGGTTGGGGGATCGGGGTCAAGCCAGCACAACCGGTGAGCAAGAACAGCATCGTAAGTCCTCCACACCAGCAGAATGCGATTGTTGGCGGCTGACGCCCATGTCCATCTGCGCAACCCCCTCATGCACGACTGCAAGTGACACATTGAGGCGTCGGAGATGTGCAACGCTTTGCGGGGGCGGCAGACGCCAAGAGAGCCGCGCGGAGCGGCGCAAAAGGAGGTCGAACATGCGGCGATGGGGACGGCTCTCGGCTCTGGGTACGTTGGTGGCGGTCTGCACCGCAATGGGATGCGGGGCATGGTCCGACCCCGCCGAGGCAGGAAAGCGATCTTCGCCCACGATCCCCCACTCTGCGAGCCCCGATCTAAGCTGGCCGGACCAGCCAGAAGAGTTGGGTCGGGTGCGCTGGATGCGAGGCTTTGAACAGGCGAAGGCGCAGGCACAGGCCACGGGCAAGCCCTTGTTGGTGTTGTTCGATGAGGTCCCCGGGTGCTCGACGGTGCTGGCGTACGGCAACGGGACGTTGTCGGACCCGTTGGTCGTGGACGCGATCGAGGAATCGTTTGTTCCCGTGGTCGTGTACAACAACGTCGCGGGGCCCGATCGCAAGGTGCTCAACGCGTATGGAGAACCCACCTGGAACAATCCAGTAGTGCGCATCTTGGACGCAAAGGGTGACGATGTCGTGCCACGGTTGGCAGGGGATTACCGCTCCTCCACGCTGCTATCGCGCATGGTGACGGCATTGCAAAGGGGGAACCACGCGATTCCCGATTGGCTTGCGTTGGTCGAACGCGAGGCGCGAACTGAGGGCCAGACCGAGACGGCGCTCTACTCGATGTACTGCTTCTGGAGCGGCGAAGAGCATCTTGGCGCCAACGAGGGGGTCTTGTCGACCACGCCGGGCTTTGCTGGGGGCCGGGAGGTCGTGGAGGTGGTCTACGACCCGAAGACGACGTCGCGAGCCACGTTGGACGCTTACGCTGCCCGAGGCAACGCGACGCCTCTCGATGCCTCGTTTAGGGCGTCCGCCAAGGACGATCGGTACCGCATTCGTCGCACCACATGGGCGGCCGTGCCCATGACGCCCGCGCAGGCTTCCCGCGTGAACGCAGCGGTGGGAGCGGGCGAAGACCCCTCGCGTTGGCTTTCACCACGCCAGCGCGCCCTTCACGAGCGGGCGAAGGTCTCAGGACAGGCCACCTCGGCGGGCCTGGGTCGCGAGGATCTACGACGGGCCTTCGACAAGGCGATCCGCTGACGCCGGACCCTCGCGAGACCCTCGGCCCGCTCGCCCAACGCGACCCTCGAATCGCCCAGGCGGTGGCCCACGTGGGCGCGTTTCCGGACCGACGGCGTCCCTGCACGTTGGCTTCGATCGTGCGCATCGTGGCGGGCCAGCAGCTTTCGGTGAAGGCCGCGGCCGCCATCTACGATCGGCTCGAGGGCCTTCTCGGAGGACCACCGACCCCACAACGGGTGGCTCGCCACGAGGATGCGGCCCTGCGGGAGATTGGGTTGTCACGGGCCAAAGTGGCCGCCCTTCGCGATCTGTGCGCGGCTGAGGACCGAGGAGACCTCGATCTCGCGGGGCTCCCCGCCATGACGGACGATGAGGTTCATGCCCACCTCATCCCTCGTCGTGGCGTGGGCCCATGGACCGTCGACATGGTGCGGCTGTTCCTGTTGGGGCGGCCCGATGTGTGGCCTGTCGGAGACCTCGGGGTGCGAGAGGGGTTGCGACACCTGATGGAACTCGAGACGCGGCCGACCGTCGCCCAGGCCACAGCGCTCGGCGAGCCGTGGGCCCCCTACCGCAGCGGCGTCGCCCTGCTCTGCTGGCGGCTGCTCTACGTCGACGATCCGTTCGTGTCGAAGGCTACCTCGCGCAACGAAAGCCGATGAAGTCGGACCGCACGCGCTGGTGCAGCGTCACCCAGTGACGAGGGTGCACCTGTCGGGGGTCGCTCGCCCAAGAACCGCCGACCACGTGGCGTTCCCACTCGTCGCGATTCGTCGGGTCCGTCGTCCACTCCCAGACGTTCCCCAGCATGTCGTACAGCCCGTAACCGTTGACCTTGCGGGTTCCGACGGGCTTGGGGCGTTGATCCTCGCTGTTGAGGAGGCTCCAGGCGATCGCTTCAACGGGGCCGGGTCGAAGCCCGGGTGGTCCACCGGCCAGCACCGCCCAGCGCCATTCGGCGTTGGTGGGAAGGCGCCCCCCAATCTGCGTACAGAAGGCCTCGGCTTCCGTCGCGCTCACCTGGGTAACGGGGCAGTCTGCACACCACTCGAAAGAGGGGTCCTGACCGGTTACCTTGCGGTACTGGTCTTGCGTGACCTCATGGGCGAGCAGCTCGAAGGCGGGCACTTCGATGGGGTCCCTACGGGTGTAAGACTGGAGGATCGCGCGTAGGGACCCGTCGCGGTCGCTCGTCTTGGTTCCCGTGAGGTCGAGGCACTGTCCGTCGGGGTACTCGAGGCAACCCGGGGCGACCCGGTCGTGCCATGGGCGGGGGAGGCCCTGCGTGCGACGCAGCGTAAACATCTGGCGATCTTCGAACCCGAAGTCGGATTGCGGGTAGTGAAAGAGGTATTCGAAAAGGGCTTCACGCCATTGCGCTTTGGTCATGGATGCGCGGTCTACCTCCCGATGCTCGGAGAGCCAGTGCGATTGGGCACCCGAGGCGTAGATACTCGCCCCCAGCGCTTTGCGAGCCCGGTCCTCCGCCGCATCGGTGTCGCGGTCGGGCTCGGGGGGTTCGATGAGCTCGAGGACGAGCGACACCGTGTCGGCAAGCGAGCGTTTCCAGGATCGGGAACGGTGCACCAGTTCGGACAGATCATGGTCGTTGATCGTTGACGTTAGCCCCGCCTTGCGGAACCGCTTGATCAACGCGTCCAGGTCGGCTCGAGACAGGCCATCGATCCGGGCGACCGCGGCGTCGAGGTCGGCCGGCGCAGGTTGGGACAGGTCGATGACGATGGGCTGGGGCATGGTCTTTGGATCGAGTGTTCCCGCCGGAACACCCACCCACGTGAGCGGCACCGATCCTCGCTTGGTTCGTGGCGGGCGCTGGCGCTTCCCTAAGCTCGACGGGGGGCGTGGCGGGCGCCCGTAGGTGCAGCGGAAGCCTACCGTACCGCTTGCGCGGGTCCGCGGGGAGGCGATGCGGTTGGCGCAGCGGGGGCCTTTGACGGTGCCGGGGGGGTCGTTGTAATCACAGCCTGCGACCGTGCCGTCGCGAAGCCACTCGCGCACGTTGCCGAGCAGGTTTTCGACCCCATCGGCGGATGCACCGGCGGGGAACGCACCGACCGGCGCAATGCCGAGGTAGCCATCGTGGGGATTCTCCGCCTCAAAGTTCGCGCGTTGATTCTTGCAGACCTTAGGGGCCAGGGACACCCAGGAAAACGCGCAGGCATGAGCTTCCATGAGGTTGTCGTCACCCGCCGTGAAGGGAGTGGTTCGAGCCGCCAACTGGGTCCACTCCTTCGCCGTAGGCAGCGCGCCCCCTCGCCAATCACAGTACGACGCCGCCTGGTCGTGGGTGATCCAGGTGATGGGATAGGGATTGTCCTCAACGGGGAAGCAGGCTGTGCCCATATGGTCAGTCCAACCTCCGCTCCATTCGCCACGGGCCTGGGCACAGGTCGCCGAAGAAGGCCGCCGGCAGCGTCCCGCCTTGACGCACTGCAGGTAGTCGTCGACGGTGACTTCCATTCGGTCCACGAAGCGACCGGCGGAACGAACCTGGGGGGGCAGCGTCATTCGTTGTTTGCGCACTTCCTGGCGAAGCAACGTCCATTCGATCATGTTGGGCGTGGCATGACGCGTCATGGCACGGAGAAACTCGGCCATCTCTTTGTGAGCCTTGGGGTCCGACAGCGCGATGGCGGTTGCGGCTTCGGCTTGGAACCGATGGTCCTCGCCATCGCGAGCCTTGGCAAGGGCAACCAGCTCTTTCGCGGTGATGGCTCCGTCGAGGTACTGCACCACCTCCCGGAGCCAGTCGCGAGCCTCCACCTGGGAACCGAAGGTCACGGCGGACCGGAGGGCGCCGTACCGGCGATTGAGGCGTTTGGCGGCTGCGAGAAGGTACGTCAGCCGATAAGCGCCCGCATCGGTGGTGGACCAGTCAGGGACTGCGCCCCATTCTCCGTCGCGGTAGGCCAAGGTGACGAGCATCTCCAGGGCATCCTCGGCCTCGCCTGCGGCCACCAGATCGACCAGTCCGCCCAACGGGTCGGTACGGAGGGGAATGGAGGCCAGGCCTCGCTCGTAGGACCAGGATTCGCCATCGGCCTTCCAACGGCCTCGCCGTTCATCGGAACGCTTCTCGAATTGGAACCGCGCGAGGCCCACCGCCCCGTACTGGTCCGCAGCCGGGTCGGCGTACCGGAACGCGAACGGTCGAGCGAGGCCGGTGCGCGTCACCGCGGCCGACTGGTTCCGAATGGCAAGACCCCACGCTCCCGGTGGGGTCTCCCAGCCCGGCTCAAAGCTTAGACGTTGAAAGGCCTCGGCTCGTGGGGCGGTCCACACCGACGCAATCGTGTCGACTAGGATCTGACCCTTGCGTTCTTTGTTCGCATTGAAGCCAAGTTGGATGCGCTCCCAGTTGTTGTCGGAAACGCCGGTAGACCGCGGAGGGAGGAAGGCGCCGAAGGTGGTGGCCACGTCATGGCCCTTGCCGTCTCGCCAGCGGACGGTCACGCGTTGAGGGCCTCGAGGAACGGTCTCCGCGAACCGCTCATCGAGCTTGGCGACCAAAATCGCCGCGGTTCCGCCGAGGCCATCTCGGTTTTGGAAGGCGAGGGGGGTGACGAGGCCACCGGGCCATTCGATGGAAGCATTCTGCGGATTGGCTTCCGCGATGCGCACCTCGATGCTGTGGCGATACTCCCAAACAAATGCGAGGGTGACGGGCGGAGCGACGACGTACCGGCGGCGGATCGGCCACGCGGAGCTGACGGCCTTGTCCCCGGCCTCCAACAAGGCGCGGACCTGCGCCTGAGCCGCATCTGCGGTGGGGCGAACCGTGAAGGCCGCGGTGAACGTATCGGCTTGTACGGGGTCCGAGAGCACCTGCACGTGCCGCCAGAGTTCGGCCGCTTCGAGTGCGGTGGGGGACGGGTTGAGCGGGGCGGTCAGGGCCCGCAAGCGGAGCCAGCGAGCCACCGGGTCGTCCGGGGCTTCGACGAGCCGTTGTCGGGTTTGAACAGAGGCTTCCTTGGCATCCTGGTTCACGATGGCCGTGACCGCGGCCAGCACCGTTGGGTCCACCCCCTTGATGGCGGACCGCTTCGACGGTTTCGCCAGGCGGACGTACTGCTCGAGTCCATCCAGGCTTGACGGAGCCAACTTCAACAGGTTCTGTAGGGCGGTGACGGCCTTCGCGGTTTCACGGCGATCGACGTGAATCTGATGGTTTGACCAATAGTCTGCGGGAGTGGTGGGACGAAGGATCAGTCCGCCCGCGCGTTCCACCGCATCGGTGCGTCCTTCGAGTGCCGCAATGCGTGCATCGAGCCGGGCGATGGCCTTGGCAAAGCTCGGATCGGCCTCGATGGCCGCCTCGAGGGCTTTCGTTTCGGCTTCAGGGTCGCCGCGGTCCGCCGCATCGAGGGCGTCGGTGTAGTGGTTGAACGCTTCGAGGTTCTTGGTTGGTGCCTTTTGGACCTTGAGCCGTTGCAGCGGGGTGAGGGCAACCCCCATTGCGTCGAGCAGCTCCTTCGCAAGACTGGCTTCGACCTCAAAGAACCGCTCGATCGGACCCGAAGCCTTGGCCGTGGCCACGATGGTCGCTTCTTCGACGTCGATGATGCGGGCGTCGAGGCGCAGGATGGGGGAAGCCGCCTGAATGGAGCCCGCGAGGACCAAGTCGGCCCCCACCACCCGGCCTGACTTCTGCGCCGTGCGAGGGTCGACGAGCGAGGACGCGTTGAGCTTCAGCTCTTTAAGCAGCGTTTCGAGCCTTTCGCGCTCGACGAGCTTGAAGTCCTCGCTCACCGATAGATCGGTGATCAACATGTCGGCGAGGCCCTTCTCAAGCGTATGGAATTGCTCGTCAGGGGTGTTGTTGTTGAAGGGGCTCACCATGAGGGTGAGGGTCTGAGCGAAGGCTTCAGTGGGCCAAAGCCAGCCCACCATCCCCATCAACACGACAATCCACATATGGCGCATGCGTCCCTCACCTGCCGACGGGCCACGCTTATCTCGTCGGGAGGGCGTTTCGTCGGATAGGGGCGATGGGTTGTGGGAGATCACCGATGAAGGTCCGCGAAGACCAAGTCCGGTCGTTTCGCATGCGGCGAGGGCACCTCTCCGGAGCTGGGGCGGAAGACGCGCTGGCCGCTGCTCGCGCTATTGTCGGCATTCAAGCACAGGTCGAGGGGCCCGCGTACTGGGCGGTGTCGATGCGAACTGCCACAAGGCCCACCGCAAAGCAGCTCAAGACGGCCTGGCAAGTCGACCGCAGGTTGGTGCGCACGTGGGCTCAGCGCGACACCCTCCACCTCTTTGGGGCCGAGGATTGGCCTTGGTTTGCCGCGGCAGATCAATTGTGGTCGCAAACCGGGCGTGCCACGGTCCGGGCCCCGGACGACGTGTTGGAGGTGGCCCGAGAGCGCCTGCGGGCGGGGGCATGCACGCGCACGGACCTGCTCGACCTTGTCACCGAGACCATGCGGGCCGAGATGACGAAGCGCGTGGGAGAAGACCAGGCGGATCGCTACGCCGCGGGCCGGATTCCGTGGCAACTCGCCCATCGCGGGGAGGTGTGTCTCGGGCTCAAGCGGGGGTCGGAGCAGAGCTATGTGCACCGAGATCTGTGGCTTCCCGATCTCGGCGGATTTGGCTTGGATCCAACCCAAGCGGCCGTCGAACTCACGCGTCGGTACCTCGCGGTGCATGGGCCCGCGTCTCCCCACGACATTGCGCACTTCTTTGGGGCGAAGATCGGGTTGGCTCGGTCCTGGCTCGATGCCCTCGCCGACGAATGCGCGACCGTACACTGCGAACTCCGGGAACTCACCGTTCTAAGCCGCGACCTCGAGGCGCTACAGGCCGAGCCATCCTTGGAGCCGGCTCGACTTCTGGCCGGCTACGACACCGTCCTCATGGCGCACTCCGACAAGACATGGACCACCGCCACCGACGCCGACCGCAAACAGGTGTGGAGGCGATCGGCCGTCGTCGCCGCCACCGTGTTTCACAATGGATGCATTGTGGGCACGTGGACCCACAAAGCGAAGAAGTCCGGAGTCACGGTGACGGTGACTCCGCTTTCGGGGTGGACGGATTCGGCCCTGGAAGGCGTAGAGGCCGATGCGCAACGCCTGGCCGCGCACCTTGAAGTCGCCGAGGGTCGCGTGGTCATGGGCTAGGCGGGCGGCCGAGCAGCGTCTCGATCCCCTGGTGGATGTCGTCGGGGTGGTAGTACGCCAGGTAGAGCAGCAGCATGACGGCCGAGAAGGGGCCCACCGGCAGCGTCAGGTAGATGACCGCATGCAACGCGATGCCCGCCACGGTGGCGAAGGGTTGCCAGCGGCGCACGAACAGGCCGAAGGGCAGCGCGTACTCGACGATCACCACCGCCCACGCTCCGAAGGCCATGATCAGGTCGAAGGCCCATCCGGTGACTCGAAATCCCGTGTACTGATGCATGACGAGCATCGACAGCCGGTCGCCGGAAAGGAAAGGCCACGACGTCTTGTCCCAGGCGCCCCACCAGTACACCGCCGAGACCTGAAGGGCGATCAGCAACAGTCCCCAATCCGGACCTTCTTCCAGAGGAATAGGGGCGTCGTTTCGCGTTGCATCCCGCACGGCGAACCAGCGGTCGACCGAGAGGCTGGTGCCACACGGGGTGAACGCCAACCACACGGTGGCGAGCACCATGAGCCAGGTGTGGTGGTGAATGAAGTCGCCTATGTCGCCGAACACACCCAGCGAAAACCAGGATACAAGCAAAACGATGGCGGTGCTCGCGGTGGCGAGTTGCGCGCGGTAGCCCACGAGCATGCACGCGGTGAAAACCCAGAAGGGCACCGACAACAGCAGGCGAAGCGGGTCAAGGGTGTAGGCAAACGGAACGTAGAAGTTCCCGAAGCGTTCCCACAGGAGCAGGGCCAATCCGATCCGGAGCAGCGCGGCCGAACGGGTGGATGAGGTGCGTTCCAACCTCGCTTGGAGGGCCGCCATCATTCCGGGTGCCGCAGGCAGAGGTTGCGCTCCCCGATGGGGGGCTCGACCCAATGCCCACGCGTGCCACAGGTCGCCTTCACCACACGGAGGTCGGTGGCATTCAGCTTGCGGCACAGGTGCCGGCCGAAGTTCGCCACCTCCTTCCGGATGACCCGCCGACGTCGGGGGGTGACCTCATGCCAGGCTTTACCGTGGAAAGCCTCGACATAGTCGATGTCTTCTTCCCATACGCCATCGATCTTGGCTCGGATGGTCACGTCGCACGTCCCCCGACCGACGCCGGCATACATCCGCCACCCCCGTACGAATGGGGTGTGAACCCGAAGGGCTGGGATCTGAACGAGGATGGGGGACAGCAGGATGTAAGCGCTCGCCGTGACGAGTACGGCAAGGCGGAGCTTCCAGGACTTCACGGGGCGCAGGTAGCACCCTCCGCAGCTTCACGCCGCCATGCCGAGCATTTCTCGAGCTTCTGAGGGCGAAGCCACCTCCCGTCCCACTTCGCGGGCCAGGTTGGCGAGCGCCTCAATGAGGGCACCGTTCCCCGACGTCTTGTCGCCGTTTGGGAGGTAGAACGTATCTTCGACGCCCGTGCGCAGCATGCCCCCCAGCTCGGCGGCCTTCCGGTGCACGTCCCAGATTTCCTGCCGCCCAATGATCGTGCACTGCCAAGGGCTCGACGGGGCCTTGTAGCGGAGCAGGATGTCGAGGAGGTCGGCATCGGCGGGCATCCCGGAGGCCACCCCCATCACGAAGTTGTACTGGGCGGTCTCGGCCATGCCTACCTTCAGGTACATGGCGATCGAACGCACGATGCCCAGGTCGAAGCATTCGAATTCGGGAAGCGCACCGACGCGGTTCATCGCGTCGATCATCTCTTGGACCTTGGGCACGGGGTTGTCGAAGAGCATAGGAGGCCACGCCCACTGGCCGTTGCTGCGCACTTTGAGGTAGTTGAGACTCCCCGCATTGCAGGCCGCGATCTCGGGCTTCAAGGCATCCATACAGGCAATGGGGCCGGACACGTCGGGACCCACCACGCCCGTGGTCTGGTTGATGATGACCACGGGGCACGCCTCACGGATGGCATCGGCGCAGGCTTTGGCGACCTCGGGCTCCCAGGAAGGGAGGTGGCCGAGGTTCGGATCTTGCTGCCGAAAGTGGATGTGCATGATGGAAGCGCCTGCGTCGTAGGCTTCCCTTGCGGAAACGGCCATCTCTTCGGGCGTGACCGGCACCGGATGCTGCTTGGGGTTCGTAAGGACGCCGTTGACAGCGCAGGTAATAATTGCTTTTTCCATCACTCGTCTCGCAGTCGGAGGTGGGTGCTCAGGAGGCGGGCAAACAGTCGGACTTGCTGTTCGGACCGTTGGCTGTCGACGGACATGTCCAATAGCAGTCCGCGCAGGAACGAACGGCACATGCCCCATAGGGCCACGACGTCATCGGGCTTTGTGGGCATGGGCCGGCCGATGAAACGCTCAAGCGCGGCGCTGGTGAGGCCGGATTCCCACTCTTCGACCACCTCTTGCACGGCGGCGCGCAGCTCTTCGTCGGTCCGGCACGCACCGAGGATTTCGAGGTAGGCGCGGCCGGCTGGCGTATCGACGACCGTACGCCAATAGTGCACCACCAACTCCTCCACGCTCGTGGCGCCTCGCCAGGGTTCCGCGTCCTGGGTGCGTTCGAGCGCCTGCGTGAGCAGCACCTTGGCGGTGCCTGCGATGAGTTCGAGCTTGCTCGGGAAGTGGTGGAGCACGGCCCCTCGCGACACCCCCGCGGCCTCTTGGACGGCGGTGATGGAGGTTTGAGCGTAGCCGAGTTGATCGAGGCAGCGCACCACGGCGTTGGTCAACTTGCGCTGCGTGTCACGGCGTCGCTCGGCTTGCGGGCGTCGGGCGGGATTCGTCTTCATCTGGTGTCAACATACCGTACGTATGGTATGTTTGTGAAGTCGATGATGGAGGAATCACGTGACCGACGCTTCATTCCCGGGAATGACCGAAGAGCAGCTTCAGCTGCGCGACACCGTCAAGAAGTTCGCGATGGATGAACTCCATCCCTTTCGTGAGGAGTGGGACCGGGCGGGGGCGTTCCCACACCGCGAGGTCTACGCGAAGCTGGCGGACCTAGGCGTGCTGGGCATTCGCATGGACGAAGCGTACGGCGGGCTTGGACTCAACTGGGGCTACACCGCGGCGTTCGTCGAGGGGCTTGCGCATTGCCGCAATTCGGGCGTCCTCATGAGCATCCTGGTCGATACGGACATGGCCACACCGATCATCGATGAGATCGGTACCGACGAACAGAAAAAAGAGTTTCTCACTCCTATGATTGCGGGCGAGAAGGTGGCGTCACTCGGCGTGTCGGAGCCGGGGGCGGGGTCGGATGTGGCGTCGATCCGAACGACGGCTCGCAAAGACGGCGACGACTTCGTCATCAACGGGCAGAAGACGTGGATCACGAATGCCGACTTCGCCGACTTCATCACGCTTGCGGTGCGCACCGGAGAGGCGGGCCATGGGGGCATCAGCCTGGTGCTCTTTCCCACAGATACCAAGGGGTTTTCGGTGGGACGGAAGCTCGACAAACTCGGAACCCGCAGCGTAGGCAGCTGCGAGATCCACTTCGAGGACTGCCGGATCCCGCAGCGCTACCTCTTGGGTCAAGAGAATGCAGGTTTCTACTACATCATGACGAACTTCCAGGGCGAGCGCCTCGTTGGTGCGCTGATGGGCAATGCCGGCATGGAGCTGTCGCTGCGCGATGCCATCAAGTACGGCAACGAGCGCGAGGCGTTCGGGCGGCCGATCATGAAGTTCCAGGTGTGGCGTCACAAGTTCGCCGAGCACTTCACGGCGTTGCAGGCGAGCAAGGCGCTCGCAAACCAGGCGATGCGCGTCCTCGATGAGCAGGGGCCACAGGCCGCGACGAAGATGGTGTCGATGGCCAAGTTGTTTGCCGGCGACCTGTCCCAAAAGGTGATCTACGACTGTCTACAGTTCCACGGGGGCTACGGCTTCACCGAGGAATACGACATTTGCCGGCAGTACCGCGACGTTCGCCTGTTGCCCATCGGAGGGGGCACGTCGGAGGTCATGAAGGAAATCATCTGGAAGATGGTCGAGATCGGCGCATAGGGGAGGCAGCTCGATGAGTGGATATCGCTCGGTGTTTCGTCCGGATCTGTTTGCAAACCGGGTGGCCATCGTCACCGGAGGGGGCTCTGGGATTGGCCGTTGCATCGCCCATGAACTGACGTCATTGGGAGCGACGGTCGCCATTACCGGGCGCAAACTCGAGAAGCTCGAGCGGGTGGCCGCCGAAATCACCGAGGATGGGGGCGCGGTCTCGACGCATGCCTTTGACATTCGCGACGAAGCGCTTGTCAAAGAGGGGATTGCCTCGATCGTCGAGCAGCACGGTCGGGTGGATTACCTCGTGAACAACGCAGGCGGGCAGTTCCCGTCCCCCGCAGCAATGATCTCGGCGCGCGGCTTTGACGCCGTCGTGCGGACCAACCTGCTTGGCGGGTTTCTCATGGCCCGCGAGTGCTTCGATCAGGTGTGGTCGAATCGGCCCGCCACGGGCGTGGTGGTGAACATGCTCGCCGACATGTGGAAGGGCATGCCCGGCATGGCACACTCCGGCGCCGCGCGCATGGGCATGCTCAACCTCACGCAAACGTTGGCGGTGGAGTGGGCCGCCCAAGGGGTCCGGGTGAATGCGGTGGCGCCCGGATGGGTGGAGTCGTCGGGCCTCGACACGTACGATGCTGCGACCCGCGCGCTCATTCCGCAACTCAAGAAGGCCGTGCCCCTCAAGCGGCTTGCGACCGAGGCCGAGGTCAGCTCGGTGGTGGTCTTCCTGTTGTCGGAAGCCGCGGCCTTCGTCACGGGCGAGGTCGTGAAGATCGATGGCGGTGGGTCCATTGCGCCGACCCACTTTCCGATGCTCGACCACGACACAAGTGAGGCGTACCAGGGATTTCACCGGGCCGTACGACCCGATGCGATCAAAGAATGACCGCCCTTAGGGCGCCTCCACGAGTTCCGCAACGAAGGCACTTGCTGGGTTGGCGCGTAGGGCGTCGACCGAGCCCCGTTGCACCACTCGGCCCTCCTCAAGGACGGCCGTGTCCGCGTCAAGCGCGATGAGGTCGCGCACATCGTGGGTCACGAGCAGCGCGGGACACGACAGCTGGCGAAGGGTCTGGCCAAGGAACTGGCGAACCTGACGTCGGGTGGTCGCATCGAGCGCGGCGAGCGGCTCGTCCAAGAGCAGGAGGGCCGGGTCGATGGCGAGGGCGCGAGCCAGGGCCACCCGTTGCCGCTCCCCGCCCGACAGCCCTTCGACGCGGCGATGGGTTAGGTGTGAGCACTGAAGGTCGTCCAGCAAGGCCTGAGCGGTGGCTTCACGGACCGCTTTGGGGCGATGGCGCTGGCGGGTGGACAACCCAAACGCGACGTTCTGCAGCACATTGAGATGAGGAAACAGCCCGTAGCCTTGAGGGACGTAGCCGATGCGGCGGACCTCAGGAGGCGGTGAGGATGCAGGACTGATCAGCGTTTCACCGTGCACCACGAGGTGGGTTTGGGCGGGGATCGCCCCGGTGAGCGAACGCAGAAGCGTCGTCTTACCGCTGCCGTTGGGCCCTACGATCGCGAGCAGCGAGGCCTCGCCTTCGAGGGTCACATCGAGTTCGAACGTGCCCCGTTGGGCCCGGACCGTGAACGACCAGCTCACGTCGCCCCCTGCCGCAAGACGAGTCGCAACGAGAGCAAGAGCACCGCTCCCATCCCGGTGAGCACCAGTGCGAAGACAACCGCGAGGTTCACGTCGGATTCGAGGGCGGTGAAGATGGCGAGGGGCATGGTCTGGGTGCGTCCCGCGAGATTACCCGCGAACAGCAGGGTGGCGCCAAATTCGCCAAGGGCCCGAGCCCAGGCGAGCGAGGCCCCTGCGACGAGCCCCGGCGCGGCGATGGGGAGGGCAATGCGTACGAAGGCCTCGGAGGGGGTTGCGCCCAGCGTGCGGGCCACCAGCAACGTGTCAGGGTCGACCTTGCGAAAGGCGTTGGTCGCGGCTTGGACATAGAACGGGGAGGCCACCACGATCTGCGCCAGCACGACCGCAGCTGGGGTGAAGGGAAGCGATACGCCCACTTCGGCCAACAGGGGGCCGAGCCAACCTTGCCGGCCAAACGTCTGCAAGAGCGCGATGCCCACCACCGCGGGAGGCACCACGATGGGCAAATCCACCAGCACGGATGCCCAACGGGTGAGCGGCGACCGCGAGGAGGCGAGCCACCAGGCGAGCGGCGTGCCAAGTCCCACGATGGCGATGAGGGTGGTGAACGTCGTGCGCAGGCTGAGTCCAAGGGCCGCACCAAAGCGAGGGTGGGAGAGCCCGGCCTGGAGGTCATGCCACGAACTCGAACCCACCAGGGCCAAGAGCGGGAGCACGAGCAGCCCAAGCAGGGTCACTCCGAGGAGTCGGCCGAGCAGGGTCACTCGGCGACGTCAGGCCGTAGGAAGCCGTACTGGGTCAGGACGTCCTGCCCTTCGCGAGAGGTCACGAAGTCGATAAACGTGCGCGCTTCGGCGCGATGGGGAGCGGTCGTGACCACGCCAATGGGGTAGTCCGCCCGCACGTTGAGGTCTTCGGGCACGGGTACGGTCTGGACCGAGGAGGCCAGCGCGTCCGTGCGGTACACAAACGCGGCGTCGGCCTCACCCAGGGCGACCTTGGCGCGGACGAGACGTACGTTGGCTTCCTTCGACACCACGCGTTGTCGGACGGCGGCCGCGAATTCAGGGTTGGCGCGGTTGAGCACGGTGCGGGCGTAGCGACCGATCGGCACGGTGTCGGTGCCCAGGACGATGCGGTGCGCGTTTGGCAGGTCCTCGAACCGTTGGACGCCCGCCGGGTTCCCCGAAGGCACGATCACCACGAGTTCGTTGTGGGCGAAGGTGTGGGGAGTGTCGACGACGCCATTCACGTGGTGGGGATTGGCCGAGGCGAAGACGTCGACGGCCGCACCCTGTTCGATCTGCATGCGCAGGACCTGACTTCCGGCGAGCACGACTTGTACGTCGATGTGGGGATGAGCGGCTTCGAAGGACTCCTCCACCGCACCAAATGCCTCGGTCAACGAGGACGCCGCGAACACCACGAGGGGCGTGCGGTCGTCGGGGGTTCCACAGCCCAGGGCCAGCAGGAACCAGCCGATCACGGCGCCACCGTCCGCACGTCGCCGGCTTGGGACAGGTCGTAGCCCTGCAGACCTCGCGCTTCGGCCCGAAAGGCCCGGCGGTCGAGCAGATCGAGAAATCGGGCCACCTTTGGCGTATCGAGGCGGGACGTCGGCACGACCAGGTCGAACCGCTCGTCGCAAAGCGGGACGAACCCGAGCGCATCGGTGAGGGCGGCGGCCTCGACGGCCACCCCCACGTCGGCCACTCCCCACCGCACGAGTTGGGCGACCTCGTGGTGGTCGGTGGCGAGGGGACCCTTAGGCACCGCCCCCCCTGCGGCCGCCATGGTGCGCTCAAACACCCGCTGAGCGCCCGCACCCGCCTCGCGGACGGCGTAGCGCAGGCCCGGTCGCAGCAACGGGGAGCCTTCGCCAAGGTCGAGGGGATTGCCGGGGGCGACGATGAGCCCCTGGCGCCACTGGGCAAGGTGCACCAGCGTGGTCGGTTGACCGGGGAGCGCTGCCTTGGCGGCCACATCGTGGGCTTGGGGATCGCCAGCCTCCGCCAGGTGAATGCCCGCGAGGTGCACATGGCGGTGCGCAAGCAGCGACAGCGAGGCGGTGCTGTTGGCAGGAATCCAGGTGGCCCGGGCGTCCCGGTAGCGCCGCCCGAGCCGTGTCGTGAGCAGACCCAGCAACGGGGCACATCCGGCCACGAGCACGTTCGATTCGATGTCGTCTGCGTCGCCCAGCAACTCGACCCGCGCCCGTTCCCCCGTGGCCTCGACCACCAGGCCATCGGCGGCATGGGCCGGGTTCGGCGCCCGATGGGCGATCAGCACCCCATCGACGCGGCCCAGCACCACGCGTTGTCCCGGAGCGACGGCCCCCGCGATCGTCGCCTCGACCACTGGACCACCCGCAAGTCGAAACAGGTCGTCCACCCCGCATCGCAACACCCGTGCGAGCTGCAACGCAAGCGTCGTGGACGGGACTTGCCGACCCGCTTCAATCGCCGAGAGGGCCTGCCTCGACACGCCCGCTCGCAAGGCCAGCTCAGATTGCGACAGCCCCGCTTGCACGCGGCGTTGTCGCACGGTCGTGTGTACGGGTCCACCGGTCAACGAGGGCTCCCTAATGGGGACCCCTTCTGTAAGGTCGACACGACCAAGTGTAAAGTCTGTGCGACAGGGGCAGGACAACACCCTGCGGATTTGGCGTCATGGGAGGTGACGGATGGGCGTTCGCCACATTAGCCAAACAGTTGCCGCTGGGGGTGCGTCGGATGGGCCGGCGCTGAGATCACACCCCGACCACCTGATCCGCGATCATGCCGGCGTAGGGAAGCGGCCCCTGACGCCTCCGTACGGAGCGCGACAATGACGAAGACCGACCAGGTTCCACAAGAGTTCTCCCCCATCACGCGCGACCCGTTTCCGGGGTCCCGCAAGGTGTACGTCCAAGGGACGCTGCACGACAACGTTCGTGTGCCGATGCGCGAAATCCAGCAGTCGCCGACCCGCACGGCCACGGGGGTGGAGCCCAATCCGCCCGTGATCGTGTACGACACCTCGGGACCATTCACCGATCCCGAGGTTGCGATCGAGGTGCAGCGGGGTTTGCCGCGACCCGCCGAACCTTGGATTGCCGATCGTGGCGATACCGACGTGTTGGCCTCGGTGAGTTCGCTTTACGGTCAGGAACGCCTCGACGATCCTGAACTTGCCCCGTTGCGCATGGCGGTCCGGCCGCCGATTCGGCGGGCGAAGAGCGGCGCTCGGGTCACCCAGCTGCACTATGCCCGCCAGGGCATCATCACGCCCGAAATGGAGTTCGTCGCGATCCGCGAGAACCAACGTCGGGATGAACTCGCCGCGCTGGCTGAGCAGCATCCGGGACAGGCCTTTGGAGCGTCGATTCCCAAGGTGATCACTCCCGAGTTCGTCCGGGACGAGGTGGCTCGGGGCCGGGCGATCATTCCTATCAACGTCAATCACCCCGAGGTCGAGCCCATGGGCATCGGCCGCAACCTGTTGGTGAAGATCAACGCAAACATCGGGAACAGCGCCGTGACCTCCACCATCGAGGAGGAGGTCGAGAAGCTGGTGTGGGCCATTCGGTGGGGAGCCGACACGGTCATGGACCTGTCCACCGGGCCCAACATCCACGAAACGCGGGAGTGGATCATCCGGAACAGCCCCGTGCCCATCGGGACGGTTCCGATCTACCAGGCGCTTGAGAAGGTAGATGGAAAGGCCGAAGACCTCACGTGGCCCATCTTCCGCGACACCCTCATCGAACAGTGCGAACAGGGCGTGGATTACTTCACGATCCACGCTGGCGTGCTGTTGCGCTTCATTCCGTTGACGGCCAAACGCATCACGGGGATTGTGTCGCGCGGGGGCAGCATCATGGCGAAGTGGTGCTTGGCGCACCACAAAGAGAACTTCCTCTACACCCACTGGGACGACATTTGCGCCATCATGGCGGCCTATGGGGTTTCGTTCAGCATCGGCGACGGTCTGCGCCCCGGTTGCATTGCAGATGCCAATGATGAGGCCCAGTTTGGGGAGCTGAAGGTCCAAGGAGACCTCACGCGTCGGGCGTGGGACCAGGACGTTCAGGTGATGAACGAGGGGCCGGGCCACGTGCCGATGCACCTCATTCGCGAGAACATGGAAAAGCAGCTCGAGTGGTGTGACGAAGCGCCGTTTTACACCCTTGGGCCGCTGACGACCGACATCGCGCCCGGCTACGACCACATCACCTCCGCGATTGGGGCGGCAACCATCGGATGGCACGGCACGGCCATGCTTTGCTACGTCACGCCGAAGGAACACCTCGGGCTGCCGGACCGCGATGATGTTCGCGAAGGAGTGGTGACCTACAAGATCGCGGCGCATGCGGCGGATCTCGCCAAGGGGCATCCCGGCACCCAGCATCGCGACGATGCGCTGTCGAAGGCCCGGTTTGAGTTTCGGTGGGAAGACCAGTTCAACCTGTCGCTCGACCCCGACAAAGCCAAGGATTTCCATGACCAGACGCTGCCCGCCGAAGGGGCGAAGCTCGCGCACTTCTGCAGCATGTGTGGTCCCAAATTCTGCAGCATGAAAATCACGCAGGAAGTCCGAGAATATGCGGCTCGTCAGGGGGTGACGCCCGAGGCGGCGATCGACCAGGGAATGGCGGAGCAATCCGAACGCTTCAGCGATGAAGGCAAGGCGCTCTACCGGCCGACCTAAAAGGGGGCTCGATGGCCATGCGGCGCGCTGTTGACGCTTTTGTTTGACGTGGGCGGACTGACGTGGTTCGTCGTGTTGACGTGGTCCGACACCGACTGAATCTCGTCGTCGTCTGACGTTATGCGCACGACGTACCGCCGGTCAGGATGTCGAAGCGATGCCTGCGATCCCGTTTCTCGGGGAACTCTGTGCCATGCTCGCCCCGATGTGCTGGTCGGTGGCGGTGATCCTTTACCGCAAGACCGAATTGCCACCCGCGGCGATGAACCTCTTCAAGAACAGCCTGGCGGCGTTGTTGCTCACGGTGACCATGCTCGCGTTTGGCATCGAGGTGTCAGGCGAGCGGAGTGCGGCGGATTGGGCCATGCTCGTGGGCAGCGGGTTGCTCGGGCTTGCGTTGGCCGACACGTTGTTGTTCGAGGGCCTAAGGCGCATCGGAGCGGCCCGCTTGGCGCTGGTCGACACCACCTACGCGCCAATGATGGTGGTGATGGCGTGGGCGTTCCTCGGCGAGCGGCCGGGAGCGGGCTTTCTCGCGGGGGCGGCTGCGGTGGTGATGGGCAACGCGGTGGCCAACGTCGATTTGCGAGCGGCATCAGGACCACGGGATCGGGAGTTCGCCCTGGGGCTTGCGATGGCCTTTTTCGCCGTCGTGGGCTCAGGGGCGAGTGTCATCGTCATCAAGCCCATTCTCGAGACCTCGGACCTCGTGGAAGTGACCTGGATCCGTCTTGTGGCCGGCATTGGGGGCCAATTGCTCTGGCTCGCCGTCCGTCGAGACGGGTCGACCATCGCGAAGGCCTTTCGTCCCACGGCCGAGTGGCGCACGTTGCTTCCCGGCGCCGTGCTGGGAACCTACGTTGCGTTGCTCCTGTGGCTCGGCGGGTTCAAGTGGGCGGAGGCTTCGGTCGCGGCGGTGCTCAACCAGCTCGCGACGATCTACATTATCGTGCTCGCCTGGGCGTTCCTCGGCGAAACGGTGAGTCGACGCCAACTCATCGGCGCGAGTCTGGCCGTGACCGGAGCCATTGTCGTACTTGTGTCGTGACCATCGGACGATGAGGCTCGATAATGAGGGCCATGAGTCTCTTCCATACGTGGCGAACCCAATGGGTTGCCGAAGCTCCGGCCCTTACGCACCAAGGCACGACCTGGACGTATGCAGACCTCGACGTCCGGGTTCGGCGAGCGGCGGGTTGGCTCGCGGAACAGGGCGTCGCGCGCGGGGATGTGGTGGCCTTGATGATGCCACGAGGGCCCGCCTTCCTCGAGTTGGTTCTCGGTTGCCTCGCCCGAGGCGCCGCTGCACTGCCCCTCAACGATCGATACCCAGCTCCAGAGGTCGCCTACTTCATCGGCGATGCGGCGCCGGCGCTGGCGGTGCTGCCGAGTGGTTTGGGAAGCCAGGTGGCGGCAGGCCGGCGTTGGGTGCCCGCTGAGTCCGTGCGCCAGCATCTTGACGATGCCCCTGAACGGGCCTTGGAACCCGCGGTCCCGGCCGACACCCCGGCCATGCTCATGTACACGTCGGGCACGACGGGACGACCCAAGGGCGCACTACACGACCACGCATCGCTCGGCGCGACCATCGAGGCGCTCCATCAGGCGTTTCGTTGGCAGTCCAACGACGTCATCTTGCACGTCCTGCCGCAGTACCACGTGCACGGACTCGTGGTGGCTCAGCTGGGCGCACTGCGCGCGGGAGCCCATGCGCGATGGTTGCCCAAGTTCGATGCCGAGGCGGTGGTGCGCGCCCTCGATGGCACCGATGTGACGGTGTTCATGGGGGTACCTACGTTCTACCAGCGCTTGCTCGCCCATCCACAGACCCCCGATGTGAGCGGCATACGCCTGTTCACGAGTGGATCTGCGCCATTGCCCGCGCCGACGTTCGAGGCCTTTCACCAACGGTACGGCCATCGGGTCCTCGAACGCTATGGCATGACCGAAATCGGGATCGTACTGGCCAATCCTTACGACGACCGGCGCTCGGGCGCGGTTGGCAAGCCCATGCAGCAAGTCGAGGTGCGGATCGTCGACCCCGGCACCGTCGTCGAGAAGGCCGCCGGGGACGTAGGCGAGGTTCAGATCCGCGGCCCTTCGGTGTTCAGGGGCTACCTAGGGCGGCCCGAGGCCACGGCGGACGCGGTGGTCGACGGTTGGATGCGGACGGGCGACCTCGGGCATCGGGATGCCGAAGGCTACATCCGCCTCGTCGGGCGACGGTCCGACCTCGTGCTTACCGGCGGATTCAACGTGTACCCCGCCGAGGTCGAAGGGGCGTTGCTCGAACATCCCGCGGTGACCGCGTGTGCGGTGTTTGGGCTCCCCGACGCCGATCTTGGTGAACGTGTGGCGGTCGCCTGGGTGGGGGCGGAGACCTCCTCAACGGACCCCGACCTTCGCGGGTTTCTTCGGGAGCGGCTCGCCGCCTATAAAGTGCCCCGCGACGTCCATCGCGTGGAGGCGCTGCCCCGCAACGCGATGGGCAAGGTGCTCAAGCGCGAACTCCGCGAACGCTTCGGGCCCAACGGACCCTGAAGCGAACTACCGTGAGATGCGGAAGAACAAGGCGTAGAGCACGGGAACCAGCAACAGGGTGAGCACCGTGCCGACGGTGAGCCCGCCCATCAGCGTGACCGCCATGCCCTCGAACATCGACCCTCCGCCCAGGTACAGCGGCACGAGGCCCGCCGTCGTCGTGAGCGTGGTGAGGAGGATGGGCCGTGCGCGACGGACGCTCGCCTCGATCAAGGCCACGGCCGGCGGACGCCCCTCTGCAATCTCGAGATCGATCCGGTCGATGAGCACAATCCCATTGTTCAAGACGATGCCAAACAGGCTCACCACCGCCAAGACCGCGATGAAGCCGAAGCTCGCTCCAAACAGCAGCAAGGCCAGCACGACGCCAATCATGGAGAAGGGCAACACGACAAGGTTGATCGTGGTCCGGCGGATCGAGTTGAACTGCATGACGAGCAGCATCACGATGGCCAACGCTGCGATGGGCACGTTCGCGAGCAGGCGGCTGGTCGCATCGCTGGACGCTTCTTGTTCACCGGCCCCGTCGATCGCCACCTCGAATCCCTGATCGTCGAGCCACGCTTGCACGTCGTTTTGCACGTCGGTCCGGTTGATGCCGGGTGCCACGTCAGCCGAAACTTCGACGGTTCGAACCCGGTTCTCGCGCTTGATCTGAGGAAAGTCGTAGGTGATTCCGACGTCGGCGACCTGCTGCAGCGCGGCACTCCCGTTGCTGCCGAACACGGTCAGGTTTCGCATGGCGGCCAGATCGAGACTCGATTCGGGGTTCGAGCGAACGCGAATGTCGGTGCGCTCGTCGCCCTCGCGCAGCTCCGAGGCCTTCACCCCGTCAAGTGCGGTGAGCAGCGACTGCGCGACATCCTGGTGGGAGAGGGTGGCGAGCCGCAGGCGAACCGGGTCGACCCGCACGTCGAGCTTCTTGGATCGCTTGCCCCAATCGTTGCGTACGTTGCGCACGCCGGTGATTCCGCGCAGCCTGCCCTCGGTGGCTTCCACCGCTTCAAACAGGGCGTCGGTGTCGCGAGAGGCGAAGGTAAACCCAATGTCGGCACCCCCGCCGGGACCCGAAGTGAGCGGACCCGCTTCGACTCGCGCGTCCACGAGCGTCGATTCCACAAAGCGGATGATGCGCTCCGATAAGAGGTCGACTTGCTCACGGTCGGTGGTGTTCGCGACCACCGCGATGGTCCCGGTTGCACTGGTGGGCGCGCTGTAGCCAAGCACGAACCGAGGAAGGCCTTGCCCCAGCATCGCGCCGTAGTCCACAAGCCCGTCGGGTCGGTCGTCGGTCGCACGCAGCTCTTCGTCGAGGAAGGTGTCGAGCGTGCGCAACGCCGCTTCGGCCTCAGCCTGAGTGATGCTTTCGGGCAGCGTCACGTCGACGGTGAACGTGGGATTGTCAGACGGTGCAAAGAACTCACTGTCGACTTGGCCAAACAGCGAAAGGGCCCCGACGAGTAGCAACACGGCGACGGCCAAGACGCCAAACCGGTTGCCGAGGGCGGTGCGAAGCACGCCGCGCCACCAGTCGTAGATGGGGCGGTCATACACGTCGTCGTTCGACTTCTCGGGCGTCGCAAGGAACGTGGCGAGCAGCATCGGCAGAAGCGTCATGGCAATGAACCACGACGACATCAGGGCCATCGTGACGACGAGGAAGATGGGACCGACGAATTCGGAAGCATTGCCCGGGGCGAGGTACACGGGCAGGAACGCCGCACAGGTCGTCAGCGAGCTGATAAGCAGGGGAATCCAGAGTTCGCCACTCGCGTGCACCACCGCATCTTCGACCGACTCTCCCTCTTCCACCAGCACAATCGTGGTCTCTGACATCACGATGGCGTTGTCGACGAGCATGCCCAGCGCGATGAGCAAGGCGGCAAGTGACATCTGGTCGATGCCAACGCCAAAGCTCGACATCAACACGAACGTGGTGAGGATGACCAGAGGAATGGCCGAAGCCACGATGGTGCCGGTGCGGAAGCCCAGGAAGACCAAGATGACCACGAACACGATGCCCATGGATTGAACGAGGCTCGATGTGAACTGCTGGATGGACTGTTCGACATCGTCGGGCTGAAAGGCGAGTTCATGGATTTCAAGGCCTAGCGGAAGATCCGCTTGCACCTCGGTGACCCGTTCGCGAATGGACGCGCCGAAGTTCTCGCTGTTGCCTTCATCTCGAAGCGAAACGCCGACGAGGACGGCGGGGGCGCCGTCGTAGTACGCGGTGGGGGCCGGAGGCGACTCGAGCGTGTCTCGCACGTCCACGAGATCACCGAGTCGCGTCAGGTCGCCACCCGGAAGGCTCAACACCAAGCCGCGAATGTCCTCGACGGATTCAAACGACCCCGAGGGCTCGACAGACAGCATCTCGCGCCCGACCCGAACCTCGCCTCCGGGGCTCACGATGTTGGCCACCTGTAGGCTTTGGATGAGCCAGTTGGGGGAGACGTTTCGTCGGGCGAGTGCCGCGGGATTGTATTCGAGCACGATCTGGCGTTCCTGTTCGCCGTAGATCTCGACCGAACGGGCGTCCGTGGCCGTAAGCAGGTGATCTTTGAGGGTCTCGGCGGCTTCGATGGTCTCGCGGTGCGTAAAGCCATCAGCGGTGATGGCGAACAGCACCCCGAAGACCTCGGCCAGATCCGTGTTGAGGTTTGGTTCTTTGGCGTCTTCGGGCAGGTCCTCTTGCAGCCCGTCGAGTTCGTCTTGAATCTCGGTGAAGATGGGCTGCAGATCGTTGATGAGTTCGTCGATCTCAACGGTGACCACCGAGACCCCGCTGCGCGAGGTGCTGTTGATGTCGGTGATCTCTGGAATTTCCTGCAGTGCCTCCTCGATGACCGAGGTGACCAGCTTCTCCACTCGGTCGGGGGATGCGCCGGGAAACACGGTCGTGACCGACGCAATCCGGAGGGTAAACCCGGGGTCCTGAGCCTTGGGGAGCTGGAAGTAGCTAATGAGGCCGTAGACGATCAGCAGGACGATGGCCATCCAGCTCACGCGGGTGAACTGAACGGCCCATTTCGTGATGGTCATGGGTTCACCCTCACGACACGGCCGTCATACATCAGCGAGGTGCCGGCGATGACGACCCGAGTTCCGGCTTCGAGGCCGTCGTTGACGACCACACGCTCCGAAGTGAGGTCGCCCGTTTCGACGGTGCGTCGGCGAACCACGCCTTCACCGTCCTCGCCGTCCTCCACGATCCACACATGCCGGCCCTGCGCATCTTCGCCGATGGCCGAAAGCGGCAGCTCGAGACGCTTGTCCTCGGACTCCTTGACCACGATGGCGACGTCTGCGCCCATGCCGGGGCGTACGCGTTCGTCATCCTCGGTGAGTTCGACGGTGACCGAAAACGAGCCCGACTGACCGGTGACGCCGACCTCGGTGACGTTGGCGGGAACTTGGGCTCCCCCAACTTCGGTGAACGTGGCGGTCGCGGTGTCTCCCCGCGTGACCCGGCCTACCCAGGCGCCCGGCACGGCGACCGTGACCTGAAGCCGCTGGTCGGGGGTCAGGGCGATGACCGGGCTTCCCCCACCAACGTTTTCGTTTTCGTTCACCAGCACGTCCGAAACTCGGCCGTCGCGATTGGCCTCGAGCACGGCGGCGTCGAGCTGGTCCTTTGCGATGGCGAGGGTACGCTGGGCGCTCACCAGCGATGCCGTAGCGCTGTCGGCGTTGGCCCGTGCCGCTTCGAGTTCGGCCGCCGAGGCATTGTCGTTGAGGTAGAGCGCCTCGGTGCGTTCGAGGCTCTGACGGGCAAGGGTCCGGTTCGCCGAGGCCTGGGCGACGCTGGCCCGGGCTTGGCCCAGCTGCAGCCGGAGCTGAGTGTCATCGAGACGAGCGAGCGGCTCCCCCGCCTTTACGCGGTCGCCGATCTTGACCAGCACCTGCTCGATGGTGCCGCCCGTCTGGAACGAAAGGGTGGCTTGGTCACCGGCCTCCGCGACTCCGCTGAACGTGCCGCGCAGCGCGGCTCCCGAAAGCTCGATGACTTCGGAGCGGACGGGCCGGATGGCGGGGGGCTCGGGTGCGGGGTCTCCACAGCCAAACAAGGCGCCAAGGGCGAAAACGAAAAGGGCGGGCCTCATGGGGCCTCCATGGCGGTGGTGAGGGCGTTGCGGAGCTGCTCGGGGCCATTGGGGAACGAGGGCGTAGGCAACGCCCCCGCGACATAGAGCACATCAAAGACCGCTTGGACGGCGTCGTAGGTGGCGTTGGTCGAGCCGAGTTCGGCGTTGAGGGCGCTGGTGCGAGCTTCGGTCACCGTGGTTTGGGTGGTGGCGCCTCGCGCGTACGAATCGATGGCCGCATACAGGGTGCGCTGCACGGCCTTGACCTGCACCTTGCCGAGTTCTGCCCGCAGTGCGCTGGCCACCGCTTGGTTGATGGCATCGCGCGAGCGCGCCACGACCGACTGTCGGAGGGTTTCGCGCTGCATGCCCAGCGACTGTAGGCTTCGTTCGGCTTCTCGCTGGGAGGCGCGACGTCCGCCTCCCGCGAACAGGGGCAGGCTCACGCTTGCACCGGCCTGCCAGGTAAACAACGGCGGATCGACGATGAAGGTGCTGGTGTCGAAGCCTCCGGGAACGCCGGTAGCCGTAGCCGTCGGCGTCGTTCCGCCGCCCTGATTCCCATCCACGTTCGAAAGGAAGAAGTTGCCGTTGATCGTGAATGAACCCGCTACGGTGGGCATCCAGTACTGACGGCGCTGGAGTCGCGCGGCCCGGTCCTGCGCCTGCACGATGTGATCGAGCTGCTCAAGCGACGGTGCCGTGTCTTCGGCGAAGTCGGCCAGGGCCGTGGCGAGTCGAGTCGCCTCGCTCGGGGAGCTAAGGGCCGCGGGGAGCCCGGCCACGATTTCGTCGAGAGGAGCCGGCTCCAATGCCCGCGACGGGTCGGCGCCCAGCAGCTGGTTGAGGGAGATCTGGACGCTCTGTACGTCGGCGAAGGCCGAGATCAGGTTGGCTTCGGCACTCGCAAACTCCGATTCCCAACGAGCGACCTCCGTGGCCGCCACGTCCCCCACCAACTGGCGATCTCTTGCGACCTGAAGGGATTCTCGCACGCGATCGAGGTCGGCCCGGCGAACCTCGAGAAGCTCGTAGGCGCGGATGAGAGCGACGTAGGCGGACGAGACGTCGAACGCCAGATCCTGCTCGGCTGCCGCCCATTCGGATGACCGGGCCTTGCGCAAGTCCTGCTGCGAATTGACATTGACCACCGCCCCGTCGCTGAACAACAGCTGCTCCGCCGTTAGCGACCCGGTGACGCTGCTCTGGGCCTGGAGGGGCGACACCGCATTGGGGTCGGTTGTGGAGGCAAACAGCGACACGTCGACGCCAGGGAGCCAGTCTGCGATGGATTGGGCCACCGCCGTGTCTTCGGCCGCGAGTTCCGCCCGCAGTCGGGCCAGGTTGGGACTATTGGCCATGGCTTCCCGCACCGCTTCGTCGAGGCGAATGGGCTGGCGCGACTCGCCAATCCCCACGAACTCGGCCTCGGCAAGCAATGCGAAAGGGACCGAGAGGCCCAGTCGAGTCAGGGCGGGCACCGCGACCTTGAGGTCGTTTGCGCGCAGGTTCAGGGTCGCCGTTACGGGCCGTCGGCCGGCATCGAGGTCGGACAACACCACTGCGACGCGGCGGAGAACGGTGCGCAGGCCCTGCGACGTCGATAGGGCCGCGGTGGCTCCGTCGTCGAGGGAGCCTTGCATCGACACGGTGACCAGGCCTTGCTCGGCCCAGCCTTCAAACAGCGCTTTACGTTCGGCCCCGGGTATGGCCACCAGCGGCAGCACCACGAGGCTCTTCACGGTGTCAGGTACGTCGATCGGGGCCACTGCGGGCAGGCGCCCCTCGGGTAACAAGCCGCTTTCCACCAGCACCGGGGAAGCCACCACCACCGCTTCTCCACCCGACAGCGTTTCGGCAATCTCGATGCCTCGCGTCACATCGAGCCGCAGCGGCAGGGAGTAGACGTTGGCTGGCCCTGCACCTTCTTCGAGGTCGACCGCCGCAATCACCGGAATGCGGGGTCGGCGAAGGTCCTTTGCTTGGGCCGAAACCAGGGGTCCGAGGGCAATCACCGCGTCATAGCGCCGGTCCCGGATGCAGCGGGCCAAGTCAGACGCGAGGCGTTCGTCGGAGGAGGCTCCGCCAAAAACATCGTCGGCCGTCACCGTCAGCGAAGCATCGAGAAGGCGGAACTCCGCCTCGAGTTGTTCCGCGATCGATGGCGACGCCTCGCCGTCGACAACCACTGCGACGGGACCGGCATGCCCGAGTGCAGCCAGCCAGAGAAAGAGCATGGGACCTCCAGGCGCCCATGAATACCGCGAGCGTCGCTACGCAGGTCCGCTCGGGTTGCCGAACACCACGAAACTCGCCCACGAACTGGGATCGGCAAACTGGCTTCGCGTTTCGAGCATGGCGCGTCGAAGGGCTTCTTCCGTTGCTACGCGTCCCGCCATCAGCTGGGCCATGAACCTCGTCATGAGGGTTTGGGTGGCCGCATCGTCGACGTTCCAAAGCGAACCCACCACCTGGCCGGCGCCCGCCGCGTAGAACACTCGCGAGACGCCAAACTGGCCCGCGCCAAATGCCTTGCCGAGGCCGGACTGACAAGCCGAAAGAACCACCAGCGGTTGCCGAAAGCTGTTTTTCCGCCGTCGAATCTCATCGGCCATCAACGGTTGATCCGCGAGGGCCAGAAACGAGCCGTGCATCGGGTTCACAGGGTCTGCAACCCCGTGGGTGGCGAGGTAGATGACGCCACTGCGGTTCCGCATCCGGTCGAGCTTGGCGATGACCCGCGCGTGGGTGGCGTCGGCTCCCACCAACGGACCGTCGACGCTCATCTCGCCGAGTACCTCCGCTACGGCGAGCGCTTCCTTGCGTGCGCCAGGCAGCGGCGGCAACGTCCACGGCCCCCCCTCGGGGAATGCCGGATCGCCTACGATGAGCCGTGGGCCTCGCCGAACGGGCTCCGGATCGAACGTGAACACCTGCTGAAGCAGTTCCTCTGGGTGCGAGGGGCCGTTGGGGAGTCGACCCAGGGGCAAGGTCAGGGCTTCGAGATCGGGCAACACCACGATGGAGGCGTGGGTTGCTAACGGCTCGCCGTCGAGGCGCGGCAACGCAGAAAGCGGCATGACCCCGATGGGGCCCCACGGCAGAACCAGCCAGCGCCGGACGGAGCCTTGGGTCACGCGGGAGGCGATTTGGCCGGGTAGCACCACCCGCGCGACGTCTTCGAGCGAACGAACGGGGGCCTGGCGCCGGGAAAGCCGCTCGAGTCCACGCTTGGCGTGCACCGGGGCCCGGGACAGCGCTCGGGTTTGCACGTGGAGACGCCGGGTCAGTCCGTCACGCAGGTCCGACAGGTCGGGTTGGGCGACGCGTTCGTGAATCTGGAGGCCCTGCGGGTCGAGCAGGAACACGTGAAGCGCGCCGTCCTCACCCTGATGGTAGACGAGGGCGCCCGTTTCGGTTCCCGATGCGGAGAGGTGCGTGAGCCGGCGTTGAATCCGTTGCACCAGTTCGGACGGGGACCGTTGGCGGGCTGCGGCACCCGCGCTGCTGCCAATCGTGCAGTAGCCTGACGTCACCTTCGATGAAAAACAAGCCTGAAACTTAGCATGGTCGACCAGTGCAGCTCGGAAACGGGCCAGCGTCGCCCCCGAAGGCGGGGCCGCCTGTGCGCCCATCGTCAAGCCGAGCCCCAGGCTCATCAGCCACCAAACCAGGATTCGCATGCCGGTCCTCCAAGCGGTCCGCATCGTACCGCGAAGCCTCCTTGGCTGCGTGTGCCAAAAAGGCATAGTCGGGGCAAGGTTGGAGGCACGATGTGGTGGTTGTGGTGGGGGTTGGTGGCAACCGCATGGGGTCGCGATGCCATTGACGTTGCAGAAGCTCAGTCTATGGCCGATGCTCTGGTCGCGGAGGTCGAGCGTCGGGCGGGGCGGCCGTTCATCTCGTTGCCGAAGGTCGGCATCCAAAGCCGTGCCCAGCTTCGCCGGACCTTGCTTCGGGCTCCGCTTGAGATGACGTTCGAGGCAAACTTGCGCCGGCAGGAGCGCGGGCCCTATCAACCACCCCAGGATGTCGTCGACCGGGTCGACCATCTGATCGCGAACTCGACGGCCGTATACACAGGTTTAGACGAGAAGATCTTCCTCATCAAAGAGCCGCTCGAACAGTTGTCGCTGAACTTCTCGCTGGGTTCGGACGCCCTGCGAGCAGCCCTCCGGTGTGTGCTGGTGCACGAGATGGTGCATGTGTTGCAGCACCAGTACGGGCTGCACCGCGAGGAGAATGCCGACCAACGACGGGGCAGTCTCGCCCTGCGCGAAGGCCACGCCGAGACCATCGCCAGCGCCTACTGTTCCGAAGTCGAGGGGCCTGCGCTCGCCCGTCTTCTCGGTGTCCTTTCATCGTCCGAACTCGAGGCGAGCCATGATGCAGACGGAGCCCCGGCCCTCTATAGCTGGGGACAGCGTTTGGCGAGCGCGCTGCAGGCCGAAGACCTCACCTGGTCGGCGCTCATTGCTTCGGCACCCTCGTGGGCGGCCGTCGTGAACGCGGTTGAACCCACCCATGCGCCAGCCTGGCGAAGCGGCGAACCTCTCGAACAATCGCTACGGCGGATGAATCCGGGTTCGCTTAAACTCAAGGGCCCCTTTCCCGTGACGCCCACGACGGCGCTGACGGGGTACTTCGAAGGGCGTTGGGGAATCGATGCCATGCCGCGGGCCCGGGGCGGTTTCGTGGCCGAGGGATTCACGAACAAGCGACAGAGCCTGCTGTCGGTCTTCTTCTTCGAGGAAGCAGGGGTTGCCGCCACACTCGCCGAACGGCGCCGTGAGACCGCACGAACCAGCCGCCGCGACAACCTTCCCATGCGCTACTACCAGGAGATCAATGGTCGACTCGAGCGTCGTCCACGGGCCTCCCTCATCAAGCTGGACCGACCCGACGTCACGCTCGCGGTTCGCATCACCTCGGAGTCTACGGGTGATGGGCCTTATCGGGAATACTGGGTCGCCACCGAGCGCCGGCTCGTTTTTCTCGTGATCACGGGCAAGCGTGTGCCCGAAGATCAGGTTTTCGAAGAGATTCTGGGCCTACTCGACACCATGACCGAAGCGTCTGGCGTCCCGTTTCAGCTCGACGCCATGGGGCCGTGGATCGACGAGGTTCGGGCCATCGATCCGATGGTTTCCCAGTACCAAAGCTGGTCGTATCTGCTCCAGCATGCCGCCGAGCGGTTGTCCGACGGGGATCGGACCGCCTGCACGGTGTTCTCCCCGTTTCTGCAGAAGGGCGCGGTTCCCGACCCGACGACCTACGCGGACGCGGCCTTTCAATGCGCGGCGATTTCCAACGACATCGCGACCGCGACCCAAGCCCGGGCGTTGCTCGATCGGGTCGAGGCCTACTCCGCGGTGCGTCTCGCGAGTGCCCTGGTCGACGCGCAACGTCCTGCACAAGGGCTTGCGATGCTCGAGAAAGCTGATGTGCAGGCTACCGAAGACGTCGATCTGTTCGTGGCCGAGGCAAGTGTTCGCGTGCGGGCGGCCATCCAACAAGGCGACTGGGCCACCGTGGTTCGCCTGGTGCGTGACACGCCGGCCCTCCACCCCCAGTTGCGGGCGTATGCGGGCCAACGGTTGTACAGAGCCGGCCGCCGAGCGGAGGGGCGGCGCATTCTCGAAGTGGCCTGTCCCTCGCTGGACGGGGACGACCGGATGACCTGTCGACGCATGCTTGGGCAATGAAGGCGCTCCAGATCGCTGAATTCGCATGTCCGCCTTGCATCGCCTGGACTAAGCTGGTTCGGGGAGGGGAAATGCAGGTTCTGGTCGGCCTCCTGGCTTTCTTTGCGGCCATCTTGGTGGGCACCTTCGTTGAGTACTGGGGCCATCGACTCATGCACAACTGGCGGTGGGGGCATCACGCTCGCCATCACCAACACAACCAGGGGCAAGGCTGGCTCGGAGAGTTCCGAGACTATGCGCTGCCATCCAGCACGATTGCGTGGGTGGGGTTTTTGCATTCGACGGCGGCGGGGATGGGGTTTGCGCTTGGCGCCTTGGCCTACGCCGCCCTCGCCGCCTACGCGCACCAGCTGCAGCACGAGCGTCCTGGGCAGGTGTTCTGGATGGCGCAGCCCACGCACGCGGTGCACCACTACCACTCTGAGTGGCACCACAACTTTGGCATCACCGTCGATCTGTGGGACCGGGTGTTCGGCACCTACCGGTGGCATGAGCCCGAGGAGGCACTACTTCGGCACGGCGGAACCCGGGCCTTCTGGCAAATCCACTGGGCGACCCCTGCGCCCTCGTTGCCGCGTCGGAAACGGCGCGCGGAGCCGGCCTAGACCCGCGTGGGGGGGGTGGGTTGGCCCTCTGCGTCGACGAGTCCTTCGGCGACCATGACGTGTTGGGCGGCGGGCCGCCGGAGCATCTCGACGGCAATTCTCGAGAGTCTTGGGTAAGGCCGCGTCGATTCTCCCAGATAGCGGACCCACAGCCAGATCACGGCCAGGTAAGGGTCGGCGACCGAACGGTTGAGGCCGACGGCGGGCCCCGTCTCGGGAAGTTGGCCGTCGATGATCTGGATGACCCTTAGAAACTCGCGACGACCGGCCTCTCGGACCGCCCGTTGAGCCGCCTCGTCGCCTGAAGGACCCAGGATGCGGTCAGGACGCATCGCCATGCGGTAGGGAGGATGGGCCAGCGAGGCGATCTGGGAGAGCAGTTCATCGCAGCGTGCTCGCGCCCACCCCTCGGTCGGTAGCCACGCAGTGCCGCGACCGAGGTGGATGAGAATGGCGGGCATCTCGGTCAAGGTGCGCCCATCCACTTCGAGCGTGGGAACCCGACCCATGGGATTCAACGCCAGGTACGCCGGGGTGAGATGGGCGTCGTCGCCCGTGGGATAGGCGCGTAGCTCGAAGTCGAGACCGAGTTCGCGGAGCAGGATGTGAGCCGCCATCGAGACGGCTCCCGGGGAGTAATGCAAGATCACAGGACCTCCGCCGCCCAGCATGCCGATTCCGATAGATTCACACCAACGATGATTCTTCATGCAACCATCAATCGGATTCATCTATGAAGGAACCCGCCCTCGAGACCCGTGACCTGCGGCTGATGTGTGCCTTGCACGAGCACGGGGGCGTGACCCGCGCCGCGTCGGCCATGGGTCTGACCCAGTCCGCGGTCAGTCATCACTTGGCACGACTTCAGGAGCGCTTAGGAGCCACGTTGGTGCGTCGCACCGGGCGTGGGGTGACGCTCACGCAACAGGGAGAGGTCCTCGTCCGGCGAGGCCGAGCCGTACTCCGCCAGCTTTCGGCCTTGGAAGAAGCGCTTCGCGGAGAGACCCGACTTGCAGTGTGTACGCAATGCCACACGGCCTACGACTGGCTTGCACCGGTGTTGGCCCATTTCGAGATGGAACACCCGAACGCGCGCATCGACATCCGCGTCAACCACTCGCGCGATCCCATCGAGGCACTGCGCCACCGGCACGTCGATCTGGCGCTGTGCCACAGTGCTCCGGGACCCGGATTGGTCGGACATCCACTGCTCGTCGACCCGTTCGTGGCGGTGCTGCCAAAGGACCATCCCGCCGCCGCGGGCGATACGGTGAGTGCGGCGGATTTGGTTGACGGGACCGTGCTCGTCCACGATGTGCCCTCGGCCCACCTCCGTGAGGTAGGGGCCCTGCTCTTTGGCGATACGCCCCCTTCGCGCTCGATGCGGCTGCCGTTGACCGACACCATGCTCCAGCTCGTGGCCCATGGCTACGGAGTGGCCATCATGCCGGGCCTTGCGGCTCGAGGCGCGGATGCGCGGTACCCGGTGGTGGTCAGGCGGTTTGGGAAGGAAGAAGCGGTGCGGCGATGGCGTGTGGTGGTTCGCGAGGATGACAACGACCGAGCCGACCTCGAGACCCTGGTTCGGGCCATCGTGGACTGGTTCGCTTAAGCAGCCCCATGCGCCTTGCAGATGTCGATTGGGCCCAGTGGGTGGCCGATGACCTGGTCACCATCGTCTACGTGGTCCAGGCCTCTCGGTTGCTCCTGATCGAGAAGAAACGCGGGCTTGGTCGGGGCAAGGTCAACGCGCCAGGTGGCCGGGTTGAGCCGGGTGAGTCCCTCGCTGAGGCGGCGGCCCGCGAACTCCAAGAAGAAGTGGGGCTCACCGTTGAAGGCCCGCTCGACCGGCGCGCCGAGTGCCGCTACCAATTCACCGATGGCCTGGCCTTGCATCTGCACGCGTTCGTGACGCAGGACGTGTCCGGTCGTCTCCTCGAGACGGATGAGGCTCTGCCGTTCTGGGTTTCGCCGGATGACATCCCCCTTGACCGCATGTGGGAGGACAATCGGTTGTGGGTGCCCCAAGTGCTCGCTGGCCAGCACGCCCGCGGGCGCTTCATCTTCGACGGCGATGCGATGGGGGACCACGATTTGCAGGTGGGGCCGGGCTTACTCGATCAGTAGACCGGACCGTCGTGGTCAGCGAAGGCCTCGGCCACTCCTGCGAAGTCGACCGAGGGCAGCTCCGAGGCCACCCACATGTCGGTGATCGAACCGCCGCGCGATACTTGATCGGTGACGCCAATGGCCGCGATGTGCGCTTTACCAACCACGAAGTCCATCATCGCTTCTTCGCTTTCCCAGACGGTGAGGGTGCGGGCCACGCCGCACTCCATCGACTGCCCGGTCGCCAGGTAGAGCAGCCCCGCGCGTCCCGACAGCAGGTCACCGATCACCGGTCCCGAGTACGTGTCGAACACGTCGAGGTTGTCGGGGTTCAGGCGGAGGTACGTGGACGCCACGATGGCGTCGCTCGGCACATCCCACGTCGAGGGACCGTTCGCCTCGTCGAAGAGCCCAAAGTCCCCGGCCAGCTCGGTGGCCTTGCACGGATCTGCATCCACGGGCATTTCCGCCGGATCAACCGGCTCCGTCGAATCGATCGGTTCGGTCGTTTCGCACGCCGCCAGTAGCGCAAAAACAAAGAAAGAAAGCTTTGAGTTGAACATCGCTCCTCCAGGGCGTCGGGGTTGCCAACGCTCGTCTTGTATGCTTGCGTTGATGAATGGAAATCCACCAAAACTGCATCGATGTGATTCATGAGCGAAATTGATTGGGGGTGGCTCCGCAGCTTTGTTGCGGTGTCCGAATCGGGTTCCCTACGTGATGCGTCGCGGCGCATCGGGCTGTCGCAGCCCACCCTTTCGCGGCACATCCAGCGGCTCGAGGAGCAGCTCGGGGTCTCGTTGTTCGACCGGACCGGACGCGGACTGGTGCTGTCGCCCCGCGGCTCGGAGCTCTACGAGTCGGCGTTGGGCGTCAAGTCGTCGGTGGACGGCTTCGTACGGCAGGCGTCCGGACTCGATGATGCCCTTGAAGGCAGTGTTCGTGTCACATCGGGGCGGTTGTTTGGGGTCTACTTCATCCCCCAATGGATCCAAGACTTTCGCGATCGACATCCTCAGATCACGATCGACGTCGTCCTCGACGATTCGGAGGTGGACCTGCTGACCCGGGAGGCCGAGATTGCGGTTCGGCAATTCAGGCCGTCCCAGCTGGATCTGCGCGCCAAGCGGTGTGGATCTGTCGCCATCGGATTTTTCGCCACGCGGGGCTACCTCGACACCCACGGCGTTCCGGACTCGCTGTACGCCTTGAGCCAACACGCCCTCATCGGATATGACCAAAGAACCACGATTCTTGAAGTTTCTGCGGCCATGGGAGAGCCGTTGACCCGAGACCACTTCGTCGTCCGCAGCGACGACGTGTCGATGCAGGTTGCAGCGTGTCGCGCGGGACTCGGGATTGGGTCGTTCAGCCAGATCGTGGGACAAGCCTGCCCCGAACTCGTCGAAATCATGCCCGGGGCGATTCCTACCGCCCAGGACGTGTGGCTGGTGGCCCATCCGGATTTGCACCGCAATCCCCGGGTTCGAGCGGCGTTTGACGATCTCGCAGCCTGGTTTGCTCGGCGGCTCGACCCGTCATGAACGCGGACCGCGTCACATCGGGTGGGGTCTCGAACGTCCTTGTTGAAAGGAGGTGTCGTGCACCGCTTCGCTGAATCTTCGTTCACCTCGCTCGTCGAGCAGCACCATGCCCAGGTGTGGGCGCTCTGTCTGGCGATTCTCGAGGATCCGGGGCTTGCAGATGAGGCGCTCCAAGACGTCTTTGTCACCTTGTGGCGGCGCGGTGGGACCATCGAAGCTTCGCGCGTTGGCGCCTGGCTTCGTCAGGTGGCTCGGCATCGAGCGATCGACATTCGACGTCGACGAAAGCGTGAAGAGCGGCTCCACGATGCCGTCGCGGTGCCGCCCGCCCAATCCCGTCGCAGTGAGGCACCGACGCACGTTGCCATGGCTGAGGCCCTGGCCCGATTGTCCGAGCCGGACCGCGAGATCTTGATTCGCTTTCACTTGGACGAGGTTCCGTCACGCGTGGTCGCCCAAGAACTGGGGCTTTCGGACTCCGCGACCCGCAAGCGGCTGTCGCGGGCCCGGGAGGCCCTGCGGGGGGCCTACGAAGCGGAGCTGCGTACCTGGGCACGGCCGCTGCGCCGAGCCAGTGCGGTGGCGGTGGCGGTGCTCGCGCTGCGGGCGACCGTCGCACGTGCGAATCCGCTTCCGGTCCTGGGTGGGGTCGGAGTCGTCATGTTGCTTGCCGTAGGGGCGGCGTTCGTGTTGTGGCCGGAACGTGGGGAAAGCCGACCCTCGACCCCCGATGTTCCTCTCGATCTGGTCGTCAAGGCCCCCGATGCAACGCCCGCGTCCTTCGATGAGTGGGAGGAAGCCCTTCGCGCAGACCGCGTCCCGTTTCTCGATGTCGAATGCGAACTTTCGGAGCCCGTGCGTGGGATGGAGTTGCTCGAACTCGATCCCAACACCGAAGCGGTCATCGGTCCTGTCGTCGTCTACTCCCAGGACTTCTGGATCTCGTTTCGACCTCGGCATCCGCTGGGGTTGGGTTGGTTGCGCACCCACCGCCACGAACCGGTGCCCATCGCTTGGGGCGAGGGAGCCTGCCTCCGGTTCATTGAATTGGTACCGTTGCCGAATGCCATCGTTCGGGGACAGGTGGAGGGGCCCATTGGTCTAGATGATACGTTCGTCGTGGCAAAGTGCGGCATGCACCTCGCCCCCCGTGTCGATTTGCAAGGCTATTTCTACCTCGAGTTGCCGTTTGATGAAACCACGATGACCACCTGCCCCTTCGTGGCGTACCGAGAGTTTGGCAACGACTCGTACCAGTCGAACGTGGTGGAGGTTCGCCCGAGTCTCGAGACGCCCACCGACATCCTGCTGGTACTGCCTGATTTGCCGCCCGCGGGTTGGTCGCTGTTCGACACCGGAGACGTGCTGCGCATCATGGACGTCGAGGCGGATGGGCCGGCGGCCAACGCGGGTTTGCGGTCGGCAGATCGTGTGGTGGCGATCGATGGGGATCCCGTGGCGAACTGGGACGTCTTCGACGCTCGAGACCTCGAACCTCCGTTTCAGGTGACGCTCGAAGGACAAGACGGCCTGCGCACGGTGCGGGTGGAGTGAGGGCTACAGATCGCGCTCGGTCCCTTCGTCGACGACTTCTGCGGTGGTGAAGCTCGGTCGAGCCTTCATTCGCGCGTAGTAGTCGGCCAACGCCGTGTCGGCCCACCACTCCGCGAACCCATGAAGGGTGAACCGCGCGAGGGCTGCGGTACCGAATGCGTCGGCCACCGACCAGGTGGCACCGCCCAGGTACGGGACCTCCGACACTCGCGTGGCCATGCGGTCGACGAGGGCCCGCGTCGCGTCGAGGTGGGTCTGTACGGCGTCCGGGTCACGCAACAGGCGCTGAAATCGGGCATTGCGTTCGAGACGGTCGGTGAGCAACCCTTCAAGGTCGGGACGTTTGGCCTTCAATGCGACCAGATGGTGGCCTCGCGCGACGATCTGAGGCGCCGTCCCATCGGGTTCGAGCCGCTTGCGGTAGAGCAGCACGCCATAGTGAAGGGCCATGATGTCGCGCAGCCAGTCGGGGGTCTGGGGGTCGCCCGCAATGTTGGGGCCCTCAAATGTATGGAGCCGCGTCACAATGCGGATCGTATCGGTCACGATCTCGTCGGGCCCCACCTGCAAGGTGGGCACCACGGCGCGGGGGTTTAGGGCGACGTACCAGGCCTCGAACTGTTCTTGCTGGTCCATGATGTCGATGGATCGTCGTTCGAACGGAAGCCCCTTTTCGACGAGTGCCAGGCGAGCCATCTGCGAGCAGATCGAGCTGCGATGGTCGTAAAGCAGAAGGGCAGGGGCTTCAGGCATGGGACCTCGTCAGGGTTCGAACACGTCGCAATCGATCTCGAAGTCATTGAGTTCGCCACAGGTGGCGGAGCGAAGCTCGCTCACACAGGTACGTCCCGCAGAGGGGCTGTAGGTTTCGCCAACGAGGTCGCCAAGATCCACGAGCAATTCGGCTGCGCCCGTCCAGAAGGCTTCGCAATTGGCTCGTCCGTTGTCGTCGAACTCCCCTTCGCATTCTTCGACGCGGTCACAAAGGCTGTCCGCGGCGATGGCGGCGAAGTCATCTTCGGGGATGCCGCAGCCGATCATGAACAAGGCGGGAAGCAGAGCGCGAATCATGGAGTCTCCAGCTGGGGTCAGAAGGCGAGGCCGTTGGGATTGAGGGTGAGCCGCAGGTAGGGCCGCCCGGGTCGATCGACGGTGGGAATGATCCCGTCGTTGACCACCCGGCGATGGATGAACTCGTTCTGGACGAGGTTCCGAATGCCCTCGGCATCCCACCCGACGCAGCCCTGGACCGGACCCACAAGGACCGCCAGGCAGAAAATGCCGTGCGAAAATCCTTCGCCGGTTTGGCCCGAAAGATCATAGACGCCTGGGTAATCGAGGGACTCAAGGGGTCGCGTAGAGGCGGTCCAGAACCGCATCTCGGCTCCGAGGCCCCACATCATTCGAGCCTCGCCTGGCTAGCGCGTTCGTCTTCACGAAAACCGCGAAACCCGAGCTTGGCTGTGACGTATTGCGGGTGTCGAAGTAGCCGATGGGTTCATAGCCGAGCCCCACTGGCCCCACTTGGACGGCCAGCGGCGCGGAAAGCGCGCCCCCCAGCCGCGGCCCGGGGATGCCGAGGTCGCGAGCCATGCCATAGGCACTCGCGTGGAGCCCAACCCGGAAGCGAACGATGTCGATCTCAGGGGTCCAGTCCAGGCGGCCATTCGCGCCGATTCGGTTGACGGGAAACCCCACATCGGCGGTTGGCGCCAGGGTAAGGTCGACCGAATCGGTCGGCGCGGCCAGGGTCAAGGCCCAGATGGCATCGAGCATCTCGGTCTATAGTCGCATCGCCGAGGCCCCACCACCGCGGCCTGGCTTGGTGCGAATGTCGAGGAGTTACCGAATTTGTCCACCCCGATCGTTGCCGTGCGCGGGCTTACGAAGCGCTATGACAGCACCACCGCTGTCCACGACCTTTCGTTTGAATTGCCGCCCGGTCGTGTGCTGACCATGGTAGGCCCCAATGGAGCTGGGAAAACCACGAGTCTTCGGGCCATTGCAGGCATTATCCAACCCACCGACGGAACCGCCGAGGTCATGGGCTTCGATGTGCAGCGAACGCCGGTGCAGGCCAAGCAGAAGCTGGCGTGGGTCCCTCATGATCCCAAGCTCTTCGATGCGCTCACGGTGCTTGAACACCTCGAGTTCGCTGCGACGGCCTGGGGGGTGTCCTCATACGAGGAAGCGGCAAAGGACCTCCTCGAACGGTTTGACTTGCTCGAGAAACAGGATGAGGTCGCGCAGGCGCTGTCGACGGGGATGCGTCAGAAATTGGCGCTGTGCTGCGCTGCCATCCATAAACCGGATTTGCTGATGCTCGACGAGCCGATGACCGGATTGGACCCCCGCGCGATCCGGACGATGAAGGCCTGGATTACCGAAGAGGCGGCCCGAGGTTCAAGCGTCATCGTCAGCTCTCACCTGCTCACGGTCGTGGCTGACATCTCGACGGACCTGCTGATCTTGGTGCGAGGAGAGGCCAAGTTTTTCGGCACGATTCCCGAGGCTCAAGCAACCTACGGCCTCGACGACCTCGAGTCGCTGTTCTTCAAGGCGACCGGCACATGAGGGGGCTGCTCGATCGGTTGATGGGTCGTCCGCTACGGAGGCTGTTGGAGCTTCGCGTGGGGGCCGCGGTGCGCTCCTCGATCGCACGCCTGCGGAGGCCCAGTGGTTGGGTGGTGCTCCTCTTCGTGTTGCCCCTGTGGGGTGGCGCCCTCGTTTCTCACTTGCAAGAATCCTCGCTTCGAGGGTTCTACGTCGGCACGTTGGACGACATCGGACCGGCGGTCATGGCGTTGGGCTGGCTGGCCATGCTGGTGCTGCGAGGAGGGGGCGAACAGATCGGCTTTTTGCCAGCCGAGGTTGACCAGCTCTTCGCGGCGCCGCTTACTCCCTCTCAGCTGATTCGCTACAAACTCGCTCTGCTTTCGGTCACGTGGTTTGTCATGGGCTTGCTCATCGGGCCCATGGCAAGCTTGTACAGCCGCCACTTCCTGGGGGGCATGCTTGCGGTGTGGCTGTTGTTCCCTGCCTTGCAGCTTACATCGATGATCACCGCGCTGGTGCTCGAGCGACAACATCGACCTTGGACGAATCTCGCCCTGTTGGCCGCGCTCTTGGGGCTTTGCGCCTTGGCGTTCGGCGCAAGTCCCGAGGCGGTGTCCAAGGTGGGCGATGTCCTCGCCGGGGTGGAGCAGAACGTGGTGGGGCAAGTCCTGCTGGCCCCGTTCGCCGCCGCGAGCACGCTGTTCGTCTCCGAAAGCATCACGGAGTTGTTGGGGGCGACGGCCCTCTTGACGGTCGCCAATCTTACGCAAGCAGGAGTGGTGCTCGCCTTAGGTCGTCGAACGTGGTTCGAGCAAGCCGCGAGCGGTGCGGCCCAACGAACCTCGATGGTCGAGCAGTACCGGTCCGGCGGCTTGGGGATGGCCGGGGGCTTGTGGAGAGTCAGCGTGCCGCGGTTGCCAAGGTTGGGCGGCGTGGGGCCCGTTGCATGGCGGAGGTTGCTCGAGTTGGCCCGACGTCCGCTCGTGCTGTTGGGCTTGGGGGGGCCCGTGTTGATGAGCCTCGCCGTGGTCGTCGGGTTGACGACGTTTAGCGAGGTCCATCCCGATGCCATCTTCATGATGGCGATGTTGGCGCCGCTGTGGTGTTTGTGGATCATTCCCAGCAATCTACGCTTTGACTTCCGGTCTGACCTCGATCGCATGGATCAGCTTTTGGCCCTGCCGATTGCCCCGATGGCAGTGGTCATCGGCCAGATCCTCCCGGTCGCGGTGCTTTTCGTCCTGTCGAGCTGGGTCGCCATTTTGGGACTCTTGGCCTGGAAACCAGAGCATGCCTTTTGGTGCCTGGCCTTAGGCTTGGCCCTTCCGCCGGTCACCGTGTTCAGCCTGGCGATCGAGAATTGGCTGTTCTTGCTGCTTCCCGTCCGCATCGAAACCGGCGAGGCGGCGCTCGGATCGGTGGGTCGGAATCTGATCGGCGTGTTTGGCGCCTACGCCATCAACCTGTTGGTGGTCGGCGTTGGGGTTGGGTTTGCCTGGGTCGTCGGTTTGTTGTCGGGCAGCCGGTTGCTCGGAGCCGGCCTTGGCGCCCTGGGGATGAGCATTGCGGCCCTGATCGTGCTTTGGCTCGCGGCTCGGCAGTTTCGGGCCTTCGACCCGTCTCGTCATGTTCCCACCTGACGTCAGCTTGGCCAGGCCGTACGTAGCGCCTGGGCCTGGGCAATCCGGGTCGGCTCGTCGACGATGGCAAAGACCGGCCGGGTTTCTCGATCCCCATGAAAGCGGGGCACAACGTGAAAATGGATGTGGAAGACGTCCTGGCCACCGGCCGTCTCATTGTTTTGGCGAATCGTCACACCGTCCGCTGAAAACGCGGCCTTCACGGCACGAGCTGCGGCGGTGACCGTCGAGAGCATGGGTCCCGCCAGGTGGTCGGGCAACGCATAGAGGTCGCGGATGTGGGCCCGGGTGACCACGAGGCAATGGCCTTGGTTGGGTCCCCATTGGTGCAGGCTTGGCACGACCAGCACGTGCTCATCTTCGTAGGCGATCAGCTCGGACGTGAAGCGTCCGTCCGCATAGGCGCAAAACGGGCAGTTCTCGATCGACATGGAGCCCTCCTTTCCCGTTGAGTTAGTCCCTACGCGCTTCGCTTGTTGGCCCAAATCGAGAGAAGACCTACGATGGCGAACTGGCACGATGGCAACCCGCCTCCGGTCGAGGTTCCGCAGCTGCCTGACGTTCCGCGCAGCACGCATCCCCCGCGCATCCTCATGCTCTACGGAAGCCTTCGGGAGCGCTCGTATTCAAGGTTGCTCGCCGAGGAAGCGGCTCGTGTGCTCGAGTCGTTCGGCTGTGAGGTGCGCTGGTTTCATTCCCACGAGCTTCCGGTCAAGGCGCCAGGGCTTGAGGACCATCCCAAAGTTCAGGAACTCCGTGAGCTGTCGCTCTGGTCGGAGGGCCACGTGTGGTCGTGCCCCGAGATGCATGGCGCCATTACGGGCGTTTTCAAAAACCAAGTCGACTGGATCCCTCTGTCGATGGGCGCAGTGCGTCCCACGCAGGGACGCACGGTTGCGGTGATGCAGGTGTCCGGGGGCAGTCAGTCGTTCAACGTCGTGAATACGCTACGGCTGTTGGGGCGTTGGATGAGGATGATCACCATTCCCAACCAGTCGAGCGTGCCCAAGGCCTACCAGGAGTTCCACGACGACGGAACGATGAAGGATTCGCCCTACCGCGACCGCGTCGTCGACGTCATGGAAGAACTGTACCGATTCACCTTGTTGACCCGTGATCTCCGGGAAGCGCTGGTGGACCGATACAGCGAGCGCCGCGAGGCCGCAGCCAAAGCCGAGGGCTAGCTTGCCACCTGGCGGGCTTCGAGGTTGGTGAGCACGGCGTCAACGACGGCCTGGGTGGTCGCGGTGCCGCCGAGGTCGGGGGTTCGCACACCGCTCGCAATGGCGCGGTCGACGGCCTGTTCGAGGCGATTCGCCGCGTCTTCCATGCCGCATGACACACGGAGGAGCCAGGCCATCGAGTGCATGGCGCCACAGGGGTTGGCGACGCCCTTCCCCGCGAGGTCGGGTGCGGTGCCGTGGATCGGTTCGTACAGACCCCGGCCCTGATCGCCGACCGATGCCGACGGCATCATGCCGATGGACCCGGCAAGCATCGCGGCCTCATCGGTGAGGATGTCGCCAAACAGGTTGGCCGTCACCACGACGTCGAAGTCGGTGGGTCGGGCGATCAGGTGCATGGCCATGGCATCGACGAGCACGTGCTCGTGCTGGACATCTGGGTAGGCGGCCACGACCTCATCCACCACCCGACGCCACAGCCGGGAGGTGGCGAGCACATTGGCCTTGTCGACCGAGGTGAGCCGACCGTCGCGGGTTTGCGCAAGCGCGCAGGCTTGGCGCACCACACGTTCGATTTCCGCCACGGTGTAGGTCGCGGTGTCGGTGGCCTGATCTTCGGTGGTGTGGCGTTGGCCAAAGTATAGACCGCCCGTCAATTCTCGAACGAACAGGATGTCGGTGCCCCGCACGCGCTCGGGGCGTAGCGGCGAGGCATCGATCAGATCGGGGTGGGGTCGCACCGGTCGCAAGTTGGCGTAGGTGCCGAGCATCGCCCGCAAGGCGAGCAATCCCCGTTCCGGACGAGGCACGTCGGCGGGAAGCGTTCCGGGGGCGCCGATGGCGCCGAGCAGCACGGCATCGGCTCGGGCACACGCGACTTGGGTGGCTTCAGGAAAGCTCTCGCCACACTCGAGCTGCGCGCCGTACCCAAAGTCGTGCCAGGTCACCTCGATGGCAGAGGGGTCTTCGACGGCCGCTAGCCCGACGGTGACCGCGGCTTGAGTGACTTCGGGGCCGATGCCATCCCCCCCGAGCACCGCAATGTGGTGGGTCATGGTCGCGCCTCCTCGAATTGCGTGATCGCGGCTTCGTGGCCGAGTAGCCAGTCCAGCTCGTCGATGCCGTTCATCAGGCAATGCCGCGCGAATGGCTCGATGGTGAAGGACGCTGCGCCCGCAGGACTCGTCACCGTCTGGCCGGGGAGGTCGACCGTGACCGTGGCCCAGGGGTGCCTCAGCAGGTGAGCGTGGGTGGTGGCATCGACCTGCACGGTGAGAATACCGTTCTTGTGGGCGTTGTTTTGGAAGATGTCGGCGAATGAAGTGCTGATCACCGCCTCGATGCCGTAGTCGAGGAGCGCCCACGGCGCGTGTTCTCGCGACGACCCACAGCCGAAGTTGTCGCCCGTGACCAGAATTCGACAAGTGGTGGCGCGGGGATCGGTAAATGGAGGCTGACCGCGCCAGTCGGCAAACGCGTGGTCGCGGAGTCCACCTCGCTTCGTCGTGGTGAGGAACCGGGCAGGAATGATCTGGTCGGTGTCGATGTGATCCCGTTCGAGGACCAGTGTGGGGGACGTGATTTGGTTCACCGGGTTGCGCGAACTCATGGGGACCCCTCCAGCAGTGTACGGGGATCGGTGAGGCGGCCGGTGACCGCGGTAGCGGCTGCGGTGCGAGGACTGCACAAGAATGTGCGGGCACCGGGACCCTGACGACCGGGGAAGTTGCGATTCGAGGTGGAAGCGACGTATTGACCTGGTTCGGCTCGGTCGCCGTTCATCGCGATGCACATCGAACAGCCGGGGGCGCGCCATTCGGCTCCCGCCGAGAGGAACACCTCGTGGAGGCCTTCCGCTTCGGCCTGGGCGCGCACTCCTTCCGAGCCGGGAACGACGAACATGCGCACCGTCCGAGCCACTGACCGGCCCCGCAGAATCGAGGCGGCGTCTCGGAGATCTTCGATGCGTCCGTTCGTGCAGCTGCCGACGAACACGACATCGACCGGCTGGTCGTTCACCGGGGCCCCGGGTTCGAGGGCCATGTAGTCAAAGGCTGCAGCATTCGTCGCGTCTCTGGCGGGTAGTGAGCCGCCCAATGGGACGGACATGGCAGGTTGGATGCCCCACGTCACGCGAGACTCGAGCCCTTCGACATCAACCCGGACCTCCTTGTCGAACGTGGCGTCGTCATCGCTGTAGAGCGCTTGCCAGTCGTCCGACACCGACGTTCGAGTTCGAAGGTAGGCCACGGTGGTGGCGTCGGGGGCCACCAGTCCAGCTCGAGCGCCCGCTTCGATGCTCATGTTGCACAGCGTCATGCGCCCTTCCATCGACAAGGCCCGCACCGCCGCACCCTGGTACTCGATGACGTGTCCGGTGCCGCCGTCGACGCCGATGGCCGCGATCACGGCGAGTGCGAGGTCCTTGGCGGTGGTGCCCGGGGCGGGCGTTCCTTCGAGCACCACCCGCATGGACCGGGGGCGGCGCTGAGGGAGGCACTGGGTGGCCAGCACGTGGCCCACCTCGGTCGTGCCAATGCCAAACGCAAGTGCGCCGAACGCGCCGTGGGTCGAGGTGTGGCTGTCGCCGCAGACGATGGTCATGCCTGGCTGGGTGAGCCCAAGTTCCGGTCCGATCACATGCACGATGCCGCGTTGATCACTGTCCGCGCCGAACAGTCGAATGCCGTAGGTCCGACAGTTGGCTTCGAGGGTGTTGAGCTGGTGAGCGGCTTGCTCGTCCGTCATGGCGAACGCCCCGTCACGTCGCCTTGGGCCTGTGGGCGTCACGTGGTCCATCGTGGCGATGGTTCGGTCGGGACGTCGTACGGAGCGCCCGCGTTGTCGCAGGGTCTCGAACGCCTGCGGCGATGTCACCTCGTGGATGAGGTGAAGGTCGATGTAGAGCACATCGGGCTGCCCGTCGGTGCCGGCCACCACACAGTGTTGAGCCCAGATCTTGTCGAGGAGGGTTTGGCCGCTCATGACACCGCTCGCGGTGCTTCGGTCCCCGCCCAGTGGTTGATGACGTCGAGGATGGCGTGGGCACTGGCTTCGATGATGTCGGTGCTGACCCCTGAACCGCGCACGACTGCATCCCCCCGTCGAATCACCACGGTGACCTGGCCAAGGGCGTCTTCGCCCCAGGTCACACTGCGCACCTGGTAGTCGTCGAGGTGGGTGTCGGCGTAGCCGGTGGCGCGGGTCATGGCGCGGAAGGTGGCGTCAATGGGGCCATCTCCGGTGGCTGCTTCGTTGACCTCGGCCGTGCCGTCGCGCTGCACACACACCGTAGCGGTCGAGATGCGGTCGGTGCCCGCACTCGTCTGCAGCCGGGCCAGCGTCCAGGCGGCCTGGGCCTTGTGGGCACCCAACACGAGGGCCTGGAGGTCCTCATCGAACACCTCGCCCTTGCGGTCGGCGAGTTCCTTGAACGCCACGAAGAGCGCTTCAAAGGTCTCTGGGGCGAGTTCGTGGCCCATCGTGGCGAGCCGCTCGCGCAGCGCGTGCCGACCCGAGTGTTTGCCCAATACGAAGCGTTGCCCATCGAACCCCACGTCCTCGGGGCGCATGATTTCGTAGGTCGACGCGTGGGAAATGACACCGTGCTGGTGGATTCCCGCTTCATGGGCGAACGCATTCTTGCCCACGATGGCCTTGTTGGAGGGCACCATCACGCCAGTGATCGACGACAGGAGCCGGCTTGTGTTGACCAGTCGTGTAGTGTCGATGCCCGTCTCGAGTTCACCGAACTGATCGGGCCGCGTGCGCAAGGCCATCACCAGTTCTTCGAGGGCGCAGTTGCCCGCGCGTTCACCGATGCCGTTGATCGTGCATTCGACCTGACGAGCCCCCCCTCGCACCGCGGCGAGGCTGTTCGCCACCGCCAAGCCAAGATCGTTGTGGCAGTGGACCGACAGGGTGATGCCTTCGATGCCCCGCACGTTGGCCACGAGCCAGGCGAAGAGGTCCTCGAATTCCGCAGGGGTGGTGTAGCCGACCGTGTCGGGCACATTGATGGTGGTTGCCCCTGCCTCAATGGCGGTCTCCACGACCTCGGCGAGGAAGTCTCGCTCGGTTCTCGACGCGTCTTCGGGGCTGAACTCGACGTCGTCGGTGTGGGCCCGGGCCTGTTCGATGCCTTCGCGGGTCAGGGAAAGGATCTGCGCTTTGGCCATCTTCAGCTTGTGCTGACGGTGAATGGCACTCGTGGCGAGAAAGACGTGGAGCCTTCGCCGCTCTGCAGGAGCGAGCGCACGGGCGGCGGCCTCGATATCGAGGCGCGTGCAGCGGGCGAGACCACAGATGACGGGGCCGTCGATGCGCTCGGCGATGGTTTGCACCGCACGCTGGTCGTCCGGAGACGCCGCGGGGAAGCCGGCCTCGATGACATCCACCCCGAGCGTGGCGAGGGCCTTGGCCATCTCGAGCTTCTCGGCAAGACGCATCGAGAATCCAGGGGCCTGCTCGCCATCGCGCAGCGTGGTGTCGAATACGGTGAGTCGTTCCATGAGGTTCCTGCGGTCGGCCTCTACCTGCCGGCGCGGTCCCTCGAAAAGCACGAAAGCCCGCGTCCTTCGGGTCGCGGGCCTTTCGTGGTGGGTGTCGTTCCATCCGCTAGCCAGCAACCCCCCTTCCAAGAAGAAGGAGAAGGCTGGTAAGTCGAAGGGCGGCAAGGTGATCGTTCGCAAGTGGCACCACACGCCCCTCGACCACCAGGGTCGAGCCAAAAACTTGCGGTTGACTTTGTGCGAACACCACGTGGCCCGCGTACCCGAATCGGCCAGGGGCTGCCACCTGGCGATCCGAGTCAGGCCTTGAGGGGCTCTTCGTAGATGCCGTCGTCGTCGTCTTTGCGCGGCGCGGGAGGGTGCGGATGAGGGGCTCGACGGAGTTCCACTTCGACGCCCTCGAGTGCGGCGAGGGGAACGCCCATGACGGCCGCGGCGACCTCTTGCATGTCTTCGCGATGCTCGTGCGGGAGGATGTCGTCAGCCGCCGAGACGGTCACGATGAGGGTCGGGCGACCATTTTGGCCTCGTTCCCGCCACGTCAACTGGATTCGCTTGCCGCCCTCGATCGTGCTCATGTCATCACCGTGACGGTCAGCTCGTAGCCGTCGTCGCCTTCATTGTCTTCGATGGACACGACGGAGCCCAGTTGAGAACCTCGCTCTTCGAGGGCGCGTCGCGTGGTGACCCGCACGACCTCGTCGGCCTCGGTCTTGACCGCTTGCCAGGCGCGCAGGAGACGTGCGGCCGTCTCGTCTTCGAGCTTCTCGCGCGCCACGTTGGCCACTTGAGCCAAACGCTGATCGGCGGCTTCTTCGGCACGTTGTTCGGCGGCCTCGAGCGAGGCTTCGCTCCCGACGACGACCCGTTCGGTGCTTCGGGAGGTGATGCTCACCGAGGTTTCGGCCGCGAGCGTGACGCGGATGGTGGACTCGCCAGGCGGCAACGTCGCGATGGCCTCACCCAACTCCTTGACCAAGGCACCGTCAGACTGCTCCTCCCACCCGCGCTCGAGGAGCGCGTCGCGCACGAGCACGCGGAGCCGGTCTTCGGGCAGGATGGGCAACAGCCCGATTTGCACGTCGGCATGATCGGTGATGTTTAGGTCCGTCTCTCGCTGAATGGAGAGTTGGACGATTTCGATCTGAACACCACAAGGCATGCGAAGGTGTAAACCTGAACCGGGGTCGCG
>JBCCQY010000001.1:0-188020 GCA_039208735.1 Myxococcota bacterium | reverse complement strand
CCTAACATTTCAGCCGGTCTGAATTTATGGAGGCTAGACAGCGTCGCGCGCTTCCCACGTTGACGGGCCCACGCGCGTCGCGAGACGTTGGGCAGGTCACGTTCTTCCTTCACCGGGCGAACCAACGCCGGTGGTCATTCGATCTACGCTGGACTCGAACCTGGCTATTCGACGACCCAACCCCTCCCCCACTCTTGATTGACGTTGGCGGGCTTGAGGGATTCCGAGACCGCGTACATGGCGCCGTCGCGTGGGCGCTCCCCACCGATCCCAATACGCACCACCTCGAAGCCTTCATCGAAGCCTTCGCCACGCCCCTCGGCACCCTTGCGCCAGACCCCGCGGTAATCGGCGTTCCCAACGCGGCGCGCTGGCTCGCCGGGATGGCGGCCACGCAAAAGGTGAACCTCCGAAGGGGTGCGCTTCAGATCAAGTTGTCGCTGAATGTCTTGAACACACCACCGGATTCACGCGACCTTGAGCCACTGATCGGCGTCCAGCCCGCACTCCTGCCGTTGGAAGGATGGGGTGGATTGCGGCTTCACGCGGGCCTCCGCTACGGGTTCTGACACCGACCCGGTGTGGCTCGCTCCGTCAGGCCAAGTGCCCGTTTGGTAGGAATCAGCGAGGGCTGCGCTCTCCAGCCTCGGCACCGTTTTGTCTTGGCTCGACCCTCTGAACAACATTGGTGGATGGAAATCCCCCGTTCTGATCGTGCTCCAGATTCTGGGTAGCGCTAAACGGGTAGCGAACGAGCCACGGTCCCGGCGCATCAAGCGCATCGAAGTCGATGCTGCCGATATGCTTCGCAATGCAGGACTCAATGGTTGGTCGATTCATCGTCGAGCCTGATACCCGAACGTCCCGAACGGTACCTTCTGAATGAAGCACGAAATCCACCAACACAACCCCCTCGGGCAACACCGAAGACTGGGTGTCGCGCTCCACACACTCCGAAAACTGGGGCGTCGCTTCCCGGAGCGTCTGCCCCACGTCGACGGCCAATTCAGGCGAAAGCCGGGCCATCGCGACCTTCGGTTCTGAAGGGACCCGAGATGGCGCTTCGTCACCCGTCACCGTCAAGGGCACCCCGGTAGCTCGTGAGAGCCACTCGGCTTCGATCTGGACAGTCTCCCCCTTCCTTCGCAGTACAACCACAGCACCCTTCTTCATCTGAACCGTCAACGTGTTCGAGGCCGGTGCGTGCTGTACAACAATGGCCGTCACCTTATCGATCGCCGCTCGCCGAATCCGGCCCTGGCCGTCGTAGCGCCACCGCACTTCATCACCGCGGATCGAAAACCAATCGACCGCCTTGTCGGCCGACGATTCCGCGGCAATCGCATTGGCAGCAACGCCTGCCATCAGCAAAGCCCATGAAGCCATTTGAAACATCATCGCACCCCCTTTCCAACCTTCTACTTTCCTTCAACGTCAAGTGCGCCCGACCGTGAACATGTAAAGCCGCAGGCGCTACGCGGTCAGCTTTCGTCGCTTCGCTCCTGCAAGCTGATCAGGCTTCGTCGCCTGCGGCTCCTGCAGCCTGATCAGCCACCCTTACCATCGCTCGCCAGTAGTCCAGCGTATGGAATTCCACACAATCGCCCCATCCCGGAGAGGTCGACCAGGCCTCCGCCTCGGGGAGAGCGATAACGGCTCCGAAATAGGGTGAAGTGGGGTCGGCACCCACGAAGCACCGTCGCCCATCGAAACCGGTTTCTAACCATCTTCCAAAGCCGGGAAGCTCTCGGAAGGGCGAGGCGCCTTCTACGGTTGTATGGACCACCGTTTTGCGGTCGAACAGTACATCGAAGAAGCCACTTCGTCCAGAAGAGGCCATCGTCATATTCAAGCAGGTCGTGACGAGCCAATGATCCAATGGCCAAGCAAAGCGCTCTCCCCACCGGTCCAACAGAACATCCGCCAGCGCGTCGTGGTCGGCATGGGCCCCATCGAGGTTGACGACGTCCCGCTCCAAGAGATCGAGTCCGAGCCCATCGTCTGCATCGACCCGCGAGGCGAATCGGCGAACGAGCTCGACGAGTTCTCGTCGTACGACGCTGACCGAGACGACCCAGGACAAATCCAAGCCCCACACCAGACGGCTCGCTTCAACCAGCGCCTTCCGCTCACCCGTGCGCCACCACGCATACTCGACTTCGAGGAAGCGGCCTGCATCGACCCGCCCCTGGTCTCGGAGCCAGTCTGTGTAGACCTCTCGCATTTGCAACTGGCGTGGGTCGGCGACCACCGCGTCAAGAAGGGGTTGTTCCACGATGCCCTCGTGCCAAAGCGATGCTCGTACCGCTCCCCAGAAGCATTGCACATTCGTTCAACACCTCCAAGCTCCAAATCCCTTCGCGAAAGAGGATTGGTTATCCGCCACGGAAGGTGCGCCGATGGCTTCGAGTGACTGGAACTCAACGCTTCAACCCAGTGATGTTCATCACTTGCCATGGGGCAACCAACAACGGGCGGACCTTCTTGGCCTGACCGACCGTCTCCCAACGGACGTTTCCGCCCCCGTCAGCCCCTTCGAACCTCCTGTCAGTGCCGCCCATGACCCCGAAGCGTGGATCGCAGCCGCGCTGTTCAACACGAACGATGCGGTGTGGCGCACCTTGCTGCTTCCTGGGACACCCGTGCTCGGAACGGGAGGAGTCACAGGACTTCTCGAGGCTCGACGCCTTGCCTTGACTCGATGCTGGTTGGCGCAGGCCGGCCCCGCCCACCCAACACAAACCATGGCCTTGAGGCTAGCCGCATGTGGGCGTGCGGTACGGGCGCTTGCAAACCGGCTCCAGCCAGGCGCTGCGACCCTTGCGACCGAAATGGTGGATCGGTCTCCCAGCGGACTCACCGGCCCCGGCGCCGGTGAGCCTTCGCGTTGGCTCGCAGCGGTCATCGAACGCTGGATGGGACCCCTCGCACTGCCCGTGGCGACGTCCGAAACCACAGATGCGCATTGCCTGGTCGACGCCGCCCTCGCCCGATCCAAACGTCCTTACGGACGCGCCGAACTTCAGCGAACCATCCGAACCCTCCGCATCCGGCATGCCGCGTCGATCGAGGTCCTTCGGCACACCATTGGTGCTTCGCTTCCCGCGGCGTTCACCGTCCTGCAGACCCTCGATGCCTCGACGACCTGGGTGCTCGAGAACTACGAGCAAATCAGACCTAACCGAGCCTTTACCCACTTGAAGAAAGCGCACCGGCTGGCGATGGCGGGCATCAGTACGCTGGTCTCGGGGACCATTCCCCGACACGGAGCCGTCCCTACGACCCAGGGTCCACCGGCGTCCGATCTGCTGCAGCAAGTCGCCGACGGTGAGCCACCCGAAACGTGGCTCGAGGCCACCTACCCACGCGATTCAGTCGCCACACGCTTGCTACGCAGTGCAGGGTGGCTTCAACTCGGCAAACCCGAACAAGCTCGAGTCGAGATCGGAAATCCCCTTGCGGCGCCCTACGAAGGCATCACGGCTGCGGCGGCGTCCCTGACCCTCGTGGCCGCGCTTCAACAATCCGACCAATCCGACGCCGCCCGGGATGCGCATCGCCAAGCGCGGCGCCACTGCACAAAAGGTGCTGCCGCCACCCTGCTCGGCGCGAACGATTCCGCTCATTGCTTGTCGAAGTTCTCGACGTAAACACGGTTGCGGTCCAGCTCTTGGTCCTTCATCGTGCGGGCCAAAGTCCAAATGTAACCTTCGTCACCGGGGGCGTTGCGACTCTCGGCGACATACTTCGCAACCTCTTGGTCAGTGATTCGCGGCTCGTTGATTCGCTGCTTGCCTTCGTCCGACAGCACGAGCGCCTCCCGGATACGCTTTCGAGCGTCGAAGGGTTCACCCTTCACCCGCTTGTCGATCACGATGCTGGAGCGATCCTTCGAATATGCAAAGTGGTCCGTCCAGATGCACGCTCGAGGCGATGTGGGCCACGGATCGGCCACCACCAACGCTTCATCGGGCTCATTGTGCTCAGGTTTGTCCTCTTTCAACCCCCCGATAATGACAAACGAGTGGTCGAGGTTGTTTCGATGCACCCGGTAGACCGGTTCTCGGGGCAGCTCCTGGCGCAGAATGTCGAAGACATAAGCTCCGAATTCGGCACAGCCTCCCCCACCCGCAATGTCGACGCGCGCCGCCCGTGCCGCCTCGGGGTACCGTTCGGCATAATCCCGGGCTTCGTTGGACTTCACCGGCTTGCTCTCGTCGTAGTCCCAGTACCCGTTCTGCCGAGTCACGCGCCAGCGGTGATTGCCGCGAAAACCTGACGCAAACAGATCCTCAGATTGGTTGCCGGACCCATCAGGAAACGCAGCTCGCGTCTTATCAATCGCTTGCTGGGCAGCCTGTAGCCGGTCCATCACCCGACTCGAAACCTCGAGCCTAGCCGGCGTCTCGACTTGGCTACCAGCGAGTTCCCTTGGCTGTTTGTCTTTGCCCATATTGCAACCCCGCGGAGGTGGGACCTTAACACGGAACTTTTCGAACGACCGTCAGGACCGATGTTCATCGAGACGGGGCATGAGTTCGACCAAGTTGCAAGGCTTGGTTCGGTAGTCGAGCTGCTTCTCAATGAGGTGTTCCCAGGCATCTCGGCATGCACTCGTGCTTCCGGGCAAGACGAAGCCGTAGGTGCGATTGGCCACCCCCGCAAGGGCGCGCGACTGCAGGGTACTCGTCCCAATGATGTTGAACGAAACGGCCCGGAAGGTCTCACCAAATCCGGGAATCTCTTTGTCGAGCAGAGGACGTACCGCCTCGGGCGTGCCATCTCGGCCGGTCAGCCCCGTCCCGCCCGTGGTGATGAACACGTCGACAGCCGGGTCGACGATCCAGGCGCTGACGATGGCACGCACCGCGTAGATGTCGTCACGAACGATCTGTCGCGCGGCAAGGCGATGCCCGGCGGTCGTCAGCCGATCTTTCAGGAGATCTCCCGACCGATCCGTCTCTCGCGTTCGGGTGTCGGACACCGTGAGCACCGCGATGCCCAGCGGCACAAAGGAACGATCGCTCATCCTTCGCTCCTTACTTTTGGAAGTCCCGCTTCCACACGTCGTAGGGCATGCCGTAGACGATCTCGCGTGCTTCGCCCTTGTCGAGGGTCACGCCCACCTCCGCTGCCCCTTCCGCATACCACTTGGAAAGGCAGTTTCGGCAAAAGCCAGACAGGTTCATGAGATCCAGGTTCTGGACGTCGGTTCGCTCACGCAGATGCTCTACCAGCCGGCGAAAGGCTGCGGCTTCGGCGGCAATGCGCTGCTCATCGGTCAACTCGGCCATGGCGATTCCGGGGGAAGTGCCCTGGCGTCGTAACGTCCTGGCGCTGCGCCTTGGGGCACCACCGTTCCTTGCTGCCGCACGGATGTCACGGCCTCTGCGGGCTCACCCAGTGCCAGAACGGGCTTCCGAACCCGCGCCCCCTCCGACACCATGCGCTGAACGAACTGCACCCAGGCCTCTGGCGACGCGTCGCAAAGGTTGAGCACCACGCCTCCCCCTTGGCGCGCTACGCCCTCCTTGCCAAAACCACCATAGTCGGGCGGTCGTGGTTCGCCCGGCCGGATAGGGGGGCCTGCCGAGCGTCCCAATATTGTAGAGAATGCGAGAAGCCGGTGGGAATGTGGTATCAAGCCTACGAAGTCACGGAACTAATGTTGCAGACAATGCGCAGACGTACTCTCGACCCCGACTTCATCGATCTCGTCGTTTAGGATCCACCGTTTCGCAATCCGGTGCTTCCTTCGGACCTAGGCACGCTGTGGCTCGGAGATGGTGGGCCGGTAAACGAGACGGACTTCGGGAGGTTTCTGTTGCTGGACGAGGGAGCTCCGTTCTCCATCGACGACGTGTGCGATCCATCGTTCAGAGGCTTCAACGAGCCGTTGGCGTGCGCTACGGTGATTCGAAATGTTCAACCCAAGTCGGAGCGATTCGCGACGAATGCGTGCTACGGCATGTCGCTATATCGGTCGTCCGACGAACTGAAGGCGATTTGGGGAGCACTCGAACGCATTTTGCATCGACATTCCGGATTCTCCGACGCAATCGAAGCAAGGTACGAGGATGAAATTCGCTACTTCCGTGGCTGTGCGAGGCGTGGTTCATCGGACGTCCTTGTCGTCTCATAGCGGCAACGTGCGGCCGGTGATTCCCATGGCGGCCCAGAGAGATCCCGCCTAAGCAAGCGCGACGTGGGAATCGTCAACGTGACGGATGTCCGACCGGTGTCGGAGTTCGAAAACATTGGTCTTGACTTGACTTAGGCCAGGCAGTCGTCGATAGACCGGGCCCTCGGTTTACCTACGGACGAAGGCTCATACAATGGCGTTGTGGGATCAATACGCATCGGTCGTTGGCGATTTGTTCGAGCTGGTCGGAAGCTCGTGACTCCGGAGGACCAACGTCGACTCACCGAGCTGCTAGCCTACCTGTGCGACCGACCGGGTCAGGTGGTATCGGCCGCGGAGCTGTTGAAGGAAGTATGGGCGTATTCGCCCAATGTTCGAAGTCGAGCCGTCGTCAATACCGTCGCACGTCTCCGAAAGAAACTCGACCCTGAGGACCATCGACTCGGTACGGTCTATGGGAAGGGGTACCAACTCGATCTCCCTGATGATGGCGGCCTCATTGGCGGGCGTGAGTTTGTCGCAAACGTACGCTCCGCCCTTCAGACCGATCGACTCACGACCGACTCCGTCACCCGCCGTGCCGTGACCCAGCAGGAACGGGAAGCGTTGCGACAAATTCAAGACCCTAAAACTCCCCGACAAATTGCTATTCTCGGGCTTCACTATGCAGCGTTCGCCCTCGAACTCGGCCTGGACGGGTTGGCCCAAGAGACGCTCCGCAACCTGCAGCCGGCCTTGGATGAACTCGGCCTTGAGCGACAACGCTTAACTGCGCGTTCTCTCTGGGAGCTCGAACCGCCGGACGCCGCCACGCCGAAGGTTAAACCCCTGGATCAACGCCCGTGAGCTGGATGCTCAGGTCCCAAAGACGCCGGCCCTTCTCGGGTCCCGGCTCGCCTCGGAGTTGCCGTGATGCCTCCCCAGCCCGACGGACCAGAGTACCCGCCACCTTCGATCGAAGGGGTGGTTACTTCCAACTCGCCAGAGGCCATGCGCCGTGCGTCGTGAGTTGGCGACGGATGTCGATGTGATGGTCCTCGGCGCCGGCATCGCAGGCCTCGCCTGCGCCGAACGGCTTCTTGAGGGAGGTTGCTCGGTCACACTGGTCGAGCTGGTGGACGAGGTGTGTACCCGCTCCTGGATGAAGGTCGATCTGGACGGAACGCCAATCGGTGGGGACGCCCTGTGGTGGCCGGTCGTCGAAAAACTACGCCGTCAGTCCCTGAACTTGCCAGACCCCTACCTCTTCGACCCACCGTTGCCCTCTCGAAGGACCCGCGATGGCCACTGGACGGTCCGTGTCGGGTTTGCAAACACGGATGTGCGACAGGTAAACGCGAAAGACCTCGTCGTCGGAACAATGGGGGAGGTCGCTGACCATCGCCAATTGGGAGTGCCCAACGAAGCGCTCGGTCAGTGGTTCAGCCGCTGTGCGTGGTCGGACGCATTCTTCATTGAGGACACAGCCACCGTGTACGTCGCGGGCCACGGCGTCCGGGCCCAGGACCAGATTCGCTGGATCCGACACTTTAAGCCAAGGGTTCGAATCGAGCCCCTCCTTCCTGGAATCGATCCCCAAAGCCTCGACGCACCAAAGATGATCGTTGATGGCCGAGAGGCAGACCAACGGCCGAACTCGCTTTCATGGGTACCGCAGGAGGGGGTTTGGTGGGCCTCCCCCCGCCCAGGGGACCGGTTTGAAGCCCATGCCGCTCAGCGCCGCGCCGGCCATCGCATCGCCAGCGCAATCCTCGACAAACGCATCCGTTAGCGCGCCATTCGCTGAAGCAGACGCCCAAGATTGCTCGAAATGTACAGCGGCTTCGGATCTGGTCCGAGTAGGCTTTCGCGCTCGACCACCTGCCCGTTCGGCCCCAAGACGAACATGGCGCCTTCATGGTCGTGCTCGGGTAGCTCGAGCCCTTTCGCCTTCAGGGCCGAGCGAATCGAGTCCCACTCGGGCTTCCAGTCAAAACGCTGGGACAGGCTAGGCTTGCCCGGCGGCATCACGAAGAGGCACTTGGACAGTACGTTGTGCTCCTGCAGCCAGCTCACCTCCCACTCCAGCGACCGGCCGGGGGTGGGGACGATGATGATCAAGAGGGCGTGCCGCGCCAGGGCACGAAAGCTCTCGGTCCACGTGGCATCGTTGGTCTCGACGCGACCGGCGCCTTCGTGCTCCTCCGGCTTTCCCAGCGCGACGAGCGGCGCTTCCGGCTCGAGCACCATCGCAAAAAGGGTTTCGAGGTCGAGGTTCCGGTCCTCGATCGAGCGTGGGTCGAATCCGGCTTGCATGAAGTCGGCGGGTGCTTCGCCATCGAGATTGCCGGAACTCGCGAAGGCGCGAAGGTACAGCGAATAGTCGATCGACGGTTTCCCGTCTTGAGCCTCGGCAAGCAAGGCCGATGCACGCTGGTCGCGGCGAGCTTGCTGGACCACCCGACGACGACGACTCAGGGGCGTGCCAATCGCCCCTGCCACGATGAGAAGCCCCAACGGAACAACAATACCGATGACCCAGCGTATGACCCCATCGAACGCATCGGTCCGAAACGTGGTCACCAAGATGGCAAAGGCGAAGATCGACGTGCCAGTCTGGAGCAGAGACACCACCCGACCTGGTCCGAACGAGGTTGGCGTTGCATCAGGAGCACCATCCATGCTGCACCTCCAGCGCCCTCATAAGCCGGCCGCTCCGCCTAAACGCATCTACGCTCGGCTTGCCCCGACGACCGCGATGGCCGACAGTGAATCGCCCGATCCGTTTCGAAGAAACTTCCCTGCCTTTCCAATTAGATTCAAGCGAACGTTCTTTTCAGGGCCGCCGAGCCGCAAGAACACGGGGACCATTCCACGGACGGTCGGCTCAAAGAGCCAGTCCGCTTGGTATCCGGCCTCGTGGAGGGCTTCCCCTACATATGCGGCGGCAAGGATCTGCAACGCACCGTCCGCCAAATCCGGTGACGGTTCATCATCGCTGAAGCCCTCCCGAGCCCTTCGCACAATCAGGACCTCATCCACCTGGGACAAGGCCTCTTTGGAAGCCGGTCGCGGCAAGTCGTGCATGCGAGCGAACAGATCCGCGTTGAGCTGCTGCATCGCATTCAAATTGGGATGGCCGTTGTCCTTCCAGGGAAGTGGCGATTCGCGCCCTGTCGCTGGTGCCTGATCGACGGTGGTCAGAATGTCGAGCTTCTCGAGCCAACGCACCACGGGTGCAGGAGGCTGTTCACTGCTCACTAGCTCGAACGTCGGCGCACCAGGGCCTTGGTTGGCTTGTTCGCTCACAAGATAGCGAGCCACCTTGATCATTAGCGCCACCGTGAGCAGCGACTCAACTCGGATGTCCCAGTGGGTCGCCATCATGACGAGGTGCGGATTCCCCTCGTCGGTTCGCGCTATGTGATCGATGATATCCAGTTCGAACAGTCCCATGGTCCCTCCCCCCGCGATCTCGCGAATCCGCATAGCTCGGGTCAGGTGACGCGAACTCCTTTCGCTAAGAGTTCTGACCGTTTCGCACGCCACACCTTGGCGTACCGATAAAACGGAATGGCCGGGTACAAGTGATGGATGAGGTGGTAATTCTGAAACAGGAGCACCGGAGTGAGCCACGGCCGGTCTATTACCCGCGTTGCCTGGTAGGGATCCTCGGCGGCGGGCACCGCGTGAGGATGGTGGGGCAGGTAGTCGAAAGCAAAGGCCAGAAACGTAACGGCGAGCCGCGTGGGCAGAACCCACCCCAGCAACACCGGCGTCCATCCGAATGACAGACCCAGGGTCGTCACCAGGGCGATCAATCCCACCACGGTAAACGCAGCTTCCAGAAGTTCGGCGGCCGGCCGCCCGGCTTGCACGTACCGGACGTAGTAGTACAGATCCTGGGTCATCCACCGAAAGGGAAGCTGCCAACTGGCTCCAGTCCCGCTGTACAGATCCGGGTCTCGTTCCGGATCGTTGGTGTAGCGATGATGGGTCAGATGAATGTGACGGAACGCGCCGTAAGGCACCAACAGAATCGTCGCACACACCCGACCAATCAGGCCATTGAGCCACGGGGCGCGCCCCACCGCTCGATGCGCCGAATCATGCATGGGCGTAAAGGCCACGAAGGAGAGCACGACCATGGCCCCGGCGGCCAAGGGAAGGGCTAGGTGACCGGCAAACAATGCACCCAGGATGCCCACCGTACCAATACCTGTGGCGAGGAACAGGGCCACCGTGGGCACGGCAAGCGGTGAACGGGCGAGAAGCTTGTTGGACACATGGGCCTCCGCAAGACCGCTTCTCTATATCTACTCATGAGTAGATTATCGAGTCCATCCGCCTACGTGCCCCGCTCATTTCTTCTCGATCGGTTAGATTGTCAGGAGGAGAGTTAGCAATGGGTCGCCCAAAGTCCTAAGTCGGTCGACATCAGTGACCATCTGCGCTGTAGGTCATGCTACCGGTTCTTCTTCCGGGACCTTTGCCAACGTCGGTAGGCCTTGCTCGGGAACGGCTTGTCCGTGGTCGGTCTCGAGGGTCGTCCGCAATTGGGCCATCATGGGGTAGTCCGAACGCTGGTGCGCCACGGCTAGCTTTAGGTTGGTGGCCTGCCAGAATGCGGGCTCGAGGGTCTCGGCTCGCGTGGCGGTGACCCAGGCGTCATCCACACGCCCCTCCATCAGCTCGCCCATCGCCTGCCAAGTAAGCAGATGCGCATCAGGGCCAAACCGTCTCAAAAGCTCAGCCGCACACCGAGCCGCCCGCGCTCCGTCGCCGATGGCCAGGGAGCAGACCCAACTGTTCGTACGCACCACCGTTCCACCGAAGTCGGAAACGGATCCAAGTCCCCCGGGGCTTGGGCCAGTTCGGCAAAGGTGTGGCCTCGTAGCCCGCCAGGTACTGGAGCCGAATCGATTCACCCGACTCGCCAAAAAAGGTAGAAAGCACGCCGGATGAAGACTCTAGACCTCGAAGCGCCGTGGCCACGATCGTCTCTTCGTCCAGCAATTCTCCGATCGCCGAGCCCTTGTGGGCGGCAAAGTGGGCCTGGACGGACGACCGAAACTCCTCCAGGGCTTTGGGATCGGGCGGCTCCTGGGCCTGAACGACCGCGAAACCGAAGATTGCGAGCACAAGCCACAGCATGATGGTTCTCCCCCGGCGCACAGCATCCTTAAAAGGCGGACGGACCGGGGCCAAGCCAGGTCGATTTCGCAACCATCACGCTGCCACCGAAGTTCGATGCGCCTATTTCACGTCGTAGGTGATTCGCACGACATTCCCGACGCTTGGAAGGAAGTTCTGAAAGGCGATCGTGTTGTCCGACGCATCGTAAACCCATTCGCCATCCACCAACTGTGGCGGATCGGTGCTGTCGTCGAAGACGGCCCGGTCGAATCGAATGGTGACCACCCTACCGTCGGGTAGTTCGCGGTCCACCAGGACTTCGATCGTGTCCTCAATGGGGGTTGCACTCAATTCGAAAACACGAAGCAAGCCCGAACTTTGGATGGCGAGCTGTTCCAACACCTCATCCCAGTCGTCACCGATACTCCAGGTGATTCCACCGACGGCGTCGGTCACTTCGATGTACCGCTCTCCGGGCACCAAATCGGTGCAGCCCGGCAAACAGACGATCGAGGAGAAGGAACGAGCCGGCGCAGGAAGGTCCAGGAACCACGGCGTAAAACCCTCGTCGGGGAGAACTGGAACCCGCGACAGGTCGTCTTCGTCGCTCACCACCACCACATGAAGCGCCGCGGTGTCACGACGAAAGCCCTTGTTTGCCGCGGGCGCGAGGGGTCCAAGTGCTCGGTAAACCGCTTCGAGGCCTCGTTCGCTAGCAGAACCAGCGGTTCCCAAACGGATCATGTTGCCAAAGACCTGCGAGGGATCGGGCACGGAAGAAGTGATGTAGGACAATCCCTCAGCCGTCTGGAGCACCCCGGCGGTCAGGGTGTTGTCGGTGTCTGTCGAAATGACTCCGACATGAAAGTCGATGTTCGAGCCCTGGAAAAACCCGAAGAACGTGGGGGCACTGTTGGCGATGTCTTCCTGGTTGTTCGCCATCGAGCAGCTATTGTCCATCACCAAGAGCACATCGACTTCGCCAGGCAGCTCGATCGTGATGGCATCCGTACGCGGCCCCGAATCGACGAGGCCCGTTTCACCCGTGGGATCGGCGATCGGAGCCCCCGAATCGCTGCCCGTGGCTTCCGAACCCCGAGTCGGCACGGTGGTCTCGGGATCCTCATCGCCGTCCCAGAGAAAGCAAGCGGTCAAGGTCCAGATGAGCACGTCACACCCTCCACCCACGAGTGTACCTCAATCCACTCGGGCGGGTTCGAACCTGTGCAATTCACCTTCGCCTGGGGGGGCTCACCGCACCAAGGTCTGCCCGCTTAGGAAGTAGATCAGGCCCTGCGCGTAGGTGGAAGTGAACGTCTGCGAAGGCGCCGCGACCCAAATGTCACCAAGGCCGTCTCCATCCACGTCGCCACCTTTGGTGATCTGCAGGTTCAAATCGTCGCTGCCCGAGCCCGTCATGCGCACGTCCGCATCAGCGACATTGAGCCGTCCTGGGCGCACCGGCCCCAGAACCAAAGATGCCACGCCGGCGCCCTCTCCATTGAAGAGGGCCGTGTTGTTGCCGCTGATGAGGATGTCGTCTCGACCATCTGCGTTGATGTCACCCGCATTCACGACGGACAGGAAATTCTCATCCGCACTGGCGGGCTCGATGATCACATCGGCATCGGAGAGGTCGATCACGCCGCCCAGTGGACCGTAAACCAGGTACATCCGGTTGGTGCTCGCCCCACTGACGACGACATCCATCTGCCCGTCTCCGTTGATGTCAGCTGCGGCGATGCGCGTTCCGACACGCGCATCGGGAGCGGGACCCAGCAGCACCACATCTGCGTTGTTTGGCGTGAGTTCACCGTTGAGGGGACCAAAGAATCCATAGACTCCCCCCGACGCTGGGCCGTTCATGTCGTCGCGCGAGGCCCCAATCCAAATGTCATCCATGCCGTCCCGGTTGAGGTCTCCGGCTGGCGCAGGCGTGTACCGGCTGCCGCTGAATGAAGCCTCATCATTGACGAACACGGCATTCGCGAGACCCGAAGCCACCGTTCCAACTGAGGACTCCATCACAAAGACCGCTGGCTCACCAAGCGTAGGCTCACCCGTGCTGATCAACAATTCGTCGCGGCCATCTCCATCTGTATCGCCGGCCGTAGCCACCTCTTTGACCGTGTTGTCTTCGTCGCCAAACGCAAACTCAGCGACCGCGTCGCTCTCCGACAGGTCGCCTGTCATGGGTCCAGCGAACACGGGAACGTCGGTGTTGGCCCCGAAGAACTGATTGCCAATGAGGCCCACGGCAAGGTCGGGCAGGCCCGTGCCGGACGCATCGTCCAGGATCGCGAAATACCCTCCGAACCAGTCCTGTGCAGAGGTGAGCGTCGCATCGGCCTCGGCAAGCGCGCGATTGCCGACCACCGGCCCGTGAACGACATAGACCGCCCGACTCAGATAGGCACCAACGACCACATCATCGAATCCATCGCCATTGAAGTCGGCTCCTCCGGCGAGGGTCGCTCCCGCGAAGCCCGCCGCCTCTCCGCCACCGAACAGGCGGGCATCCGCGTCGAGAAAGGACAGCGCGCGGGGTTCCAAACAGTCCGGTGAACAACCGTCGCTCCCTTCGAGATTGCCGTCGTCACACCCTTCGACGCCGACATACAACAAGCCATCACCACACGCCGCGATGGTGCATTGGTTTGTGCAAGCCCCGTTGTCGTCGTTCAGCTTTCCTTCGTCACACTCTTCGGGCGCATCCACCACGCCATCACCACAAACACCCGGCTCGGTTGGATCGGGTGGCATCATCGTGGTGGGTTCTGGCGTCGTCTCGGGCGTGGTGACGGCCACCACGGGCGGAGGAGCCACACATGCGGTGACCAGCATCAATAACGGAGAGATGAACGATTTCATGATCGCCTCCTGGGTGAAGCCGCATAACCGAAGGTGGAAAAGCAAAACCGCCGGAAGATTACGGGACCCTTTCACAGCACGCGACCGTATGCCCCACCCACATCCGGTTTGCTTTAAACATTCGTTACACACATATCGCTTGCGGACTTGGATATGTCAAACTGACTTTTCTATACCGAACGCCGGCAATCGTCAATATTTGCAATTGGCGCAGAAACTCCCACAGACCTCTGACAGAATCGTTGTGGCTGCGTCGGCCTTTTGCAGATTTCATCGACGGTCGCTTTGGAGGATGAATGCATCCAGCGCAATTTGGTATCTCAGCTCTCGATACGGGGGCTGGCTTCAATCAACGTGTCGATAGCCACGGTCTTCTCTGCCCGTGGCCCTCTCGGGTCCATTCGAACACAACCACCGCCGCAGCCCACACCCTCTCATGGCTTGATGAGCATGGGATGCTCGAAAACGACCGTCTGGCTACCGAAAGCTACAGCTGGCTGGCGGGACGTATGTTTCCCTCCGCTGACGCAAACATCTTTCAGCTCCTCTCCGACTTCACAAGTTGGATTTTCGATCACGACGATGTCGTGGATGAGAGTGACCTTAGGGCAGACCCATCCGCAATGCGTCGTCTCTTTGACCACGAGTTTCGGTTGTTCCAGGGTCAGGTGGCGCCCCAAAAGCCCAACGAGGAAGCGCTGTGCGACCTGGGGCGGCGGTTCCAGCAAGCCGCGGCAAGCTCCGTCTGGTTCACAAGGTTTGCGCTCAGCTTTCGGGCCTATCTAAATGGCTGTCTCTGGGAGGGAGAAAACCGGGCGACGCGGCATGCGCCATCCGTCGATGAGTATGTTTCCCTCAGACCCTTCGCGGGTGCGGTCTGGCTCTACCTTGACCTGATGGAATTGGTGCTTAGCCGTCCACCTATCCAAGTCACGGAGAACAGGAAGATTCGGGAATTACGTCGCTGTTCGGCCGACCTTGCTGCTTGGCACAACGACATCTATAGCGTAGGCAAAGAGCTGCGCGCCAAGGACCCGCACAATCTCGTGCTCGTCATCCAACGCGAGCAGGATGTGGAACTGTCAGCCGCCGTGTCGCAGGCAGTGGAGCGGTCCAACGATCGGGTTCGCACCTTCACCAAACTCGCTTCGTCCTTCAAGTCGCGCGATGCCCTTCGTTATATCGAAGCGTTGCGTGACTTCGTGGGTGGCGCATTCGACTACCTGTTGGAGTCGTCTAGGTATCGGTCGTTTAGCGAAGAACAAGCTTTGAGTGGTTAGCCGACCCGGGAGTGGTAGGCTCGCCCTTCAAGAGGGGCGTTCTATGGAAGTCAGTCTCGACCGGCTTCGCGAACTCGTCACGGTGGTGGACGCAGGAAGCATCTCAGCGGCCGCGCGTCGGCTCAAGCTTCCGCGGTCCACGTTGAGTCGGCGACTCACTTCATTGGAACAGTCGTTTGGCGTACGCCTCGTGCATCGCAAAAGCCGCAGCCTCAGACTCACCCAAGCGGGTGTAATACTGGTGGGGCGCGCTCGTCATCTGCTCGATGAAGCCGAAGAAACCTGGCGCGCAGTGAGGCAGTTCGGCGATCGGCCAAGCGGTCGTCTCGGCCTGTCAACGCCGCCGGATGCCATCTTCAACCAGCTCCTCGTGAATTTTGCGGAGGCTCATCCTGATGTGGAACTCCTGGTCTTCGCGTCGGGCCGGTCGGTGGACGTGTTCGCCGAGCGGGTCGACCTTGCAATCCGATACGGCGCTATCACGGACGAACGACTGATCGCGCGTCGCCTTTGGAGCATTCCGACCCAACTTGTGGCATCGCCCAGCTACCTTCAACGGCACGGCCGACCACACCAGCTCGCAGACCTCGCCCACCATCAGGGAATTCTGCGCACTGGTCCTGACCTTTACCCCGAGCCGTTTTGGCCGCTGGTCGAGGGCGGCACGATAGCGATCCAGGGTCGTGTCGCATTCAACGACGTGCATGCGATGTTGTACGCGGCCGTGCAAGGGCTCGGCATCGCGCTGCTCCCGGTGCCTCTCGCCGAGCGCTACCTCCGCTCGCGGCAACTCGAACCGGTGTTGCCTTTGGAGGTGGGGCGCCCCATCCCCTGCAGCTTCGTGTACCCCGACCATCGCTTTGTGTTGCCGCAGGTCCGCGCGTTCATTGACTACGCCATTTCGTACTATGCGGATGACTCGAGCGGACAAGTCGGTCCGTGGTGGGTGGCCCCTCCCCTTGCGCCTGCCGATGACTCTAATGGTCTGGCGACAGGCTCTCCGCCCCGAAAGATCCGATCGCCGACCGTCCAGGGAATGGACGGCTAGTGTCTGCATCGTGCACCGTCGTGCGCCTTATCCATCGATGTGCGCGCAACCTCCGCGCCACAAGGAGACGAGATGGCGCAGGACATTACCAACAACCAGCGATACCAACGGATTCCCCTCACGCCCATCGACCGGGAATCCACGCACACCGCGCTCGAGGTCGAGGGGCAAATCCCTCCAGAGTTGGACGGGATGTACGTCCGCAATGGGCCGAACCAGCTGGGTGAGACCCCGCCGAACCTCCATTACTTCAGCGGCCACGGCATGGTGCACGGCGTACGACTGGCCGAGGGGCATGCGCATTGGTACCGGAGTCGGGCCGTCCGCGCTGCAAATGTCTCGATGCTACTCGGACAACCGGATGTCGGTGGTCCGGTGAACCACGGAATGGACGCATCGCCGAACACCAACGTCGTGATGTTTGGGTCCACCTTGTATGCGTCGATGGAAGCTGGGCCAAGCCTTGTCGAACTCGATTCCGAACTCGCCTCGGTCCGTCGAAGCAATCTCGACGGTGCCTTGCCGTTCGGATTCACGGGTCACCATAAGATCGACCCTGACGATGGTGACGTGCACGGGGTGGTGTACAGCCAATCGCTTCGCGGAGACGCTTTGTATGTTCGGCTGTCTCCAGACGGTCGCCTCCTGAATCAGGTACGGGTGCCGTTATCCGGCGCGACTCAGATCCACGACATGTCGATCACCAAGCGCTTTGCTGTGATCTACGACCTCAACGTGGTCTTTGACGCGCGTCTGGCCAGCCGAACAACGCTTCCCATCACGTGGGCGCCGGACAAGCCCGCTCGCATCGGTTTGCTGCCCAAAGCGGGTACCGCAGCAGATGTTCGATGGTTCGAGGTCGAACCTTGCTACGTCTATCACCCACTCAATGCTTACGAAACCGAGTCGGGGGATGTCGTCATTGACGTCAGTCGGTACCCTAAAGCCTCGGAACGGGACCATTACGGTCCGCTTGGCGACACGCTTCCTACGATCGACCGCTGGACCTTGCCGCTTGACGGGTCCACCCAGCGGGCCAAGGAAGAACGAATCTCAGCGCTGCCACTCGACTTTCCGATGGTGAGTCCTCTTGTACAAGGTCGGCGCTATCGCTTCGGCTACACCGTACAAGCCACTCTCGAACCCTCCTTTAAAGGCGCTGTCAAGCTCGATGTCGTGGCCGGCACGGTGGAGCACCAGTCCTTCGACGGCGGCTCGGCGTCCGAACTCACCTTCGTTCCCCGACCCGGAGCGACCTCCGAGGACGACGGCTGGCTGTTGGGGTTTGCCTACGACCCCGGCCGAGACCGGTCTCGTCTCACGATCCTGAACGCCCAGGACTTCTCGGGCGAGCCGGCCGCCAACATCTGGATTCCCGACTTGCGAGTGCCCATCGGAACCCATGGGGGCTGGTTCCCTGGACATGGCGCCAGATGACGCTCTGAGCGTCCGAGTCCATACGGTAGGCTACCGTCATGAAGATTGGCATGATGGGTGCGGGTTCGATCGGTTGCTACGTCGGTGGGGCGCTGGCGCACGCCGGGGAGGACGTGGTGTTCGTCGGCCGCGCCGCCCTTGGTGAGGAACTCGGCCTGCACGGACTGCATCTCGTTGGCCTCGACGGGGTGTTTCGCCACGTCGGCCATCCCGCCTGGGCCACGACGGCCGACGTCCTTTCCGATTGTCCAGTGGTGTTCGTGGCCGTGAAAGGGGTTGCCGTCGACGAGGTGGGCGCCGAACTCGCCACGTTCCTCAGGCCCGATGCCGTCGTCATCGCCTTGCAAAACGGAGTTTCGGCCGCGGCGACCCTGCGGCAACACCTCGGGCCGAGAGCCGTGTGGTCGTGCTCTGTCAGCTTCAATGTCCTCCGACGAGGCGAGGGACACTTTCTGCGCGGGACGGGGGGCCCACTGTCGGTGCAACACGAGTTTCCCACCGATCTTGGGAAACGCCTCCAACGCGCCGGGTTCGAGGTGGCCCGTAAGGACGACATCCGGGCGGTTCTCTGGGGCAAGCTGCTCCTCAACCTCAACAACGCCATTAACGCCCTCGCCGATGTTCCACTGCTGGAGGAATTCCAAGATCGTGGTCTGCGCAGGGTGTTTGCTGCGGCCATCGACGAAGGACGACAGGTTCTGAAGGCCGAAGGCATCGTGCCCACCGCCTTCATCCCCGTGCCGCTATGGGTGCTCGTGACCGTACTTCGCCTGCCCACATGGCTCTTCCTGCGGGTGGCCCGTCGCATCGTGGCGGTTGACCCCGAGGCTCGCTCGTCGATGTGGGAAGACCTGCAACGGGGACGGAGCACGGAAGTACACCTGCTCAATGGCGAAATCGTTGCGCTGGGTGAACGTCACGCCATTCCCACTCCGGTCAACCGCGGCATCGTAGACGCGATCGAGGTGGCCGAGCAAGGAGCGTCGGTCGCGCATCGCGTAGCCGAGCTGGTGGCTCTCGCGCGGTAATCCGATGTCCGTTCCGTGCATGATAGCCTCTGGCACCAAGGGACCAACGACCTCGAGTGCATCGCCGACAAGGCGAACGACGAGGGCTTCAGCGTCGCGTGCGACCACCGTTCTCTCGGACCTGCGACGCTGTACGTATTGACCGGTTCAGGCTTCGACCCGGCGACCCAAACGGTCACCGATGCCTACCTTCGCTACGTGGTCTATATCCCAGGGCCCTGGATCATGTTTCCTGGCACCCCAGGAGCCCACATTATGATCAACCCGCCGCAAGAGTGACAAACGCCGTTCGAGGTTCCAAGTCACCTCTTGAGAGATTCAGTTTGAGGACGACACGGTCCTCAAGGGGTTCGCCGGCCACTGGAGGAAGCTCTCCGGCTGCGGACCTTCCCGCCTCCAAGACCGACCAGGACCACGAGCCAGGGCAGGCCTGAAGGTGCCATCGAAGCGGGTCCGCATGCGCAGCCCCCGCGCGAATCGGTCCCAGGGTCCACCGGCGCGGCAGGGGGGACCGGTAGGACCGGTGGCGCGGTGCCGGTGTCCACATGGCTATCTTCTGGGGTAGGAACCACATCGTTCGGATCGGGAGGTGCCGTGCCGAGGTTGGTCTCACCAATCGGCAATGAGGTGGCCCATGGGTCGTCCGACGAGAGATTTCCTCCTGCCGTGACATCATAGAGTTCCGCGCCGAAGAGTTCTCCCGAAACCAGTCGGCCATCCCCGGTTGCGGCCAGAGAGAAGAACTCGGCGCCAGTGGCAAACGCGATGGCCCCGGTCTGGATTCCTCCCGCTGTAATGTCCACGATCTGCGAATTGAACGCCGCATACAATGCGCCATTGTGCCACGCGATTCCCCGGACCGAGGGCATGTCCGCGGCAAACAATGTGACCGGTCCACCACCAAGGTCGGCGATGTACACTGCATCCGAGTATTGATCGGAGACAAACAGCGTCCCATCAGGCGACTCGGCAAGGCAGCGAGGCGCGAACAGGCCGGTGTTTACAGGAACGGCGTCCTCAAACGAACCGCCCGCCGTAATGTCGATGAGGGATCCATCGTCGAACTCGGCCACGATGATTCGACCCGACACGGTTCGCCAGATGCCGCTGGGCTGGGCAAGTCCCGTCGCGAAAACCGCGAACGTGCCCTCGGGGGTCACCCCCATGACCTCGCCGGTGTTGATGGATGTGACCAACGCAAGCTGGCGATCGGCCGTAAAGGCCACCTGACCTGCAACGTAGCGTTCGAGGTCTGCCACGATGTCACGCGGCATGAACGACCCACCGCCGGTCACGTCGAAGACCTTCCCGTCCGCTCCGACGTAGAGCGTTGTTCCCTCTGGCCAGAGGCCCCCTCCGGCCACCGCCGCTGCGCACATCCAGATCACGGTCCACCTCGATGCGGATCGGTAGGCGAGGGAAGAAGGTTGTGCGAGCTTCTTTAATGCCGCTCACGCGAGTTTAATGCAGGCAGGTTGTGCGCGGGTTCCTCCTACCCGACGCAGACATACCACTCCCGGCCTGACGTCTGTGCGCCATTCTTGCACGTCTCGGCAACCATGCGGTGTGGATTGCGGCGCGGGCGCTAGGCGGCCGAAGCGCGAACCCTGCGAGCCGATTCGCTCGCTCGACTCACAATGGCCGGGGCCTCGTGGATCAGCGCATCGTTGGTCAGGGAATCGACCATGAACAGTGCAAAGTCCACACGGCGCGTGAGATTGCTCGCCAGGATCGGGTCCTGCACGTGCCGGCTCCATACCGGAAGGCCCTCGCTGTCCCCTTCCTCAAGGTCGCTGCCACGCACCACGGTCCACAAGGTTGGGCTCTCGAAGATGCGACGGCACGCTTCGATCTGGTCGTCGAGTTCAACGAGTCGAAAGAGCCGTGCCAACCATGCGACCACCGCCACCACCGTCGTGAAAACCCAAGAGTACTCGTCTTTGCCGTCCTTCGTGATGTGCCATCCGCAGGAGAACGCAAGCCGCGCTCCAGGTTCGGCAAAGTCGAGAACGGCCTGAGCGGTGCCAGACGAGTATTGTTGAACGCCCCACGGAACGAGGACGGTGAGCACACCATCGCACCCTTTCACCGCGCGCCGGATGACCTCACGGTCGTTGGTCTTGCCTGGGATGACTTCAATTCGATCGCCAAACCGTTCAAGTTTGCCGACGCTCTTCTCTCGACAAACCCCAACGACTTCGTATCCCCGGTCGAGCGCATGTTGGACCATGTACTGGCCCAGTTTACCGCTCGCCCCAACGATACAGACCCGACGAATCTCGCGGCGTTGGACAGGAAGAGAGGACGTTTCAGTCGACATGAGTGACTCCCGCTGATGCTATTTAGGATCTATGGGGCTCACCGAAGATCGAGGATGGTCCAATCTTGCAGCCGAGGTATGCATTCGCGCATACTCTGGACCGGACGTCAGGGGAACCGGACATGACGATGGACCGCCAAAAAGGAAAACCCGTGCCGCGGCTTCGCGGGCTGCCGTGGCTCGGCCAAACCTGGCGGTTTTTGCAGGATGCGGTTGGACTACTGCAGCGAGGCCGTGCCCGCTACGGAGAGGTCTTTCAGTACGAAGTGGCTGGCCAATGGCTTGTGTCGCTCCAGAATCCTGAACACAACCGTCGGGTGCTCGTCGATCCCGATGGGACGTATTCCAGTCAACTCGCCTGGGAGTCGGGCCTTAGCACCCTCTTCCCCAATGGGCTGATGCTCATGGACGGAGATCGGCACGCCCACCACCGGGGCATCCTACGGGGGGCCTTTGGTCGAGAACCTCTCGAGGGCTACCTCGCGAAGATGCCCGAGGTCATCGAAGCGCACCTGTCATCTTGGGAACAGCAAATCCAGTTGTTCCCCGCCATGAAACGACTCACGCTCGAACTCGCTGGCCGCGTGTTCTTTGGACTCGACTTTTCCGATCCTGACCACGACGTGCGCAAGGACATTTCGGCCGTGGTCAAGGCCGCCACTGCCCTTCCTATCAACCTGCCCTTTACGGTCTACGGACGAGGGCGGCGGGCGCGAAAACGGTTGGAAGACTTCTTCCTGTCGCACGTGGGCCTGCGTCGGCAGAATCCAGGGTCTGACCTCTTCAGTATGCTGTGCCGCGCCGAGAATGAGCATGGTGACCGGTTGAGCGACCAAGAGATCGTCGACCACCTCATCTTCATCCTGATGGCGGCCCACGACACCACGGCCAGTGCCCTCACAAGCGTGGTGTACCTGCTGGCCAAGCACCCCGCGTGGCAGGAGCGTCTTCGAAACGAAGCTTCGAACCTCGATGGGACGCCCTTGAACACCGCGACCCTCCGCGGAGCCTTGCCCCAGATGGGTCGAGTCCTACAGGAGGTCCTTCGGCTCTATCCCCCCCTCATCGTCATTCCCCGAACGACCTTGACGCATCAGACGGTGGAGGGTTTCGAGGTGCCAAAGGGAAGCACCCTTCAGCTTCCCCTCCAACGCCACCACCGTGACCCTCGCGTTTGGACCGAGCCCGACGACTTCGATCCGACTCGATTCGAGAAGTCCCGCCAGGAAAACCGCACGTGCCCCTTTGCCTACGCCCCTTTTGGCGCGGGCGCGCACCACTGCTTGGGCGCATCGTTCGCGGACCTGCAAATGCGTCTGATCCTCGTGCACATCCTACGGCGGTTTCGATGGTCCGTACCCGAAGGATATGTGGCGGATTACCAGAGCGTTCCGATTCAGGAGCCCCGTGACGGACTGCCGCTCCACCTGGAGAGACGCACCTCCGACGTCGAGAGTTGACGATCGCCAAAGCCCCAGCAACCCTGCATCAGGAGGGAGGATCCATGTGGATAGCTGTGCTGTTGGCCTGTGTTGGGAGCGACAAATCCACGGACTCGGCCGGTGCGGACGCCGACACTGATGTGGACTCAGATACCGATACGGACACGGACACGGACACCGATGCCGATACAGACGCGGACTGCGATCCCAAGGTGACGTTCACGTGTGGGGATCTGTCCTGCGTGGAAGGGGAATACTGCAGTGAGTTCATTCCGGGACCCTATGGCTCTCGCCCTGTCTACTCCTGCGAAAAGGCGCCCTCGGGTTGCGACTGTCCCGCGAGGTGCAGCTGCTTGCCTTGCGCGAATGACGCGAAAACCAAGTGTGAGGACGTCCCCGGCGGCGCAACGTGCACGCTCATCACCCCCTGACCGTCGTTGCATGGTCACCTATCCCCAACAGAGGCAGGTGAGAAAGCCTCTGCGTTAAGGCCAACCCGCGAGCAACCTGTCCCCTACAACGCGAAGTGTTGGCCATCGGACGCGAGGACGATGGTCCCTGCAAAGTGCTGGTCCATACCGTCCAAGAACAGTGATTCGAAGAACGGATTGGACGCGTCCGGAATGATGTGCGACAGGACGAGCTGCGCAACATCGGCCTCTGTGGCCAACTTTGCGACTCCGAGGGTGTCCGCGTGGTAACGGATAACGCCCTCCACACGATCAGCCTCCGCCGGCTGGCCCATTTCGCGGAGTACGGTGGCCGCATTGGTCATGAGCCTCACGTTCACGGCCTCATGGACCAGGAGATCACAGCCTTGAGCCGCTGCCATGGTCTTGGGCGAAACAATCGTGTCGCCACTCACGACCACCGACTTGCCGTTGTATTCGACACGGTAGCCGTACGCCGGTGTCACGTGGCCATGATCCACATAAAACGCCTTCACCACCACCCCATTCCGTTCGAAGACCACCCGGCCTGGCTGGCCGTCCGGAATCTGGATGGTGATGGGCCTACCCAAGGCCCAATCCGGGTTGTGACGTTCGACTTCACCGGCCGACCGGTACGCAATGTCGTCCCGGTAGATCGAAGCCAAGCCATCGACGACACGCTCAACTCCAACCGGTCCGTGAATCTGGACCTCGTGGCTTCGGTTGGCGTTCCAGGACTGGTTGAGGATCTGTCCCAGACCCGCAAAGTGGTCGGAGTGCCAGTGGGTGATGAACACCGCCGTGATTCGCTCAATAGGAAGTCGTAGCTCGCCAATCGTGCGACTGGCCCCTTCTCCTGCATCCAGGATCAGAAACTCGTCGCCTGCGATGACTGCAGTGGCAACGGGCATCCGGGTCCCCCCCAGCTGCGGCGAGCCCGTACCGAGCGTAAAGACGTGGAGGCGTCCGTCCTCAAAAAGGCCGCTGCGGTCGTCCTGCAGCACCCGACGAATCATGACTTGTTGGACGACATCGGTGTTCGCGAGCCTTCGGACCATCGCTGTACCGGCCACCGGAATGAGCAGCCCAAGCAGGACCAAGCCCATCGTCCATCCGAGCCACCGACCGTTCTTCTCACCGTCTGACATGCCGCATACCCTCGGTCAAACCTGTAGGGGGTGCGGGTCGGCCTGCACAGGGCCATCCATGGCCCGTTGATGGTCAGTCTTGGCCATCGACGAGACGCCTTTCACTCGCATTCTGAACCGGCAGTACTGCACGAGGGTCTCGCGGCTGCTTCGAACGTGGATCATTCATGCAGAGGTCCGCAACGTTCGACGGACGAGTCGCTCGAGAAACGCGCGGCGCCGGGGCGCGCCAAGCTCGCCGATGGAAGCCCCCAGGGCCGTCGCTTCATCGATCAGGGCAAGGAACCGGGCCTCGGGAACGTCACACGTTGGGGGTTGATTGACCGCCGCTGTTCAGTTGATAAATGAATATGAAATTCATTATCAATATGGAGTCAACGCTGATGGAAAGCAAGTCTCCGGACCGATCACCCGCCGGTGCGCGGTCCGGCTTGTTCTCAGGTGAGCGCGCGTTCAGTGCGATCGTCTCGGGGCAGTTGCTGTCGAGCATCGGTAGCGGAATGACACGTTTCGGCCTTGGCATCTGGGTGTTCGAGACCACCCGGGATGTGGAGGCGTTCAGCACGCTGCTGTTCTTCGCGGTGCTCCCGTTGGGTCTCGGCTCCCTCGTCGCAGGGCCGATCGTGGATCGCCTCGACCGCAAGCGCCTGATGATCGTGGCCAATGCTGCGGCGAGCACAAGCACCCTGGCCGTCGCGCTGCTCTACTTCGGGAACGCGCTCGAGCTGTGGCATCTGTACGTGGCATTGTTCCTAAACGGCGTAGCCAACGCCTTCATCCTGCCCGCGCTGGAGAGCAGCGTTCCGCTGATGGTCCCGAAGGATCGGCTCGAGCGCGCGGCAGGACTCGTCCAAATGGTGCAGGGCCTGGAGGCCGTCCTGGCCCCTGCACTCGCGGGACTGCTCGTCGGAGCGGGTGGTCTCGGGGCGATCTTCGTCGTCGACTTCGTAACCTTCGGAGCGAGCGTACTCGCGCTACTCGCGTCGGCCGTGCCGCGGCCTCCCGCAATGGCCGGCCCGGCCGGTCTGTGGGCGGAGTTCTGGTTCGGCATCCAGTACATCGTCGAGCGCCCGGCCTTTCTCTACCTGATGGGACTCGTCACCTGGACGATGCTGCTGCTACCTGGCTTTGGCTACGCCCTGGTTACTCCGATGGTGCTTACCTTCTCCACCGAGGAGGCGGCCGGCTTGATCGTCTCGGCATTCGGGGTGGGCTCGATCCTCGGCGGGATCGGGCTTGCGACCTGGGGCGGTCCGCAGCGGACCATGCACGGCATCATCGGCGCGCTGGGGCTCGCGGGCGGGGCCACGATGGTAGTGGGACTGCGTGAGGATCCCTGGCTGATCGCAGGCGCGTTCGTCGTCGTCGGGGCGGCCTTCATCTTCGCCGTTGGGCTGAACCGCGTGCTGTGGCAGCGCAAGGCGGCCCCCGAGGTCCTGGGGAGGATCTTCTCGCTGCGGGTCGCGCTGGGCGTCGGGGCACAGTCGATCGGCGTGCTGTGCGCAGGAGTCCTCGCCGAGCGGGTCCTCGAGCCGTGGCTGGCCGAGGGGGGCTGGCTCGCGCCGAGTATCGGTCAGCTGATCGGTACGGGGGAGGGGCGCGGGATGGCCTTCGCCTATCTGATCCTCGGCGGACTGTTGGTCGTGACGGCCGTGATCTCGGCCCTCCTGCCCGCCGTGCGCAAGCTGGAGGATCGCATCCCCGATCACGTCCCCGATCCGAACCTCGAAGCCCGATGAAGGTCGGCGCTGGCGGAGGATCCCCGACGCGTTGCCGGAACCCCGAACCGCTCGAGGGCATGTCAGGGTCCGACACGTCGTAGAGCACCGTTGGTGTCACTGGCATGGTGGGTGGGGTCGACGCAGCGGGGAGGCGCCGCAGCGAGTCGTTATGGACCTCGGGCACAACCACACCCCGGGGTTCCGATGGCCAGCGACTCGTCTCCAGCACCGACTGCCTCCCTCCGCGAGCGATGGGAGGCGCTTCGGCAGGCGCAGCCGGGAATCCGTGCCCGCGACGCAGCGGAGCGACTGGGCGTCAGCGAAGCCGAACTCGCACAGACCGCCGTCGGCGAGACGATGGTGCGGCTCGAGGGCGACCCACGGGCGATGATCGAGGCGCTCGGCACGCTGGGCCGCGTGATGGCGCTCACGCGCAACGCCTCCATCGTCCATGAGCGCTGGGGCACTTACGAAGAGATCCACACCAACGCGATGCACGTGCTCGTCCTCGGCCCCGACATCGATCTGCGCATCTTTCCTCGGCAATGGCGGCACGCCTATGCCTACGACTCCGGCCTCTCCGCGCGGCGGCGGATGCGGGGACTGCAGTTCTTCGATTCCGCGGGAGTCGCGGTCCACAAGGTGTACCTCGGAGACGCGTCCAATCTCGAAGCGTACGCCGCGCTAGTCGAGACGTTCCGGGCCCCCGTGCAAGATGTTCCCGTCGTGGCCGAGGCCCCACCCGGGCCGCCGGAGCGCCGCCGGCCCGAGGACGTCGATGCCTTTCTCGAAGGCTGGGCATCGATGACCGACACCCACGATTTCTTCGGGCTGCTGCACGAGCACCGGACCGACCGGCTACCCGCCCTTGAGTGTGCACTCGGCCGGTTCGTACGGGAGGTGTCCGCCGATGTGTTCGAGACCCTGCTGCGCCGCGCCTCCGACGCGCGACAGGAACTCATGCTGTTCGTCGGCAATCGGGGCTGTATCCAGATCCACACGGGCCCGGTGCAGCGCATCGTGAACCTGCCGAAGGCGCCCGCCCCCGTGGAGTGGCTCAACGTCCTCGACCCCGACTTTAACCTCCACGCACGAGCCCCGGACGTGGCCCGCGCCTTCGTCGTGACCAAGCCGACCGAAGATGGCGACGTGACCTCGGTCGAACTTTACGATGAAGCGGGACGCACGCTGGTGCAGATCTTTGGCCCGCGAAAGCCGGGCATTCCAGAGCAGCCGTCCTGGCGTCGCTTGGTTGCAGGCCTCGCCTGACAGGCCGGAGAGCCCGTCAGACCTCGTCCGACGACTCACCCATGCGATGGCCCACGGGCCGGAACGACCAGCGGACGCCCGGTGTCGGGGTGGGTCAGCAGGTGGGCCCGAACGCCAAACACGGTCTGTAGGAGATCCTCGCTGAGCACGTCGTCGGGCGTGCCCTCGGCCACCCGGCGCCCGCGGTCCAGCACCACCATGCGGTCGGCCCAGGTGGCGGCAAGGTTCAGGTCGTGGAGCACGACCATGACGGCCATGCCCGCATCGACCCGCTGCCGAGCGATCGAGAGTACGAGGTCCGCATGACCAAGGTCGAGCGACGACGTGGGCTCGTCGAGGAACAGCACGCGCGGCCCGTCGTCGTCGAAGCCCTCGACCTGGGCAAGGATGCGCGCGAGGTGCACGCGCTGGCGCTCACCGCCCGACAACGTGGTGTAGCGGCGTCCGACGAACCCCTGCATGCCCACCGCCTCGAGCGAGGTGTGCACAAGCGCCTCGTCACGGGGGCTGCGCCCGTAGGGAAGCCGACCGAGCTGGACCACCTCCTCGACGAGGAAGGGGAAGCTCAGCCGAGAGGCTTGCGGGAGCACCGCCCGAAGCTGCGCGAGTCGTCGCCTCGGCCAGTCAGCGAGTCGCCGATCGCCCAGCCGAACCTCGCCGCGACTCGGCGTGATCTCCCCGGAGAGCGCCTTGAGCAGCGTCGACTTGCCCGCCCCGTTGGGACCACACACCGCCGTCAGCGTGCCCTCGGTCAGCTCGAGGTCAACGCCGTCGAGGATCGGTCGGCCCCGGACCACGCTGACGTCACTCCCCGAGACCACCGGCGCCTCCCCGACTCCGCAGGAGCAACCAGAGAAAGAAGGGGCTCCCGAGCACCGTGGTGACGATGCCGATGGGCAGTTCGGCGGGCGCCACGATGGTGCGCGAAAGCACGTCGGCACCGACGAGCAGCGCAGGCCCCGCGAGCAGGCTTGCCGGCAGCAGGGTGCGATGGTCAGGACCGAGCGCGAGCCGGCAGAGATGGGGCACCACCAGGCCCACGAAGCCGATGACGCCCGTCGTCGCCACCGACGAACCCACCATCAGGGCCACGAGCAACACGGCGAAACGCTTGAGCTGCTCCACGTTCACTCCGAGGTGACCCGCCTCGGCTTCGCCGAGCAGCAGCGCGTTGAGTGGGCCGGCCAGGAACAGGCAGGCGAATGCGGGCAGCGCCGTGCTGAACGACAGGACTTGCAGCCCCTGCCACGTCGCGCCCCCAAGGCTGCCGAGGCTCCAGAACGTGAGGTTGCGAATCGCCGCGTCATCGGCGACGAACACCAGGATGCCGGTGAGCGCGCCCGAAAGCGCATTGATGGCAATGCCCGCTAGCAGCATCGTCGTGACCGAGGTCACGCCATCGACGGTGGAGAGCTGGAAGACCAACACGCAGACCAGAGTGGCGCCGATGAACGCCGACCCGGGCAGGCCGATGGTGTACAGCCAGCCCGCGCTGGTCCCGAGCACGATGAACAGCGCGGCGAACAGTGCCGCGCCGGTGGACACGCCGACGAGCCCCGGTGCCGCCAGGGGATTACGGAACAGCCCCTGCATGACGGCACCGCCGAGCGCGAGGGCCGCGCCCACGAACGACGCGAGGGCGATCCGCGGGAGGCGCAGCGACATCACCACCGCCCGGTGCCCCTCGTCGACCTCCCAGATTCCGGGCAGACCGAGCGACTCGAGCGCGATCGCGAGCACCGAGGTGCTGGGAATCGGCACGGCGCCTGAGGCCGCGGACCAGACGCACAGCCCGAGCCACAGTGCGCCCAACCCCCCCAGTACCAGTGTGCGTCGAAGCGCCGGGTCATTCGTCATGGGGTGAAGTCGGGGTCACCCAGACGCTTCGCGAGCTCGACCACGCCCTCGCCGACCCGTGGCCCGAACCCGAGCAACAGTAGATCGTCGAGAACCACGATGCGCTTGTTCTGTCCCGCCGGGGTCAGCGAGACGCCGGGCTGTTCGAGCAGGCCCTCGGTTCCGCCGAGCGACTCGAGCCCGCGAGATGTGAGGAGGAACACGTCGGGCTTGGCAAGCACCAGCGACTCTGCGGTGAGCGGCTTGTAGCCCGTGTAGCCGGTGACCGCGTTGACGCCCCCGGCCAGCTCGACCATTCGGCCGGCGCCCGTGTCGAGGCCGGCCACGTTGAGCGTTCCCCCGCCACGGGCGTAGATGAACACCACGCGGGGAGCGGGAGCGGGCTTGGCGAGCTTGTCGAGCGCGCGGTCGATGTCGCCGACCAGCTGCTTGCCCTGCTTGTTACGATCGACCAGCTTGGCAAGCATCCGAATGCGCTCCTTCGCCCCCTCGACCGTGGCGTCGGAGGGTAGCCGTACGATCGGCAGGCCCGCGTCGCGGATCTGCGTGACCACGGCCTCGGGGCCCACGGCATCGCTCGCCACGACAAGGTCGGGCTGCAGCGACAGGATCCCCTCGGCCGAGAGCTGGCGGTGATAGGGCAGCCGCTTCAGCTCGAACACCTTGGGGGGATACACACTGCTCGCGTCGACCGCGATGACCTGATCGCCGAGCCCGAGCGCGAAGACCAGCTCGGTGATGCCACCCCCGAGGCTCACGATTCGCTCTGGCGACGACACCTCGACCTTCGCCCCGGTGGTGTCGGTCACCTTGCCCGCGAGCGACGCCTGCGGGAGGGTCAGCCACACCGCAACGAGGGCGATCAGCCAGTGAGCAAAAACGGACGGCTTCATCGGGACTCCTGTGGCCGAGGTCGGGGTCGGTCGGACGCGCAATAATGATATTGAAAATCGTTTTCAACATGGAGACCGGTCCGCCACTGTTGTGGTCGGGGCCATTGCCGACCGTTGCCCACCCTTTTTGCCCGAGGAACCTGATGTCGAGACTCACCAACCTGCTCTGGGGAGCCGCGCTCACCGTGGCCTGTCGGACTGCAGCTCGATGACGTGCCCACCGACCTGCAGCGTGCGGGCCTCGCCCACCGTACGGATGACGAGCGGACCATGACCGATCCGGATTGCGCCGAGCCGAACCGAGTCTGGACCCACGTTGGCGGAGTGGCCGAGGCGCTGCAGGAGCGACGCCAGAGCCTCGGGATCCGCGCCCTCGACAAGCGGGACGTCCAACAGGGCACGCGCCCCGTTGGGATGCTGCTGCCACGGCTCGACGGGCACGTGACCCACGTAGGGGCCCATCAGGAAGGGCAGGCGTGGGTCCCGCGGAGCAGCGAGCCTCCATCGGGTCATCGATCCGTCGACCTGCTTGCGGGACAGGGAGATGCTCTTTCCGCAGGGCACGTCACCCAGTCGCGCGTGCGCGGCCTCGACGTCATCCACGTCGATCGCCCAGTCCACGACAGCGGGCGCCTCGCCTCGGGTCCACTGATCGAACCGGGCCACGACCTCGGGCCGCCACCAGCGCAGCGCGATTTCGAGCGGAACACGGACCCAGGCAGAGAGCCGGGGCCGCGGGAACAGCTCGAGGAACCACCCGTCGGCGAGGTGGATGAGGCCGTTGCGGGGATCGGGCCCCGGAGAGCCCGGCAAGACCCGGAACCCGGCGTCGATCGCCTGCCGGATCGCCTCGCCGAGGTTCTCGACACGCATCAGCACGTGGCCCGTGGGTCGGTCGGAGGCTGCAGTCATGCCATACGCTCCGCGTCGCGTGAGGGTGAACCTGGATTCTGGAGGACGTCATAATGATCGCTTGGTTCACTGGGTTGCTGCTGGGGGGATGCACGCTCGAAGAGGAGTCGCCCCCCATGGTCGGAGAGGAGCTGTCGGAGACGCTGTTCGCCGTGGTGGTGCGCATCCAGGGGGACGGCGGGAGCGCGGTCGTGCTCGTCGACGACCTGCTGGCTCCGATCGAGCTCGATCTGAGCGAGAGCCTGCCCCTCGACGGCAACGGTGCGCTTTTCACGACGCCCTTCGACCCCTCGGCGCTGTACGTGCTCGCCGGCGATTCGCCCCGCATCACCCGCTACCGAATCGGCGCGGACCGGTCGTTCACTGTCGAAGCGGAACTCGGCCTGCCGCTGCTCACCGAGACCCGCCTCTTCGTAGGCCGCAACTTCCAGAGCATCGACGAGACCACGGCCTACCTGTTCGACCCCGCCGCAGGGGAACTCCGGATCTGGGATCCGAGTGCGATGGAGCTGCGCGAGATCGTCATGGTACCGCGTGACCAGGTGCCGCGTCTCGGGCTGCTGCCCGTCCTCGGCTACGAGACCCACCGGTTGGGCGACGAGATCTACAGCACGGTCGGCTTCGCGAGCTCCGTCATCGATGTTGTTGAACCGATCAGCTTGGTTTTCGCCACCAACACCGTGACTGGCGAGATCTCGGATGTCACCCAGGTCCAGACGTGCGGCTACGCCCTTCACAGCCGCCTCACGGCCGAGGGAGAACTCCTGCTCGGCACAGGCAGCTTCTCGACCGCGGTAGGCATCGCGTCGGAGGGGGAGCGCGCCGGAGAGTCTTGCGTGATGGCCTACGATCCGGTCACCCGCACTTCGCGCGAAACACCCGTCCTGTCTGCAGCCGATCTGTTCGACGGTGACCCGACCGGCAACTTCGTGTTCGTCGCTGACGACAAGGCCTGGGCGAGGGTCGCCGACCCCTCGGCGCTGCCCGAGCCGCCATTCGCGACGGGCGACATCACGAGTGGCCCCATCTGGAGCTGGGGGTTCATCGACCAGTTCGACCCACCGTCGTTCCGTCGGGTCGATGCCCGCCCCCCCGGCAACAGCTTCGCGACGCCCTTCGTGTTCGACGACACCTACTATGTGGTGGACAATGCGCCGGACTTCGGCGGCTCCCAGCTTCTCCGGCTCGGCACGGACGGCACGCTGACCGAGGGCATCTCTACGAATCAGACGATCCGGGGCATCGTGCGGCTTGGGGCGGCGGCCCGTCACGACGCCTCGAGGTGACGGCGTCGGAACCGGGCCGTCTGGACGTGCGCGGCCAGAACCGTGAAGAATCCGGAGGTCGCCAACGAAGCCGGTGCCCGCCCTAGCGGCACGCCAAGGGCGTCGGGAAGCAGTCCAAGCCCCACTAGGACGAGGGGAAGCAACCCGATCGGGGTGAGCAGCGCGGCGGCTCTCGGAAACGTGGTCCGGGCCATCGCGACGACGACGAGCCACGTCGCCCAGCCGCCGAACCAGGCGAGCAAGGCGATGCCCCAGCCCGTGTAGTAGGTCTCGAGCAGGCGATCCGTCGTGTCGAGCAGGACGGGATGGGCGGACGGATCCACCGCGGCCAGCGCGCGGAGGTGCTCCCCGACGAAGAAGAACCGCGCGTGGAGCAACGGCATCAGCGCCGTCGCCCCCACGAGCAGCCAAAACGCGCCCTGCTCGAGCCACCCCTGCGGTCGGCGCAGGGTCTGCCGGGCGGCCCAGAGGCCCGGCAGCAAGAACACCGGCGCCACGGCAAGCAGCAGCGAGGCCAGGCCCTGACGTTCGGGAGAGCCCGAGGCGACGGTGAGGGCGACCTCCGGATTGATCCGATCGGCATAGGTCGTCGCGAACATCGGAAACGCGGCCTCGTCGACCTCGTGCCCGAGCATGAGCACGTCCCCGCTCACCAACAGCAGCGACCCGACGACCGCGGAGGCCGAGGCGAGGAGAAGAGCGAATCGCGAGTTCCGGTTCACACGGCACGCATTGCGTCGACGGGCTGCATCCGCAGCACCCGCCAGGCCGGCCAGAGGGTCGCAATCACGGAGAACAAAACGGTCGCTGTCCCGAAAAAGGCAAACTTGAACGGCGCAATGCCCGGCCGAAGCACCGGGTCGATGGTGACGCCCTCGACGGGCACGGCGTTGTCGACCACGCTGCCGAAGTCGATGCCACCCGACGCGTTGATCGCCATCACGACCCCCACCGCCGCGATCATGCCAAGCGCCGTCGCCACCACCCCGAGGATGGCGCCTTCGAGGAGCACCATCCGGGCCAGCTGCGGCTTCTTCATCCCGATAGCCATGAGTACCCCGAACTCCCTCGATCGCTCTAGCACAGAGACGAACACTACGATGACGATACCGATGGCGACCGCACCGAGCAGCAGCGAGTAGATCACATAGGAGAAACCCTCGTCGAGCCGACGTTGCTCGTCGAGCAGCGGCAGTACGTCCTTCCAAGTCCGAGCTTCGACCCCGTCGCCGAGAGCGGCCTGCAGCGTGTTCGCCAGCGCCGCCTCTCCCCCCGAGCGGGGCAGCTGCACCGCGATCTGGGTCACCGCGTCGCCCGCCCCGAGGAACTCCTGCGCCGCCGAGAGCGTCGCGAAGGCAGTAAATCCGTCGACGAAGTCGTTACCCGTCGTGTAGACGCCCCGGATCCGGAAGAGGCGGCTCGCGATCTCGTCGTCGCTGTCCTGGCCCATGAAGACGACCTTGTCGTCGAGTCCGACCTCGAGCTTCTCCGCAAGTCCACTGCCTACGACGATGCCCCGTTCGTCACCGTTCTCAAGCCAGCCTCCACCGTTCGACGTATCGACAAGATCGTCAACCCGAACGAAGGGACCCTCGCGCTCTGGATCGACCCCTCGAAGCCCGATGGCCACGCGGTTCTTGGGGGAAGTAAGGAGTCCCCCAAGTGAGATGCGCGGCACTACGGCCGAGCCCGAGGGAACCGCGGCCTCGATGGACGTGACCACCGCCGAAGCGTCGGCGACATGCCGGGCCGGCCCCGGGTCTTCGAGCGCGCCGGGAGCGTGGACGACCACGTGGCCTGCCGCGGCACCGATGCTCGCGCTGAGCACCGTGTCCCACTGCCCGGTCTCCATCGAGGTTGCGAAAAGCGCGAGCACGAGACCGATGATCGTGGCCGACGAGGCGATCACGGTGCGGACGGGGCTGCGCATCAGGTTGCGGAGTGCCAGTCGAAACAACATTACCCCTCCCTCAGCGCCTGGATGGGCTGGACGCTGGCCGCGCGCAACGCGGGCAGCACCCCCGCGAACAGCGCACACACGAACGTGATGGCGATCGGAACCAACAGCACGGCCGGGGTCGCCCGGCCGTAGATAATCGGGTCGAAGCTGATGGTGCCGGACTGAAAGCCCTGCCCGTCGCCGACCGATAGGTCGAGTCCGTAGGTCGTCATCCAGGCCACCACGAGCCCGCCGAGCAGCAACCCCACCGTCGAGGCGAGGCCACCCATGAACGCGGATTCGATGAACACCATGCCCACGAGTCGGAACGGCCGGAGCCCAAGGGCGCGGAGCACGCCGAACTCCCGGGTTCGCTCGTAGACCGACATGAGCAGCGAGTTCACGACGACGAGAGCCGCGATGCCGAGAAAGATCGACGACAGGACGAGGATGACCACCGACTGCAGCTCGAGGATCTCGGCGAGCGCGGGCGAGACGTCCCACCAGGGACGCACCCGCAGCTCCTGTTTCCCCAGGGTCGACGCCAGCCCGTCGAGCCACGGCTCGACCACCTCGGGCGCGATCGCAGTTGTGGTAAGCGCAATGTCGTGCACCGCGTCCGGAATCGCCATCAGTGACTGCAGGTCGGCGATGTGGAGCACCGCACCCGATCGGTCCTGCATGGGGTCGCCGGTCCTAAGGATGCCCGAGACGGTGTAGAGCGCGTTGCCGAGGCCCCCCTGGGCGTCCTCGGTCACCGCGACCACTTCCTCGCCCACAGCGACGTCGAGGCTCGACGCAAGATCGACGCCGAGTAGAATCCCCCCCGAGGGGTCTGCCGCAAGGGCCTCGCCGTCGAACACGCGCGCGTCAAGCCCCGTTAGTGCGTACTCCCGCACGGGGTCGATGCCCCGCAAGACGACGCCGACCGTCTTCGCCTCGCCGCCGAGCAGGGCGTTGCCGTGCACGCGGGGAGCGACGGCGACGGTCCCGGGAGCGTCGTCGAGGCTCGCGAGTAACGCCTCTGCATCGTCGATCGTGTCGTACAGCGACTGGGTTCGGCTGAAGTCGGGATGCTGGATCACCGCGTGTCCGATCGACTCGGTGACCCCGACCCGCTCGAGCGTGTCGCGAATGCCCGCCTGCAGCGACAACAGCCAGATCACGATGGCCACCACGGAGCCCATCGCGAGCGCGGTGAGGCCGGTACGCAGCGAGTGCCGCCAGAGATTGCGCCAGGCCATGGCCACCAGCATGCTCATGCCTCGGCCACGAAAGCCAGCCCCAGCGGCGGCGAACTGACAACGAAGCTCCAGTCTCTGACAGCGCTCATGTCGACCGCATCGGAAGATCCGGCGAACCCGTGATGCACCGCTCGCGGGCCGATGTCCCGGCCGCGCAGTGTGAAGGATAGCCCTTCGCAATGACCAAACCGCCCCATCATCTCGCCCTCCCTCTGGACAGGTTCCCGACAGTTTACTAACTGATAAATGAAAATGAAAATCGTTATCAGTTTGCCACATCATGCATGAGGTGCACGTTGACTCCGATGCAGACACTTCTCGGGGAGGCTCGGGCCGAGTTGAGAGCCCTCCTGCGCAGTGGAGTGTTTCCGATCGCCTTCTTGGGCTTGAGTTCGTACATCGTCCTGATCCTGACGAACTCGAAGTACCTTACCGACATGGGGGCGGTCGGCCTGCCGCGAAACGCAGCGAGCCTCATCCACCTGATGGCTCCAGGCCAGCTTTTCTGGCTCTTCTTCGTGTGGGCATGGCTGTTCGGCCAGTCGGTGGCCCGCGATCGAGCCGCGGACCTCCACGAGATCGTGCTCGCCGCTCCTCTGTCGCTTCGGGCGCTGTTGGTGGGTCGGTGGTTGGGAGCCGTGGCGGCGGCGAGCCTCCTTGGGCTGTCGACCACCCTCGGCTTCTTCGTCGCGCCGATCCTCGAAATTGTCGGCGCGCTCCCCGAGGGCTCCTTCGGCCCCGTACAGTGGGGCGCGATCGTACAGTCGCACCTCGTCTTCACGCTTCCGAGCGCTGCGGGCCTCGGTGCGATCTACCTGATGGCCGCCATCCGCACGCGCAGCACGGCTGGACCTATCGGCACGGCGGTGGTGCTCATGGTGTTGTGGATGGCCGCGATGGTGTTGCTGAGGGGCGGCGACGTCGACCTGTTCTGGGCCACCGTGCTCGACCCGAGTGCGTTCGGCGAGGCCGAGCACCAGGTGCTGGCCTGGACGCCGGCCGAGAAGAGGATCTCGCTGCTCGCGCTGACTCCCGCACTCCTCGTCAACCGGCTCGTGTGGGGCCTGGCCCCCGTCGTACTGCTCGGCTTCACCCTGGCTCGAGTGACCCGTGAGACGCTCGTGCTCGGTCGTGAGCGGCCGCGACCCATCGCCAACGACGCATTCTCCACGACTGCAGCGTCGACCGCGTCACTGCCCGGTCGCGTCACCGCCCCGTCGTGGGGGAAGGCGTTTTGGGCCGAACTCGGCTGGCAGATGGGCGGCATGCTGCGCAACCGGGGCGTCCGGATCGCGGGCGTCTTGTGGGCCACGTTGGGTCTCGCAGGGTCGTTCGTCCACATCGTGGGACACGCCGACGGGCCGCTTCTCGCTCGACCCGCCCTCGTTCTCCCCATGCTGATCGAATTCTCGTTCATGATCGTCGTCCTCCTCCTGGCTGGCACGGTCGGGGCCGTCGCGCGGAGCGACGACCACGTGGGGCTGTCCGAGGTAGTGGACGCGACCCCGGCCCCGGAGGGGGTTCGGCAGTTCGCACGGGTCGGAGCGGCGATCGGACTGACGGCCCTGCTGTGCGCCACCACCGCGGTGGTCAGCGTCGTGGTCTCGCTGCTCGCGGAGCCGGCGAGCGTATCGGTAGGAACTTCGGTGCTCTACGCCGCGGGCGTGTTCTTCCCCGCTACGCTCGAACTCTGCGCGCTGATGTACCTCGCCCACGCCCTGATCCGACCCGCCGGCCAAGCCTATGCAATTGGCATGCTCATGGCCTTCGTCTTCATCATCAACAACGAACTCGGCGTCGTCACCTACCCGCCTTTCAAGTTCGGCATTCCGGTCAGCACCACGCTCTCCGGGCTCACCGGCATGGTGCCGTGGGCGGGCTACCTCGCCGTCTCCGGGGCCTTCAAGCTGGCGGTGGCGGGGCTCCTGTTCGGCGTTGCGGCGCTCGTGACTCCGCGGGGAGTGGAGACAGGACCGCGGCCGACGTTGGCCCACGCCGGGCGTCGTCTGCGAGGGGGGTCGGGGGCCCTACTCGCCGGAAGTACCGTGGTGTTCGGGGTGACGTTCTCGCTTCTCCAGGTGCGCCTCGTCGACGAGGGCGGGTACCTAAGTCCAGCCAATGCCATCGCCGAGGACGCAGCATGGGAAGCACGCTGGCTCGCCCAGGGAGCTCCCGTCGACGTCGCGGGCGGCCATGTGACGCTCACGCTCACGCCGGGGGGTCGCGCCGAAGGGCGGTGGACGCTGCGGGGGGTGCGCGGTCCGGCACTCCACGCCGAGTTGCCCGACGACTTCGTCCTTGGCACGGTGCAGGTGGACGGTCGGGCCGCGGCGACCACGATCGAGTTCGAACACCTGGCCATCGCCCTCCCGGGCTGCGAACGTGCGGCGTGCGAGGTCGACGTCTCCTTCTTCATCGATCCTCGGGGCTGGGACGCCGAGGGCGAGCCGAGCTGGACGGACCCTCGGGGCGTGTGGCTGCGCGCCGAACATGCGCTGCCAAGGCTCGGTCTCGACCTCGACCGCGTCGTCCGTCGCCCGACCGAGCGGCAGGAACTGGGGCTTCCCGATGCGCTGGCGTTTCCAGCGGCCTCGCACGTCGTTCCGGCACGTGGCGTCGCTCCTCCGGGGGACTGGAGCTGGCAAATCACGCTGGCCAGTGGGGAGGCCATCGCGAACGGAAGCACATCGGGTCCGCTCGACTTCGTCGCCACGTGGTCGACAGTTGCCGAGGACCTGCCTATCGCCGGGCGAATCGTGAACGCTGACCCAGTGCTCACGACGACGGCGGCCGAGGTCGTCGAAGATCTCGATGCACTGGCGCCGGTGCTCGCCGCCCGAATCGGCGAACTCAACCCTGTCGACCGTATCGTCGCCGCCCCCCGCGGGCTCGGCTCACCCGCAGTCGTAGGCACCACACTCTGGCTGCCGGAGGACCATGGCTGGGACGCAGCAGCCGAGGGCGTCGGCCGTCAGCTCCGGCGGGTCACCCTCGCCGAGGCGTTGGTCGAGGCCCACCTGACCACCCGCGCCGATCTCCGCGCAACCCCCGCGGGAACATGGCTGTCGCGGGGCGTTGCACGAGCGGCGGGCCTGCTCGGCCTCGGCGACCTTGACGGCGACGGTGCACTGCAGGCGGTCCTGGAGCGCGAGTCGAATGCGGTGGCACTCGAGATGGCGGGCAGCACGGACCCGATCCTCGACGTAGGGTCGGCCTCAACCAGTGGCTGGACCCGTTCCTACTTACCGCTCGCCGCCCTCAGCTGGACCGCGGATCAGACGCCCGACTCAATCGCGGCACTACTTGCGGCGGCCCGCCAGTCCGGCCCGGAGCAGGCGCTACGCGGGTCGATGCTCGGCCCCCCGCGTGCCTCGGACATCGTCGTCGATGTGGCGGGCGACGCCACGGGAACGCGGGAGGTATGGCGTGACGGGGGCTGGGACCCGGTCTCCGACGGAGTCGCACCGTACCGTCCCACCGGTGGCCCCCTCCTCCTCGACCGCTGGTCGTCCTACGAGCGAAGCCCCTCCGACAACACCAGCCGGCGCTAGCGACGTTGTTGGCCACCGGACGCGAGCCCCTGTGGCGTCTCGATGGCCCAGGTGGGAACGGTGAACATGCGAGGTCAGACTACGCGATTCCCGACGTGAGAGTCGAGCACCTGAATCCGAAAGCGCTCAGGGGCCGTCGCGTAGAAGCTGCGATGAATCCGACCTGTTTCGATTTCAGTCACCTCGAAACCCTGCTCCCGAAAGCGTTCATGGGCGGCATCGAGATCGTCAAACATCAGGTCAAACGCAGCATCTTGAAGGCCATCATCGTCGGCCTCACGAACGACGATGTGCGTTCCCCCGCGGAGTTCAAGCACCGCAAAGGTGTCTCGGACCATGATCTGTCGAACCCCCACGGCGATCAGTCGATCGGCTGCCGCGCGGGCGCCCAATGCGCGTAGGAAGAGATGGCCAGTTGCGGCCAACGGGCGTGGGTCATTCATGCAGAGGTCCTCGGTACGTGTCTATCAACGAAGTAGACGGAGCCCGAATCAACGCCGTCCGCCGCAGCGAGGTAGGCCATCGAGACATCAGGCCCCCAACGTTCGACGGACGAGTCGATCGAGAAACGCGCGGCGCCGTGGCGCGCCAAGCTCACCGATGGAAGCCCCCAGGGTCGTCGCGCCATCGATCAGGGCAAGGAACGTGGCCGCGGCCGCTTCTACGTCGACCTCGGCATCGATGGCACCCGTCCCTCGAGCCCGCTCGAGAGCCGCCGCGAGCGTCCGAAACACGGTCTGCTGGAGGGTTGCCACGTGCGCCCCCACGGTGGAGTTGCGGTGGGCTTCCGCGACGACCTCAGTGGCGACTGCGATGTACTCAGGGTCTGAGGCCGCCACCACCGCTTCGTCGATCAGGTCAACCAACACCGCCACCACGTTCTTGGCTTCAAGGAGAGGCTCAAGTGAGGCGAGGGACTCCGCCAACTCCTCTTCCACGAACGCTTCGATAATGGCGTCCTTCGAAGGGAAGTACCGGTAGAGGGTGCCCGGGCTCATCCCAACCGCCTCACAGATCGCGGCCATTCCGGTTCCCTGAAAGCCCTGTCGCGCAAACAACCCTTGTGCCGCCTCCAAAATTCGCGTTCGGGTGGCGCGATGAGCCGCCTCATTTCTGGTTCTTGGCATGGCGGAAGCTCCTTGCGAAGGCTAACCCAAAAATAGAGCGAACGTTCGCTCTCTTAATGGAGACATCAATGGAAGGAGGGTTCACGGATGCCAGCGCGCCAGCAGGCTTCTACACGATGGTCGAGGGTCTCATCGCCGCACTCGTGCTCATCGCACTGCCGATCTTCGCGATCGAAGTGTGGCAACTGTGGTCTCGTGGCAAGCTCGACGGTTCTCGCGTTCGTGGCATGCTCACCAACCTGTTCTGCACCATTCCCTACGGATTGGTTCAAACCGCGGTGGGTGGCGGTTCCGCCCTCGCCCTGATGGGGGTGGCAGCGTTCGTCCCTTGGTCCATCCCCACCACCTGGTTCACCGCCCTCGCGTGCGTGCTTCTGGTCGACTTCGGCTACTACTGGGAGCATCGGCTTGGTCATGAAGTCAACTGGTTCTGGGCGAGCTTTCATGCCACGCATCACTCGGCAAACCACTTCGATCAGACCGTCGGAGCACGCCTTAGCTTCACCGAACACCTCCTCAACTGGCCTGCCCTGGCGATTCTGTTCATCATGGTCGGGCTGGGCTTTCATCCCCTGCTCGTGGTGAGCAGCTACGGACTCGTGCTTGCCTGGCAGCAGTGGATTCACACCGAGACGATCGGCCGTTTGCCTTGGCTCGATGGCTGGCTCAACACCCCATCCAACCACCGCGTCCACCACGGCCGGAACCCCGAGTACCTCGACCGCAATTACGGCGGCATCTTGATGATTTGGGACCGTCTGTTTGGAACCTACGCGCCCGAAGTGACGCCGGTGGACTACGGGTTGGTGCACCGGGTCGAGAGTCATCACCCGTTCTGGGTTCACTTCTCGGTGTGGGTGAAGCTCGGTCGGCGATGGGTCACCGCCAAGGATTGGGCAGAGCGTCAACGGCTGTTGTTCGGTCCCCCGGCCACCCTCCACGACCCTGCACCGGGGCGATGAGCGTCATGGCGCGATCGGCCATGCCTCCCCGCCGAAGAAGAAGTCTCTGGCCACGTCGTTTGGCACCACCCGAAGGAGGTCGTGTTCCCCAAAGCAGCTGGGGCGCTCGCTTCGGTCACCGGAGAGCCACGTCTGAAGAATCACCGATGCACAGTCGACCGTGCCAGGGATTCCGGTGCCCCCAACGATGGTGTGGGCGGCCCCTTCGAAGACAAAGGACTGGCGCTCCGGTCCTTGAAAGGTATCGAAAAGCGGAGCGAGATCCGCAGGCGCCACCGTGGGGTCCAACGTCCCGTGCATCAGCAACATCGGACCGTCGAACGCCGCGGGAGAGGAACGGCCCTCCGGCGCAGGGTACCGTGGCCAGTCCTCGGCGATTCGTGCGAGTTCAGTCCCCCTGCCGGTCGCGGCAAGATACCGAGCAAAATCGTCTTCGAGCGCATCAGCATCGTCAAGACCCGTGAGCATCTCGCTCGTTCCAAAGTGGTACAGCGCCGGCGGATCGATCGGCAAGGTCGAAGACGCCTCGGCCACGACCGCACCGATGCCAAACGCCCGATCGAACCATCGGACAATGGGCCCCACGTCCGCTTCATCACACCGATCAAGGCGCGCGATCATGGGCAACAACGCCGACCGGATGACCGGGTTCATCAACGCCTCCCCAGAAACCTCCTGCAACAAGCGCCGACTCACGAGCCCGTCACAGTGCCCCTGGTCCAGGCGTTCGTGAAGCGCAGCCACGCGCGCCCGCGGATCGGGACCCAGGTTCGCAAGACACACGGGCTCCGTCTTGCAGCGCTCCAACACCACGTCGAACACTTCGTTCATCCGGGCATCGACGGTGTGCAGGGTTGCCATCGGGGCCACCATGGCCGAAAGCCATGCAACATCCACACTTTCCGGGTCTAGCTGGAGTACGCGATGGGCCCAGTAGGTCCCGTAGGATGCGCCCAGCACAATCACCTCGTCGACTCGATCGCGTCGAAGGTCTCTCGCCAGTCGGGCCACATCCCGGGCTGCCTGATCTACGGTCATCCGGTGGAGGTCCTCGCCCCACGCATCGACGAGCGCTTGTCCGCAGGCCGCCGCCTCGTCGACCGTGACCCAAGCGCCTCGATCGCTCTTCGCCGCTTCTTGATCCGGGCACGAAAGTCGGGTCGACCCGCCGGTACCCCGGTGATCGAGCGTGATCAGCTCTAGCGAGGCGTCCATCTCTTGCAACCAGGCCCATCCAGCCAAGGCTTCGGTTCCCTTGGCCCCTGGACCACCGTGCAGCCACCACAATTGACGGGTTGCGGGCCGGGACGGGGCTCGGAGTCGCTTGAGTCGCAGCGCAATGGAGCGCCCCGAGGGTGCGTCATGGTCGAGCGGCACCTGGACCGACGCGCACTGCGCAGCCCCATCCGCAGATCCGTCCACCAGATCACAAGGCGTCCAATCCGGCTCGATCGGAGCCGGCGGAGGGTCAACCACGTCGGGGGTGGCAACACAGGCCAACAGGAAGAACAAGGATGTCACGGAGCCTCCCACCCCCGGAGTTCCGCGACTACGAGCGGTTAGCCAGGGGCAAGGTGCCTTTGTGAACTTCGTTGAACTTCCCAGGAGAGCGCATGACCGAAGTCATTGGCCTTGGAGAAACGGTGGTCTGGCTGGACGCGCGCCTGGTGCAACGGGGCCCACGCATCGAGCGACTCACCCCGTTGGAAGCCCGGGTGCTGCGCTACCTCTGGACCCACGCGGATCGCGCGGTAGCCGCCGAGGAGTTGCTTGAGCAGGTGTGGAACGTCCGTCGTGATCTCCAAACCCACACCGTGGCCACGATCGTCCATCGCCTCCGACAGAAACTCGAGCCTCATCCTGCCCATCCGACTCACCTCGTCACTCGTCGGGGCCGAGGCTACCGGCTGCTCGGAGGGCGTCCCCTCCAAGATCCGACGCTCACGGCGATCAGCCAGGAGGGCGCAGTTCGAACGGCGGAGGCGCTCGCACCCGTGGCCCCCTCCGCCTGCTGGTCGGTGTGCGAGGCCCTGCTCCACGGAGCCAGCGGTCCCCTCGCGCCCTCCACGGAAGCGTTCATTCACGGACGAATTGCGCTTCTAGCCGTTTGGCGACACAATGCGGGAGCCGCGTCGCAGGCCCTCGAAAAAGGGTGGCGTTGCCTTCAGCCTCAACCACCAACCCCCTGGGGCCGACGGGCCGCCCACCGCCTACATCTGCTGGGAGCCCTGATGGCGCCCACGAAATGCCAACGGGCCGAGGAGCTGAACCGGGCTTCCGAGGCGGTGAAACATCAGCCTTATGCCCAGGCGATGGTGTGGTTGCATCGGGCTTGGCTGGGTTGGGAGGAAGGCGACCCCGCGGCCGAACGGCTGGCCACCCAGGCCGCGATGCGCTTTGAAGCTGTGCAAGACCATCGCCTGGTGGCCCAGACCCGCACCTACCATGCGCTCCACACGGCACGAGGCGGTCGCCCAGACCACGCTCGCCGAGTCGCCATCCGTGTCCTCGAAGGGCCGGACCGCCCCGAGACCCGCGGATGGCACTGGCTCGCGGCCCGCCTCTTGGCCAGCCTCGACGGAGATGAGCGCTGGCTCGATGGCCAGGCCCTTCCCGATGGGGAACTCGGAGCGAACTTCCAGCAACTCCAAACCCACCTAGGAGCCGCGTAGCGCCGAAGGCCAGCGGTGATCAGACTCGCGCAAGGAGTCGCCCTCTGGCTCGACGGTGCCACGCGGAAGGAAGGTGAGCCCGTTGCCTCCCACCGGAAGGGGGCTCGTCTCTCGACACAACGCGGTCTCGGGGTGGCAAATGCACAGATCAGGAAGGACGTTGCGTACAACACGCCATGGCGGTCGATCGCAAGATCGGTGACCTGGCTTGGGCCCAAAAACAAACCGATTTCCCCAAGCGCGCGGTCCTTTACCGAGAAGCGATAGAGTCGGCTCGACGTGTGCGCGTAGACACTCTCGGAGCGAGCACTCCCTGGCCAATCCTCATCTTGCGGCCGTAGATCGTGCAGATTGGGAATCCCGTCATCATTTGCAGAGCCCCAGGATAGCCGGCCTGACAAGTCTTGGGGGAAAGATGACCCAAGGCGCACGTCGTGTCGCATGGACCGAGCCAACGGCGGATCAAAGACGATCGAAAAACCGAGACATTTCCTTATCTCAAGGAAATACCATCATTATTACCAATGATATGAACAAATGATCACTGCGCAACAAAATTCATCGGCGGCAGAGTTGGCGGATTGTGAATACTAGCCCCTCAGTGCGTCGCGACGGTGGTCGTGGCGCCACCCTCCGAGAGAGGAGCTGCGTACGCAAGACGCGTCTCGTTGAGCCCGTCGAGCAGCAGCCCGCCGCTTGCCCTAACGCTCGCCGCCGGCCGCACTCATTGAGTTCCGATAGCGCGCACGTAGCTCGTCTCCCGGGCCCTCCCGGGTCTTTCCCCACGTAGAAAAACGTCAACCGTTCGCTTTTTCCGAAATGATGTTCGGGGACCGCCGCAGATTCGTCCGCTAATTGCATGTCAGCTGGACGGGGCAGCTTTCCAACGTCACGATGTCCCCACCGCATTTGTCGTGGAGGTCGAGACACCTTGCATCGAGTTCGGGCGTCCAACACGACTCGTTCTGGGTCGCGAGGTTGGCACAGAATGTGGCCCCGTCGGTGGCAGGGTCGCATGCCGCGACGAATGCGGCGACAAGAAGCATGCAAAGGACTCTCATAGGTCTCTTCTACCACAAGGTCCATTCACCACAGAGTCCCGAAGCGCGCCCGGTCCCTTGCTAAGCTGTATCTCGCCAGCGGAGTCTTGATCGTGAAGAAGTGCCTCTTGGCCCTCGCTCTTGGGGCCATTGCCTGTGCGAGACCCGCCTCGTCCCTCAAGACATTTCCGCAGCTGGTGGCAGGGTCCGACGTCACCTGTCGCCTGCGTGAGGGTGCCGCGTGGTGCTGGAGCACTGGCCAACCCCTGCGGCAACTCGCCCCGAAAGGAATCCGACAGGTCGTGTTGGCCGGCGGGGCGACTTGTGTGCTCGACGAGGTCAGCCACGTGCAATGCCTTTTCGACCAAACCTGGCAGCCTGTGCAGGTGCTGGAGGGAGCCTCGCGCATCGCCGGATCCGAACGCTGCGTCGTGGGCATGCACGGCGGGGTTGGGTGCACGAGGCTCGTCTGTGGTCTGGTTGAGGGCCGTGTGCGTTGCCAGGTGGAGTCCGGCCATCCTCAAGCGATGTCTGCGCCACGAGTCTGGGACTGGCCCGCGCTCGAAAGTGTGCGAGACCTTACCGTCGTGGGGACCCGTATCTGCGCACTCCAGGACCGTGACGTGCGGTGTCGCCAATGGCCCGACGACAGCGCCGAGGTTCGCCAGGAGCCTGGACTTCACAAGCCGCGTGCGTTCTTGCCAAGCACGACGCCACTGTGCGTCCGCGAAGCCAATCGGACGGTGGCCTGCTGGGGCTACGACACCTCCGAGGTCCTCCTGGGACGCGGCGGTTGGGGCGCTCGCGGAACGAACCATGGCGTGCGCCGGCCCCCCTTGGTGCGAACGGCCCAGTCCATTGTGTCGGGAAGGGGGTTCGCTTGCGTGTTGGATGCCGACGGCGGCGTGACTTGCGGAGGGCAGAACGAACAGGGTCAGCTGGGGCGACCGCCCGATCCGATCATGCATCCGATGACGCCCATCGCCATCGACCCCGCCATCGAGATTGCCGCGGGCTCGACGCACGTCTGTGTTTTGCACACCGAAGGAACGGTCCGATGCTGGGGTTCGGAGGAACGGACGGAGCGGCCCTGACTCGAACTCGTCAGTCGAGGGGAACAACAAAGGAGCCGCCGAGGAACTCCGTGTCCTTGAAGCGGGCATTGAAGTCGACGGTGACGGAAACTTCATCCGTCCTCGCCACCACAACGGTAAAGCTCCTCGCGGTCCGTTCCTTGATCCACATCTCATCCCACGGACCGGCGCAGCCGATGAAATCCCCTTCATCGATGCGGAGGACTTCGCCCACCTCGAGGTCCTCAAGGTCCTGGTCGATGTCGAAGTAGGCCATCACCACGCCGGCATCGCGAGCGCGCACATCGACCGTCGTCTGATCGCCGTCACGCACGACAAACCCATAGGCATCGCCATCGGCGGCATATCGGCCGATTTCCCCTTCAATGTGGGCCTCCTGGACTTCCACCCCTGGACCATCGTAGGTGCCGTCTTCCGTCAAGTCCCATTCGAGCGCACATCCGGACGTCAGCGCCGCCATCGCCAGGAGCCCAAAGCTTGAACGCATCATGAAACCTCCGTTCTGGTTGCATTTCTACGGACACCGCGGTGCGCGAATTCTGGGACGACGCCTCGGTGATTTGCCAAGAGCCTGGTTCCGCCTGAAAGACGCGAGCGATTTTCGGGAGCCGTGTCCCAGATCGAGCCGCTGGCGCGTTTGAGCGCATACGAAGGAAGGAGGTCTGATGCACAGCTCCCAAAGAGGAAGCATCGCGCTCAAAACCGCAGTGATGATGCCTGTATTCGGGGTAGTTGCCGCCATTGGCGTCGACCTCGCGCATGCACTCTCCGTTTCCCAAGACATTCGTTCCATCGCCGATGCAGCCGCGTTGTCTGGGGCATCCGCGCTGGGAACTCAGCCCAGCGAGGTGCGAAGCCGGGCCATTGCGCTTGTCGGTATGCACCGTCCTGACGGCCACTCCCTGACGCTGCATGAAAGCGACGTGGAGATCGGAGATTGGAACCCCGATAGCGCAACGTTCAAGCCGAATGAAGCCGGAGGCAATGCCGTGCGGGTGAGGCTTACCCTGCACATGCCCACCACCTTCGCGCGGCTCTTTGGCCTGAGTACGATTCCAACCGGAGGCACCGCGATTGCTTCGGTCGCTCCTGCAGTTCAGCCACAGACCGGCGGACCTTGTTCGATCTACGCAGGAGCAGGGGTCAAAATTGAAGGGCAATCCAGGGTTGACGCTTACGATTCGAGCCTTCAGTCCTACCAAGGCCAGAACGTTGCGACGGCGTCCATCTGTAGCGCAACCGACGCCCTGATCCAGAATCAAGCCGAGGTCTGGACCGACATCAGCACATTCGACGGCCTCTTTCTCCAGGATCTCGGAAGGTTCTTTGGGCAAGCCCGCTCCCTCGAAAAAGCCCCTCCGCTCTTCGATGTCGACTGGGCCGACGTCCGAAAGAACAACACCAACCTCCAAGCCCGTTGCCCCGCGTGTGCGCAAGGCCCCTACAAGGGAACCGCCCCCGAGGAGCCCGATGATGTCGAGGAAGGAAGTGGACACTGGGTGGTTGACCTCAGCGGAAGCGAGGTCCTGACCCTGCCGCCCGGACGCTACAGCTTCGACAAACTCGTGTCGGCCGGAACGTCTCGCATCGTCGTGCCAGGCCCCGGGCTGACGGAAATCTATGTCGAAAAGAACCTGTCCTCGACCGGTGAGGGGTTCATCAACCAGCTCCGCGACCCCAAGCTGTTGCGCGTCTACGTGAAGGGCACTCAAGTCTACCAATCCGGAGACACCGACTTCCACGGATCGATCTACGCGCCCCACGGGAAGATCGATCTCACGGGACAAGCTCACTTTTATGGGGCGGCCCTGGCCGGCTTGGAAGTGGTCTTCGGTGGAAACATGGGCGTACACATCGACGTCGCGCTCGACCCCTGGCTCGGCTCGCTACCTACCCCCGGCCAGCGCTCAGGAATGACGTTTCGGCTGGTCCAGTAGGAGACGGCCTTGATGTCACGGCAACGACGGGCCGCTCAGGCACTCGAGTTCGCATTGACGGCCCCGATTCTGATGTTGATCGGGCTGGCGGGCATCGAAGTCGCGTGGATGCTCCTCCTCCAAGCTTGCCTCGACCATGCCGTGTTCATCGGGGCACGCGCCGGAGCCATTGCGAATCGCGATGCCCAGCCCGTCGTCCTTGCCAAGCAGGCCGCAACGCGGGCATGGCAAAACACCCAGCTGGCACCAAGAGCCACCTTTCGAGGTCGCGTCGAGGGTGACATCCCAACCAAGCGCTTCCTCTTCGAGGGCGAAGTGACCTACAAACCCTTGGTGGGCTTGGCCTGGTTCGCGATGCCCGTGCTTCGATCAAACACGCGGCTGTTGATGGAGGACCAATGAACCCGAAACGCGGCAGTCAAGCAGTCGAGTTGGCCCTCGTGACGCCCTTGCTCCTCCTGTTGATGACCGGAGGTCTCGACCTCGCCTGGTACTTCAGCGTAGACATGGCGTTGTTCAACGCCGTTCGCGATGGCGCACAATACGGCAGCCGCACGCTCCAGACGGTAGGCCCCGCGTTGGCGGCGAAGAACAACGCCCTGGCGACCTGGCGACTCGGCACCCATGCAGACGTGGGAATGCCCACCTTCGAAGCCCTCCTCGAAGGGGCCGCGCCCATGCAGGTCTTGCGCATCCATGGCCGTTTGGCCTACGAGCCTCTGTTTGGATTGGTGCCGATCCCAGTAGAGCATCGAACCGAGCTGGTCGTTCGGATGGTGGAGCAGCCGTGATGTGACCAAGGATTATGGGGGTTGTCCAACGGAGAGGACCGATGCGCTTTGGACTGCTCTGGATTTGTCTTGCGGGATGCAACCTCACCCCCGAGGACGAATCTCCGCCTCCCATGACCGCCGATACGGCCCGTGCGTCCAATACCGGCCCCCCAACCGATACCGGAGAACCGACCGACACAGGCACCCCCAAGCTGAGTTGCTCCGCTCCAGACCCCCTTGGACCTTGGGCCGAACATCCCATCGCGGCTGCAGGATCGACGGTCCAGCGGCGGCGCCTCTCGAACAGCTCAAGCCTCTTCTCGGTGCGCGAAGCGGCATTCGCGGCAACGCAAGCGAAGCCCGTTTCAATCGCGGTCTCCGGCGCGATTGTGACCGCCGTGGCCGATCTCTCGGATGACGCGAGTCGCGCCACGCTTTGGGCCGAAGACATGGATGGCCCCGTGGTGGCAGACAATGTCGAAGTGGACAACTCGGGCCTCATCGCCCCCGGCGACCGGGTGAACTTCACGGTGACCGAGGTCGCCAACATCTCCGGCGGGCCCCATGTGACCGCATTGCTGAACTTCGACATCGATGGGGTCGAAAACGAGATTCCCGTCCTCGATGGCAATGCCACCGCCTTGTCCTACGAAGCCCACGGTGAAAGGATCGTTGAAATCTGGGGTGAGGTCACGGCGGAGCAAGGCCCCTGCGGCTCCTTCACCTGCTTCGAGGTCACCTACGGAGACGACAAGCTCATCACCTATCCAACCACCCCTAAGACCGTGGCGGTCGGGGATTGCGTCCACTACCTTGGACCCCTCGATCAGCAGGACACGCTCCAGTTCGACGCCAGCAACGCAGCCTGGGTTCGGATATACCCGGCTGAAATGCAGCCCTGACGTGGGAATTCTCGACCACCTGCTCCGTTGGGCGGGGCTCGACTTCGACCTCGAGCTTGAGGAGCAAGGGGTTCGAATTCGGTAGAACGCCGCGCGATTAGGGGCAGGTCGCTCCAAATGTGGACGAGCACCACCCCATAGGACCAAACAGCGCGGTGTCGACCGCACCCGTACAGATGGGAGCGATGACCAGAGGGTCGGGACTCACGACGCTTTCGCAGCAGGACAGAAGAGGGGCGCCCCGGAACGTACAGGAGCTAAGGCGTGCCCCTGGGGGCGTGGTCGCGGCCAGGGGCGATTCACACCCCATGGCGAAGTCATCGTTGCCTTCAAAGCACGTGTCCGTCGACCCGACGAACGGAAAGTCTCCCCCGTCGAGGCAATCGGTGGCCATGTCGGTTTCGCCAACCAGGAGATCGGACCCTCCCTGACCACAGAGTAGGTCGTCCTCCCCGTCGTTGGGACCCACGCACTCCGATCGGGGGAACAGATGGTCGTTCGAGGACAAGACGTCGTTCTGTTCACCGCCGACAAGCGTGTCCTCACCTGACTGGCCCCAAATGATGTTGGTGCGATGGCGTGCCCAGCCGAAGCTTCCCGCCGAAAGTCCACCGAGAATGCCCATAGAGCCTCCCGGTGTGTTGAGCGTCGAGATGACGACAGGCCCACCCGAGGGACCGGTAAAGCCAGGGCAGACAACGGAATCCGGGTACATCAAGGTCCCCGCCAGCGGGCCGGGGGTCGAGGGATGGCCCATAATGATGACCTGATCGTCACCATCGCCAGCTTCCACCGCGATTCCAAGGCTTCGGCCAGAGTTTGTGTCGCTCAAACACTCGGTGTCGGTCAGGGCGTCGAGGTGAAAGGTCCCTGTAACATCGCGCCAACAGATGTAGGGGTGGTGCGGACCCTGATTGTAGAGAGGGGCCGTAGGAATCTGCGCCCCGGTTCCTCCGAGCTGGAACCGCTGCGTCGGAATGGCCGGGCTCGTCTGGCCCCCCGTCCCCACGAGTTCCCACGCGGTGCCAATGAACGCGATGTTGTCACCATCGTCGAGTACCCACGGCGTCAGGGTACAAAAACCGGTGCCGAGGGCCGTAGAGTCCTCTCCATCGGAACAGGCCTGCGCCTTCGCAAAGGATGACGAAACCAAGCCGGCTGCGAGCAGCCCCCCCATGCACAACCGACCCCATCCCTGATTCCTAGTCACACCGCACTCCAGATTCGCTGCAGGATTCGGGAGTGAGCCTGGCACTAGTGAGTCCAAGTGCCCTGACGAAACCGTGACGGAATTGCGATCAAGACGATCTGACCCGCCCAAATGGGGAGGTCCCGTTCGTCGTTGCACCTCATTATGAAACGATCACTCCAAAATGGCCGCCAACGGCCAGGAGGCCACCATGGAACGGTTTGCAGGCAAGAACGTCGTCATCACGGGGGGGAGCAACGGGATTGGGTTGGCCACGGCCGAGCGCATCCACCAAGAAGGCGGCCAAGTCCTGATCACGGGCACCAACGCAGAGCGGCTCGAAGCAGCCAAGAGCCGCCTGCCGGGCATGCACGTCTTGGCCAACGATGCGGGAGACCCCGATGCGGTCGAGGCGCTGCGCGCCGAGGTAGAGGCCCGACTGGGGCACGTCGACGCCCTGTTTCTCAATGCGGGCTACGGTTTGTTCGTGCCCCACGACCAGGTGTCGGCCGAGCACTTCGATCAACAGTACGCAGTGAACGTTCGCGGCCCGATCCTCCAGGTGAAAGCGCTGTCCACCGCCCTGGCGAATGGCGCCTCGGTGGTGTTCAACACGTCGGTGGTCCAGGAGATGGGAATGCCGGGCGGCGTGCTCTACGGATCGACCAAGTCGGCCCTCCGCAACGTGACGCGGACGCTCGCAGCGGAACTCGCGCCCCGAGGCATCCGCGTCAATGCCGTGAGCCCCGGCCCCATCGGCACGGACTTCTTCGGCCGAACGGGCATGCCGGAGGAGCAGGCCCAGGCCATGGCCGAGCAAGTTCTCACGCGGGTTCCCCTCGGGCGGTTTGGGGAGGCGCGTGAGGTGGCCTCGGTCGCGGCGTTCTTGCTCTCGACGGACGCTTCGTTCGTCACCGGCTCAGAATATGTCGTGGATGGTGGGATCACTGAAGTCTGAGGAGGCGTGATGGCAGGCCGGCCCCGCAAGGCATCCATCGAGACCGTGCTCGATCGCGCGATGGAGGTGTTTTGGCGGCTCGGCTACGCGGAGGCCGCCATGTCGGACCTCACCGAAGCCTGTGGCGTCGGCCCGTCGAGCCTGTACCGCACCTTCGAAAGCAAGCAAGAGCTGTTTCGTCGGGCCGTAGAGCGCTACGCGGCCCGCGACGCAGCAGGACTCTCCGCCCTCCTCGAGACCGACGACCCGCACGAGATGCTCGGATCGATGTTGGATCAGGCGGCCAGAAGCTACGTCGATCCCGTCCTGCCCCGGGGTTGCGCGGTCCTCTCGGGGCGAGCGGCCGACCCCGACGCAGCTCGTGTTCTCAAGGACCTTCGGGAGGCCTTCCGCACCAGGGTGAAGGACCGCATCCAGCAAGGTGTCGAGGCAGGGCAGCTTCGTTCCGATGTCGACCCCGAGGCCACCTCACGAGTGTTCCTTTCGCTGTTGCAGGGCTTGTCCAACCAGGCGGCCGATGGCGCAGATTCAGTCTCGCTCCTCGCAATGGCGCAGGCTGCGCGGCCCTGGGTCGACAGCCTTCGTCAGCCTTAAGACGACAGGAAGAGCTTTTTGACGTCTTGCGGCGTCTTGGCGGCCCGCACCGCCTCGAGAACGTCCGGCCGAGCCAGCATGGGGTACAGCTCGTGCACCAACCAAAGCTGCCGATTGCGTTGCCCTGGTGGGGCCAGCGCCACGAGGCAGACATCGATCCGATGGCGATCGGGAGCCCCAAAACGCACCGGCCGCACCAGGGTGAAGATGCCCGCACGGGCTCGCGTGAGTTTGGAGTGCGTACCCGTCGACACCATCATCCCCGTGGACAACGCGGTGCTCTGCTTGCGTTCACGCTCCCATAGGGCCGTCTCTACGATGTCCTTGCCGTCGCCATCCTCGGCGAATCGGCGTGCGAGCAAGGGGAACAGATCCGCCTGATGGGTCGCCTCCAGCCCAACGCCCACCACCAGATCGTCGTCTTCAAGGACCTCACCCTCGAGTCCCCGTAGGTCCACGTAGGGGTAGACCCGGTGTCGCGGAGCCTTGATTCGTAGTACCGAACTAGCAGATCCAGCTGCAATACGGTCGACCCGACTGTCCTTGGTCAGCGCCGCCAGACCCCGCTCCGTTTCGGCTCCCAAGATCACCAGATCGAAGACCGGCGTAAGGCCCGTGACAAAGGACACCAGCTGGTCCGCCGGCACGTCATGAACTTCGCTATGGACGGGGACCCCACACAGTCGCGCAAGCTCTGTGTGATAGCCACGGTAAGGCTCAACGGGAGATGCTGCACTGAACAGGGTGATCTCCCCGCCGGTGGCCCGCGCCAACCGATCCGCCACGTGGACAAGCACCGTGTCGTAGGGGCCGGGCTGTACCAACACCAGGATCCGCCGGAAGGCCTCCTGGCCGCGGTCGAGCAGCTGGGCGTGGTCGCAGGGCGGGTCATCGGCCCACCATGCCAGGGGATGCCGAATCCATGCGGCCAAGTTCCGCCGCTCTGGCCACGGCGCCACGATCCAGTCCGCGTGAGTGGCTTCAGCACGATGAAACAGGGCTTGCTTTGCGTTGTGCGTGAGCAAGTCGTGGAAGGCAAGGTCGACGTGGAGGTCCCCCGCTGCCTCCCTGGCTTCGGCTTCAAGCGCAACCAGATCACTGTCGGAGCCCAGCATGGCGCCAAGGGCGGTCTGGTCGGGGACCTCTTCGACGCGCATGACCTCGAGCGCCGCTCCCTCGTCAACGAAGGCAGCCGCCAAGTGAACCAGCCGGATGGGGGTGGGCTGGTTGTCGAACACGGGCGTGATCACGCGGCCCTGGGTGGCAGGGGTGGGCTTAGATTCCTCTGCTTCAAACTGCTCGGTCTCGACCCGCGCTCGCTCGGCCCACACGTGGGAGACCACACTGCCTCGCTTCGAGCGGGCGCGCGCGAAGAGGAAGTACCACAGCGTGCCGCCCACCGTGGCCGCGACGACCGCGATGACGGCGGTGCTGCCCATGTAGGCGAGGAGCAGGGTCCCGATGGCCACGCCGGAGAGCGGAAGCCACGGATACAACGGCGTACGGAACGAAGGACGGTACCAGCGCGCGCCCGATTCTCGAAGCGCCACAAGGGCCAGATTCACGAGGCAGAACACGAACAGCGTGAACGCGCTCGCCAGGTGCGCCAGTTCCTCTACGGGCAGTGCGGTGACGGCCAGGAGCGTGACGCCTCCGGTCAGCAGGATCGCCACGACCGGGGTGCCAAGTTTCGGATGGGTCGCCGCAAGCGTCTTCGGCATGAGCCCATCTCGAGCCATCGCGAACGGATAGCGGCTCGAGGCCATGATGCCCGCGTTGCTCATCGACAGGAGGCCCGCGGCGGCCGTAATGGCCATCGCCACGACCCCGGGACGGCCCCAAAAGGCCTCTGCTGCGGTCGCGACCGGGGTGAGCAACTCGGACGGCGGATGCCCGCCGCCTCCATGCCCCGTCGAAAGCGTGCTGAGGTCGAGGTTCCCCGTGATCACAGTCGCGACGACGGTGTAGATCACCATCGCGGTGACTTGGGCGAGAATCATGCCCAGCGGCAGGTTGACCTCCGGCCGACTCACCTCCTCGGCCACCGAGCACACCTTCGTGACCCCCGCATAGGAGACGACCACCAGTCCGGCTCCCGCAACCACCCCTTGCCAGCCGTGAGTAAAGAGTGGCTCGAGGTTCTCGGGTTTCACCGAGGGGTAGCCACCGACGGTGAACCCAGCGAGCGCCACTAGGCATGCCAGCACGATGACGCGCTGCACAAAGGAAGCGCGGGAAGCACCGAGCAGGTTGAGCCCAATCAACCCCACCAGCATGACAATGGCGAGAGGAAGGGTGCTGATCGACGAGAACAGTTGAAGGTACGCTCCCAACCCGACGAGCGCGAAGGAAGTCTTGGCCACAAGCGATAGCCATGTGCCGAGCCCCGTAATGGTGCCCACCCAGGGCCCCATACTTCGGTCGACGTAGATGTAGGTGCCCCCTGCAATGGGCATTGCGGAAGCAAGTTCGGCTTTGGTGAGCACGGCGGGGATCACCGCGAACCCTGCGAGGAGGTACGCGGCCGCGACCCCCGGCCCCACCTCGAGGGCTGCGATGAGGGGCAGGACGAAGATGCCTGACGACATCATCGCACCCATCGAAATGCTGAAGACCGAGAACAAACCGAGTTCCCGGTCAAGATGCTTGCTGGCTGCGTTGTCCATCCCACGAGCGTAGCATCGGGCCCGCTCGGGAGCCGGCTTACTCCTTGGCCGCCGTGAGGCCCGTCGCGGCGCGGGCAACCCGAAGGTCAGCGTCGCTCTGCAACGCTGCGATGCGTGCATCCTGCGCGGCCCGGTCCCGGTCGAGACGCTCGAGGGCTCGGATGGTCCACAGACGGGCGCGCGGATCGGTACGGTCCAACACCTGAGCAACTTCTTCGTACGCATCCTTGACACGAAGGATGCCCAAAGAGCGGGCGGCGAGACCGGCCACCTCGTCCGACGAATCTGCAGTCGCAGCCTTGAGCTTCGACACGAGGGACGCCGCCTCGAGGTAGGACGCGATGCGCGCCGCTTGGGCCCGCACATCCGCGTCGGCGTCATCGAACGCCAGAGCGACGACCTGGCGACCATCGGCCCCCGCATCGCCGGGCGACTTCAGGAAGCGCGCCGCATCGACCCAAGCCGCCCGAACCCCGGCGTCCTCCTCGGCCGCGTAGGCCGAGTCCGCCCAGCTGGGCCAGCTCGCAGTGGACCGGCGCAGCCAGTCGACGAGCGCACGACGGGTCACCACGGTCTCGCCCCCATGCTGGAGACGTTCGCCGATCACCGCCGGCACCCCGCGACCTGTGAACACCTGCGTGCCATCGCGACGCACCGCAGGAACCTGCGACCACGTCGCCGTCGCCGTCGTCTCGTCGGTTCTCCAGGCTTGGAGGGCCTGGGCCGTCAGCCCGATCTGCCAGTTCGAATCCTTCGCGAGCCCGGAGAGTTCGCTCACCTCGACCGAGGCCAGCGCCTCTGCCCGCGCGGTCGACCACTCGCCCGCCGGTGCGACCGACAGGGCTTCAAGCGTATTCGACGTGGGCGAGCCGGCCATCGCGAGGCCCGCCAAGAAGAGGGTCACCATCACAGATCTCCATCGGTCAGGAGGTGGAGTGCATCCTCCCACCAATTGGCGGTCGGGGTACGCGTGGTGTTCGTGCCGCAATGCACCTCACCGAGCGCGACGTGGTACACGTCCCAGTTGTCGACCCAGATGGGATCGATTTCGGCGGGCAAGAGTTCGTTAAACTCGGCAATCAACGGGTCTTCGCTTTGCGGAGCGCCTTCCGCCCGCATGAACGGGTCTGCCAGGAAGGCCGTGGCCCGTCCGTCGGCCTGCGTGTGCAGCAGGAGGTTCACCGTGCCCGGAATGAGAGCCGCAGCCACCGGTCCGTACTGGGTCTCCTCAAAGATCCCAGGCACCCGAACGATGTCCGCATCGGTGAGGCCCAACTCACGCTTCATCACGTCGATCGCAGGATCGATGTAGTCCCGCTGGTAGTCTTCGTTGATCGCCCGCAGCGTCGCATCTTCACGCAAATCCACCAGGGTAGGGTGCCCATGCGAGGTGTCGTAGCGGGGGTCGATCGGCGTCGATGCGGGAAGGGCATCAAGAAACGCAAACCCGACATTGGTATCCGTCACAAACAGCCGAAAACCCTTCTCGGACGTCGAGTCGGGCAGGAACGTCGTGAACTCGTCGACGTGACCCACAGCCAAAAACGAAACGTCGAGCGTAAACGGATCCTGGATCCGCTGATCTTCGAGCAGATCAGCAAGCTGATCTACGATACCAACCCCTCGGAACTCACCCCAGTAGATGCGGCCGAACGGGTACTCCACACCATCGACGGTGACCGGCGGAGAAACTTCAAGGTTGCCAAATGCGTCCTGGCTCGTGGGAAGTGCGCCCGTACCCCATGTGCGCACAACCGTATCGGGTCGCCCGCCGGCCACGACTTCCTCTGGGTAATCGTCAAGCCCGCGGTCGCGAATCGAGTCGATCACGACATCGATGCGGCTGCCCGGTCCGGTGACGGTCGCCGTCTCAAACTCATCCTGCACCCAGACGTCGAAGCCGTACTCCGCGACGCTCTCAATGGCGATCGCCATGCCGAGCGAGTCGTCCATGGCATCGATCATCGACAGGTTGTCGAAGCTGTAGAGGTCGTCGCCCCCGTTCTCAAAGCCCGACACCACGTACGAGGATTCGACGGGTTGGAGGTGATGGTTCAAGATGAGGGGTGACGCCAACAGGTCGAGGGTGGCCCGAGCAAAGACCCCTCCGCCCTCCACATCTGCCTTAAAACTCTTGAGGTGAATGACATCGAGGGTACCCTGGCTCAAGAAGCCCCCGAACTCCACCTCGATCTCATCGGGAACGTCGTCCTTGATGAACCGAATCGACGCGTCTTCTTCGTCGAGGAGGAACTCCCCGTTGGCCCACACCCGTAGAGCACTGGACCGACCTGGCGTGAGCACCAGCTCGAGGGCGTCGTTCTTCCGCATCTGGTCCCGAACGCCGCGCAGGTCGATCACGCTATGGTCGTTTTCTTCTGCAACGTTTCTGTCATTAAAGTCACGACGACCATCGCCGTCGTCATCATCGATGTTGGGAACGCCGAAGACGCCCCCGCTTTGTTGTAGCTCATCGATGGCTTGTTCCGAGCGACCGCAGGCCATCAGAAAGCAGCCCAGGCCAACAACGTACCAACGCATTTGGTCTCCTTGAGGAGATGAACGGTAGCATGCACTACCGAGACCCCACTCAAGGAAGTGTTCTTCCACGGCAACAGCGACGCAAAGGTTTCGTGAAGGCCCTCATCGGCCAGGTTTCAGGTCTCGAGATGGCCCCGTACTTCCGCGGCGGGGGACCACCGTCGGGTCAGGTGGATGCCTGCGAGCATGCAACGCACGGATCCCCCAGCCAGCTCGATGGTCGGCACATCCAAGGCCACGATGCGCGCCGAGCGCTCGATGAGGTCGATCTGATCGGGATGGAGGGCGGCCGCGGCTCGGCTCGACATCGCAAGGATGCGCCCGTCGCGACCCAACAGCTCGATGGCGTTGCCTGCGAACTCGTTGACCTGATGATTGGAGAGCGGAATCACGACTCGGCCCACCTCGGCGAGGCGCTCGACGATCTCCTCGCGTCGTTTCGGGTCGGTCATGTAGCCCACCCCCACGAGCGCATAGTCCGTCGCAATCGTCATGAGCACGTTGGTGTGGTACACCGGTCGCCCCAGATCGTCTTTGGCATCGAAGGCCATCGGCTCGAAGCGAAAGTGAGTGCAAAAGCGTTCCAGCGCGATGGGGTCGGCGCGATTGGACCGCGCGGTGTAGGCCACGCGAGCGAGGTGATCCAGCACCATCGCGCCCGTGCCTTCCAGGTAGAGCCCATCATGCTCGAGGCACGAGTAGTCAATGATGTCCTGAACGCGGTACTCGAACTTCAACATCTCGAGCACATCCGAGCGTCGCTCGCGACGTCGGCTCGCGCAGTACATGGGGTAGACCGCCACGTGGCCACCGTGATGCGTGGAGAACCAGTTGTTGGGGAACACGGCGTCCGGGGTGTCTTCGACCCCTCGATCTTCGAAGAGGTGCACCCGTACCCCTTCAGCCTCCAACTGCTCCGCCATCCGAGACACTTCGTCGTAGGCCCGGGTCGCGATGTCGGCCCGGGTGCCCGAAGGGTCCTGACGCTGAAAGGCGTTGTCGGCGGCCGTATCAGGGTTTGGGTGGAACCGGTGGGGCCGGATCATGACGACCGAACTGGGCGCCTGAATGGTCTTCGCTCTCATGAAGAAACTCTGCTCCGGGCGGATGCGCCCGCGGAGCATGCCACCGAGCCCAGAGCAACCGCAAGGCCTCCTTGCCAGCGGGCCTCCCTTTGCGACTTGATACAAACATTCGCGCGCGGTTCAACTTGCCAAGACAGGCATTAGCGGGAGCCTCGGAGACGGCACTGACCCAGTGGATGATGCGTTGCCTGAAGCGGAGGGTCAATGCGAGGTCTACTTGGTTATCTGTGCCTTGTGGCATGCGCATGTGCCAGCGAGACGGCACTCCAGCCTCTCACCGATGGCACGGTCATCCTTGCCGATGACCTTGGTCCAAACGAAGTCGAAGACCACTTTGTGGCCTCGCGCACAACCAAACCCATCGATGTCCTTTTTGTCATCGACCATTCACGATCCATGCGCGGGGAGCAACAACACCTGGCCGACAACTTCGGGCCGTTCCTCGACATTCTCCTCACATCGGGCGTGGACTTTCACGTCGGGGTGATCTCGATGGACGTAAGCGATCCCGAACATTCCGGTCGACTGCAGGGAGAGGAGAAAACGGGACGTCGCTGGATCGACGTCAACACCCGAGGCGCCGCAGGCTTGTTTTCCCAAATGGCGACCCTCGGCACGCGAGGATCGAGCGTCGAACGGGGTCGCGATGCCGTCTTTGCCGCCATCGCCCACGAAGCCGACGACTACAATCAAGGGTTTTTCCGCCCGGACGCCGCTCTCCATGTCGTGGTCGTGAGCGATGAAGATGACCAGTCGCAGATCGATATCCCAACGTTCGTCGACGTTTTGCGGACCTTCCGGCCCGACCCCACCTCCCTCAGCTGGACATCGATCGTCGGCTTCTCGAACCAACCACGGGGTAAAGGGCGTTGCCGAGCCCGAGCGGGCGATGCTCACCTGGAGCTAACCGACCGAATTGGTGGCTATGCCTACGAGATTTGCTACGACGACTGGGGCACGCTCTTGGTGAATATCAGCCGTCTCATTCTCGAATCCACGACCGAGTTTTTCCTCACGCGGCCGGCCATTGCCGAAACGGTTCAGGTCGTTGCGGAACTCGATGGCGACCAGGTCAACTTCGAGGGACCCTTCCGGGGATGGAAATACGACAAGCGTCGGAATTCCGTCACATTCTTTGGCTTCACCCCTCCGCCTACGCTCGAGGTTCGGGTTCGGTACGAACTCGCCGCTCCGGACCCAAATTCTACGGTACAGTAACGAAGGTTCTACCGCTACCATAGCGTGGTCATCGACATGTCTCCCCTCTGCTGCGCAAGCGGTTCGATTGGCACATCACGGTCACCCTGGCCGACTACCTTCGACCGCGTACGCATCAATGAGGAGACGACGATGCGCGAACTCACGCTGCTGGCCCTGTTCAGCTTCGGCATCACTTTCGTGGGCTGCACCGGTGAAGTCACGGACGCGGACACCGACACCGACACCGATGCAGATACCGACGCCGATGCGGATGCCGACACCGACGCCGATGCGGATGCCGACACCGACGCCGATACGGATGCCGACACCGATGCGGACACCGACGCCGACACCGACACCGACACCGACGCCGACACCGACACGGATGCGGACACGGATGCGGACACGGATGCGGACACCGACGCCGACACGGATGCCGACACCGACGCCGATACGGATGCCGACACCGCCGCCACCGGTGACACCGGCATGATTCAGCTGCCCGACACCCCCATCTTCGACCTCCAGAACGGAACGGTCGGCGCTGGCGTCGTCGTTGGCGTCGAGGACGTCGTAGTCACCGCTACCGCTGAATTCGGCGTGTTCGTGCAGGAGGCGGCAGGCGGTCAGGAGAGCGGCGTTTGGGTCTTCTTAGGCGGTAACTGGCCGATGATGGTGACCGTAAACCGCGGCGACATCGTGAACGTCACCGGCACCACCGAAGAGTTCTTCGATCTGACCGAGATCAACGCTGAACTCGGCGGCAAGACCAACGGTTCGATCACGGTGACCGGAACCGGTACCGTGCCAGCTCCCGCCATCGTGGCCACCGCTGACCTCGCAAACGCCGCGACGGCCGAGCTGTGGGAAAGTGTGCTCATCCGTGTCGAGAACGTGACCGTCACCGACGACAACTTGGGTTTCGGTGAGTTCGAGATCGATGGCAATGCCCGTGTCGACGACCTCATCTTCGCCCAGGCGGTCGCGAACGGCGACACCTTCACCAGCATCACCGGCCCGCTGAACTACAGCTTTGGCAACTACAAGATGGTTCCGCGGGACGCCGCAGACTTCGTGAAGTGAGCGTCGGCTAAAGTACGTCGAGCGCCGCCTCGATCATCACGTCCACCTCGGGCTGACCGGGATCCGGCGCGATCATCACATCGACGGCACGCCCATCCTCCATGGGCTGGCGGTCCGGACCGGTCAGCCGGATGGTGGGAAACCGAAGCTCCCATCCGTTGGAGAGCTCGTGCCACGTGGGCGAACCGGCTCCTCCGCCGGTGGTCGCCCCGACGAGCATCGTGTCGGCTCGCTCCGCAAGTACGAACGCAACGACGTTGGCCGCACTGTAGGTTCGACCATCGACGAGCACGGCCAGTGGCCCTTCGAACCCTGGCGTCACCGGGCTCAGTTCGCGCGGCGCGGGCTCGGAGAGGTCCTCATGCCCTGGACCGGTTGAAAACTCGAGGTGCCAGCCGACCAATGGGCCTTCAACAAAGCGCTCCAACAGGGTTCGGGCCTGCTCGAGACGACCTCCGCCGTTCGCGCGAAGGTCCAAGATGAGCCGGTCGGCCTCGGCAAACTCGGCGAAGGCGAGGTCGAGCGTCTCACGCGTAGGGAGGTTGGAAAAATCATCGACCCGTAAGTACGCCCACGAAGGGTCAGGAATCGACCATTGCACGCTGCCTCGCTGTGCAAAATCAAAGTCCAGCACATGCCGTTGAACCAAATCCTCGTCCCACGTCGGAACGCGCTCTTCAAGAAAGGCGGAGGCCGTGCTTACGCCACCGGGCGTGGCGAGGTTGACGTGCCCATCGCGCAGGACGTCGAGCATCTCCACGACCGTATCCTGAAGGTCGGCCCCTTCGTTCAAGGCGTCCAACGCGGGCTGACGCGCAGCCTCCCAATCGACCTGTTTGTCGACGAACAAGGCATACCGCGTGTCGACGAGTTCATGGACCTCATCGATGAGCGCCGGCCCGGTGGAGGGCGGAGGTTCCGAAATGCAGGCCAAAGCGAGCCACATCCACATCACAGCCTCCAGTACAGAAGGGTGGAGAGGACGTGGTTGACTTCCGCGAGGCGATGTCGCCACGTGATGACCCGTCCTCCGAGTTCCGCTTGAAATCGAACCGATGCCCGACCCTCGCGTTCCCACAACAGCGACGCCAAGAGTCGGCCCCCACGATGACGGTTGAACGTGGCAAACGAGAAGTCTTGGGTGGAAAGCGAGCCCGTCTGCAGCGCCGCTGCGTAGCCGGGTCGCCCGATAAGGCCGAAGACCGGGGTGCTGGCTACGAGCTCCGCCGTCCAGCGCGAGGCACCTTCATGGAAGGGCCAGGCCAAAGCCATGGCGGGACCCAGCGTGGCCTGCCCGCGCCACCCCACGTTGTCGAGCCAGGTCCGCACCATGGCTCCCACTTCGGCTTCGCCACCGACGCGAAGCACCATCGGACCCAGTTCCGCCACATCCGGTGCGATGGTGAAGCGCAAGTCCCCACCGCCCCACCGCCAGCCGTCGTCGCGACCCATCGTGAAGCTGACGAGGAGTCGATCGTAGCGACGCACGCCTCGCCGGTCGAGCGATAGCAACGCTCCACCCGTACCGCCTCCGTTCCGACGAGCCGAGACTTGTTGCTCTCGAAAGGGAGCAAAAGCCAAGGCCGGCCCAATCCCAACCTCGTCATGAGGGGGTGTGGCATGAGCCAATGTGGCCAAGAGACTGGCGATCAGCACGAACACTCCTTGTGATGAACCGCTCTACGGACACCTCACGCTTACGCCACAGTGACCTCCAACGGGCACTGGAAATCAGGTACTGCCAGCACCTCACTAATCCGATCCAAATACCGAAATCGCTGGCGGCATCCCGATCAGGAACAGCCAAATGAGGCCGATTGCACCGACCGTCAGGGCCCGCCAGAACAGCAAATTCGCCGATAGCACTTCTGTCATCGCGGCGTTTTGGTTCGGGTCTTCTTGAAGCCGTTGCAAGGCTTGCCCCTGGCGGAACATCGAGACCGCCACCAGGGCTGCCATCGCCGTCTCGACAAGGAAGAACAGGACCGCCCAAAGCAAGTCCAACATCCGACTATTGGAGAGCAGGCCGAACCAAAAGAGGGTGGACGCCAACAACCCTAGGGCAACAATGGCGAATGAACCCGCCGTGACCCACACGGCGAGACGAACCCGGAGCAACGGCTCGGGCGCTCTCATAGCGACAACATCGCGGCCATCCCGCCCAAGACTGCGATCGATGCCAACATCATTCCCCCGACCATGAAGAACCAGGTGGTCCGTACGTAGGCCTTGGCCCACGCGACTTGCTCGGGGGGTTGGCCGCTGTCGAGCACCAAAGCGATGGACCGCGACTGGCTAATCGCCAAGGCCGAAACCAAAAACCCCATGAGACCCAGCCACCCGTAGAGGCCCGCCCAGATGATCATCTCTGGTCCGTCGCTCCAGTTGAGCGTGAAGGCCTTTGGAATCATCCAAAATACGGAACCCGAACAGCAAATCATGCTGGAGCCGCCGACCGCAACGCCACACCAAAGAAGCCAGGTTCGAGTCGTGCGAAAGAGGGCTATCTGTGCGTCGTCGGGTTGCGTTGGCCCCGTCATGAAGTCATCCCATCGTCTCGAGCACCCTACCGGAAGCGCCCACCCCGCATCCAGCCTTGGCGGGGCTTGTGAACAGGGCCTCGACGATGCGCCTGCTCGCACGCCCATCCCCAAACACGTCGCGCACCTCACTCATGGCGGCACGATGCACGGGGTCATCGAGCAGTTGAAGAACGTGGCGCACGAGGCTCGGTCGTTCGGTACCCACGAGAATCGCTGCTCCCGCCCGAACCGCTTCCATGCGTTCGGTGGACGTGCGCACGACCAGGGTGGGTAGCCCCAAAGAAGGAGCTTCTTCCTGAATGCCTCCCGAATCAGTAATCACACAGGTCGCGCGCTGCATCAGGTAGACAAATGCCCGATAGTCCACCGGACCGAGGAGATGTAGCCGGCTGCGCACGTCAGGGGCGGCCTCGAGGAGGGCGCGAACGGGTCCCGCGACCCTGGGATTTGGGTGAACGGGCCACATCACGTGCACATCGCGTCGCACCCGCAAGACCTCGATGAGCGCTTGGACGAGCTGGGCCAGCGGCCGTCCCTGGCTCTCCCTGCGATGACAGGTCACGAGCAACATCGGGCCCGCACCCTCTGCCCTTGCAAATCGGTCTTCCAGACTCGATCGAACCCTCGCATCCGACTCAATCTGCCGCGCCACAAATCGCAGGGCGTCAATGCCGGTGTTCCCGGTCACCCGAATGCGTTGCGCGTCGATGCCCTCCGCAAGCAACGCCCGACGCGCCGCCATGGTTGGCGCGAAGTGCAGGTCCGCGATCTGCCCAATCATGCGTCGGTTGCCTTCTTCGGGCCACGGCGACTGCAAGTTCCCCGTTCGAAGGCCGGCTTCGACATGCGCAATCCGCCGTCGTGCGTAGAACGCTGCGAGGGCTGCGGCGAGGGCCGAAGTGGTATCGCCTTGCACGATGACCCAGTCGGGCTTTGCCGCCTCCAGCACGTGGGTGAACCGTTCCACAATCCGAGCCGTCAACACCGCCAACGAGGGTTCGTGATCCGAACGGGCCTGAAGATGATGGGTGGCTTCCAATTCGAACGTCTGGAGCACGGGCTGGAGCAGGTCGTCGTGCTGACCCGTCAGGCACACCTCGGTTCGAACGTGAGGACGTGACTTAAGCTCCTGCACCACCGTCGCAAGTTTGATTGCCTCGGGGCGGGTTCCGATCACCACCAGAGCTTTGCGTCGACATTCTGCCACAAGGAAAGGTTGCCCAGCCTGGCGGTTGTGCAACTCGCATTTGTGCCATCGTCGCTACGGATTCATCAGCACATACCGAAACCGATGGTCGCTCGCGATTCCGTACGTCCAGTAGTCGATGCTGTTCGAGAAGCGTAGGCGGATGGTGCCTGGTTCCATTCGCGCCGTCCAAGCGTCGATCATGGGTCCCTGATCGAGCTCGTACATCAGCGAGATGGGGAGCTGCGCGACGTGACCATCGACCCAAATGCGACCGTCAAACCCGTAGCCATCGAGGCCCCCAAACACGAGTACGGCACCGGAGTCGAGATGGGCCTGGGTCAGGTCTGGAGCATCGATCGTGGCCTCGTACACGACTTCGGCCGTACCATCGTCGATTCGCGCCCAATCATAGCCGCCAAGCACGAACCAACCCGAGGCCACCATGCCAGGTGAACCATCGGCGCCTGCGGGACCCGCCGGGCCTTCGGGTCCTGCTGGACCGACCGGACCCGCCGGTCCGGGGTCCCCGGTCGCTCCCGTGGCGCCGGTTGGGTCGATGCATCCCATCAAGCCGACCAGCAATAGCGCACTCATCCATCGGGTTCGAAGCATGGCTCCTCCTGAACAGCAGACCTAGTGGGGTCCCCCCAACCTCACCTTCACGGTTCCTTGCCGAACCCTTGGCACACTTGAACCGGGGCTGATTTTTCAGACAAAATAGAACCAGGATGGCGCTTAGGACAGAGTCGTTGGTCACAGGTCGCGCACGGGGAGGCCGACGCGTCTCCTGGGTGCACCAAGCAGTGCAGACAGGAGAATGAAATGAACGCAACCCTACGCATGGCTCTCGGCCTCACCACCGCCGGCGTGCTGCTAGCCGCACTCGTACCGGCGCTGCTTCCCGGTCACTATGAGGTGTCCCGCACCGCGGTGGTTCGCGGAACACCTGCTGCGGTCACGCACTACGTGAGCCACTTCCCCGACCGCCTCGATTGGGTGCCGTGGAAGACCCAGGATCCGAACGCTCGGTACGCCTTCACCGGCACCCCGACGATGCCGGGGGCCTCGATGTCATGGGACGGCGAGGTCATCGGTCAGGCCACGCTCACCCTCACCTCGGTGGTACCCGGAATCGAAGTCGTGTCGAACTTGGACTACGACGCGCCCTTCGACCTCTCCTCGACCGACCGATTCACCCTGGTGGACCTTGGGAACGGCCGCACCAAGGTCACGTGGACGGCGTCGGGTGACCTGCCCTACGGCCCGGACCGCTTCTTTGGTGTCGTCGCCGACCAAGTCTTGGGACCGGATTACGAAGCAGGACTGAAGAAGCTCGACGCGGTGCTCGCAACCGCTTCGGACCGGAGCTGACATGCGGTACGCACTCCTCCTTCGTGGCGACGAGCAAGCTTGGGAAGCGATGCCTCCCGAGGCCCAAAAGCAGGCCGTAGCCGAGTACATGACGTTCAACGCAGAACTTGCAGCGTCAGGAGCCTTGGCCGGCGGCGCGGAACTCCAGCCCAGTCACACGGCCACGATTCTTCGGGGACGAGACGGTTCCATCCAGGTCACGGATGGTCCCTACGCAGAAGCTCGCGAACAAATTGGCGGGTTCTACATTCTCGAGGTCAACGATCTCGATGAGGCACTGGCCTGGGCGAAGCGATGCCCGGCCTTGTGGGGGGGCAGCGTGGAGCTACGCCCCTTGGGCACCGAGCCCGCAGAACTCTCGTCATCATGAGGCGCCTTGCTCGACGTCCGTGACCAGGTCGAGGCGCTCCTACGCCGTCAGGGTCCCCGCCTCGTCGCAGCCCTCGCACGTGCTTTCCGAGACATCGAACTCGCGGAAGAAGTGGTTCAGGACGCGGCGATCAAGGCGATGGAAGTTTGGCCCGTCCAAGGTCTTCCCGAACAGCCCGCCGCCTGGCTCTATGCGGTGGCCCGCCATCGTGCGCTCGACCAGGTGCGCCAGCGGACGGTAGCGCGTGACTACGCCGATGCCGTGCGAGCGGAGGCCGCCCCCGGGGCCCAAGCGTCCGAACCGACGGGCGATCACCGGCTCGCGTTGCTGTTTGCCTGCTGTCACCCCGCCATCGAGCCCCGAAACCAGGTCGGCCTAGCGCTGCGAACGCTGTGTGGCCTGCCGAACGAAGCCGTCGCCCGGGCCTTCCTCGAGTCTCCCGAGGCGATGCGACGTCGGCTCTCTCGGGCCAGCCGAAAGATCCGAGACGCCGGCATTCCGTTCGAAGTGCCCGGACCACGCCAGAGGGGTGAGCGGGTAGCGGCCGTGATGTCTTCGATCTACCTGCTTTTCAACGAGGGCTATGCCCCGACAACCGGCCTCGACATGGTGCGACCGGAAGTGTGTGCGGAGGCCATTCGCCTAAGCGAAGCGGTCAGCGACCTCCTCCCCCAGGAACCTGAAGTCCTGGGCCTCGTCGCCCTCATGCGACTCCATCATGCCCGCCGCGACGCGCGCCATACCACCGATCAGGCCCTGGTTCGGCTCGAGGACCAGGATCGCAACCGTTGGCGAAGGGATGAGATTGAGGCCGGCTTGCGGGACCTCGACCAGGCCCTGACCCACCTGAAACCTGGTCCCTACCAACTGCAGGCGGCCATTGCGGCGCTTCATGCGCGTGCGGCGTCCATCGACGAGACGGACTGGGTTCAAATCACGGCCTTGTATGGAACGCTGCTGCGGCACCAGCCCACCCCTATCGTCGAGCTGAATGCTGCAGTGGCGCTCGCGATGAGCCATGGTCCCGAACAAGCGTTGGACTGGGTCGACCGCCTTGCCGCACGCGGTCAACTCGTGGAATTCCACCTGCTTCATGCGGTCCGCGGCGACTTGTTGGTCCGCCTCGGACGTCGCACCGAAGCGTCACTTGCCTTCGATCGCGCGGGTCAGCTCACGGAGAACCTGAGCGAACGGCGCTACCTCGAGGAGCGCAGTCGGAATGCCCGCGAAGTGCAACGCCGCCGACGTTCGCCGACCCCGAACCGCAGGACGACCCTCACCGACCGGGAATGGTCCAGGATCGCCCACCTTTTCCCCCCGCCCAAACGATCGCGGGGCCGGCCTCCCCGACCGGATCGGCACATTCTGGAAGCGGTCCTCTGGGTGTTGACGACGGGGGCTCCCTGGCGGGCGCTCCCCCCCACCTTTGGACCCTGGCAAACCGCCTATCACCGCTTTCGAAAGTGGGAATCCGAAGGGCGACTCTCTGCCATTGCCAAGCGACTGGGACCGAGGCTCACCCCGCCTCCTCCGCTGAACGAAGGTGCTTAACCACAACGCTGGCAAACCCTTGCGAATCCGCTACGCTGCCCGCTACAGCGGCCTGCTGTGCCGGCCGACCAACCCCCAGTGCACATCGAACTCGGGCCGAGGGCGGATGTAGCGCACCGGGGTCACCAACCTCTGTTGTAGGTCCATTCACGGACCGCCGCAGGTCGGGGAGATCCTGACCGATGCAGAGGTCGTGGCCGTCGACTGTCCTGGGCTTGAGATGTCCCCCGAACCCGCGGGGGGAGTCGGGGTGCACTTTCGTCCCGACACGGAAGGGATGCGCATCACCAACATCATCGAGGGCTCCTCGGCCTGGGAGCTAGGGCTCAACGTCGGGGATGTCATTGTCGAAGTCGAGGGAATCTCCGCCAAGGAGCGCTCTCCCGAGGGATTTGCAGGTCTGATGTCTGGGCACGGACGTGGCGTTCGTGGTGAACGCCCCGGACGCCTCGGACTCCGCCGAGACGATTCGGGCCCGCCGACGCTTTCTGGCGTTGCCAAACGCGAAGTGATACGCCCGGCGGTTCGTTTTGCACCACGAACGAGGGCATTGACTTGGTCGAAAAGCTCGCTAAGCGAATCGCTCGAGCATCGAGCTACGCGAGGGTCGTTATGGTTTCACCATTCCTCTGGATCGTCACGGGTTGCATCTTCGTCATCGACGGAGACGACGACGTTGAACCCCAAACTTCTCCACCCATCGACAATCCGGCCCCTCCGTCGAACGTGGTGGAGTGGAACCTCGACGGAGACCGCAGCGAGCTGGTGCTCCAGGGCTCGGTCGACCTTGTGGACAGTCCTGCGTCCATCCTCACCCTCCAGGCCTCGACTCCCTCCTCCACGCTCGCCATCGTGGTTTCCGACTTGATGCCGCTAGATGTCGGTTCGTATCCGGTCGGACGTTGGGGGGAGCCTGCCCAAACCACACAGTTTGGCTATGGCGACGTCGACGTGGTCACCGCGACCGCCCGCACCTGGGCAACCGACATGGACGCGAAAGGCACCGGCAGCTTCACCATCGAAGTCCTCGATCGAGCGGCCGGCCTGGTTTCGGGTCGGTTCTCGGGCGAGATCGATGAGATCGACCAAGGTGTTGTGCTCGACACCGTGCCCTTTGAAGGACGGTTCGATTCGTTGCCCCTGGTGCTGCAAGAGCCCTGATCGCCCATGAGCCCGCCCGCACGACTCGCCACCCTTCGAGATCAGGCTTTGATCTGGTTTGACGGTCGGCAGTCGCCCCTACCTGCCGGCTCGATCGCCAGTGCGTTTGTGCCCGGCACAAGCCAAGCAGCGGTGTTGCTCGATACCGGAGGCATCGCGGTGCTGCAGGGTGAGACGTTTATCGTCACCGATCGATTGGACTTCCCCCAGGGATTCTACCGGCCTGAGATCGCGGCCCATGGCAACGCCATTGCGGCCCTTGTGCAACGGAATCTTTCCATCCGTCGGCATGAACGACACGGGCCAGCCTCCCCGTGGGACGTGTTGGGGAGGTCACACCGCAGTCAGCGGAACTTTGGGATCATGATTAGCGAAACCGGTCGAGCCTGCGGGCTGCACTACACGATCGGCAATCCCGAGGAGCGCTTTGATTGGGGGGTGGAGGCCATTCGTGTCTTTGAGGCGGATGGTACCGAGTTTGAACGTGTGCTATCCCTCCGTGAAACCACGGTGGATATCGGCTGGCTAGAAGCCGGTCCCATCTTGCTCAACGTGACCAACACCGACACCACAGCGGAATGGCTCGACGCAGCGCGAGACTGTGCCTGGGAGGTCGTGGTGGACGGGGCGCTGCAACACGCAAGCCTGTCGAACTGTGGCTCGGTTCTGGCCACCGTGATGGAAGACGGACGTTTGTGGGTTGCGGACCGCCGCACCAAACGCATCACCCGACTGGCCAAGAACGTCTTCGGAGCCCATGCTCGAACCCCTAATCGCATTCAATGGCTCGACCACCGCATGCGCGTTCACGAGCACGTGGTGCTTCCGGGCATCCCGGCCGAACTGGAAGCCCTTGTCGACGGAGATGCCAACGAACGGAAGGTACTCGAAGATTGGGCTTTAGAACATGGGAGTCCGACCGTGGCCCGAGCCTTAAGCCAGTATCGGAAGCGCCCCCGGTAAAGGCAGGAGGCAGAGGTTACAGCGTGCGCGACCCAGGCGGCACGTTGGCGGACGCTCTCCAAAAACCGGTTTTTCGAGGTCTGCTTCATCAATATGCGGCACCAACCGCATTGGGCGCGGGGCTCGTTCTCGTAGCCATTGCACCGACCGGTCGGGCCAGCGTAGCTGTCGCCGTGTTCGCCGCTAGCCTGGTCCTTCAGTTCGGCGTGAGCGCCCTGCTCCATCGTGGCGACTGGACCCTGCCCGCCGAGAACTGGATTCGTCGGGTGGACCATGCATCCATCTTTGTGCTCATCGCAGGAACGTACACCCCGGTGGCGTTGATCGGCCTGCCCGTTGGACAAGGGGAGTCTTTGCTACAGTTCGTGTGGGGCGGCGCAGCCCTGGGCATTTTGTACTGCGTATTGAACCTGCAAGGGCCCAAATGGTGGCGCGCTGGGCTCGCGCTTGCGCTCGGTTGGAGCATCGCACCCTACATCGGTGAACTCCGTGCCGCCGCCGGGGATCCCACGCTCGGTCTCCTGGTCGCAGGAGGTGCCATTTACACGCTCGGCGCCCTGGTCTACGCAACGGAGCGTCCGACCCTGTGGCCGGCCACCTTCGGCTTCCACGAAGCCTTCCATGCCGCGACGGTCGCCGCCGCTGCCCTTCACTTCGCGAGCGTTTTCGCCTTGGTGACCGCGTAAACCCGCAGGGGCGTAGCGCAGAAGGCCAGCGGTGGTCGGACTCGCGCAAGCTTCGCTGGCCGCTCATCATGGTTGGCCTTTGGCATGACCGAAAAGCACCTTTGCAAGTTCAGGATCCGCCTCAATCAGCCGTCCGGCTCGTACATCGGGGTCGTGGTTGGGCTGTGACGTCAGGCCGATCCGGGCCCGCAGGTCGGGTCGCGCAAACTGCATGGCGCAACGCTTGCGCCCTCGGTGGGCCTTCTTATGCCAGCGATTGGGGTGCCCATACGCCACCATCGAGTGAGGCAACACCGCATCATCACCGAGCCGATAGATCGACTGCAACTGCTCGATGAGTTGGCGCAATGCCCCTTCCTGCGCGGTCGTAAGTCCTCGATTGTGGTAACCGACCACCTCGATGCCGATCGAAAACCGGTCGAGGTCCTTGGTTCCGTTCCACATGCTGGTTCCGGCATGGCGTGCCTCTCGCTGCCGAGCGATGATGCGTAGCACCTGACCATTTCGCAGTACGAGGTAGTTCGCAAGCCCGCGCCGCCGCACCTCACGTTGCGCAGACGAATCGCCGCCTTCCGTTGTGTGCAGGATGAGCCATCGCGTCTTGGACCGGACCGGCCGACTTGAGTTCAACGGGCTGTAGGCGTCACGGATATCGAGGTCTGCGGCCATCGCGCTCCCAGCGAACACCAAGCTGATCAGCGGCAAGCAAAGCTTGCACGAAATCAGAACCGCAGCACGCAAAGCTTGCGCGAGTCTGATCAAGGCAAGGTCAGGCGAGGTCGTGGGTTGGAGTCGGCCAAAGGAGTACATGCGCTGGATGGGTCTACTGGATTTGTGCAGCATCCCGAATCGTTGCACACGCACCTCCGGTGCCCCACAGCAGCCGGAGTATACCCGCACCGAAGTCATCCGAGATCGAACAGCACCACATTGGACGGTTCGAGGGCCTTGATGTCGAGCAAGCCGGCTTGCTCGGTGGATGCGCCATCGCCCGCGATGAACCGCTGGCCGTTGAGTTCGACCGAGCCCTCAGCCACCTGGATCCAGGTGCCCCGTCCTGGTTGAGCCTCGTGGGTCAGTACCTGACCCTTGCGCAGTTGCGATCCGTAGACGTGGGCGTCTTGGTGGATGGTGATCGCATCGGCCTTTGGGTCACCCGACGCGAGCAGGGTGAGTTGCCCCTGGTTTTCAGCGGTCGGAACCTTGCGTTCGTCGTATTTAGGCGCCCCCCCCGCACGGTTCGGGAGCAACCAAATCTGCAGGAAATGCACATCCGTCTTGGCGGCAGCATTGAACTCACTGTGGCGAATGCCGGTTCCCGCACTCATGTGTTGGATGAGCCCAGGTCGGATCACCCCTTCGTTGCCCAGGGTGTCTTTGTGACGCAGTCCGCCGGAAAGCACGTAGGTCAGGATCTCCATGTCGCGATGCGGATGCAGCGAGAATCCACGGCCCCCCGCCACCACATCTTCGTTGATGACCCGCAGCGAGCGAAAACCCATGTGCGCAGGGTCACGATAGCCGGCGAAGGAAAACGTATGGCGACTGTAGAGCCAGTCGCGCATCCCCGTGCCACGGTCCTCGGACCTTCGGACGTCAAAGTGCGTGATGCGAGGGGTTCCCGCTGCCCATCCCCGCGTGGGGAAGACCAAGGCCGCGGACGTCACAGAAGCCAAAAGGTCGCGTCGAGTCGTCATGCCGACACCGTATGGCACGAACGCTTTGCGATAATGCAAGGTCGGTTTTCGCAAGGGCTAACCTCGGCTATGATCCGGGGTCAGACCGGCTCATGAGCGAGGTGAATGCGGCTCCTAACGCCGCCAGCGAGGCAAAGACCAAGCCGACCACAGCCAGGAGTCCGACCCAAAGGGGCATGCCTCCTTCCACTTCGGGTTCCGGGTTCGCATCCCGATAAAACGCCCCGTTGTGACGCCTTGGGGTGGTGTCAGGCTCGACGTGTTCAACCTGTTGGCCGAACATCTCGTCAGCCACCTCGTGAACCTCGTCGAGCTGCCCCATCCGTCGGGCATGCGCGACCGCTTGCGGGTCGAACTTGAGGTCCGAACCTGCTTCGAAGGCACGCTCATTCAGATCCTGTGCCAACGCACGGTCTTCTTCTGTGGCCGCGAAGTCTTCCATCAGCTGCTGGGTCTGGTAGCGAACCGTGATCATGCCAATGATCGAAGGCAAAACCGCCATGACAAACACACCCGCAAACAACCCGAGGATCGCGATCCGTAGGATCATTGGCATTGGTCTACGTCGAAACATCACTCCCCCTCATCGGGTTTGCTGCCCCTACGACGCGTCGCCCGAGTTGTTTCACCAGACGTCATAGTGGCCAGGGGGAGGGAACCTTGGACGAAGAGCGATTTGTGGAGGTGCATCGGCCACCCAACACCCATCGAGTGTACGTGCGAAGCGCTGGAGAGGAGGGCCCCACATTCGTGCTCATCCACGGTTTGGCCTGCAATTTGACGTTCTTCGAGGACCAGGTCACTCCGTTGGGGGAATTGGGTCGGGTGGTTCGAATCGATCTGCCCGGCCATGGCCGCAGCGACGTACCAGAGGTTTCCTACACCCTCGACTTCATGGTGGAGGCGGTTCGCACGGTGTTGTCCGAGCTCGGCATCCAACAGGCCATCTTCATCGGGCACAGCATGGGTGAGTTGGTGGTTAGGCGGCTGTATGCACGCGTGCCCGAGCGGTTTCTCGCCTACATCGCACTGGACGGCCTGGTGTACTACGAGCCCTTTGGCTGCGTCTATGGCGGCGTTGGAATGCTCATGCGGACGCCCTTGTACCGGTCGATCTGGGGCTCGTTCGTCGGTCAAATGATGAGCAAGCACACCCCCGATGACCTGAAGACGAAGATTTCAACCACGATGTTGGCGGCCCCTCCCTTCGTCGTGAAGGATCTGACCAACGCCATCCTGACCATCGAAGACACCGACCAAGCCCCCATCGAAGTGCCCGTCCTCGCGCTCAACGCCGGGGAGTTCAACTACGCCGCCCCCGAACTTACCGACAAGATCCGGAGCATCGCGCCCACCTCGGAGCGCGTCGTGCTGGCCGGGGTGGGTCACTTCCTCCACGCCGAAGCCTCCGACCAAGTCAATCGACTCATCGTGAGCTTCGTCCGGCGATTCGTCACCGCAACCCCATGATCATGGGCATGGGCGCACGTCGTCTGGTCCTTTACCGAGAGCAAACCTGCACAGGAGTGCTCGATGCGGTGGTGGATAGGATGGGTCGCAGGGGTCGGGTGCGCGAACTCACCCTCTGACCCAGGCCCCACGGTCCTCGAAGGTCCGTTTCCGGTCACATTGCAGGGCCTCCACGATGAGCCGGCCCAAGATGGCTTGACCTACGAGATTCGCCGAGGTCCCTTGCGCCTTCCCGAGGCCTGGGCCCCGCAACCCGAGCAATGGACGGGTCACCTCACCTGGGACGCACCCGCCCCCGACGCTCCCGTCATGGCGGAGGAGCGCATCTCTGCCGGCCGGCTCCCCTTCGAACAGCCCGCTTGGTATGTGCCGCTCGGTGAGGATGCACGCGGCACGGTGCTCACCTCACTGGCCAATCGCCTGCTTGGGGTCCAGGTGGCCGAACCAGGCCGCCTCGGGACAGTGATGGATCTCGACGGAGATGGGAACGTCGACATCGTCGAAGCACTCCGCATCACCCCAGGAAACCCCGATCCCGTGGAACGCATCGTCGCGCTTTCGCCCTTGGGACAGGCCCACCGAGCCGCCCTCGCCGACGGCAAACCCGGCACGTGTCCGGGAGGGGAATTGGAGGGCTACGCCGACGAAGTCCGCATTGCGGTCAGCTGTGAGGGGCCCCTGCGGGGTGGACTGGGGGTCGTTCGAACGGGACGAGACGCGATCGACGCCGTCGAAGCGCTCCGCCAACCGCCGACCGCCGAAGAACGAGCGCGGGCCAACCAACTGCTGCGAGACTTGGAGGACCATGGAGCGATGGTCGTCATTGGGGCGGTCCTCAATGAGTTCATCACCCCCGTGTTGCCCTCCCATGACGGCCTTGAAGCTGCCTACGACGCCACCGGGACCGTGATCGATGTCGGCGGAGGCATTCGGAGCAACGACTATTTGCGACGGATGTCGTATACGACCGACGATCTGCTGGCCGCCGCCACCACGCTCATCGAAACCCTTGGTGAACCCGACCCAGGCAGCGAATCCACGGGGCCTGGCGATGAAGGGCTGCCCGACGGCAGCGCCGCAACGAGCACTGGCGACCCCCACATCGCGACCTTCGATGGGGTCCGGTACGACTTCCAAGCCGCAGGTGAGTTCGTGCTCAGCCGGCGGCCGGGCTTTGAGGTTCAGGCCCGCTACGAACCGATTGGCAAGAGCGCGAGTGGCGCCACCGCAGTGGCTGTGCGCATCGGGGATCACCTGACCACCGTGCGCCTCGTCGACGAAGGGGCTGACGTTTTGGTCAAGGGTCGGCCGCTTGGCGAGGGCGACCAGGTCACCTCCGAAGGGGTGGAGGTCACCCGCTTCGGGCCCTGGCGCACGGTGGTCGTCGGTGAAGAGGACCATATTGTCATCGACGTCCGAACTGCCCTGCTCGACATCGCCGTCGCGCGCAGCACTCCGGATCCCGCTTCGGCAGGTGGGCTCCTCGGGACGGCCAATGACGACCGGAGCGACGACCTTCGCCGCGCCGACGGCACCGGGTTTGCGCCGGGCGCGTTTGCCGAGGAGCGCTACACCACCTTTGCCGACGGCTGGCGACTCGACGATGCGACCTCCCTGCTTCCCTACAACGAAGGGGAAACCGCCGCGACCTTCGACCTTCGTGACTTTCCCTACGCGCCCAACCCGCTGGCCGCGTTTTCGCAGTTCGCCATCCGATCCGCCGATGTGCGGTGCCGAGCCGCAGGGTTGCGCGATGAAGCCGTCCTGGCGGCTTGCGTCCTGGATCTGCTGGTGCTCGACGATCCCGACGTTCCATCACACTACGCCGCATTTGCCCCGATCCTGGAACGACCCGGCATCTGGGACCTTGATGACGACACCACCATCTCGGTGCCCCCTTTCGGCTGGGCCGACGAAGTCATTCGCGCCACCAACCAAGGCGGAAGCAACAACCCCGTCAACGCCCTCGGTCCCTCCGAGGGGCGGGGCTACGACGTGAATCAATCCAAGGACGTTTGCGATCACGAACTTGTTGTGCGCTTCACCGACGTGATTCCAACCGATGGTCCGGGTGATGACCTGGTGGTGTTCCAGGTGCCCTTCATCGACAACGCAGATGTCTACGTCTCAGACGATGGGGTGGATTGGACGCTGGTGGGCACTCGCCTCGGCGGCGCAACCTTCGACCTTCGCGACGCGGTGGGACCCGGCGGAACCGCACCCTTCGTACGAATCTGTGAGCCTCCTGACTGGCGCGTCGAGCCCTTCGGTCTGGTTCCGCTTCCTGGACCCACGATTCGCGGTATCGCCGCCATTGGCCCACAGGCGTTCGCCCAGTGATTACAGGGCATGGCTGCCCAATCCAAACCGCTTCTCTATATCCTCCTCGGCTGGCAGGTCATCGCCCTAGCCGCATGGGGGTTGGGTCCTGCGTTCTGGCTCTTTGATCTCCCCAATCACGTCATCATCGGGACGTTGGGCCTCGCGGGGGTGGGAGTCGCCGGGGCCCTGGCCACGCGTGAGACCGCGATGGTCGTGGGGTTTGCGGCGAGCCTGCTCGTTCATGGTGCACGCTGGTGGCCGTCTCCGCCGGTCTCATCGAGAACCGCGTCCGTCCGCATCCTGATGGCCAATGTCTGGGCCCGCAATCACGACCCCACGCCGTTCCTCAGTCTCGTGAGGCGTCAGGATCCTGACGTAGTAGCGGTCCTCGAGCTCACGTCGGGATGGCGTTCGGCACTTGGGTCATTGCGAGAGCGCTACCCTTACCATCTCGAAGTTCCGCGGTCCGATCCCTTTGGAATGGGCCTATACAGCCGGCTACCGCTGATCGGATTGCGCAATGATCCGCTCAGCACGGCGGACCTTCCGAGCCTGGTCGGGACCCTCCCTCACGGAGGCGTGATTCGGGTCGTCCATCCCATGCCTCCATTGTCCCTTCGCATGGCTCGAGATCGCGATGCCCACCTGGTTGCTGTGGCCCAGCGCTTGGAGCAGCCCGGGGCCATCGTCGTGGGTGATCTCAACTGTACGCCGTGGTCCAACCACTTTCCGTCGCCCCAGCAGGGCTGGCCAGAAGGGACCTGGCCCGCAGGCCTTCCCGCCCCGTTTCGCCTGCCCCTCGATCACGCCTTGACCGGCCCCGGACTCGTTGTGGTCGAGCGTCAGACCCTGCCCTCGATCGGCAGTGACCACCGTCCCATCCTCATTGGCGTCGCCCAGCCCGAACCGCCGTAGACGGGGGCTAGGGTACGACCTCGGCTTCCTCGACGAGCGCGTCGTAATGGTACCCAAAGCCGATATCCGCATCCTTCCGAAGCAGACCCCGAAACGCCACTTTCTGACCTCGAGTCACCGCGTGCTTGGTCTGCACCGTCAAGTCGTGCGTGCCTGTCGCAGCATCTCCCGTGCCATCTTGGAGGTGGACCCACATCCAGCCCACCGCTCCCGTCGCCTTGGCCACGGTGCCGTACACCACAACCTCCTGGCCTGCCCGTTGGTCCAACTCTGCGTACACCGTACCGATGGGCACGGCGCCCGCCGGCGTGCTGGCCGCGACCACCCGCTTGGCAGTCTCGAAGTCCACCACGCGGACGTGCGGGATGTCGACCACCTCAGGCGCCAGTTGGCCCAGCTCGGCAATCTCAACCTCGTGTCGAGCGGTTCCTCGGCCCAGCAAGACGTAGTCCCCGACCTTTGCACCGACGTGGGGCACTTCGACCCAGGTTCGCCACTTGCCCTGTTTGACGGCTAACAATTGGGTGTCTTGGCGTTCGACAACCTGCTCCACGACCGTCGGTGCGTTGTTCGCCCAGCCATCAGGAGGCGGTTCGGTCCCCGATGGACGGCCGCAGCCGGGCAATGAGAACAGGGCGAGGAGTCCGATGAACAGGAGCTGGCGCATGACCGAGGCCGTACCGTTTCCGCCCGCGAACGCCAACCCTTACAAGCAGGCGTCAGGGCCAATGCTCCGAGCGCCCACCGCCGAAGACCCGGATAGGAGGAGCCCCCATGGACACCCGTCACTACTCCGACGCGGGATGGGCAATCCTGGCGGCCAGCCTTCTGCTCGTCGCACCTTCCCTTCCGACCGCCCTCGGCTACGGCCGATTCGGGGTCAGTGCCGATGTGGGTCTACTGCTGGCCGCGCTCTTCGGGCTGAGCTGGCTAAGGCCAAGCCCGGAGGTACCCTGGCGCGGGACATGGCGCGCCTGGATCGTTGGCGCCGTTCTCGCCCTGCTGTTCATCGTCGAAGGGGCCTTGGGCGCGGCGCGATACGCGACCAACGAAAATCTCCCACTGTACGATGCGCTGCTCTTGAGCCGGCACCTCTACATCTTGGGCCGCGATCTCTACGGCGGCTGGGCGGCGGCTGGACTCTTCGCGCTGGTGATTGCGCCCGGGGTCGTGTGGGCGGCATCCAGTCTACTCGCAGCTCGTCTTGAAGGGGCCTTCCATCGCCTTGGCCCCTCTGTCTCCAGTGGAGCCGTGGGGCTCATCGTGCTCGCCTCGCTGCTTGCCCCCGCGCTGCCCCGGGGCCGCTGGTCCACCCCACGCATCGTGAAGAATCTCGAGGCATCCTGGCGACTGTATCGCCGAGTGGCTGAAGAAATCGGCGAACGCTCTGCCGTCGAGGTCGCTCCGCCCAACGTGACCGATCCCGCGGACCTTCGAATCTACATCATTGAGAGCTACGGCAAGGTTCTCGCTGACGACCCAACCTACGCCACCCGGTGGGCCATGTTGATCGATCGATTGGACGGTCGATTCACCACGGCTCGATGGCATACCGCGAGCGCGTACGGAGTCGCGCCCGTGCACAGCGGGCGTTCCTGGATTGCGGATGCGTCCCTATTGTTTGGATTGCACCTCGCGCATCAGTCCGAGTACGAACACGCGATGGCCCTCGTCAACCGGCTCCCTCATCTACCGGGCGTGCTTGCAGACCAAGGCTACACGACGGTTCTCATCAAGTCTGCAGATCGGGATCGGCCCGGCGTGAGGGTCAGCAATCCCTTCGGTTTCCGCACCACGGTGTTCGCCGACGATTTGGCCTATAGAGGCCCTCCGGTGGGGTGGGGACGCATTCCCGACCAATACACCATCGGGTACGTCAATCGGGAAATCCTCGACGACGTCGATGCCCCGCTGTTTGCGTTTTTCCACCTTGCGTCGTCCCACGTGCCGTGGCGGGTGCAGGCCCCGTTTCTGCCGCGGTGGACCATCTGGAACAAACTTCCAAATACCGCACCCCCCGATGCTTTCGCACGCGACTTCGACAGCGAACTCGCCATGCAAGTGAGCCGGTTCAAACGCCAGTCTCGCGCTGCCGACCCCGAGCGTTCACCGTCCGACGAACAACGCGAAAACTACTTTGGAAGCATCCGACACGGACTTCGATCCGTGGCTCAAATGCACGGAGAGCCTCCTCCCCGACGTTCGGTGATCCTGGTCATGGGAGACCACCAGCCGCCGTTCCTCGCCCAAGGGCAGGGGCCCGAAGTGCCCATTCACGTCATGGTTTCAGACGACACCCTGCTCCAGTCGTTCATCGATCAGGGCTTCACACCCGGACTCCAGCCACGTTCTTCTACGACGGTCAAGCACGAGGACCTCTTCTCCATCCTCGTGAAGGTCTTGTCGACGGCCCGCCCTGCGAACGATCACGGCGACCCCTAAGGCCTGCGCGAAGCGAAACTCTTCTGCCCACGACGAGACGGAATGGCTACCCTCTTGGGGCGTACCAGCCGAGGTAGCCCAATTGGCGTCCCACCGGCGTTTGTTGAAACGCTTCCACGATTGCGGTGGGAACGCGATTGCCTCGGATATCGAGTTCGCTTAAGCGCGGGAGTCCCGTCGAGCGCCCGAGCGAATCCAGCACCGAACCGTCCACCCCCGTATTCCGAACGTCGAGACGACGGAGCCACGGCAGCGCCATCCGCCCCATGCGCATCAGCCCACTCCGAAGCGGATTCGCGCTCACATCGAGATGGGACAGTCGCGGTGGGACATCCCGGAGAAACCCTTCGAGGGATGGAGCCGTCAAGCGGTTGCCCTCGAGATCGAGCCGTCGCAATGCAGGACGTGGAACCCCGAACATCGCCGCGAACCCCTCGTCGCCGATGTGGCATCGGGCCAGGTGAAGGTCGCGCAGTTGACCGAGGAAGGGGGCTCGACCGAGGGCTTGGGTGGCCATGGCATCGAGGGGCATCCCGCCAAGGTCGAGCCGAGAGAGGTGCGGGAGCTGCCATTGAGCCAGGGCCTCGATGCCCGGGGCCTCCAACGGGTAAGTCGACATGAAGAGTTCAACCAAACTGGGCAGGGCCACCGCCGAATCGAGGGTCGCCCGACCCTCCGAGGCCAGCTCGAGCACCTTGAGTCTCCGCAAGCACGGCATGGCCAGGATCGGCCGCAGTCGCTCTTGGGTCGCGCCAATGATCCGAAGCTCGACGAGGAGACGCGCCGCCGGATGCTCCGACAACGCTTCGAACGCCTGGGCCCCTTGGGACGAGGACAAGTCGAGCGTCACGCTATCGACGAACCCCATTCGCCAACGCACGTGGCGCAGATGGGTGGCGTTCTTTAGGGCTCCGAGGTCGCAAAAGGTTCGATACCGGGCCACCCACTCGTCGCGCTCGGCCGACGGCGGCGCATCGACGAGCTGTAGACCGAGCTGCACCGCCTCCGCGCGCGGGTCTCCCTGCGACCACAGCCAGTCGGCAAACACCTGCCACAGGGTGTCATCGTGGGGGTTGGCCGTGAGCTCGTCGAACAGCTGCTCCATGGAGCCTCATACATCCGCGAGCGGCAAAGGTTCAAGGAGGGTCGCAGCTGATCCGAGAACCCTTCGTGATCTTCACGGAGGCCCTCATGCACTACGTTCGCCAAGGGGTATTCGGCGTCCGGGGGCTCCGTTGGCGTGCAGTGGCACCTCAACATGGTCGCGCCGGCCTCCATCGCGAACGCTGGCGACCACGTGGTGGCGGTGCTTGACTCGGGTGTGGCCTATGAGACGGCCACCCGATTGGGCGTGGCCTACACGCAAGCTCCGTCTCTCGCGTCCTCGCCCATCCACAGTCCGTACGACTTCATCAACGACGACCCGTGGGCCAACGACGACTGTGGCCACGGCACCCACATCGCCAGCATCATCGCAGGAAACAACTCGATCCAGGGGCTGGCCCCTGGCGCAGGATTGATGCCCGTCAAAGTCCTGGACGAAACCAATCGGGACGACGAGTATGGCCTGATCGAGGGCCTTTACCACGCGGTTGACCATGGCGCGGACCTCATCAACATGAGCCTGTCGTTCCGGCCTGGGTACGTCCCCTCCGAAGGGCTGCGAGATGCCCTTCAGTACGCCACGGACCATGGCGTGGTGATGATTGCTGCCGTGGGTAACCACGGCATTTGGGAGGCGAGCTGGCCGGCCGCCAGTCCCAACGTCATTGCCGTTGGAGGAAGTCAGCTTTACCCTGACTCCTCGCTCGGTTGGCACGCCGGCTACCTGACCCGGGTGATGGGCTACAGCAACAAGTCCGGATCGGTCGACATCGTCGCGCCAGGAGCGCGGGGGTGGCTCCGATCGACATCTCTGCTGCCCTGCAAAGCGATGGGCTCTATCCAGATTTCAACTACGGAAAGGGCGGCGGCTACCTCTACCTGCAGGGCGAAAGCCCGACCTCGTGGCCCAAGCACCGGACGTACCACGCTGCGCTACTGCCGTTCATCAAGGACTATGGTGGGTACATCTACCCAGCCGCCCAGATCACCGTGTTCGACAAGTCCGGCCAACCCGCGCAGTCCGGACTGCACGTCCTCGTAGACGTCCTCGGGGAGGGAGCGACCAGCGAGAGTTGCACCACCGACCATACGGGCCGCTGCCTGTTGTGGACCTACGATGCGGTTTCGAAAGACGCGGTCGCAGCCTGGAAGCTAACGGTCACCGCCATCGAAGACGAACCAGGCATCTTGCATCGGACGTCCGCCGCCGTGACCGCGACGCAAGCGCTGCAACGCTTCATCGGCGCGGTCAACGAGGATGCCGACCTAAGCGACGCCTTGCTCGCCTGGTCGTGGGAATCCTCTCACGATGCAGTAATTGGCTTGGTTTCTCCATGACTTTCGCTGGTCGATCTTGGGGGTTCGGGTTTGGCGTCCATTCCCCTCGGCGTCCTCATCACAAGGCCTGGTGTCGACCAACTCGGGACCTTGGACAAGCAGAACCTTCAGGTCGACGGCCATAACGTCGAAGTATCGCTGTTCGAACTGGATGGGAGCGGACTTGCGAGCCTGCAACTGGGACTTTGGGACTTCCGCATCCTCGCCATTGATGGGACGGGCCTCACGAGCCTCCCGCTGGGACTCCGCGCCCGCGACATGCTCGGCGACGGCCCCACCGTCGTGCCCCTACAGACTCCCGTGGTTGGCATGTCGGGCGAGGTCGCCAACAGTCCCCTGGGCCGTCGGCTGAAGCAGGGCGGTTGGACGATAGAAGGCTACGGCGCCGCATCGGTCATGGGCACAAGCACCCAACTGCCCATCCACCTCGAATACCTGCCGATTCCCTACGGGGAAACGCTAGGGGGTGTGCCCTACACGCCGTGAAAAGCGTGGCCAGGATAGGCCGGATGGGAATCGAACCCATGACCTATGGCTTATAAGACCACCGCTCTAACCTCTGAGCTACCGGCCCCTACCCTGGCTCAACGCCGGGGGGCCGCTATTCGGAGGGTGGAAAGGGTGAGCTTCACAGTTGAGGTCTAACCCAGCGCCGCCAGGCCTTCCGCATCGGCGGCCTCTTGTGACGTCTGAATGGGTCATGGTGTGAGATGCTCGCCAAAGAAGGCCTGGACCTTCTCCCACGCAGCTCCCGCCGAGGCGGAATCGTAGCGCGCGGAGGACGGGTTCGCGAAGGCGTGGTCTGCATCGTACACGTGAATCGCAACCGCCTTGTCGAGATCACCGAGCTGGGTTTCAAACGCCCGCACCGCCGCGACGGGAATCCCGCCATCGCGTTCCCCAAACACGCCCAAGAGCGGGGCCTTCAGCTCGCGCAGCTGGGCTTCGTCCGAAACCAGCCGCCCGTAGTACATCACCGCTGCATCAAGCTCGGTCTCGGCCAAGGCAAGTCGCAACGACCAGCCACCCCCAAAACACCACCCGATGGAGCCCGTTTTCGGCGCTTGAACCCGGGGCTCCGTGACCAAGAACTGATGCGCAGCCCGCAGCTTCTTGAGCGCTTCCTCCTCGTTCACCGCTTTCATCGCTTTCATGGCAGCGTCGGGGGTGGTGGCTACGGTGCCTCCATACAGGTCTACGGCAACCGCGGCGTACCCCAAGGCCGCAAGGCGATCCGCCCAATGGCGAATGTGGTCATTGAGCCCCCACCATTCGTGCACTACGACGATGCCGGGAACCGGTCCTTCGGCCCCCTCGGGAAGGGCCAGATAGGCCTGCATGCCATCGATGGTGACGGACTCGCCTTTGGCCTTAGGCGCAGCCTCCGCTTTCAGCTCATGCAGGGCGGCAAAGGCCTCTTCGGTGAGTAGACCGGGCTCGACAGGGGCGCTCGGCACCGCTGCAGCGTCGTTGTCGACAACGACCTCGGGTGCCGGCGTTTTGGATGAGCAGGCCAACAACGCGGTAAGGACAATCACAAGACCTCCGTCGCCTCGGTTTAGTCGTTTCGAGTCGTTCGGAGCCGAGTCCGATCGCTCCGGAGATCCTCACCACGATGGAACCTCACTCGGGAATGCCCATCGGGTTGAGCCGATAGCGCGCGACCCAAGCATTCCCGTCTTCATCCTCGAACGTCAGGATGACCACATCATCTGCGTCGATCTCAAGTCCGATGTCAGGTTCGGGATCGTCGTAGGCCACACCCGTGAACGACCCAGGCTGAATCCGCACAATCTCCGGGCACTGCCCTTGGCCGCCACAAGGGAAGAAGAGGCATCCCGTTAGCGAGAGCAACCAAAACATCACGGCACCTCCGGAGTGAGCGAGTACGCCCAGACATCGCTCCACACGCTGACGGGCGTGCCATCGAAGTCCCCCTGGAGGATGATGACCTCGGGAACTTCGGGCACCGGACCTTCTACATCGCTTCCGGGGGCCGGCTGGACGTCTTCGAGGATGGCTTCGCGCAGGTCGGTCGGACACGGAACTGGCGAGCAAGCGCCGACCGGGGTGGGAATCGAGGTGCCCACCCCAAGCACTGCCGCAAATGCCGTGAGCCCAACCAGGGCTCCCCATCGCCTCATGTTCACGCGTCACCTCCGTTCCACCTGTGACAAAGCAAGGCCTGCGCCAACGGTGGTGGGCTGAATATGCGCCACTCACACGGACCGATGGCGACGTTGTGGTCAGGGTGGCCTTGAGTGCGTCCGAAAATCTTGAACATTGGCCCCTGGTGGTCCTGGACGATGCAGCTGAGCCTCGGGGCATTCCTGGCATTTGGTGTGGGGCGCACAGTCATACGCTTGCTGAGCTGTTTCACCGGGTACCCGCGCCCGGTCTCGCGGAACGTGATGACGTGCGGAATCCTCACACCCTGGGATTTTCTGGACGTCGACCTCGTCTACGGTGGAGCCGCCACCTTGTTGGCGTTGCTGCTAAGCCCCATTTTTCGGGTCCTTGCGCGAGCCCTCTGGCGCCTCCATCCTTCCGCCGCGCTCTTGGCTGGGCCTCTTCTCTTGGCCGCCACCGCTACGTGCATCGTCGTCGGGCTCGGGAGTACCGACCTCGAACACATCGTGTCCGTCGCCGCAAGGCCGGCCACCCTCTTGGCACTCCCCTCGGCACTGTATGTGGTTCAACGGCTCCGAGGCCGCGACGGCTGGGCCATGACGTTCATCGGTGTGTTATACGTATGGTCCGTAAAGCTAGGTTTAGCGCTATGGTATGGCCTCGAGGTGTAGGCCACGGCTTACCGAAGCTTGTCCATCGTCCACGTCGTCGACCAAGGAGTCCCCCCTCCCGTGAGTTCGACGGTCAAGGTCTCAGGACCTGGCTCGTCGTCGACCCGAAGGCTGATGGGCAGGTCGGTAAGACCATTCAAATCGCCCGCGTAGAGCATCGTCGAGCCCGATCGAACGACCACATGTCGGTGCCCTCCAGGCTCGACCTGAAGCCGAATCGCGTCTCCCGGTCGAAGCGGCGCGTTAGCCCAGCGCGCGACCGACCCATCGCGCTCCATCCAGACCGCCACGGTGGGCAGGGGGTTCGCCATCCCCTTGGACCCGACGTAGGGCGTGGGGGTCGTCTGAAGCATGAGGACCAAGGCCGCTGCCACGGCGAGCGCAGGGAGCGCCCATCTGGGCCACCCACGGACGGGTTGGGGACGCCAGGCGTCGGGCACCGGCCCAGGGTCGGCCATCACCTGCGCGAGATGACGCCGGCAAACCACACAGGTCGCAACGTGCTCCTCGATGGCAGGATCATGCTGCCCCAGGGCATAGCGATCCAAAGCCAGCGGAGAGGGATGCCTCTTTTCTTCCGGACGCACGTTCATCGAATTTCCAACGTCATTTCATCGAATCGGGTGAGCAATCGACGCACCGACCGGGTGGTAATGCCGAGGACCTCGGCAACCTCGGCCTGCGACAGGCCATCGACCCGATGCAGGAGCGCGGCTTCGAGCGAACGAGGCTCCACGTGCTTCACGAGTTCGTCGAGCTGAAGTCCATGCAACCCTGTGGGCGGCGTCACGACGTCCCCCAGGGTGCGATGGCGAAGGGCGAGAGAATGTCGTCGCACCGCATCGATGGCCATGCGGGTAGCCGTTCGGTAAAGCCAGGCCGTTGTCGTGGCGATCGAGGCGTCGCGCGGTCCCTCTCGCCAAAACCGCAGAAACGTCTCTTGGGCGACTTCCTCGGCCTGCGCTCCCGAGCCCAAGATGCGGAACACCTTGGTGCGTATGATGGGAAAGTAGCGTCGGTAGGCTTCATCATGCGTCACCGGGTGAACGACAACAGCGCGGTGGGCGTGATGTAGAGCATCCGAAACCCGGCCCCCAATGACATCCAGAGTGGCCTGCGGGTGTTGGGGAGGTCTCCAACCAAGACCCCCAATCCGGGATCGAGGCCCAGGTGAAGGTCTCTTGTCATGTGCAATGCCACGAGGGGAGCAAAGCGACCGGCTCGCTGGTACGGCGTTCCTAGTCCAACGTACGGCTGTTCTCTGAAGAAGGAACTTTCGAGGTCGTCCCGCACGGAAGGTGGGTCATACGCAAGGCCCGTGAACACGGCCACACCTAGATTGAGGGTAACGAACCGCCCCAATCGACGCTGGAGGACGAATTGGCCAGTGAGGTTCACCGCTCCCTCACGCCAGCCCCTCGGGGTTTGCCCAGCGCCGGGAATCCACGTGCCGGATCCCGTTCCCCGATACACAAGGTCAGTCCTCGCGAACACACTCAGATCAAGCGTGCGCACCTCATCCAAGGGCCATCGGCGGAGCACCCCGAGTTCCGGGCTCACCGCCCAGTCCCGGCTGACGTACACCTCGTCTGGGTCGACGCCCTCGATTTGGTTACCAAGATAAGCGAGCCGCTTGGCCCCGCCCCAAACCAAGGTCTCAGCGGATGCTCCCCGGTTGACCCGCCAGGTGACCCACCCGGGCAGGCTGACCTGGACCCGATCACTGACCGCCCACGACACATGAAAGCGTTCCAGCACGGGCATGAGCCTGACGGTCAAGCGGGGCAGAAACGCCACGGTGACGTCGAGAATTCCATTGTGTAGCTGATGGTCCGACGTGCGGAGCGCGACTTCCACCATCCCTCGGTCGAGCATCCCCTCATCGTAGGGAATGCGGCGCTGTGGCCCCTTTGCGTTCAAGGCCAAGGCAGGTCCTGCGACCAGGTCACCTTCTGCGACCACCACGGCATCACCGGCGCGCAACACCAACGTCTTTGAACGAAGGGCGTCCCCCTCGACCACTCGCACCGCATAGCGACCCGGCGGAAGCGCGAGCTGGACGTTGCGCGGCCCTTTGTCGAGTTCGAGCAACACCAAACCGGTCTGCAGGCTCACCACTTGGATCGGCCCTTGGTCCTGCACGATCCGCATTCGGGCGGGAGCATGCTCGAGATCCGTCAACACCATGTCGCGGCGCCCGCGGAAGTCGACCTGAAACGACGGGGTCTGCAGGGCCTGGATCTGGGTCGCGGCATCTTCGGTGGTGCGCGCTTTTGCGTATTCAAACGCTTCGTTGAGGGTGATGGTGCCTTCGCCCGAAGTATCGGCGGCACCGCGCAGGCCACTCACGAAGTGGTGGGTGAACAGCGACCCGCCCAATGAGGCGACTTCGTGCGCCTTCTGGCTTCCCGAGGTCGAGGCAATCCATGCGTGACCCTCGCCCGCGGGCGGATCGGGAATCGCGAATCCTGGAGGCTCGGCAACGAAGCACTTGGTGTTGGTCCAACCCCCACCTCCACAGGCATCGACCACCCCGATTCGCACGCCGTCTTCGTGGCGTGACAGCTCCGCGCGCACATCGGCGAGCGGCAACCGTTCGCCTGCAGGGTACAGCGCCGCCGCATCGGCGTGCCCCGAGTAGTAGAACCAGAGCGTTTTCCGATCCCCAAACCGAGTGAGGGCCTGCCGCACCTCGTCAGCCGAAGGATCGAGCAGCCGCACCACCTCGCTGGGCTGGAATCCCCCCACATCGATCAATGTGCGTTCCACGGCCCGAGCGTCATCGTGCGCGTAGCGCAAGGGAGCAGTCCCCGGCATGGGTCGATTCGACCCCACCACGACGGCCGCCCGGTCGGAAAGCTCTCCCCCGACAGGCGCCGCGGCATGCGCCGCCAGCGTCCAGAGTACCCCCCACACATCGGCCTCCTGTGTCTTTGCACCCTAGACGAACGAGGTTCCAAGAAGCGGACATCGGTCGCTCGGTTCGCCAACCGGGAATACGCTTAAACCAGACGTCTGGCGTTTCTCCTGGGGCCGGGGGCAGGATTGGCGGAATGGCTGTGGCCGTTTTTGATCGGATTCGGGGCGCTGATGTTGTACTTCTTGATCGGCTTCGTCGATCCGCCGCTTCGGGTGTCACGCCGTGCCTTCTTGGCATCCGCTCCCCTCGAAGCCTTTGGCCACAGCGAGCGAACCTGGGCCTTTCCCTGTGTTCTACCGAGTGGTCAACTTCGGTACCAGCGGCTTCGCCTTTCGGTGCGAGGGCTTGTCTACGATGTGGTGGGTCCCGAGGTCACAACGCAAACCCTGCTCCAGGCGCCCTCACAGGGGACATCCATCCATTGGACCTTCGATGAACTCCAGGCCCACCCCCTGCACACGCGAGGCCGGGAACTCACCCTCGTGAAAACCCGAGGCCTCCTCAAGGGACACGTGCGGATCGCCGTCCCTTCGGTCGAGGTGGCGGGAGCCGTCATGGATGCCGTCGAACAGGCGTGCGAAGTCCGACAACAGGGCGGGATGACCCACGCCGACGTCCAAGCTCGAATCGCGATGCTCGGCCAAATCACTGCATCGGTTTCAGTGGACGAGGGCCGGTAATCGGCCTCAAGCGACTCACGGTTCGTCCAGAGGGTGCACAAGGATGAGTCGTGCCTGCACCTTGGCCGCGGTCAAGGCTTCCATCATCGCCTCGACCGGCCGCTCTTCGGGGACGGCGAGGTAGATCCGCCCGGGACGTTCGCCTCGCGGCCCATAGCATCCCTCGGCGACAGCCTGGTGGCTTGTCGCGGCTTGATCGAGACCGGCAAACACTTCGGCCGAATCAACGCCCTCATGGGGGGCGTAGTCCACGATCATCGCGTACTTGCCTCCATCGCGTTCGATGCGTTCGTCGATGCGCTCCCACGGCACCCCAGCCCGGTCCCAGGTCAGCATGCCATCGATTCCTGGAGCCACGATCAGTTCATCGCTATGCGTCGGCCTGGAGTGCAAGAACGGCACATTGCACAGACGCACGCGTCGAGCCCCCTCGGTCCCTACTGGACCCAGATCCTCCGCCCACGTGGTCTCGGAATCCTCCCCCTGATTCTCAAGGAGAATCTTGATCAGATCTGAATCAGCTTTCATCGACTTGGCAGGTTCCATCGTCGCAGAACACGCGCGGGGTGCCGCAGTCTGGACAGGCTTCCATACCCCCCCGACACGCCCCCCAAGCATTGATGATCGGCTGTAAATCCCCTTGGTCGATGCAGGTGTTTGCAGCGCGGTAGCACGCATTGATGAGCAGAACTTCGCAACCACTTCGGAGCGCCTGGCAATCCTCATCGGTCACACAGTTGGACGCACTGCTCAGAAGGCCGTCATACGCCCCGCGCATGGCATCACAAGACAACGAGGCAACATCGAACATCCGCACGCCCTCACAGATGTCGACCGGTTCTCCTTCGGGTTCGGTGTCGTTTGCGCTCGGCCCCGCTGCCCCACCGCACCCCAGCGCAATTCCTGCCATCCACCAGCGCACCATGGGTCCTCCACCTCTGTGATCAGGCTTCCACCATGGCATGAACGCTTTGCGGTCACCTACCCTTCTTTGGCCTCGTCTTCGGGGACCTGCCAAACGCGGTACGCGACCATGGCCCCAACGACAAAGACGGCGGTACCCGCGAGGCACGCTAGTCCAAACGGCATCAGGAACCCTCCCGATGCCTTCGGACGAGCCGTCGGCGAGTGAGACCGGCGATACACACCATCGTCGCCCACCCGACCGTAGCCCTGAAACGGATCTTCGCCGATGGAAAGGGGATCTTCGACCGCAATGGACGATTGCCCGGCCGCTTGAACCATGGCCTCGAGCTGGTCTCGGCGGATTGCACCGCGATGGCTGTCGACAATCTGCATGTTGCGGACCACGAAGGTCGTAGGGTAGGCGCTCACCCCGTACTTGCGGGCGACCCGCCCGTAGGCATCGTGCAGCACCGGGTAGTGGATGCCCAGGCGCTGCGACGCGATGCCCAGCTGCTCCGGCGTCAGCTTGTCGACCGACAATCCGTACAGTCGAACATGCGGGTTCGCCCTTGCGAACGCCGAGAGAGCCGGAATCTCGGCCCGGCAGGGTGCGCACGACGTGAACCAGAAGTTCAGCACGACGATGTCATCGCCCTTCTCGGAAAGGGTCACCTCGGAGCCTGACACTTTCGGCAACGTGAAGTCAGGCGCACGTCCCCCAAGACATGAAGTAAGAAGTCCCAACCCCAGCAGCCATCGAACCGTATTCACCACTCCTCCGACTGGCGTGCACCGGCGGCCCGATACGATCGAGAGGCGATGGCTATTGCACTCAGCGGCCACGCAAGGTTCGACGTACCTTCTTGTCGATCACATCGATCCGCCAACCCGGGACTTTGGGCACATAGCTCGCGGGGGGAAGGGCCTTCCGCTTGCCCGATGTCTTGTGCAACTCCATGAGCATGCGAGCGGGGTGGTACTCGATCGTGTACTTCGCATCTCCAATGTCGAGTTCCCGGGGAAAGTCCTTATCGAGGCGCTCCTGCTCCCATGCGGGAAGTGCGTCGGGCAGCAGGTCGTCTTCGCTCAGCAACACCAGATCCGCGCCGGACTCCACGCCAAGATCTTCGAGCTTGGCCGCAACCCAATCCTCGAGCGGAGGGGGCAAGGCTTCGTCGTTCAACCGAGCCCACAACGCACGCGCCTCCACCCGGCGTCTCGCTTCCCGGACGTTGAAGATCGTACCGCGGACAAACAGCTCGGCCACGGCTTGTCGGGCAACCGCACCCTCGGGCACCGACGTCGTCCGATCCAGCACCTTACCGGCATAGACGCGTTCTAGGTTCGCGACCGCTTGGCCCTTCTGGACGCTGCACCCGGCCAGCCGATCCCGGCCCAGTCCCGCCGCCCGAAGCCACGCAAGCGGCACGGGCATGGCCGCCGAACACCAAAGCTGCTGCTCCAACCGGTGCCTTGCGACCGCTCGAACGTCGAGGACCAGCACCGCGTCAGGCTCAGACTCATCGACCGCCGACCGCTTGGCCAATCGCAGCTCGGTCCCCCCATTGCTCCAAGCAACTTCGCGTTTGCGTCGTCGGGCAACATGAGCCACCCCGGGCCATGCCACAAGCAGCCGCCGCGCCAGGCCCGGACGATCGAAGGCCGGTCGAGGCTCCTTGAGTCCGAATGCCTCGCGGAGTCGATTGGCGGCCGTTCGCGCCTCTTGTAGCGCGAGCCCGTCCAGCTCATGCCGTCGCGGTTCCCCCTCGCGCACCGCCCGAACCAACGCCGTGGCGTCGCATCCCGACGCTCCATCCAACTCGAGCCCCGACAGATCGTGTCCGGGCCACGGAATCGGGCGCCGCAAGTCGTCGTCGGGGTCGCGAGGGCGTTGCGGCCCGAAGAGGGGACGTCGCACCGACAACGCGGCCACCAGATCGATGGCGTCGGCCAGAGCCTTAGGACCTGCGGCTTTGGCTTCCACGAGGAGCCGACCGGGCGCGGGATCGAGGGGCAGCCCAAACAGCGTGGCCCCCACTTCGGTCAGGCCCTGGTCCTCATCGAGCGCGCCAAGCCCCCGCAGCGTAGCCCGAGCCGCCTCGATCGCATGGTCCTTGGGCGGATCGAGCCAGGGCAGATCGAGCTTGGGAGCCCCGCACGCCGCCGCTCCCAGCACCAACGGGACGAGCGACTCGCGATGGATGGCCGGGGGGGTTGCGGTGACCAACCGGGTGCCCGCCCTCCACAACCGAATCGCCGTGCCGGGAGCCATCCGTCCTGCACGACCGGCCCGCTGGTCGGCGGCGTCTGCGCCAATCGCCAGCAACGTCAACACACCGCGACCATCGTGGTAGCGGGCTCGACGTTCGAGCCCACTGTCGATGACCACCCGAATCCCCGGCACGGTCAGCGAGGTCTCGGCCACATTGGTGGCAAGTACCACCTTCCGGCGGGCGCTCGGTTCAAACACCTTGGCTTGGGCCGAAAGCGCGAGCCCCCCGTGCAGCGGGCGGACGTCGACAGGCAGCTTCTGCAACGCCTGCTCACACCGAAGGATCTCTCCCTTTCCCGGCAAAAAGACCAGGACATCTCCCTCTTCGGGCGCCTGCTCGATGGCGGTCCGAACCCGTTCGGGCAGTCCATCGAGTTCGGGCACCGGCGGTTGCCGATCCGGATGCACGATGTCGACCGGATGGGTGCGGCCCTCAGCGCTTAGGTGCTGCCCCCCAAAGTGCGCGGCGACCCGATCGCCGTCCATGGTGGCGGACATCGCCACCAGATGCGGATGACGAGCGAGGAGCGCCGCCAATAGATCGAGGTCGAGGCTCCGTTCGTGTAGCTCATCAAGGATGACCGTCGCAAACCGGTCGATGGCTCCCGATCGGACCCACCGCAGAGCGATGCCCGTCGTCACGAACACGATGGCACTTTCGTCATGAGCCTTGCGCTCGTCCCGCACGACGTAGCCCACGCGGTCCCCAAGTGGGGTTCCCTCGAGTGAAGCCACCCGAGCCGCCAGTGCCCGGCACGCAATCCGGCGCGGCTGCACCACCATCACGGGCCCGTACGATGCGCACCAGCGGGGGACTTGGGTGGATTTTCCCGATCCTGTGGGAGACGTGATGACGACAGGGCCTGACTCGCGGGCGGTCTCAAAGGCGGTGGCGAGCTGCTGGATGGGAAGATCAGACACGCCGCCTCGTAACCTGACTTCCATCCACGAGGAGGGGCTTCACGCGGCCATGCAAAGCAGCGATACGGGGTTCCCCCTTCACGTCAGAGGCGGACCATGGCATCGCCAGCGGCCGTGAAGCCAGCCCAAAAGAACGGGTGAGCCCATTTCGATTCGCCACGGACCGTTCGTTTGGCATCGGCCAGCGCTTCGGCGACCGGCTGCCCCCGCTTCAGCGCTTCGTACAACGCCGCCATGAGGGTGGCCGTGGCTTGGTCGTCGACACTCCAAAGCGACAACACATACGATCGGGCGCCTGCGAGCTGAAGGGATCGACGCAACCCGTGGACCCCGTCACGGGCTTGGACGTCGCCCACTCCGGTCTGGCATGCGCTCAACGTGACGAGCCGCGTTCCGCGGAGGTCCCAATTCGCGACTTCGGCGGCGGTGAGAATCCCATCATCGAGGTCCTGCGCCGGCTGATTGGCCCCCGCCAGCACCAAGCCGCTCAGCGATGCCATAGGCCTCGACTTCACGGCTGGGGCATCGTCCCCGATCACATCAAGCCCTCGCTCGGGTGAATCGGCGGGCGAGCGGGTCCGCCCCTGCGAGAAGAATCCGTGGGACGCGATGTGCACCACACCCGGCCGCTCGACCGCTAGCACCGCGGCTTCAGTCGCCCGGGCGCCTACGAGCTGTTGCGCGTCCGTCAACACTTGCGTGACCGCGGCCCCCTCAGACCGGGTGCCGGGCAACGCCGACCAAGCCACCCGCGTCGACGAGGGTTCGCCATATGCCACGTCGTACACCACGAGGGGTGCGTTCGCGTCGCCGGTTGACGGAGCCCCCAGGCGGTCCCGACCCGTGGTGTGGTAGCTCACGAGGGGGGCTGGACCTTCGCCGAACAACAACTCGAATGGCACGAGCGAGAGCGGACCGTCCGGCGCGATGAACACCCGGTCGAGGTCGAGGAGCTGCAGCGGCGCGACGGCCTGTCGAGACAAAGGAGTGATAAACGGCGTTAGTTGCTTGCGATCCTCAATAGCTTCTCGCAACTCGTCGCTCGCCGCTTCGAGAGTGCGGACGGAGCCGAGATCGTGCGCCACTACAGTCGCATCGGGGTAGACCACGAAAGCCGCCATCGACGGAATCGCAGGTTTCTCGGGCGTGCGCCGAACATAGGTCACGTACTCGACCAGCGCACTGTTCGGGGGCAGCGTGGCCGCCACAGCTTCCGCCGTGGGCAGCGCGTTTGCCCCCTGAAACTGAAACGACTGCGTCGCAAGCTCGCGTTCGAGGCTCTCGATGCGCCGCCGTAGCGCCTCGAGCGACTCCGGGTCGCCGTTGGGGTCTGCCGTCAGTCGCGAGGTGAGCGCCCGGGTGTTGCGCAGCAGCTCCCCGATGAGTTCAAGCCCTTCAGGATCGGCGCGGCGGCGCACCAGTTCCAGCATGTCGTGTTGAGCATCCAACGTCCGCGCCTTGCGACGCAACACCGTCTCAAAGGCCCACACGGCGTCTCGCTTTCCACCATCGACCCCAAACTGAACCGCCAGGTCGACTCGACGGGTGCTTCCTTGGAGCCTCGACCAGCGTTGCCGTTGGGTGCCTGAAAACAGGTTGGTGTGCAGCGATGCTTCCTCGACCTTCAGCGCTTGCTCGACCCATCGCTGGGACGGCCGGGCTCGGCCCCGATTCACAAGAAGAATCGCCTTGCTATCCATGAACTGGGCCAAGTAGGGGTAATCGGGCCCGTAGCGGCGTTCGAGGCTTCGAATGGCCTTCGTGATCTCTTGCAGCGCTTCACGCTGGTTCCCAGCTTCAGCCAACGCAATCGACAAATTGTTCCTCCGGATCGCAGTCGCCCGGTCGGCGGGCCCCTTGGCGGTCAAGGTGATGTCGAGGGCCCGACGGTGCATGTCGAGGGCTTCGTCCAGTCGTCCCTGCTTCTCACGCACCAGGGCAAAGTTCGAAAGCAGGGTCCCGATCTCGGGATGGTCTGGGCCATAGGTGGCTTCAAAGATGCCCTTGGCTCGTTCGAAATAGGGCACCGAGGTCTCGTAGTCCTCCGTCTCGGCAAGCACGGCTGCGATGTTCGCCAGACGCAAGCCCACGTCGCGGTGGTCGGGACCGAATACCGTCTCTGTGATCTCAAGGGCGTCGTGAAGGCGCTCGACGGCCTCTTTCGCATGTCCGCTGTCGGCCAGCGCAAGCGCGAGATTGGAGAGCGGGCGCGCGGTTCGGTAGTCGTCCGCCCCGTAGACGTCCATCCAGATGTCAAGCGCCTCGCGGTAGGCAGACTCAGAGGCGGCGAATTCGCCGAGGTCGTGCAGCAATGCGCCGAGGTTGTTGGTGAGCAGCCCAACGTTAGAATGGGCTGTTCCAAGCTGGCTTTTTGCAATCGAAAGAGCGCGTCGCGTTAGCGCCTCTGCCTCGCGAAGGTCGCCCCGCGTGCGCAACATCTCGGCGAGCGAACCGAGGGAGTCTGCGACGCTGGGATGGTCGCTGCCCAACGCCGATTCCCGAATCGCCAAGGCGCGCCGGAGCTTCGGCTCGGCTTCGTCGTAGCGCGCCAACATCGACAACAGCACGCCATGGTTGGTCATGTGGGTGGCCGTGACGGGGTGGTCCGGGCCGTAGCCAGACTCCGAAATGGCAATGGCACGTCGATAGAGCCGATCCGCTTCGTCCGATTGTTCGTTCCGAACGTAGAGAATCGCAAGGTTGCTCATCAACGTAGCCAGCGGCAACGCCTCCGATCCCTGCGTCGCCTCGATGATCGCGATCGAGCGCTGATTGGCCTCGATGGCCTCGGGAAACTTCCCCGTCCGGCTAAGCGCGATCGACAGGTTGTTGAGCAGCCCTCCGATCCGCTCCGAATCGGGCCCGAACCGCTGTTCGCCCAACCTCACCGCCCGCCTCAGCACGGTGATGGCTTCGGCGTACTGCCCCTGTTGAAGCTTGAGGTGCCCAAGGCTGTTCGTCCACTCCACCATCGAGGGGTCGTCGGGCTCCAGCTCACGCGCCCCGATCTCAAGGGCTTCTTCATAGAGCGGCTCCGCTTCGTCGTAGCGCCCCTGTGAGGTGACCACGATGCCCACCGAGTTGAGCATTTCGGCCGTCTTGACGGGCTCACACCCAGGCTCCCCCTCACAGATGGCCAGGCCTTGTCGAAAGAGCACTTCTGCCTCGGCATATTCGCCACGGACGTAGTGGGCTGTGCCAAGTTGATCGAGGTCGGTGAGCCGGGCGGGGTCCGTTTCGGACCACACCACCTGTGACAGTTCCCAGGCTGCTTTGCACGAATCCGTCGACGCGGTCGGCACGTTCATTGCGCTTTCGCACGTACTCCGAGCCGCGGTCGCCGCATCGAGGACGGCTTGTTTCGTGACCGCTGTAGGCGATCGGCGGTACGCGACAACGACCTTGGATTGCTCTTTGTCCAGGATCCGCTCGGGAGACGCTCCGGCAACGCCGAACATCAGTGGTCCAACGAACCCGAACATCGCTCCTCCATCGAGAACGGCCTGCCTATCCCACAGGCGCCCCGCTAAATGTCCAGCCTTGTCCAGGGGGGGCCAAATCAGGCCGTCTCAAGACCTCTCAACCCGTTGACGCCAACGCTATCGACCATCCGTGAGGCCGGGCTATCGACTCTGCATGGCCGCGGCCGTTTTCGAGGTGACTCTTGTCGAACTGGCATCCCGCATCGTGGCAGGCCAAAACGGCCCAACAGCAGCCGACGTACCCGGACGAAGCCGCAACCGCGCGTGTGGTCGAGGAGCTTTCGAGGCTCCCGCCGTTGGTCACCTCTTGGGAGGTCGAGGACCTCAAGGCACAACTTGGCCGCGCCGCACGGGGGGAAGCGTTCCTCTTGCAAGGCGGCGATTGCGCCGAGAGCTTCGACGACTGCAGCCCCGATGGCATCACCTCGAAGCTGAAGATTTTGCTCCAAATGAGCCTCGTGCTCGTCTACGCGACGCGCACCCCGGTGATTCGGGTGGGACGCATCGCGGGCCAGTACGCCAAGCCTCGATCAGCGGGAACCGAGACGCGCGGCGACGTCACCCTGCCGTCGTATCGGGGAGATCTACTGAACCGGTCGGGGTTCACCGACTCCGACCGGACCCCTGACCCCACACTGATGTTGCGGGGATACGAGCGCGCTGCCTTGACCCTGAACTTCGTTCGCGCGCTTTCGGCCGGGGGCTTCGCCGACCTCCACCATCCCGAGTACTGGGATTTGTCGTTCGTCGAACACGCGTCCAAGCGCGAAGATTACCAACGCATCGTCAACCAGATCCGCACGTCGATCGACTTTTTGGAAGCCGTGACGGGAACCCAGCTGCACGCCGCCAAGCGGGTCGACATCTTCACGAGCCACGAAGGGCTCGCCCTGCTTTATGAACAGGCCCAGACGCGCCGGGTGCCGCGCCGAGACGGGTACTACAACCTGTCCACGCACTACCCATGGATCGGCAAACGCACCGCCCAGATCGATGGGGCCCACGTCGAGTACTTCCGTGGCATTCGCAATCCCGTCGCGGTGAAGGTCGGTCCCGGCATGAACCCGGAGTGGCTGACGCAACTTGTGGAGACACTCACCCCTGAAGATGAGCCGGGCCGCCTCACCCTCATCCATCGTTTGGGCCATGACCGGGTCGCCGATGAGCTGCCTGGTCTAATCGAAACCGTCCGAGCCACGGGTCGAACGGTTCTGTGGACCTGCGATCCGATGCACGGCAACACCGAAAAGCTCGAAAACGGAATCAAGACCAGAAGGTTCGACAACATCTTGTCGGAGCTACAGCAAGCCTTCGAGATTCACGACCGGCAGGGCTCGATCCTCGGTGGGGTTCACTTCGAGATGACCGGCGACGACGTGACGGAGTGCGTTGGGGGCGCCCGAGGACTTTCGGAGTCCGACCTCGAGCGCGCCTACCAAAGTGCGGTGGACCCAAGGCTGAACTACGAGCAGGCCCTCGAGATGGTCATGATCATCGCACAACAGCTCGAGCGATAAGACACCCATCATCCCGGGAGTCGAACCGGGTGGAGGCCTTGTGAACCTGCGAACGAACTTCGCCCTCGTCATGGGGCTGCTCGGGCTGACCGCCTGCGAGGAAGGCGGCCTGGCGGAGGGGTCGTGCCAAGCCGTGCAAATCCCGAGCTGCTCAAGTGACTTTACCGATGCCTGCCCCGAGTGCCCGGACAACGACGCGTTCTGCGTAGCCATTGACGGCAACGAGGACAACGACCGCTGCTGCGGCTGCGGGGTACCCTTCTCCGAGTAGTCGACCCCGCCTGGTGCTGCAGCAAGAGCGTCGGACGCCTTGGTGTGCGCCTTCTCGCGCGCTTAGCGCTTCCAGCTGGTGGAGCCATGCAGCACCACGCGGTTCCCGTCTGGATCGTGGAGCTGCACGAAGCGGTTCGCCATGCCGTCTTGGATGGCCGAGGGCGCGAGGCCGGCCGCCTGGAGGCGGGCCCGCTCATGCTCCACATCCTGCACGAGGAGCGTGACGCAGCCGTGTCCAGCATCCTCAGGAGAGACAAAGAGCTGCATGCCGCCCGAGGTCTCGTACATCCACTCCACGAGGCCGTGCATCGGCCGGGTGTCGGGTGGACGCCCGAAGAAGCGGGTGTAGAAGGCTTCGGAATGGGCCAGGTCCGAGGTGGCGAGCCAGGCCAGAATACGCTCTGGAGACGCCGGATCTTGAACGTGCATCTCCCGTATATCCACACGCTCGATCATGGAGAAGAGTTGGTCCGATGGGCCGGACGAGCGAAACGCGGTCAATGCACCCCGGTCACGCCAGAGTTCGTGCACGATCACACGGTTCTCTTCGATCGGATCGGCCGCGACGACGAAGGTGGTGCAGCCGTTGATCGCACGCGCGGCGCGGATGTAAGGGCGTGAGGCCTCAAGGTAGGCATCACGAGTGCCTGGTTGCAGGTCGAGCACGCCGGTGACCAGAATCATGCCACCTCCCCCACGGCGAACCGGGTCAGAACGGCGCCGGTATCCATGGGTCGTACCTCGAGTCGCTCCAGATCGACGCTGGGTCCCTCGTGGCTGAAGAGCCGCTTTCCACCACCGGCCAGTCGAGGCACCGTCAGCAACCAGAGTTCACCTACGACTCCCGCGGCGAACGCGGACTGCGCCATAGCCGCACCTGCGAACACCACGACGTCTCGGTCGCGGCCTGCTTCGGCGAGGAGTCCAGACACCGTCATGCGGACGTCACCCGGGGCCTGAACTGTGTTCTCCCACTGGGAGATGTCGACTGGCTGATGAGAGAACACGACCTTCCGGGAGCGATTCATGAAACGGGCGAGCCGTTGCATAGCTGGCTCGAGCCCCCCCGAGGTCTCCGCGGCAGGCCAATACTCGGCCATCTGCGTCCAGGCGGTGCGCCCGTAGATCAGCGTGTCGAACCGGCGGCTCATGTCACCTGTCCATCCGTCGAGATCCGAAGACCACTCGGGTTCGATGAACGTGCCTCCGGGCCCTTCGACAAAGCCATCCACGCTCTGCACCATAGAAACGACGAGTTGTGCCACGGGTTCTCCTTGCACTTCACAAGTGGTTGTTGCCTCCCCGGGGTTACTCCAACTACTTGTGATACGCAAGCGGTTTTCGGAGACCGGCATGAAGGTTCGATCTGGGTGTCCCATCAATCTCGCCGTCGAGGTCCTGGGCGACGGTTGGAGCCTCGTGGTGCTGCGGGATGTCTTGTTCGGAGACCGTCGAACGTATGGCGAACTCCACAGTGCATCCGAGGAGGGCATCGCGACCAACATCCTCGCGTCTCGCCTGAAGTCTTTGGTGGAGGCTGGGCTGCTCACCGGAGCCCCGGATCCCGCCCATCGGCAGCGGGTGGTGTACTCGCTCACCGAGGCATCGATCCAGCTGGTTCCGGTGATGACCGCCCTCGGCACGTGGGGCACGGCACACCTACCGGTGTCACACCTGTTGTCCGTGCGTGCACGGGTGCTGGCGGACGGCGGGACCGAACTGCAGGAAGCGCTCATGGACGAGCTTCGGGTCCGTCACCTCGGTGCAGACATCCCGCTGGCGCGTCCCTTGGCCAGTGAGCGACTTGAACGAGCATATGAGGCGGCGCTCCAGGCTCATTAACGGGAATGGGTGCCGTCTCTCAACCTCCTGACGAGTGTTCAAAGCCCAGCTGACACCTCCGCTAAGGTCTTGCGAAGCCAGCGGTGGGCCGGGTCGGACTTCCGACGTCGATGCCAAAACAAGACCAGGCGAAACGGGTTGAGGTGAAGGGGTGGTGGCAACACGACCACGTCCCGTCCCACCGCCGTCGCCCGAGCCACGCGTTTTGGGAGCGTGACGACAAGGTCGGTGGACTCCGCGACGGCAATCGCAGCCGAAAAGGAAGGCACCAGCAAGACGACCCGTCGTTGCAGGCCCAAAACGGTCAAAGCATCGTCCACGATGCCTCCCGGTCGGCCGCTGGGAGCCACCAACACATGGTTCAACGCTGCGTATCGTTCAAGAGACAACGCACCGAGCGCCGGATGCCCGCTTCGCAACACCGTGACGAACGGTTCGGTGAAGAGGTAGGTCCGCATCAGCCCCGAACCAGAGAGCTGCCCGTCGACAAAGAGCAGCCCATCAAGCTCGTCGTCCTCGAGGTAGCGGGGTTCGAAGGCCTGCGGCACCAACCGGATGGAGACGTACGGTGCCTCCTCTTGCAACCGCTTCAACAGCGGCGGCATCAACACGAGGTGGACGTAGTCGGCGCTGGAAAGCCGAGCGGTAAACCTTGCGGTGGTGGGATCGAAGGTCTCGCCGCGCTCCACCAACCGACGCGCCTCGGCGAGCACCCGATGCACCTGAGGCAACAAAGCCGCCGCCCGGGGCGTCCGTTGCATGCGCTGCCCCACCCGGACCAACAACTCATCGCCAAACGCCCGCCGCAGCCGGCCCAACGAACGACTCATCGCGGATTGCGTCACCCCCATCTGAGCCGCGGCTTGCGTCACGCTCGACGTCTCAAGCAGCACGGCCAACGTGGGAAGCAGGTTCAGATCAACATCGGGAAATGGCCATTCATGCGTCTTACTCATGGCCATATGCGTAGCTTGCTCATGGGCGCATGAATTGACCGAGCCTAGGAAGCGTTCATGCTTGGAGGCATCATGAACGGCAAACCTGAACAAAGCGTCTACGTCGTCTTTGGCCTGACCGGTCATACGGGGTCGGTAGTGGCAGATCGCCTGCTCGCGGCCGGGGCATCGGTTCGAACCCTCGCCCGGAATGCAGAGAAGGTGGCTCCTTGGGCGGCACGAGGGGTCGAGGTGGTGCAAGGATCCCTGACGGACGCCGCCAAGGTGCGCGAAACGCTTGAGGGAGCCGCCGGGGCCTACCTCCTGCTTCCTCCGGTGTGGGGGGCGCCCGACCTCTTTGCCGCCCATCAACCCATGGTGGAAGCGATGGTCGCAGGGGTGAAGGCGGCCGATGTGCCCCGTGTGGTGGTGTTGTCGTCGGTGGCCGCTCATCAACCGAGCGGAACGGGTCCCATTCGCACGCTGCGTGCTTTGGAAGCGGCGTTGGTCGAGCGTCCTGGCGTGACGTTCCTTCGCCCCGCCTACTTCCAAGAGAACCTGGCCGGTTCGCTCCCCATGGCCAAGGACGAAGGGGTACTTGGCGCGTTCTTCAATCCCCAGCACGCGATCGAAATGGTGGCGACGCAAGACATCGGAACCACCGCGGCCGAACTCCTACGTCAACCGGCGGCATCCTCGGTTCGCATCGTCAACCTGGTCGGACCGAAGCCTCTGTCAATGGAGGACGTGGCCAAGGTCATGGGTGAGGTGTTGGGCCGATCGGTGGCCGTTCAAACCTTTCCCCACGATGCCATCACGCCCATGCTCGAAGCGCAGGGGGCGGGGCACTACGCCACCCTGTATGCCGAGATGAATCGTGGGCTGGACGAGGGGGTGGTGGCCTACCCCGAGGGCGAAGCGCTGACGCGTGGCTCCACACCTTTGTTCGACACCCTTCAGCGCTTGGCGAACGGCTAACGGGGACCTAGGCTGCGTCCATGGCAGCCTCCCTGTACCTCAATCACGCGGGCACGAGCTGGCCCAAACCCCCGGTCGTGTCGAAGGCGTTCGCCGAGGCCTTGGCCGCCTCCCCCGATACCTGGGCCCAGGACTTCGCGGAGGCGCACGAACGCGTGGCCCACGCCTTTGACGTCTCGGCCGACACCTTGCTCATTACACCCGGAGCCACGAGCGCCATCGCCACCGCCATCGCGGATATTCCGCTCCAACCCGGCGACCGGGTGCTCACAAGCGCCATGGAACACCACGCCCTCGCGCGTCCGCTCGCCAAGCTTCGAGCCCGAGGGATCGAGATCGTCGAGGTACCCCGAGGGTCTGGTCCGCTCGATTTGGAGGTGCTGACCACCGAGCTGAAGGCAGGCGGAGTGAGGCTGGTGGCACTGTCGATGGCCGCCAATGTGACCGGCGAACTCTTGCCCTTCGCCGAGGTCGTGACGTTGGCCCACGCCCACGGAGCCTTGTGCTTGTTGGATGGAGCCCAAGCCGCGGGTTGGCTCCCATTGTCCCTCACCGACCTCGAGGTCGATCTGTTTGCGTTCGCGGGCCACAAAGGTCCTCAAGCGCCCTACGGCGTAGGCGGGCTCTACGTTCGCCCCGGGGTTCGGCTCGATACACCCGGTGCGACCCGCCCGGGCTACTGCGACACGGGTTCGGTGGATCGTCCAGCCCTCGTGGCGTTGGCGGCAGGGCTTGGATTCATGCAGGAACACCGGCCGCTTGAGGCCACCCGGGCGATCGAAGCACGATTTCGGGCGCATGCGCAACAGTTGGGAGGCGTCACCGTATATGGAACGGGGCCCCGAATGCCCGTGTGCAGCCTGACTGTACGGGGCCACTCGCCAGGCCAACTCGCGCGGGCCCTTCGTGCGCAGGGCATCGTCGTGAGCGGCGGAACTCAGTGTGCACCACGGGCGCACACCACCTTGGGCACAGGTGAAATGGGCACCCTACGGTTTAGCTTCGGCCCCACATCCAACATCGATGATGCCGATCGTGCCTTCGCTGCGTTGGCCGAAGTCCTCCGCAATTAGAAGCGACGGTTCGCCATGCCCAAGACGCCGCCCGGTACACCGATCCGACGGGAGGAGTCGCGTCCATCGGTATGGTAGCTTCCTCGCGAGATGGAAACCTCACTCTTCATCGATATCGTGGCCCTTCTGTTCGGGATTGCGTTGGTCATTTGGGCCGTGGCCATCTTCGCCAGAGCGCGCCACAACGGGAGTGACTGGGCTGGTCAACCCTACATGCCGCACCGAAGTGGTGGGGGCTGGTTCGGTACGGTGCTTGTGTGGTGCGTCCTCACCGTCGCGGCCAGCGTGTTTTGGTCGCTCAGCATGGGCTTGGCCCCCGACGAAGTGCCCATCAACTTCTTGGGACTCTTCACCGCCTCAATCGCCACAATGCTGCTCCGCATGTTCGAGTGGATCTGAAAGGCTCCAGCGAGTCCGACATCACCCGGCTAAGGTCGCCTAGGAGGGTGTAAATGCAGATCGTATGGCTCCTTGGATTGGGTTGCACCGCCACCACCAATCCCCCTGAAGACAACCGGCAGCTCGAAACCGATGCGGACGCGGACGCCGACGCGGATAGCGATGCCGATGTCGACGCCGACACCGATGCGGACGCAACGGGTCACACCGCCGACACCTCCGACCCGTGCGCCGACCCGCCCCAGCCGGAGATCTTGTCGGCCGAAGCCACGTGTATGGATGCCAACACCGTGCAGTTCACGCTCACGACCAACCTCGTCGTAGACACGGCGCGTGTCTTCACGCAGGAGACGGGCAATCCCACACCGCAGTATGCGGACGAACACACGATCGACCTCGTCGTCGTCCAAAAGGACGAGTGTGGAGAACTGCGGTCCGGGACCCGCACCCTCCAGGCGGGGGTCCAGGCGCCTGGCCAGCCCGATGTGTCCACCCTTTTCCCGTGTACCGGCGGGCAGGGGTTCGACGGAAACGCACTGACCCAGGTGTTTGCCGTCCTCAACTCGGGTGGCATCGTCGAGGACTGCGACGCCATCGGAGACGGCCGCGACGACCTCGTCAATGGCACATCGGATCGCGCGATCGATCCGTCATTCCCCGTCGGAAGCTGCCTCTAACCCGAGCGGACTACGCCATTTAGGGGCAGGCCGCGTCGCCGACGCACCACAGATCCGCGCAATCCACGAAGGAATCGCCGTCGTTGTCGATGCCGTCATCGCAGATTTCGGCACAGACCGCTTCGTCGTCACAATCTGGGTCGCCACAGTCGGTGCGGCTGTCCCCGTCGTTGTCGACATTGTCGTCGCAGACTTCGGCCCCGCAAATGGGGTCGCCAGTGCAGTAATTATCGGCGCAATCTGTGTTTCCATCGCTGTCGTTGTCGATGCCGTCGCCACACACCTCGGCACACGCCACGTCAAAATCACAGTCAAGATCCCAGCAGTCAACCCAAACGTCGCCGTCGTTATCGATGCCGTCGCCGCACACTTCGGCCCCGCAGACGGGGTCGGCTTGGCAAGAGTTGTCGGCACAGTCGATCCGAGCGTCGCCGTCGTTGTCGATGCCATCGTCGCAGGTCTCGGCGCAGGCAGGCTCGAAGTCACAGTCTACGTCAAGGCAATCGACCCAAACGTCGCCATCGTTGTCGACACCATCGTCGCACAACTCGACACCGCAAAGTGGGTCGTTCTGGCAGAAGTTGTCGGCACAATCGACCCGTGAGTCGCCATCGTTGTCGACGCCATCGCCACAAATCTCGGTGCACACGACGTCGAAGTCGCAATCGACATCGAAGCAGTCCACCCAGATGTCCCCGTCGTTGTCGACGTTGTCGTCACAAACCTCGACTCCACACACCGGATCAGCCGTACACACCGTGTCGGCGCAGTCGACCTGGTAGTCCCCGTCGTTATCGATGCCATCGTCGCAGATTTCGACACACGCAGGCTCAAAGTCGCAGTCGACATCCTGACAGTCGGTCCGACCATCGGCATCGTTATCGACCGCGTCGTCGCACACCTCAGGGCCGCACACCGCGTTGCTGGTGCACGCCGGGTCGGCGCAGTCAATCAGCCCGTCGCTGTCGTTGTCGAGACCGTCGTCGCAGGTTTCGGGGCAGGCGGCGTCGAGTTGACACGCCTCGTCCCGGCAGTCGATGAGCCCGTTGCCATCATTGTCGAGGCCATCGTCACACACTTCGGGTGTGGGTCCACCGGTATCGCCCGTAAACCCCGTCTCGGCTCCGGTGTCGGTGTCCGTGTCCGCATCCGTGTCCGAGTCCGCATCGGCGTCCACGTCGGCGTCGGCGTCCTCATCGTTCGGGGCATTGGGTTCAAAGGCACCTGGGCTTACGTCATTGAGATCTTCGCTACAGGCCACCACCGCAAACGCGGACATCGCAACCAGCAGGAGGCGGGGAATAGCGCTTCGCGACCCGTGAGTAGCACGACACCTGGACAACAACCCGACCATCCGGCCTCCGTGCCGGCCCCGTTAACATGACCGTCTGGTTCCTGGATGGCGGAAACGATCGCGACACCACACGCGTTCAGAGCAACGACATCGAGCCTTCGATGAACGTGGCTACCGGCCAGCCGTCGGCCCACCAGACCCGTTCGACATAGGGCTGTCCATCGGCATCCTCCGACACCACCGCCTCCCATCCGTCAATGGCCTCGCGGTCAGTCACCCGGAGTTCGAGCTCCCCGAGCATGCGATCGTCGAAGCCGATGCGAACGATACCGACCTCCCCGTCCTCGCCGTTGGGCACCACCGAAAGGCGTCCCTCCTCCCACTCGACCGTCCAGTCGGTATCGGTGTCGACCCAGAGCTGATCGACAGGAAACGCCAATCCCTCCCCCTTGGAGTTGGTCAGCCACACTTCAAATTGCGTGGCCCTTTCGGAAAGCACCGCCCACGCCTGAGCAGGATCCTGTTCAGAGTGTTCGGGCACCACACTCGCGGCCACGGGTTCTGAAAACTGGACTCGGAATCGGTCGTGCCGATCCTCATCTTCGTAGCGCACCACCCCGCGGTCTCCATCCTGCCCGCGGATCGCGAACACGGACTCTTGCCACTCGGGAAGCCGCTTGCGGCCTACATCGATCCCCCGCGCCATCAGCTCGCCCGTCATGTCCTGTTCCCCTTCGCAGTCGCCGGTGGCCGAATCTACGGCGCAAAGGGCGACAACCCCTACCACACTGCCACTGGCAATGGGCGTACGAGGGGTCCAGGTCATCCCTCCAGGCACATAGAGGTCCGTGCCAAATCCAACCTTGCCGCGTTCCCCGACGAAGTCGTAGCAGCCAGCAAGGGCCACGGTGGCGGCCAAGACGAACGTACGCATTGCTTCCCTCCTCAACCTTGCCTTCGCCGAACGACAAAGACAGGGGAAGAAGGCCGGATGAAACCCATGTGAATTGCAGTACCCAGCGAGGCTCCGCAGGTTTACGGCCGCCAGGTTTGCACGTTGGCAATGTCGTAGATCGCAGCGCCATCGGGAGTTTGCGTCACGTCGTACACCACCCGTGCCAGGCCGGTTCCAAGCACCTCACTGGACAGTCGGCAATGAAACAAGCCGCGACCGAGGGCATCGACCGTTCCCGGGCCGTCGGACTCATACTGGATCAGGAGTGGCTCCCCTTCGTCGGCGTGAAGGCGGTAATACCCGTACGTTCCCAGGACGCCTGGGGGCTGGACCATACCCTCGTACACGCCCCCCAGCGGAAGCCCGTTGGGATCGACGACGACGGCGGAGAACGCCGCGTCGTCAATGCGCCACCCCTCGGCCGAGACCTCGCGATCTGGAAGGGCAAAGACACGATAGTCGGCACGAGGGTCCACCCGCGATTCAATCCACATCACGCGCCCTGTGGCCAGCGCTTCATCAAGGTCGAATCCGAACTCGGAGGTCATGTAGGTCTGCGCTTCCGCCCGTACCGTTTCGAGGTCGAGTCGATCGTCCGCTTCGAACATCGCTTCGACGGTCCCTGACTCGAGCTGCGGCTCACCAGGTTCGATCTGCGCATTCGCCAGAAAAAGGCCGTAGTCGGACGGCAGCGGCATGGAGCCCGGTCCGCCATCGGCGCAGGCCACGGCAAACGCGGCCGCCAGGGAGATTCGAATCATGGTTGGTCCTTGGTCATGAAGGTGTGGTCTGCGTGACGGCCGCAACCGTCTTCGATGCGGGCGGTGAAGCGTCGAGAGCCCAAGATGGGGTCGGGGTCCACCACAACCAGCAAATCCAGCAACTCGACGGGAGCGAGGTCGCGTCGCTTTCGTGGATCCTCAAACGGGCGAGACCATCCCCCGATGGGCATCCAACCGTCCCCCAGATCGGCCTCGGCCTCAAGGGTCAGTTCGAACGGGGCCGGAGCCGCACCGAGACCATCGACATAGACGGCCAACGTGAAGTGCTGTCCCCCCTGCGAACCGCGCGTCAAACGCGGCCCATCCGCCGGCAAGGAAGCCCATACGCCCTCCAGGGTCTCCCCTAGGGCCAGCTGCAGCGAAGCACGCTCCTCGCAGGCCTCCTCACAGCCAAACCAGGCCAAGGGCCAAATCCAACCGAGCATCGAACTCTCCAGACGACCCTGGATAGACCGCCTAGGTGTCGCGACGCGTGTCGACGGGTGTCGGCCGGGCCACGCCAAACCGCTCCATCATTCGGTACACCGTGCTGCGCGCCACCCCGAGCGTGCGCGCAGCGGCCGTGATGTTGCCTTGAGACGCGCGTAGCGCCCGCAGCAGCGCCTGACGCGTCGCCTCCTCTCGGGTTGGAGACGACGCGACCACGGAGTCGGCCGATGAAGCGAGGGCGATGGACTCCGGAAGATGCTCAACCTGGACCACCCCTTCCGAGCCGCACATCGCCACCGCATGCATGAGTGCGTAGCGGAGTTGGCGGACATTGCCGGGCCATCGGTAGGTCTCGATCGCCTCGAGGCTCTCATCGGCGAGGACCGCCACAGGTACGTGAGCCTCGACACACACCTGGTCGAGAAGCTGCTGAGCGAAGGCGGCGAGATCAGACCGTTGTCGCAAGGGAGGCAGCCTGAGCAGGGCCGCACCGATGCGGTAGTAGAGATCGGGCCGAAACACTCCGGCATCCACGAGCCCGGCCAAATCGCGACTCGTCGCTGCCACCACCCGAACGTCGGCGTGGCGCATGCGTTGTTCCCCGACTCGGTGGTAGGTGCCCCGGTCGAGGAAGCGCAGCAACGCAGATTGTAGGCTGGGCGGCATGTCGGCCACTTCGTCGAGGAACAACGTTCCTCCGTGGGCCTGCGCCAACCACCCCTCTCGGCCACCGCTGGCTGCGCCCGTGAACGCTCCTGGCGCATAGCCAAAGAGTTCGCTTTCCATGACGCCTGGCGCAATCGCTCCGCAGTTCAGTGGTACGAAGGGCCCTAAAGCCCGTTTGCTCGCCGAGTGAATCGCGTTGGCCAGAACTTCCTTGCCCGTTCCCGTCTCCGACACCAGCGTCAGCGGAAGATCGGTTGGGGCCAGGGTTCGCGCACGACGGCAGACGTCTTGCAGCGTGGGATCGGGACTTTCAAAGGCTGCGAACGGGTCTCTTCGCGCCACGGTGACCGACGTTCGCGGACGGTCGGTCTCCCAGAACACCGCGACTTCCAGGAGTTGACCGTCCAGATCGGTGAAGGGCTCGAGCTGGAGCGTCCCGCCTGCCTCGGCGGGCAACGACGACTCGCCAGCCGTGACCGCCTGTTGGATGCGGGGCCAAACGGAACGCAAATCGCGCAACTGCCCTTGGCCCGTCTGGGCGCTGGCCACGCGGACGTTGCCCCGCGCGCCGACCAGCACCGCCGGTCCCGAAAACCGGTTCAGCAGTCGTTCGATCGAGGACAATGGCAACAAACGACCCGGCTCATCCATCGTGCGGCGGACCAACCGATCGAGCTGCTGAGTGGCCGCCACCACCGCCAACCACCCCAGCGACTCCCGACGGTCGGCGACCGTCGTGGCGTCGAGTACCCCCAGAAGATCACCGCGAAGGTCGAAGACGGGCGCCGCGTAGCAGGTAAAGTCATGGTAGCAACTGGCGAAATGGGCCGCGGCATGGACGGCTACGGGTCGGCGTTCCACCAACGTGGTGCCAATCGCGTTCGTGCCCTTTCGGTCTTCGTGCCAGATCGAGCCCGGAATAATGTAGGCAGCATCCGCCTGATCAGCGATCCACCCTTGGCCCGTGCGATGCAGAATGACCCCGTCGGCATCAGCGAAGACCAGCACGTGATGCCGTCGGGCGAGTTCGTGGTTGACGGCTTCCAACGCGTCAGGCAGGCGGCGGATCCATCGATCTACCGCCTCTTGGCGTTGCCTTACGTCGGTTTCGACGACCACCCTCGTCGAATCGGGTCCGTAGGGGTCGACCCGATGGGCGATTCGTTCCCAACACGTTCGTAGAGGCTTTGGCAGATGCCCCGCACGTCTCCCCTCCAGGAATGCCTGCTTGGCAGACCTCGAAACAGGCTGCAGGTCGAGAAGAGGGCTCCGCACCGGCCAAGTATACTCGCGTTGGGCGAGCCCGTGTCCCCGTGTCGCGTTTCGAGACAGTCCCTTGTCGCACAACGCAACACCTTCTGAACGCGGGATCGGACCAAGCCAGGTTCTCACCGTGGCCCGCCCCCTGCAGGACCGCCTCGAACGGAGGTCCCATGACGTGTCCCGAAGACTTCAATTTTGGCTGGGATGTGGTGTCAGACCCGATGCGGCATCACGGTACGGCGTACATCTTCGTTCCTGCCAACGGTGCGCCTACGCCCGTGACCTTCGGGCAGCTCAACGACACCTCTTCGAGGGTCGCCCGACTCTTCAAAGACCTCGGGCTTGGTCAAGGCGCCCGCGCGATCATGGTCATCGCGCGCATCCCTTCGTTTTACAACGTGATCGTCGGGGCCATGAAGGCGGGGGTCGCAGCACTGCCGGGAACGAACCTGCTGACCGCGCGCGACCTTGAATACCGCATCAACCAATCGGGGGCTCAAGCGGTCGTCGTCACACCCGAGCACATGGACAAAATCGATGCGATCGGGGACCGGTGTCCAAGTTTGCAGCACCGCATCGTCGCCGGAACCACGGAACGACCCGGCTGGATTTCACTGCCGCAACGGCTCGCTGAATGCTCGCCATTGACCCGCACGGAAGCCCCTGTGACCCGCGCTCGCGACACCATGTTGATTTACTTCACCAGTGGCACGACCGCTCATCCGAAGGCCGTACCGAGGGACTATTCCTACGGATTCGCCCACCGGGTCACCGGCGCCCATTGGATGGATCTCAAGGACGGCGACGTGCATTGGACCCTTACGGATACGGGATGGGCGAAAGCCGCGTGGGGGCTTCTGTTTCCCCAATGGCAGTGTGGCGCGACGACCGTACTTTATGAGGGCACGCCTCAATTCGACGTCGACCGACACCTCCGCCTCATCGCTGACCTCAAGGTTTCCACGTTCTGTGCGCCACCGACGGTGTACCGAATGTTCGCCCAAGTCGATCTCACTCCGTACGATCTCTCATCCATCCGACGTTCCATGTCGGCGGGAGAACCGCTCAACCCTGAGGTGATCGAGGTTTGGCGAAAGGCCACCGGATCGGCTCCGGCCGATGGCTACGGCCAAACCGAGACCGTCAACATCGTGGGCAACACGCCAGGCCTCGAGGTGCGCCCTGGGTCCATGGGCAAGCCGATTCCAGGATTCGAGGTTCACATCGTCAATGCCGAAGGCGATATCTGTCCCGATCACGAGGTCGGAGAGATCGCGATTCGCCTGCCTACCGGACTCAACCCTGCCACCGCGGCGGTCGCCCAGTGGCCACCTGGATTGTTTCGCGGCTACGAGGTCGACGGTCGCATGGTGACCGACTGTTTTCGCCATGGCTACTACTTCACCGGCGACACCGCGTGGCGCGACGAAGACGGCTACATCTGGTTTGTGGGCCGTTCCGACGACGTGATTTCGTCAGGCGCCTACCGCATCAGTCCCTTCGAAGTGGAAAGCACGCTGCAGGAGCATCCGGCCGTCGCCGAATCCGCCGTCGTCGGCAAGCCCGATGCCATGCGAGGCCACATCGTGGCTGCGTTTGTAGTACTCGCGAGTGGTTTCTCACCGTCTGAGGAACTCGCGAAGACCCTTCAGGAATACTGCAAGACCCAAACCGCACCGTACAAATACCCCCGCGAAATCCTCTTCCGAAGCGATTTGCCGAAGACCATCAGCGGGAAGATTCGCCGTGTGGAACTCCGTGAATCGTTCGAGAATCCTCCAGCTCCATGAGGCGTCAAAATCTCTTTGCTTAGCTGGGGAGCATGAAATGGTCATTGTACTGGATGTGGGTTGCGCTCTGCGGAGCGATTGGCTGTAGCGGGTCCGCCGACGAGGACACGCGTTTATCGACAGGGGACATCACAGACCCGATGGAGGAGCCGCCAATAAGCGACTCCCAACCCGACACCGGAATGCCGAGCGATCCGTACACGCCCATCACCCCACCGGTGGGCGTCTCCCCACTCGACCTACCCACTCCAACCGAGCCGTGCCCGGTGTTCGCAGAAGGCGACATCACCGTTCTCGGCAAGCAAGTTCGACTTTGGATGGACCCGGACGCAGCCTCTCTGGGGCCCGGCCCCTTGGTGTTCTACTGGCACGCGACAGGCAGCCAGCCCGGCGAAGCCGTGCTGAACTTCACCCCGGTCATCGAAGAAGTGGTTGCGTTGGGTGGGGTCGTCGCCGCGTTCTACCGCGAGGATTGCCCGGATTGCGTCGTGTCGAGCGGCACCCCGGTCTGGTACTTCGAAGATCTGCCACGAGCCGATGAAGTGGTGGCGTGTGCGATCGAGCAAGTCGGCATTGATCCTTCCCGCATCCACGTGGCGGGAACCAGCGCAGGCGGTCTGCACACCGCCCACATGCTCTACCAGCGCAGCAACTACGTCGCGTCGGTGGCCACCTACTCTGGGGGCATCCTGCCGAATACCGACACCACCATGCTCGATCCCACCAACCTCATTCCCGCGATGGTGCTCTACGGCGACCAAGGTGACTTCTTGGCCGGCGCGAGCACGGGTTTCGTCAAGGACCTGGGTTCAAAGGGTCACTTTAGCGTGCAATGCGAACACGATTCGGGGCATGGCATCGCGGCGGACATGGCCACGACCGTGTGGCGCTTCTTCGACTACCACCGCTACGGCGCGACATCGCCATCGGTATGGGAAAAGAACCTTCCGCCCGACCTGCCCGACATCTGCACGCGGTGACCCAACGCTTGCCGTCCACGAAAACGTCAACCTGGGCGTATGGCGCTACGCTTTGTAGCATTCGCAGGCCTACGTGGCAGGGAAGTGGCTGTGAGCAAGGAAGGACCCCAGACTATCAAGATTGATGGTCAAACCATCACCTTTGCCAACCTAAAGACGTATTCGGATGGTTCGTTCAATACGGCGGAACTCGTCCCGCATCAGCGAGAGCAACTCAACGAAATCACTGCTGCCGGACTGAGCAATCGCATCGAAACCGTGATGATTCGGGTTCGAGACGACATTCAGGAACAGCTCGGAGATTGGAACTTAATCGCGGATCCTCATCTGTTTTTAGTGAACGAGCGCGTTCTGTCGTTCCTGTTCGAGCCGGATCTCGAAGGCTGGTCGTTACCCGGGATCTACAATGACTTTGAGGACCATCTGGCCTCGGAATTCTCCCCCACCGACCTTCACCTAGACATTATGAATACCGAAGGCAGGCCACAGTTCGATGTCAGCCGAACCCTCGAACCCAACGAAAGGGTTGGCCCTGCCCTCGACGCTTTCTACCGCCAGGTTCTTTCCATCATCGAACACGCTCGGCGTCGGTTTCAAGCGAAGCCCGGGCTTACGATGTACTTCCGCAGCGGCCTCAAGCACCTGGACCAAGCTGCCATTTCCACAATACTCGCCGCGTTTGAAGCGCGACACCCTGACGCGAACATTCGCCAAGCCGCGTTCGAAAACACGGGAAAGCTTGCGAAGATCCGACTCGAGGCAGGTCACGAAGACCACCTCGCCGCCATCGCTGAATGGCTCATCGCGCGTCCTTGGGAACCCACGCATCCCCACCCCGCGAATGACCCCACCGAGCTTGCGCGAATGGATGTGGACAGCTTTTTCGGCCTGAAAGTCGCCGAGAGACTATCGTTTCTTGTGAATCGCAGCGATGGGATGGAACTATGGCGTAAGGAAGGCAACGATCTCATTCTCGTTCGACGCTACGACACCCCTCCCAATCCCGAAAGGGAACTTTGGAGGTTCTTACTTCACTTCAAGCCAACTGAACTGGAAAGGCTGATCGCCCATTCTGTTCCAGATGCCCGAAACGCAGTGGACTGGAGTGGCTCCCGAGAAGACGTCGCCCATCGCGTCGTGCAAGCGTTGCTCGACCGCAACGCGATCACACTGCAGTTCTTTCACGTCCTTGCCGACGCTCGACCTCGCCTTAGCGAGGATGTCCAGTTCCTGGCTTCGCTCTACTGCTTCGGCAAGGCCTAGGCATCACGGCGACGGAGCGCCATGAGTCCCAGGCTCAACGCCAGTAGCGCCGCCCCGGACAACGGCGTTCCACCAGCCACAGAGCAGCCCCATGCGTTGATGAGCGGCTTGGCTCCCGGAGGCGAATTGTCCGTCACTTCGAACGGAGACCAGGCCGATACTTCGCCGTCGATGGCAACGGCCCGGACTCGAACGTAGCTCTGCCCACTTTGGTCCCACCCGTCGACGGTCGACCCACAAAGTGTCAGGCCCAAGAACGCCCACTCACCGGTTGTCACGGCCATCGCCGCATCGGTGAAGTCCTGGTTGGATGCAACTTCCATCTCATAGTGCGAGGCAGCGGCTACCCCATCGAACCGCACGTCGATGCCATTGGTGAGTCCCCAGTCTGGGTCTTCCTCACGCTCCCACTCGAGGCTCAGCCCCGAGGGCGCTTCCATCGGTGGTGCATCGATGGGCTCGGTCGCCATCACCGTGAATCCACGCTCGCCCGCCAGGTAGTACCCGCCGTCGTTGGCCGTGATGCGGTACTGCCCGGGTGCCAATTCGGCCTGCGGCACAAGCCGAACCACGAAGGGGCTCCATTCCACATCGGAGGGAACTTCCTGACCTTGGGCATCCAAAAGGTGAAGACCAATGACCTCGGCATCGGGTTCCGAGTAGGTGTGGGAGGCAACAAATACAGCGCCGGGCGGCACCACGCTTCCGTCATCCACGTTGAGGTCGTAGACGCCGAAAATACAGCTCAATGCCAGAGCTTCCGAGGTCAGCAAAGACAGTAGCATGGAGGTCTCCAAGGCAGGACTCGCACGTCCTAGTGCAACGACGATGCCAAGAGACGACCGCGGAGCGGAAAGACCGAGGAGCCGGGAGCGAACGCCTCTGTAGACCCGGAGCGGGATCGCCCACGGTGGCCATCGGAATCCGCGCAAGAACGCGATTCACGACAATGCGATCAGGGGCAGCGAAATAATGCGCGGACCCGAACGTTGAGCTCGCCGAACGCAACTCACCCCCCTCCCCGAGGTACCCATGGCGACGGCGAACAGCGGAAAAATCGTATTCTCAAGCGGAAAGACGGGTGATTTTGACCTTTGGAGCCTCGACCTCGCCAGGGGGACACCCCGCCAGTTGACCCAGGGCAACGTCTGGAACGACAAGCCCAAATGGTCTCCCGATGGCCGACGCGTGGTGTACACGAGCGGGGGCCGGGGCATCCTGGGCCAGGAGATCTTTTGGATCGACGCCAGCGGCGGCAAGCCCGTGCAGCTCACGACGACCGGGCGCTGGGCCGACTCCCCGGTCTACAGCCCCGACGGCGAGCGCATCGCCTACATCTCGAACGAAGGCGGCAACAATGATGTTTGGATCATGGATGCCGACGGTCGGAACCGCACCCAGGTGACGACCCACACCGGCTCCGACAACCACGTCCGCTGGACCCCGGACGGCCAGGGGCTGCTGTTTTCGAGCGACCGAGGGGGGGATGCCGACATTTGGCGCATCGATCTGTCGACCGGCGAAAAGACGCAGCTCAACGCGGATCGCGGCGCAGACATCACGCCGGTGCCCAGCCCTGACGGAAGCCTCATCGCGTTCGTGTCGAACCGTCAGTACGAATCCGACCCCGAGGACGCCTACGAGGACCGCGACAAGGACGTTTGGCTCATGGCCGCGAACGGAGGCGTTGCGGTTCGCCTGACCAAGAACCAGGGCGCAGACTTCAGCCCCTGCTGGTCACCGGACGGCAACCAGCTGCTGTACACAGCAGATGTGGGCATGCAGGACTGCCACTTGCGAACCGTCGACGTCACCGCGCTAAGGCAGGCCTTCCAACGTGGCGATGTTCAGGACATCCGACGGACTGCCGATCGCCTCGACCACGTGGAGCTTCAGTACGACCGCGATGGGATGAAAGCCGACATTCGTGCCCAGCGAAACCGCCACATCTTCACGTTCTGGATGCCCGAACGCTGGATTCGGTGGATCTACCCCGCCGGGTACTTCGGCAAGGAGCGCAATCCCGATTGGATCGCCTGAACGTCAAAACCTGACGACGGCTTGGGCCCCATTGCCGGTGGGCGTGACCGAGACGTGTCGACGATGCGCACGCCGTACCCGGGTCACTTGAACCATCCCCAAAACGAGGCCCAGGCCGTACATCGCCGTACCCGTGGTGGACAAGACAGGCCTTCGAACCCCGAGATTCCGCCCCCATGTGGCCAGTCCCAGTCCCGCTAGGTTCAGCACGAGCGGAGCCCACCCGAATCGCGGACGCATCGAAAGGCCCGCGTCAACCCCGTACGACTCGGCAAGGGGAGCCGCGGTGACAAACCCGAGCTGGCCCACCGTGAATGCGGTCGACCCAGCGAAGAGCATCGTCCAGCCCGCCACCTGCGCTCCACGAGGGCAACCGCCAAACTGCCCCCGATCGAAGTCACAGGTGCCCACCAGCAAGGCGGCTCCGCCGAACGACGTTGCGAGCCCCGCGGCGGCGGTCCACCCCAAACGCGTGGCCAGTTGTTGGCGGGACCGCGCCCGCGCGAGCCGGTCCAGATCGACCGGTTGGCTAAACGTGATCTCGGGAACGGGCTCACCACCGTCGAACGCCGCCACCGGCGTCGAAAGAGCCAGGGCCAAGGGCACCATCCAAACCTCCACCGCGACCCCGTCACCTTGGCACTGATTTGCCGCACTGTCTAGCGCACGGTCGTCTGTAGGCGATGGCGGCGTCCGGGGCTATGTCGGCAGCCCCGAGGTGCCTCATGTACGCTCCCGGTTCGCCGAGCGATGCCCCCATCTGGCCGATTGTCGGCATCACGGCTGCCACGTCGTTCGTCTCGAGCTTGCCCACATTGCTCTTCCCGCTCGGGCGCGACCAAGGCAACTACGCGACCGCCGGCTGGGTGTGGTCGGAGGGCGGCGTTCTCTACCGCGACGCGCTCACCTTCAAGCCCCCTGCTACGGCCTGGCTGCATGGCATGTCTCAGCTGCTGTTCGGCACCAACCCGGTGGCCTGTCGCATCTGGGACTCGCTGTGGACCACCGCGACCATCGCCCTGTTGACCTGGCTTGCCTGGCGTCTGTTCCGCCGTCGGGACGTCGCGCTGGTCGCAGGCACGGTCTACGCGTTGCTTTATTGGCGAATCGGCTACTGGCACATCACCCAAGCCGACGGCTGGCTCAACCTGCCGGCCATCGCCGCCATCGGACTCATCCTCGCGGCCGGAGATGCGTGGGCCGAAGGTCGACGGGGGCCCGCCATGCTGGGGTATGTCGCCGCCGGTGCTGCCTCCGCCTTCACGGTGCTCTTCAAGTACACGGCAGGCCTCATTGCGCTGCCCATGCTCGTCGCGTTCGCCCTGTCTGCGGCGACCCATGGCGTTGGGGTGTGGTGGGGGCTTGTCGGAGTGGTCGGCGGTGGCCTTGGCACCTTGGGGCTGACCCTGTTTTCACTGGTGGCCCAGGGTGCAGGCGAGATCTTCCGACGCACCCATACCGAACTCCTGTCGACCTATATAAACGATGCGCAGGAGGGCTTGAGTTCCCGATTCAACGGCATTGGCAGGTCGCTGCGCCGCGACCACCGCAACGCCTGGTCGATGATCGTGAGCGGCTTCATCGGCATCGGCCCCGCCTTGCTCGCCTTCATCCGGCTGACCCCACGACACTGGATTGCAGGCGCCCTCGTGGTGACCTGGTGGGCGATGGGGTTGGTCGGCGTCATGATGCAGGGCCGCTTCTTCGCCTACCACTACCACCCCACCCTGCCCCCGGCGGCACTGCTCGTAGGCCTGGGCAGCACCTGGCTCCTTGACCTTGGGCCCCGCCTCGGGCTCGACCGCCTTTGGCATCACCGCGGGCTCCCGTTCGTGGCGGCCGTTGTGAGCCTCCTGCTGTGCTACGCCAACCAACCCCAGCGCTACCGCAGCCTGTTTCGGGTGGCCGGGGGCTACGAGACGCTGAACGAGCACTACGCCCTCCCTCGCTACAAGGTGCCCACCTGGCCGATTCCAGACCAAGGCAAGGTGGCGGCTTACCTGCGAGCAGAGACGTCCCCTGATGACCCTGTGCTCGCCTGGGCATTCGACCCTGCCATCCACGTGTTGGCCCAGCGCCGCCCCGCAAGCACCCTCATCTACAACTTCCCGTTAGCCCTGCGCACCACGGACCATGAATTCTGGCTCGATGTACTCATGACGGACCTTGAACGGACCAAGCCCCCGATTATCGTTGTCGGCACCGATGACGGCATTCCCTATATGACTGGCTTTGACGGGGATAGTTCGGATCTACTCGAAAGCCACGAGCCGCTCTACCTTTGGGTCACCCAGCACTACCAGAAAGTTGATCCAATCGGGGTCTATGAGATCTGGAAGCGCCGAGAGCGCTGAAGCGGATTACGCGACGTCGCCATGGAGGGGCCTGTGGAGCCGTCGAGCAACCTACTAAAGCACACGACTTCGAATCCTGTCGTCCGCGCGCTGTTGGACCGTTTTCACGACCGGGTGCGACAGGAGGTCGAGGCCATCGGACCTTCGGCGACGCTCGACGTGGGATGCGGCGAGGGCTTCGTGCTGCAAGCCCTCGGGCCGGCCGCAGGGGAGCACGTCCACGCCTGCGATCTGTCGGAGGCCGCGGTGGCCGCGTGCCGTTCCGCGGTGCCCGGCGTCGAGGCGCAAGTCGCATCGGCCACCGACCTGCCCTACGACGATGATCAGTTCGATACCGTGATTTGCCTTGAGGTCCTCGAACACCTCGAAGACCCCGCCGTGGCGGTTCGCGAACTCGCGCGGGTGTCGCGGGGTCACCTGGTGCTCTCGGTTCCGTGGGAGCCCTGGTTTCAGCTCGGAAACCTAGCCCGCGGCAAGTACCTCTCCCGACTTGGCAACCACCCCGAGCACATCCAGCGTTGGAGTCCCGGCGGCTTTCGACGAATGTTGATGGGCACCGGAGCGGTGGGGCCCGTTCAGGTCCACACGAGTTTCCCGTGGACCATCGCGGTCACGACACCGTCAGCTTGACTCTGCAGGTTCGGCCGACCACGCCATAAACAGGTTGTAGGCCATCAGCCCCAGCGTTGCGAGATTAACGAGGAACAAACCCGGCGACTGCACTCGGATCGACTCGACCACGAGCAGCAGCGACCCGGTGATGCGCATGGCGAAGAATCGCCAGCTCACCACAGGCTGGCCGGCCTGTCGGGTTTCGATGGCTTGGAGCACCCACGAGCCAAAGAACACCACTCCACCGACGAGCCCGACCAAAGCGCCAGGGTCAAACGGGGGCCATTCGAGTTCAGGCATCGGAAACGTCCCGGTCGACGACGAACTGATCGCCTTGGGGCGCGGCAAGCAATTCGGCAACGAGCCCAATCAAGATGCTCTGCACGCCAATGAGCAAAGAGGTGACGCCGATGATGAGCGCGGCCAGGTGTTGGCTGAAGTTGTCGCCGGCGAGTTTCATGCCGAGGACGTAGATCAACAGGCCCACGCCCACCGAGATGGGCAGCAAGCCCACCGTCCCAAAGAAGTGCAGCGGACGGTGGCGAAAACGCGCGAGAAAGCCCACGGTCAAGAGGTCGAGCATGCCCGTCCAGAAGCGGGTCACCCCGTACTTGCTGACCCCGTGAACGCGCTTGCGGTGCAGCACGCCCACCTCTCCGACCCGAAACCCCGCAAGATGCGCCAGTTGCGGAATGAAGCGGTAGTTGTCGCCCGACAGCTCAAGCGCATGCGCCACTTCACGCCGCATGATGCGGTACCCGCTGTTCTGGTCGCGAAACGCCACGCCGAACACGAGCCGGTTCATACGGTTGAACACACGAGAAGGCAGCGTCTTCGTGGGTTCGTTGCCCATGCGATGCATTTTCCAACCGACGACCACATCTTGGTCTTCGAGTTCCATCAGCAACTTGGGCAGTTCGGAGGGGTCATCCTGCAGATCCGCATCCATGGTGACCACCAAGGCGCCCCGAGCGCGTCGGAATGCTGCGGTGTAGGCGGCGGCCTTTCCAAAGTTCCGCGTGAACGAGATCAAGCGGATTCGCGGGTCGTCAGCTCTGGCCGTGCGGACCGCATCCACCGTGCCGTCGCTGCTGCCATCGTCGATGACGATGACTTCGAAGGTCTTGTCGACGGTGTGGCAGGCGGCTCGAATCTCGTCGAAAAGTTGAGGAAGGGATTCAGCTTCGTTCAGGGCGGGCACCACGAAGGTCAGCCCGGGGGGAGCATTAGCGGTCATGGACTGGCCTCGGTTCGCGACGTGCGATAACCCGCGCCGCGATGAAACTCGCAATCGTAGGCGCCGGCTATGTGGGGCTCGTCGCGGGCGCATGCTTCGCGGACGTAGGCAACACCGTTACCATGGTGGACCGCTCGGAGGAGCGTGTCGCCGCCATTCTCGACGGGCGCAGCCCGATCTGGGAGGCCGGGCTCGACGACCTGCTGCAGGCCGTGCGCGAACGCCGCCGGCTGCTTGCCACCACGTCGTTGGCCGAGGGCATCCGCGATGCCGACGCGGTGTTCATCGCAGTGGGCACACCCGCGCAGGCCGACGGCACAGCCGATGTCTCGGCGGTTGAGGCGGTGCTTGAATCCATCGCCGAACATGCCGGCGGGTCGCACGTCTACGTCGTGCTCAAGAGCACGGTGCCCCCTGGGACCAACGAGCGGCTGACCCAGTGGCTCGCCGAACGGGGCATTTCCAACCTCGAACTCGTGAGCAACCCCGAGTTCCTCAAGCAAGGCGACGCGGTGCGGGACTTCATGGGCCCCGACCGTGTGATCGTGGGCACGCGCACCGAGCGGGCCACCGAGTTGATGCGCGCGCTCTACGGACCCTTCATGGTCCGCAGCAAGCGGCTACAAGTCATGGACCCGACCTCGGCTGAAATCACGAAGTACGCGAGCAACGCCATGCTTGCCTCGCGCGTGAGCTTCATGAACGACCTCGCAAGGCTCTGCGAAGCCTTGGGCGCCGATGTGGGCTCGGTTCGCCGAGGCATGGGCAGCGATTCGCGCATCGGTCCCCACTTCCTGTACGCGTCGCTCGGCTACGGCGGCTCGTGCTTCCCGAAAGACGTCGCTGCCCTTTCAGCCATCGGGCGAAGCGTTGGGGTGACCCAGTCGCTCGTGGAGGCCACCGCCCACGTCAACCAGGTCCAGCGTTTGCACGTCCTGCAACGTGCCCTCGACGCCCTAGGACCGGAGCCCGCGGGCAAACGCGCCGCGGTCTGGGGATTGGCCTTCAAGCCCATGACCGATGATGTGCGGGAGAGTGCTGCGACCGCCCTTGTGGCGGGGCTGCGTGACAGCGGAGTGGCCTGTGCGGTTCACGACCCCGCCGCGGTCGACAACGCCCTTGCCGTGCTCGGCCCCGAGGGCATCACGGTCGTCGACGACCCGCTCGACGCGCTCGACGGTGCCCACGTGTTGGTCATCGCCACCGAGTGGCGCGCCTACCGCACGCCCGACCTGCAAACGTTTGCCAACCGCATGGCCAACCCCATCATCGTTGATGGCCGCAACATCTATGAGCCGCGGTGGTTCGCGGGCACGCCGGTGACCTACCACTCGGTGGGGCGTCGTACGACGGGCGGCGATGGCCCGCGCACGACTTGGTAGCGTCGACGCGCGCGGACGCCCGTCAACGCGGAGGAGTAGGATAGAGGCGTGAAGCTACGCTTGCTCTGCTACAACCTCCTCGAAGGATTGCGTCCCGTCTCGACACGAGCCCGCGGTCGGCGGGTTCCCGAGCGGCGCCAGATCGACCGCGACCGGGTTCAGGCAGCGGTCGCGGTGGTCCACGCCCTGAAACCCGATGTACTGGTGCTGAATGAGGCGCTGTTTTGCCGCCTGTACCAGGGAAAACGGGTGGACTACGCTGGCCTTTTCGGGTTTCCCCACCATGCGGCAGCGCTGTACGACGGGGCCTGGGGCAACGCGATTTTGAGCCGACTACCCATCGTCGAGCAACGCGAGATGCGCATCTACAACCGCGGTGGGCTGGTCGCACGATTGGACGGGGGCGTCGGCGAACTGACCATCGCGTCCTACCATCCCCACCCCGGTCGATGGCCCGGCAACAAGGCGCTCGACTTCATTCGTCTGCTCACCGGAAGTTCAGGCCCCCGCATCCTCGCGGGTGACCTCAATTGCATCCACCCTGCCGATGTGCCAGACCGCGACGCCCTGATTGAAGCCTTCCAGCGGTTCTCCCGCGATCCCATTGCGGCGGTAGACGGATTTATCGATAGCGGAAAACTGGTGTTTGCTGCGCTCGCACGTCTAGGACTCCACGATGGCGTACCCGAATCGGGCCGACGCTACACCATCCCGACAGACCTGCTCGACACCGACAAACGCTCCGCCATGCGCATCGACCACGTCCTCGTCAGCAAAGAGATCGAGGTTGTGGGTGGTGAGGTGGTGCATACGCCGGAGACCGAGCGCGCCAGCGATCACTACCCGGTGGTCGTCGATTTTGGATTCGCAGTACCCTGATCCAAAGGAGCGGGGTTGGCACGTTCGCGTGGCCTGGCGCCGGGCCACGTAGCGGGCTTACGGCCTCACGAGCCTGGTTCCGGCGGGGCGGTGGGCGCCTTGATGGACCGCGTATCGGCAGCTCCGATCAGCGGCAAGCGGAGCTTGCGCGAAATCAGAACAGCAGCAAGCAAAGCTTGCGCGAGTCTGATCATCGTCCAACGTCGTTGGTCTCGAGGGTCCAGTCTGCATCATCGCAAAGCGCACACGCTCCCTCGAACCGGGCTCGGGCGTCGACATCGTCCATCAGCTCACTGCGGAACCAGGCGGTGAGGGGTCCTCGGTAGCGACCCGCATCCCCAATGGGCTCGAAGTGACTGGCGGAAAGCAGAGTGGCCCACACGGTGTAGATATTGGCCTCGTCGAAGACCGGCTGCTGCTGTTCATCGGGTGATGCGATTTGGTCCGACCCGCCCGAAAACAGCGCCAACGGACCGGTCTGATTGGCAAGCGCCTCCCGTTCGAAGCGGCCTCCAAACGGAATGGGGTCGATGTAGGGCTGAAGCGGCGCACTCGTGCGAACCCCAGGCTCTGCACCCACCATCAGCGCCCCTGCGCCCCCCTGAGAGTGCCCACTCGCGCCGACGCTCGTAAGATCGAGCCATTCGAAGTAGGCGTCACCCGTTTCGCCCTGCCGCACCGTCAGCTCATCGAGGCAATCTAGCATTTCAGCGCCACTTCCCGCATTCGAAGTGTTGGCTGCCGCAACGACAAACCCATGGCTCGCCAAGTGGGCGAGCAGCTCCGCGTAGACGGCCGGAGTGGCGGTGGTTCCGTTGCCCCACAGGACGATGGGATGGGCAAGGCCCGCCGTGCCGAGTTCAGCCGGTCGGTGCACCGTGCAGTCGTTGATGTCATCGATGACCGTGTCGTAGGGCCCCTCGACGTCGAACGCCTCGACGGAAGGGAATTGCGCGGGCTCGGAGGGGCTGGGCGTCGGGTTCTCCGAGTTAGCCGAGCAACCAACGAGCGCAATGAGGGCAAGGCGAAACAAGACCATGAGGCTCTCCACCGCGGGGCCATATCAAATCCGTCAACTTGCCGATCGACCGGACCGTCGCATCGATGCGAAGCTTCGTGGACCATCCGGGAGACAGGCATGCAACGGCAAGACCCGAGGCGAACCATTCAGGTATGCAGCATTCAACACTGGGTCTGCGGTGCGCTGCTGGGGCTGGCGCCCCCCGCGATGGCGGTGGACGAGGGCAGGCTGCGCGATGCCTCGAGCACCTCGTCGGATTGGGTCACGTACGGGCACAACTACGAAAACCAGCGCTTTTCGACACTCGACCAGGTCCATCGCGGCAAAGTGGGCCAGCTCGAACCACGTTGGACCTACCACACCGGGATCAAAGCGAGCTTCCAAGCGAGCCCGATCGTGGCCGACGGTATGATGTACCTCTCCACCCCCAAAAACCACGTGGTGGCCCTCGATGCGGCCACCGGGGTCGAGAAGTGGCGCTATGCCCACGAATACCGACCCGGCAAGCTCTGTTGTGGCCCGGCAAACCGGGGGGTTTCGGTGGGCTACGGGGCGGTCTACATGGCCACCGCCGATGCACGCCTCATCGCGCTCGATGCGCAAACCGGAAGCGTCCTCTGGGACGTGCCCATGGCCGTTGCCGATACCAAACCGACCGAGGTCGGTGGCGGATCTCGCTGCGGATGACCCTCTCCGCAGTCGCAAACCCACGGGCTCGAGTGGGCTTGGGGCGAACATGGCGCCACTGGTCTTCGATGGGCTCGTCATCGCGGGCGTCACAGGGGCCGGATATGGCCTCCACGTCGAACGAGAGAGCGGAGATGGCGTAGGAGCGGTCATTGGCCTCGAAGGCGCATTCGGACGCCGCGGGTACCTCGCTGCCTACGACACCCAAACCGGCGAAGAACGGTGGCGCTCGTACACCACCAAAGCCGAGGGCTGGGAAGGCGTGTGGCGTACGGAAACGCCAGATGGTGCGCGCCTCTACCGCGACATCGCAGAGGAGAAGGCCCAAATGCAGGCGTACCCCAACGCTTGGAAGGTCGGCGGAGGATCGTTGTGGTCAACCCCAGCGCTGGACGCCGAAATGGGCGTGCTCTTCTTTGGCACGGGAAACCCGGCTCCCCAGATGGAGGAGGTCTCGCGACCGGGCGACAACCTCTACACGATTTCATTGGTGGCCCTCGATGCACGAACGGGCACCCTGAACTGGTATTACCAGCAGGTTCCTCACGATCTGTGAGGCTACGGTGCGGGAAGCCCTCCTGTGCTGTTCGACGTCGAGCACGAGGGGCGCACCGTAAAGGCGGTTGGGGAAGCCTCCAAGACGGGCTGGTTCTACGTGCACGATCGCGTCACGGGCGAATTGCTGTACAAATCGGACCACTACGTGCCCCACTGCAATCTGTTTCGGCCCCCCACCCCTCGAGGCGTAACCATTGCCCCCGGCGCTGCCGGCGGAACCTCGTGGTCACCGGTGTCGTACGATGCCAGCAGCGGCCTCGTCTACGTGATGGGCATCCATATGCCCACCACCTACTCGCTGCGCGAACGGCCCTCGCCCGAGGGGACTGGTCTTTATGGGCCAGGGCACCGGGGAACTTTCAGCCTTTGACGCAGCCAGTGGCAAAGAGCTATGGGCGCACGACTGTGGGGCTGGCGTAAATGCCCCCCCGATCACCTACGCCATCGACGGTACCCAATTCGTTGCGGTCGCCGCGGGCGGGCACAACTTGTTTGGCTTTCCGCGTGGCGATTCGGTGATCGGCTTTGCCTTGCCACACACGGGTTCGCGCTAACGCATTCGACCGCGTCAAGACGGACGATTTGTGGTGGCGATCGCCTGCGGTAGGCCGACGTCGATGGGTTACGGAAACGGCCAATTTTCGACCGTCGCCGGAGGTTCTTTGTACCGTTTCGTACACGCGGCCGACCTTCATCTCGATGCCCCGTTCCGCGGTCTGGCCCGACGCGACCCCGAGATTGCCCAGCAGCTCCGCGATGCAAGCCTGCATGCACTCGATGCCTTGGTCGAATCCGCGATCGAGCGCAACTGCCACTTCGTCCTAATGAGCGGCGACATCTACGATGGTCTCGAACGTGGGGTCCGCGCGCAGGTTCGATTGCGCAACGCAGCGGCTCGGTTGGCCGAGCATGGCATTCGCCTCTTCTTACTGCATGGAAACCACGATCCGGTTCACGAAGGCTACGTCGCGGTCGATCAGTGGCCTGAAACCACCGTGGTCTTCGGCGCCGGCGCCCCCGAGGTTCATGCCTTCGCGTGCGACGGAGGCCGCGTTACCGTCACGGGCCAATCCTACCCTTCGCGAAAGGTGACCCAAAGCCTCGCCGCCGGCTACCCGGCCCCCGAAGGCGAGGGGCTTCATGTGGCCATGCTCCACACTGAACTCGACGAACACGGCCTCGACCACCCTTACAGCCCATGTGTACTGTCGGATCTGGTCGCCACCGGGTTCCACTATTGGGCGCTCGGCCACATCCACGACCAGAAGGTGTTGCACGCCCATCCGCCCGTCGTCGCATATTCCGGTAATCTCCAGGGACGTCACTTCGCAGAGTGCGGTTCGCGGGGGGCATTGTTTGTGTCGGGCGCACCCCATGAGCTGCAGACCGAGCCACTCGCTCTTGCGCCGGTGGTCTTTGAACGAGTCTTGCTCGATGCGACCGATGTGGGTGCGGTCGACGACGTCGTGAAGGCGCTCACCCAACGCATCCCATCGACCCCGGACGCGCTCCAGCTGCTCCGAGCCGAAATCCAAGGTCGTTCCACGCATTACCGGGCTCTCGGCTCGCTGTCTCGCGACGAATGGTTGCGCATTCTCCAGGACGCCGCCCCGCCGGCCGTCCGTTGGGTGGACGTGCGCCTCGACGTGCAGCCCATGATCGACCTCGAAGCCCTCTCCGACGCGCCGACCCTGGCCGGTGCCCTGGTGCGTCGAGCCCGGCAAGACCTCGATCTCCTCGCACTACTCGATGAAGTGCCGGCATTGCGGGGGTTGGCCGAGCGTCTGAACGACGAGGCCCAACGCCACCTCCTCACCCGAGCGTTGGCGCGAGCGGTCGACGCGGTGACGGTGGAGGGCGCGTGATCAAGCGGCTGCACATCGAGTCGTACGGCGTACTCGCGGATCGAACCCTCGACCTGGGAGCTGGTCTCAACGTCATCCACGGCCCCAACGAAACCGGTAAAACCACGTTGGTTCGGTTCGTTCGGCACGTGCTGTTTGGCAAAGCGCCCCGTCGCAAACGGACCCCCGATGAGGTCGCGCTACGCGGCGGCCGCCTCGGGGGCATCGTCGACCTTCAGACCCCCGACGGGCGGCTTCGGATTGCCCGCCACGACCATGCCCTCGAGGTCGTACAAGCCGGCCTTCCGGTCGCCGATGCGGTGCTGGGGCATGCGCTGGGCCACTTCGATGGGCGGGCTTTCGACGCGGTGTTTTCCTGCCAGGCCCACGATCTGTTGCAGCTCGAAGCTCTCGAGAACGATGCGCTGCGCGACACGTTGCTCGCTGCCGCGGTGGTGGGCCGCGAGGTTGATGTCGCGGGCATTCGCAAGCGCTGGAAGCGCCGCCTGTTGGACTTGGGCTTGAACACGCGCCGGGCCGACGCGGATCTCAATCGAGCCACCCAGCAACTCCAAGCCCGAAAAGCAGCCCTTGGCGAAGCGCAGTCCGTCGCCATGACCCTGCCTGGTGTGGTGAGCCAAGAGCGCACCACGCGCGCTCAAGTTGCGGAAATCGAGGAGGCCATCCGCGATCTCGAGCAACGTCGCACCCGCCTTCGCACGGTGTCGGAACAACTCGACGCTCGGGAGGCGCTGCGTCAGGAGCGCCTCGAGCCCACACGTCGACTCGATGAACTCACCGCCTCGGCCCGCGCGATCACCGAACGATGGCCCGAATCCCCTTCGGCCGAAGGCCCTTCCGTCATCGCATGGGCTCAACAACACTCGGCGATCGCCAAGCAACGCGAGATCGTGATCCAAGCCCAGCGCGCGCTTGCTCAAGCCGAGGCCACCTTCGACCAGCAAGCGGCGGCGTCGGCGGCCAAGACTTGGCCCCTCACCGACCTGCGCACCATGCCATGGTCTACCCTACAGTCCCTTGGTCAAGAGGTACTCCGGGCCCGGCAAGCGGTCGACAGGGAAGCGAATCGGCAACCCCAAGCCCCGGCTCTGCCTTGGGGATTGCTCGTCGCAGCGGGATTGGCCGCGCTGGGTGCGGTCGTTGCGTTCCGGCCGGTTGGAGAACTCCTTTGGGCCGTCGCACTGGCGGTGACAGGCCTGGCATTCGGGGTGGCATTTGCGAGGGTTCGCCAACACCGCATCGCCGCAGCCCAGTTGTCCGTCCAGCAGTCGCAAACCCAGGCCATTGCGCACCTCGAGGCCTGTCAGGGACGGCTCACGAGCACCCTGGCCGCCGAGGGCCCAGCCGGACTGCCCGACGACCCCGATTCCCTCGACATGCTCCGTCAAGACGTCGAACGTCTCGGTCCCCTGGCCGACGAGGTCGTGCGCCTTCGACACGAGGCGGAGGAACCGCAAACCCCTATCCGCCAGTGGGTCGCGGGGGGGATAGAGGCCGCCAACCTGCTGGGTCGCTCCGAGCCGACCGACTTCGACGAGGCCTTGGCCTTGGCCAACGAGGTTCCGCGGTGGTCCGACGACAGGGCCGAACTCGAGCGCCTCACGCTCCGCCAACAGGCCGTCCGCGAGACCTTGGCCCGTCACGACGAACGGATGGCAGCCGGAAACGAGGCGGTCGATGCCGCATTCCGAGAGCTGCTCGGCACCACGCCGGCCCCCGCCGATGCCCGCCGGGCCCTCGATGGTGAGCAACAGGCGGTCCATCGTCAGGCCGTCGCGCTCAGCGCCGAACTGGCCGATGCACAGCGCACCTTGGGGGCCATCCAGCTGCAACGCCACGAGATCGAGCAGGCCACGAGCGTCGTCGAAGCCGCCCATGACGTCGAAGCGGCCAAGGCCGAACGCGACGCCATTCTCGACGACATCGCAGAAGTCTACGTGGCCCGAGCGCTCCTCGACCAGACCTACGCTACGTTCGTCGACCAGCAGCAGCCCTCCGTCATGGAGCGCGCATCGGAGTGGATGCGCGAAGCCACCGCTGGCGCATGGGTTGGCCTGCGAGCCGAGGGGGGCGAATTGTTCGTCGAGGCCCAAGATGGCGCCGCAATACCGCCTCATCACCTGTCTCGCGGCACCCGAGACCTCACCTACCTGGTCGTTCGCTTCGCACTCGCCGCCGAACACGGACTGCGGGTCCCCTTGCCGCTCGTGCTCGACGATGTGCTCGTCCATCAGGATGTCGAACGTACTGAAGGCCTCATTCGGGTGATCGGAACGATCGCAACATCGCAACAAATCCTCTTTCTAACTTGCCAACCCGCCATGGTGCACCAGTTGACCGCCCAGGTTCCCGACACGGTAGCCATCGCCTTACATGCATCAAACCCCGCCGGGGTGAACTGACGCCGGAGGTCGAATGCCCCAAGCCTGCTTGGACCATGCGTTTGTCTTTGTCCGAGATCTGGACGTCGTGCGTCGCTTCTATGAAGGTGCGTTTGCGATGCGCGCTCACCCAAGTCGGCACCCCGACCTCGTCGAACTGTCCTCCCCATGGGCGAAAGTCGTGCTCCACTGCATCTCCGAGGAGATTTGGGGCCCTGCCCCGACCGAGGTGAAGTGGCGCGATCAGGTGGCCTACAAACTTTCGTTTGCCACCGCAGACGTGGTGGCTCAGCGACAGGCCATCCTCGATCACGGAGGCCTGGCCCGCGACCCCTGGACGTGGGAAGGCACCACCTACTGCGAGTGCACCGATCCCGAAGGCAACGTGGTGCAGATCTTCGAATCTCCGGAGCGCAAGGCACGTCAGGCCAAGATTGAGGCTGTGCAAGCCGCCCTTCCGCTCGAGGGACCTCACATCCGCGTGCGGGCTTTCACAGCGGAAGATGTCGACCGGCGATTCAAGTTGGATGGGCCCAAGGCCGCCCACCGCCGACTCAACGCGCCCCACCATCCCGTGCCGTCCCCCCGCCGCATCGAAGAGGACCGCCGACTGCATCATCAGTTCCTGCGCCATGGCGACGACGTGGGGGGAGGACAACGCGTGGTCATCGCCGAACGGGGCACCGACCGCTACATCGGCGACGTGGTCAGCTACCCCGAAGACCCGTTTGGTGGCTACGTGGGCGTGGGCATCAACCTTCGCGACGAAACCACATGGCGAAAGGGGTACGGAAGCGAGGCGTTGGGCCTTTGGGTGAGCTTCTTATTCGCCCAGTGGGACCTTCACAGCGTGCGGCTCGCCACGTGGTCGGGAAATCAGGGGATGCTTGGGGTGGCCCGCAAGCTGGGGTTCGAGGAGCAAGGCCGCCTTCGAGAGTGCATCCCCGTGGACGGCGTGTGGCACGACGAAGTGGTGTTCGGCGTGCTGCGCAAAGCGTGGCAAGAGCCGACGTAGAACCAACTTTTGCACGCAAGCAAGGCGTTCAGTTCACAACAACATTCCTGCTCGAAACCCGTCCCGAAATCGGCCACAGCTCTGGCCCATCGCATGCCGGGTTGCCGAAGTTGCCATCCAAAAGCATTGCGTCGAAGGATAGCGCCACGCAATTCCGGCTGACCTCTTCGACAGTCACAGTGCCCTGTCCACCCAGATTCGTCGTGAACGTGGGCTTGCGCCCGAAGTCGGGACTGCAGTTCCCAGCGTCGACGGTGTGAACGATGCTGTTCAACAAGTCGGTTCCGTCGATGACGTAGCTCGGGCTCAGCGGCTGGACACCGCTGTCGGTCACTTGAATCTGAAGGAAGGTCCCGTCCGACTCCACCGCGGTCACCGCTACGCGCCAGAACCACTCTTCGACACTACCCCCGACGTTGCCAAACTCGTTCTCCACAACGGCGTCTTGAATCGGCAAAGAGAAGCGACTACCTGCGAAGTCGAACTCCGCAGTCTCGGTCGTCTCGACGCCACAGGCGCCGGTGGATGCATCAGGGTCCATCGCCCCTTCCGAACAAGCCCCAACCGTGAACAGCCACCCCCAGCACCAGCTCCGCATCGATCCTCCCGCGACCGCCATCATACCCAAAGCAACGATTCCGTTACCGGTCTTCCCACCAAGTGCTTTCGCTCGTACAGCGAATGGTCAGATCATCGATCGCGCCTGAATCCCACACGTACAGATGGAAGACGCCCTGGTCCACGAGGATGGGCTCACCGCCAAACCGGCCCAGAAGGTTGGGATCCAGATTCGGAAAGCCCGAGTCGATGAAGGTGTCACGCGCAATGGCGCCCGGGATGGTCGAAAACGAAGTGTCCTTGGAATCGATGGCTACGAACTCGACGACCTCAATGGTGTCGCAGTCCAGAACCGACAGATCAAAGGTGAACTGGGCAGGCGACGCCGCGTCATCAGGCTCGACGTCGTTGGTGGGATCTTGGGCCACCAGGATCTGGCCCTGCCCTGCCGCGAAAAGGTCCTCGTCGTCACCCGTGCACCCCGCTGCGGAGCCCCCACACTCTGCATCGAACAGCGCAATCGGATTGGGCGTGGCGGAAACGTTGGGCACGACCAGGGTGGCCGTGACGTCCACGTTGCCCCTACTCGTAGGGACGGTCAACACGTCAAAATCGATGCCCGGCGCAAGGTTATCGAAGTCGAGCTTGAGGTCCTCGATGACCGGGGGGAGGGCGTAGGGATCCACCTTGAACCAACGGCCGGCCAGTCCATCGGCCTTGGTGTCGCCCGGGTAGACATCTTCAACGTAGGTGTAGAGCGGACGTCCGCGGTATGCGAGTTGCTCGATGCCATCAGGGCGTTCGAACGTGTAGACGTCTGAAGGGTCGAGTGCCGAAGGCAGGTACGCGGGCCCTGTGGCGGGCGGGAAGGTATCGAGGCAGGCGTCGGTACACCAGGAGACGGGGTCCTCCGTGGGTGTGCCGATATCGTCGTCTGCCAGGTAGTAGTAGGCGCGCCCCTCCATACCTACGAGCCAGGTGTACGACTCGTTCCGGGTGGGCAGGTGGGTGTAGCCGGTCTCCGGAACCACGAACCACTGCTGGGCGTCGCCGTCTCCGGAGGCCTGGCCAGGGGCGGTGTCCCCGCCGAACCGGTACACAGGCCAGCCCATCCAGGTCACCTGCCGGCTGCCATCATCGCGGGTGAACCAGCCCAGGTTGGCGGCGTCCAACCCTTCGCCAAGGACGGGCTCGTTGAAGATGACCGGTGGCCACTGGTCAACGCAGGGCCCGACACACCGGCTGACCGCCTCCTGGCCCCAACCCGAAGGCCAGTCGGACGTGAACAGATACAAAACGTACCCGTCACCATCGACGAGCACCGGGCCCCACGGATTCACTGTGGCATAGGCCAAATCCGCACTCGGCTCGGGAGTGGGTTCAGGGTCTCCGGTGGGGTCGGTCGTCGCCTCAGGGACTTCTTGACCTGGATCGATTTCGTTGTTCTGCTCGTCACGATCGGGGGCACCCGTGCACGCCGAAGCGAGCACTGCAATGACGACCGCACTTAGGCATTGTGGAATCATGGAGCGCTGCATGGTTCGTTCCTCCACCGAGATTTCGTCTCCGGTGAAGGACGACTACCGCTTGAACCCGACGACCCCCAGGCCGATTAATCTCATTTAAGAGTAGGTTATTGCTAACCAATACGATGCGACAGACTTCGAGCGTGGCCACGTCCTCGCGCGAAGCATCTTTCAGGAAGTGAACGCAGTGGAGAATTCGAGTCGCACGCGCGCACCGCCCTGAGGCGAATCCTCAATCGAGGCTGTGCCGCCATGCGCAACCAGGATGCGGCGTACGATGGCTAATCCCAGCCCCGTTCCTCCGGTGTCGCGACTCCGGCTCGCTTCGAGGCGTTCAAAAGGCTCGAAGATGCGCTGCCGATCCGCCTCGGCGATGCCCGGGCCGGCATCATCCACCATCACCGCCCACCCTTGCGCGGTGCGCGAAAAGCCAATGGTGGGGGGCGTGGCGTAGCGCACCGCGTTGCTGACCGCATTCTCGATGGCTCGCGTGATGAGCTTGGGCTCGCCGAGGACGTGAACCGGTTCGGAAGCGGAGTTCACCACCGTTCCCGCCCAGCGCCCGGCGACGTCGTGCGCCACGTCCACAAGGTTGACGGTTTTCCGGGCCACTTCCGGCCGGTCTCCCAGTCTCGAGAAGTCGAGCAGCTCATCGGTCAGCCCTTGCATTTCGATGACCGTCTGCTGAAGCTTGGCGATGCGCGCCGCGCGGGCTTCGGGTGTGTCGTCCTGCAGCAAGTCGAGCGCCAACACCAAGCGCGATAGCGGTGTGCGCATTTCGTGGGCGACCGAACGCAATAATTCCTGATTTCGACCCAGTGCATCCTCGATCTCTTGCGCCATCCGGTTGACCTGCTCGGCCACCGGATGAACAGGCCCACCGCCAGCAATGAGGGGAACCCGTGCCCGCGTATCGCCTTCTCCCAGCGCTTTGGCCGCCTCGCCGAGCGCGCTGAGCTGACGGTGGAGGGGCAGGAGCGGCAAGATGACGGCCAACGCGAGCAACAGCAGCATCGTGCCCAATCCCAGCAGGCGAACATCCTGTGGACCATCCGCATCGATGATCATCTGAAACCGCTGTCCGTCGCGCTCATACACCACGAGCCCCGAAGGCAGGTAGGAGCGGTTTTGCAGGGCGATCGGCCGATAGCGTAAGCGCGCTTCCTGCAGCGGCGTCAGCTCACCCTTGAAGACGTCGTCGGGGTCGGGCGAATGGTCGATCGCCAGCGCGCCCCACTGCACGATGCGCCCCTCGATCCCAGACAGTTCGAATTCAACCACCTCGCTGGTTGAGGGAACCTGCACATAGGCGTAGCGACTGAGTTCGTCGCCGCGCACGATCACCTCACCCCGCCGCAATGCCGCACGGTCGGCCTCCGACCACTCCAACACGTCGAGAGGAAGCAGCGCCAGCGCGGGCCCCACATCGGCCCTGGCGCTCGTCAGCGCGTCCGGACCTTGCGCTTCGACCCGCTCGGCGAGTTCCTGAAGGTCCGCCACCAAGAGTTCGGCGAGTTCTTGATTGCGTTCGGGCAACACACGAGTCACCACGAACACGAACGAACCAGCCATCGCGGCCAGTGTCGCCGTGACCACGAGCACATACAGACGGATGAAAAGCTGGTTCATGCGTCGACCGCAAACAGGTAGCCACGACCGTGGACCGTTCGAATCGGCCCGTCCACGCCGAGCGCCTTGCGCAAGTGGGACCGCAGCTTCGACACCCGCAAGTCCATCGAGCGATCGAGCCCGTCGTATTCGATGCCCCTCAACTCCCGGAACAGCTCTTCACGACTCACCACGCGCCCCGCATTCTGGGCGAGGAACCAAATCAAGTCGTACTCCGCATCGGTGAGCCGAATCGGCTCGTCCCCGACCCGCACCTCGCGAGCCCGGGGCACGATGCGCAGTCCACCGAGTTCGAGCGGGGCTTCTGCGTCGACGACGGGGACCGCGCGACGCAGCAGTGCTTTGACGCGCGCCAGCAGAAGCCTCGGCAGTACCGGCTTCACAACATAGTCGTCGGCTCCTAGCTCGAGCCCCGAAACCTGGTCAAAGGCATCACCGCGGGCGGTCAGCATCAGCACCGGGCGCGTCCATGCCGGACGGAGTTGACGCAGGACGTCAAACCCGTCAGTGCCTGGGAGCATGAGGTCGAGGACCAACAGGTCGGGGTCGACGCGTTGAATGGCCTCCACCGCGGTGTCTCCACGGTGGTGGAGCGCCACCTCATAACCATCACGTTGCAGCGTCTCCTGCACGAGTTCCGCAAGTTCGACGTCGTCTTCCACGACGAGAATTCGGCCCTCTGCCACACGACCTCCCACCCCGACCCTTAGCCCGCGTTCGCCGTGGCGAGGACGGGCTCCGGAGTCACCCCTGTGGCCCAGGCTACCGCGTCTTCCACGAGCAGGTAGAAGGCGGGCACGAGCACCAGCACCACCACCGTGGCAAACAGGATGCCGAAGCCGAGACTGGCCGCCATCGGAATCAGGAACTGGGCCTGAACACTGGTTTCGAGCAACATTGGAGCCAAGCCAAGAAAGGTCGTGATCGAGGTGAGCAGGATGGGGCGCATCCGTCGGGCACCTGCACTCACGATGGCATCCAGGGGTGAGGCACCTTCTGCTCGACGTTCATTGGCTGCATCCACCAGCACGAGGCTGTCATTGACGACCACCCCGGCCAACGCGATGACCCCAAACAACGAGATGATCGACATCTCCAGTCCCAGCAAGGCGTGACCGGCGACGGCCCCCACGATGCCGAAGGGAATCGCGCTCATCACCACCACCGGCTGGATGTAGCTACGGAAGGTCGAAGCGAGCAGGGCGAAAATGGCGACCAGGGCCAGTCCCCCTAATGGAATCAGGGCATTGAGCGACTCCGACATCTCTTCCTGCTGCCCCCCCATTCCAGTGACCATCCCCGGATGCTGGGCCTCGAGCGCAGGCAAGATGTCACGTTCCAGGACCCTCACCACCTCGCTGGACGAGGCAACCCCCGGCGCCAGTCCCGCGGTCACGTGCACGAGCCGGGCGCCATCCTCGCGGTCGATGCGAGCCGGAGACCGGCTCCGCGACAGCTCCGCAACATCGGCGAGCGCCACGTAGTCGTCGGACCCCACCCGCACGGGTAACCGCTCGAGAATCGACTCTTGGGTACGCTCTTCGAAGGGCAAGCGAACGCGGACGGTTCGTTCCCTACGACCATCCTGCTCTTTGAGTGCCTCAGACCCTTGGTAGGCGGCACGCACTTGCGACGCCAGGGCATCGGACGACAAGCCCAGCGACGTTCCCAAGGCGTTCACGCGCACATCGAGCTGGGGAGTGCTCGAAGCCAGGCTGCTCGACACATCGGTGAGGTCGGCAAACTCGCCCAACGACTGCATCAGCGACTCGCTCGCCGCGGTGAGCACGGCCACATCCGCATGGCGCAGCGTCACGTCGATGGGCGACCCGGCAGACGGCCCGGCGGCCGCGTCGAACACCACGGACTGCAAGCCGTCGATCGGAGGCAGTGCCGCACTCCAGGCGGCCTCGATGTCTTCGGTGGTGGCGGTGAGGGCGTCTTCGTCGACGTTGATTTCAACGACGATCTCATCCCCCCCGTTGTCACCGACCGTCCGCTTGGACACGATGCCCTGCACCGCAGGCTCGACCCCGGTTTCGGCCAGGGCCGTGCGGGCAGCCGCTTCCACCGCCTTGCGTGCCGCATCGACCGTGACGTCCGGCGACCCCGCCGGCAACGAAGCGGTTGCCGTGATCTGGCTGCCGGGAATGTCCGGGAAGAACTTCACCGGGACCCAGCCGCCCGCAACCACTCCGCCAGACAAGGCAAGCAGACCCAACGCGGCTCCGGCGAGCGAGCCTCGCCAGTCCAGCAGTCGCCTCATGCCTGGCTCATACACCTGTTTCACGAATCGCTTCAGACCCGACGAAAAGCGCTCCCGAACGGGGTCCACCCACTTCTGGAGCGTCCAGGGCTCACGGTGCGACAAATGGGCCGGAAGAATCAGGAACGCTTCGATGAGGCTAAAGGCGAGCACCGCGGCAATCACGACGGGGAACACCCAGAAGATCTTGCCAAACACGCCGGGCACGCCCAGCATGGGTGCAAACGCAAAGATGGTGGTGAGCACCGCCACGACCACCGGCCCGACCATGCGCCAGGTGCCGCGCACGCTCGCCTGGGTCAGCGCGGCTTCATCGGCCCCCTCCTCGAGCTGTTCCTGTTCGTAGAAGATCTGCTCTCCGACCACAATCGCATCGTCGACCACGAGCCCGAGCACCACCAGCAGGGCAAACAAGCTGATCATGTTGACGGAAACCCCGAACAGGGGAAGCACGAGGAAGGCACCCAAAAACGCAATGGGAATGCCGGCCGCGACCCAACCCGCGGTACGCAGATCGAGGAACAACGCCAACGCGGCGAAGACCAGCACCAAGCCCTGCAGAGCATTGCGAAGCAACAACGACAGTCGACCGGTCAGCGCCTCGCTATCGTCCGAAAGAACGGTCAGGGAGACCGTGTCAGGCAGGTCGGACTGCATCGCCGCGACAGCATCCCGGGTGGCCGCCGCGACTTCGGCGGGTCGTTCATCCCCGATGCGGTAGGCATCCACGCGCAACGAGCGCTCGCCGTCGAACCACGTTCCTGCGTCGTCATCGGCAAATCCTGACGTGATGGTCGCGATGTCACCCAACCGCACCGTTCCACCACCGGTCGAGGTTCGCACCGGGATGTTCGCAAAGTCGGACTCGTCGAGGCTCCGGTCACTCACCCGCACCCGCAGGTCACCGCCCGCGGTTTCGACCGAGCCGGCGGGGCGTTCGAGCGAGAATTGGGCGATCTGACGGGACACGTCGTCGAGGGTGAGCCCGAAGGCCTGCAACGTGGCCAAATCGATCTCGACGGCGACCTCGCGGTCGGGGGCGCCCGAGACCTCGACCAGCGAGATGTCGGGATGCACGACGAGGTCATCCTTGAGTCGATCCGCAACCACCAACAAATCGTCGAGCTGCTGGCTCCCCGACACCGCAACCGTAATCACGCGAGAGCGACGAGACAGCTCCGTAATCAGTGGTTCTTCCGCATCGTCGGGGAGGGTCGTGACCCGGTCGACAGCCTTTTCGATGTCGCGCAACGCCGTTTCGCGGTCCGCACTGGTCAGCAGCCACACCACCACCGTGCCGCTACCCTCCTCGGCCATCGACACCACTTCGTCCACACCTTCGATTCCACTCACCGCATCTTCGACCGCAAGCAGAACCCCCTGTTCGACCTCTTCCGGGCTCGCTCCTGGGTAGGCCACGCTAACGGTGACCGCATCGAGCGCGAACTCGGGAAACACTTCCTGCTGGGTGTTCTGGGCTGACAAGAAGCCGCCCAGCAACAACAGGATCATCAAGAGATTGGCGGCAACTCGGTTGTTCGCCATCCAAGAGAGGAGACCGTTCATCAGAGCACCTCCACCTGGGCCACGGCCCCTTCGAGCAAGGGACCCGAGGCCTCGACCACCACGCGGGTTTCGGCCGGCAAGCCGCCTACGACGACCCGATCACCATCACGCCACCACACCTCGATGCTGCGCCGAGCCAGGACCCCTTCACGCGACACCGTCCACACCGAGCTGGCGTCGCGCAGCGTGTCCGCGGGAAGCGAGACGGCATCCGGAAGGGCACGACCCGCGAGGGTCACGTCCACGAAGCTCCCCGGCAACAGGACCGGCCCAAGGGTAGGGTCAAACGGAGCTTCCACGGCCACCAACACCGTTACCGACCGCGTCGTGGCATCGATCTCTCCACCGATGCCCGCCACGTAGCCCTCTCGTGTGCCCCCGGTCCCGACGAGCCGGAGTTCGGCAAGGCTCGATTCTTCCCCGTTGTAGCCAGGAATCTGGAGCTGATCGGCCCTGGCGACCGCAAGCGGCAACTCCACCCACATGCGTTCCGAGCCGACGATGCGGCCCACGGAACCCCCGGTGGCCAGGTAGCTGCCCCGCTCGATGGACTCCTCGACCAACAACCCGTCGAAGGGCGCGCGAATGCGGGTGTCGGCCAGGTCTCGCTCGGCCTTCGCCAATGACGCTTGGGCAGATGCAAGCTTGGCTTCCGCACTCGCTTTCTGGGGAGTTCGCAGGGCGAGGTTCGACACTTCACCGCCCACCAGCTCCTGCTCAAGAGAAGCGACGCGGCCCTTCCCGGCCTCAAGCGCCAACGCTTCCTCGGCCGACAACACGCTCGAGCGGGCCTCTGCGACACTCGCTTCAAACGCGGTGGGGTCGATCCGGGCCAGCGTCTCTCCCGTGGTCACCGTCCGGCCGGGGCGAAGGTCGGATGCCGTCCAAATGACCGGACCCGAGACGCGCGACGCGAGCTGGACCTCTTGCGCGGGCTTCACCACGCCGGTTCCGTTGACTGAAACCGGTACATCGCCGGCCTCGACCGCCAATGCCGTCACAGTCAAGGGGGGGGCCTCTACCGCCGCACGGGCGGGTTCGCTACTTCCCGTGGCCACCAGGATGGCCCCGCCCACGACGCCAAGGGCGGCGAGGATCACCGGGAAGGTCCATGTCATGCGGGTCATCATGCCTCCAATCCGTCGACCCAGGCGCCCGCGGCTGCGGCCGCGACGTCGAGGTAGGCGTCGAGTTGCGTGCGGCGGGTGACCAGGAGCGTCAGCTCCGCCTGCTTTTGGCTATTGAGCGAGTTTAGAACTGTGTTGTAGGACGTCTGGCCGGCTTCATAGTCGGCCCTTGCAGCGGTGAGCGCGGCCTGCGCTGCTTCCAAGGCCCACGCGTCGGCGTCAACCTCGGCCACGCGCTGGGCGTAGGTGGTCAGGGCGTCCTCCACCTCTCGCACCAGGTCGAGGACCGCGTTTTGCACCTCGAACGACTCGGTGTCCTCTGTCGCACGAGCCTCGGCCAGGGCGCCCCTCGTCCGGCCACCACTGTAGAGCGGCACCGAAAGCTGCACGCCGACCGACCAACTCTCGGCGATGGGCTCGCTCTGAAGGTCGTTGTAGGTGTAGCCGGCCGAGGCCGAGGCATTGAGGTCGGGAAGGAACTCCGTACGCGCTGCGGTCGTCCGTCGTTTCGCAGCTTGCAGATCGGCAAGGGCGGTCCGAACGGTTGGATCAATCTCCACCAACACGGAAGGGGACGGCATCGCCAACCGTGCGGGAGCGTCCGGAAGGGTGGCGCGATCGACGGCCACCGGCGTGCCCGTGGGTCGTCGCAAGTGAACGTTCAACGCTCGCTCGGCCCGAACGATGGTCGCCTGCGCATCCGGAAGGTTGCTGCGGCTGGATGCCAGCTGCTGACGCTGCTGCAAGACCTCGGTGCCCGAGGCCGCCCCCGCCCGGTACCGGGCCTCCACGAGCGTGGCCAGTTCGGTATCGACTGCGATCTGTTGCTCGACGACCTGCAACCGTTCTCGGGCATACACAAGGTCGAGCCAAAGCCGGCCCGTCTGGACCGCGACGGTGGCTCGGGTATCATCGGCGCCTGCGCGGGCACTGTCTGCATCCGACCTGGCGGCTTGGGCGGTCGGGATTCCCTTCCAGACGGTGAGGGGCACGGTGAGGTCGGCCGAGACCTCACCGCGGTTGTAGGTGTCGCTTTGGGCCGCGTTGGGATCGGGGTCAAACACCAGCGCATTGACGTTGGGCAACAGCGTGCCCGATCCATTGATCGCGAGGCTGGGCTGAAGGGCCGAGCCCGCCTGCCGGTTCAAGGCGTCCGCTCGATCGACACGAAGGTTCGCCGATTGTGCATCGACGTTGTCCGCCAGAGCAGAATCCAGCAGGCTCGACAGTTCCGAACCGCCCAGCGTGGCCCACCACGCCGGTCCCGCGTCCACCGTGGGCGAACTCCAAGCCTCGGGAACGAGGTGAGCTGCTTCTTCAGGCAAGGGCGCTGCAAACGCCAGCCCGGGCCAGGACAGCGCAAGAAGCGCGAGAAAGCGTTGCATGGTGACCTCCGTTCTTGGAGATCACGTAGGGGGTTCCTGCCACACGAACCGTGGCGAACGCTTAGCGGACTCGTATCCGTTTGTAGGCCCAGCGGGAACAACCACGCAACCGGGGGCGCCAGGTCACGGACGATGCGGTCACAGGCGAGCTGAACGAAACCCTTGTGAAGCGCGGCTGCCTCCCCTGGGGAATCCGAGCCCCACCTCCTTGCTTGCGGAGTCGTACGACGCATGACCAAGAAATCTCCGAGACACGACGGCTTCGTCCGCCGGCTGTTCGCTCACCACGACGTTGCGGTCGCCCAGCTGCAGTGGTTGGTCTCCCCAACACTCGCGGCCGAGCTCGACTGGGCCACCCTGCGACAGGGCCCCACTGACACCGCGGATGTCACTGGGCGGGCGCGGCGTAGCGATGTCATCTTCGAGATCCAGACCCGTCGTGGGGAACCGCTTCTCATCCACGTCCTGCTCGAACACCAGCGGGCGGCCGACCCACTCATGGCCTTCCGCATGGTCCAGTACCAAACGCGGATCTGGCAGGCGTACATCGACCAGGTGGGCAAGGCCATGCTGACAGCGCTTCCTCCCATCTTGCCCATCGTCTGTACAACGGCACGTCGCCCTGGCGCGCTCCGACCGCCATCGAGGCACTCGCGCGGGCGCCAGCGTCCTGGAACCTGGCGCCGAACCAGCTCACGGGCGCGTTCGTGCTCCTCGACCTGTCTCAAATCCCGGACGACGCGATCCAAGCGCAGGCGGCCAACTGGCACCTCCAGCTCGGACTGCTGGCGCTGAAGCACGTCAGCGGCCCTCACCCGTGGACACAGTTCCTCGGGTGGGCGGCGCGCTTGCGCCAGGTTCGCGCCATGCCCCGGGGCGACGACCGCATTCAGGCAGTCTTGCACTACCTCTTTCGCGCGGCCGCACCGCCCTCGGCGGAGGAACGACAGCGTGTTATTCAGCTTCTACCCGAATTCGAGAGAGACATCGTGACCTGGGAACAGCAAATCCGACAAGAGGCGCTTTCGGAAGGCCGTCAGGAAGGCCGTCAGGAGGGCCGTCTCGAAGCGCTTCGGCGAACGGTCCGCGTTTTATTGACGGCCCGCTTCGGCCCGCTCCCCGCCAAGGCCGAACGCCAGCTCGACGGGGCGGACGAGACATTGCTGGGCGGCCTCATTGAGCGCTTCCCCTCGTTTGAGGGCTCGCTGGACGAGTTCGTCGCCTCGTAGACGAGTTCCGTCGCATCGGACGAAATCCGCACACTGAGGCCCGAGCAGATCGTTGATGATGCTTGGCTACTGGTCACTTCCAGCGTTGGGCGGAGCGGGTTCGGCTGCGAGCCAGCTGGGCGTGGCGGGCCCTGCCCCCAAGTGCGGGGGCTCATCAAAGGAACGGAGCCGGGGATGGTTCCCGCTGGGCCTTGTAGCGGTGCAAGACGCTGTGATGGCCAGCGGGGATGGTTGCAAGTACAACCCCACCATGGCCCTGCCCCTTCCCACCGCTCAACGCATTGCCGCACGCTGCTACGCGATGCGTGTCCGTCGCCTCAATCGATCCCTGACGCGATTGTACGGTCGCTATCTCGACCCGCACGGGCTTTCCGCCGCCCGCTTCAACCTGCTCGTGGCCATCGCGGCCAACCCCGGGGTGACGGCGTCCCAACTGGTTGGACCACTCGAGATCGACAAGTCGACCCTCTCGCGCAACCTACGAGGCATGCGTGCCGATGGAATCATCGTGTCCTCCCCCAACGACGGTCGAGAGCGCGCGCTGCAGGCCACGGACGACGGAATCGCGTTGCTTGAACGGGCGTTGCCAGATTGGGAACGTGCCCAGACGGAAGTCGATCAACGGCTCGGTGACCTCGTCGAGGCCTTGGCGCAGACGTAGCTACAGCTCATGATGTTCGTGCCGTCGTCGGCCACGGGTGAGGGCGTCCGATAGCGCCCCGGTACGGCAGGGGTGGCGATTCGCTCTTCGACGACCGATATTTGCCGACTAGGCCGTGCTCATCGAGCTCTCTGACGTTAAATCTACGTGCGCCAATAGGGAGAAACGATGCTCTGGTTGCTCAGCTCGATTGCCCCCGCGTTCGCCACCGGTCCGGACGCCCAGTACCTCGATTGTGACGAGTTTGCGGGCGTCGGGGTCGTCCCGACCGATGCCATTTCCGCGCTCGTGCCCGCTCCGTTTGTTCCGCTGTCCTTCCCCGCTACCGATGATGAAGGCAACGTCATTGTCGACGAGAATGGCGCACCGGTCTTGTTTCTTTCGACGGTGGTGGCCCAGGGCGGTCGCTGTGACGAGATCATCGCCAGCGGCATCTCCCTCCATGACCGCATCTTCGCCCAGTTCGGCGTTGGCATCGTGCCGCCGCCAGGCTTCGAGAATGGCGGCAACTTTTACCAACTCGCCTTCGCAACCGACCACCTCCTGCTCGCCCTCGAGCTGAGGAGCACGGGCGCGAATGCACGCTGGACGCCATTCTTCCTGTCCTATGAACTCACGCCCACAAACCCCGGCGAGGCCGACTTCGAACTCGTGTTCCCGCGGCCCTTTGATTTTGCCTTCTTATTGGACGGTCCCGTGGTCTTGCCTGACCCGCACGAAGCCCCGCAGCCGGTCACAACGTTCAATTATTGGGTTCAGTCGCCGACCGACGGCAATGTGGTGCAGTCCAACGTGGTGACCGGCATCCGGTTTGGCGAAGGCTCCCAGGTGGAGCTGACCGCATTTGGCTCCAGCATCGAGTCGATCGTAGGTACGGATCCCTTCTCCTTCCCCTTCTTCTCGAATCCCGAGATCTTCGACCAGGCCGACGTGACCATCACCACCAACGCGTTCTGATCGTCAGATCGTAGGGGCCCGAATGGCTACGCCAGACCATTCCAATCAGCGAGACCACGGGGCCCGTTACGTCTTGAAACACCTTCCATACAGTAGGACACGGCACAGTTCCGTCGACGGGTGCACAATGGCGATCAGGAGATGCCATGCGTTCACCTCGCCGGAGTCTGGCCCCACTGTTGTTCGCACTGCTCGCCAGTTGTTCAGGAACCCCGCCTGAACCGGCCGACAGGCCCGATGGGGACTTCGTAAGCCCCACGGAGCACTTGGTACGCGCGAGCCTTTCGTTGCGCGGCGTTCGCCCTTCACTCGAAGAACTCGAAGCCGTCGAGCGCGCGCCGGACGAACTCGAGACCCAGATCGACGCGTGGTTGGAAAGCCCCCAGTTTGGAGAAGTCGTACGTCACATGCACGACGAATGGCTCCTCGCGGATGTCGACAACAACTACTACCCTATGGGGTTTCCGGCGCGGGGACCACTGGCTGACCGAGGCGCCTGGGCGGTTAACGAGTCGATCTCCGAAGCTCCGGCTCGTTTAGCCGAGTACATCGTGGTCACCGACCGCCCCTACACCGAACTCGTGACCGCCGACTACACCCTGGCGAACGACGTCGTGGCTACGGTATGGGGCCTCCCCTACGACGAGGAGGCCGGCGGCTGGCAGGTCACAACCTACGAAGACGGACGCCCCCACGCCGGGGTGCTCTCGGATCCGTGGCTCCACGTCCGCCACGCAAGCACCGAGACCAATCGCCAACGCTCGCGAGCCGCGCATCTCTCCCGGGCCCTGCTCTGCCACGATTACATGAAGCGCGAGGTCCGCGTCCCGCTCGAGACCGATCTCACCGCCGGCGGACGCAACGCCATCGAAGAAAATCCGGTGTGCGTGTCCTGCCACCACACCCTCGACCCGCTCGGGGCCGCATTTGCCCCTTACCGCAGGGTGATCGTTCCCCAATACACGTTCCGCTACCCCATCGCCGAGTACGACCCTGCACTCGCCGCAGACTACGCGCCTCCGCGCTTCTACGGTGAGCCGGTGGCCGACATCTATGACCTTGGGCAACAGATCGCCGAAGACAGCCGGTTTTGGCGCTGCAGCATTCGACGATTCGCCGGGCAACTGCTCACCCAACCCGCCGAGGACGTCGATAACGCCATCGTCGACGCTGCCTTGCCGAGATTTGTGGACGCGGGATTCCAGGTTCGGCCCCTCGTCAAACACCTCGTCCTTTCGAACGCCTTCCGCGAAACCGCCCCTCGGGGAATCCGACGCATGACGCCGTGGATGGTTGCCCGCTCGATCGAGGACCTGACTGGATTTCGTTGGACGACCACGCTGAACTTCGGTCTGGGCTTTGGTCGCATCGGAGACGTGCCCCTGCTCGAGGACGTCACCTTCGGGTACAAGACGCTCGCAGGCGGCCCTGACGGCTACGACGAGTGGGACCCCATGACGACCGTCGATCCCACCACCTTGCTAGCCCTCCGCGCATTGGCCGAACGCGCAGCGCCCACGGTCGTACAGGCCGACCTGGCGGTAGCCCCGACCGAACGACGGTTGCTCCCTGCGGTTGCCGATGACGCAGACGAGGCCCAGATTCGTGAGGTCCTGATGACCCTTCATTTCCGGCTCTACGGCGAGCGTCTCACGACCGACAACCCCGAAATCGATGCGTTGTGGGACGTCCACCAGGCGGGAGGTGGCACCGCAAATCCCGAAGCCGCCTGGACCGCCGTGGTCTTCGCCATGCTCCAACATCCCCGCATCCTGTTCTACTGAGAGGCATCCATGTTTCGCCGTCGAGACCTCCTCAAGCTGGGAGCCGCCGCCTCGGTGGGTTGGATGGGTGCGCGGTCCGCGCGTGCCGCCTCCCCGAGTGACCCCCGCCTGGTCATCGTGTTCGCCTACGGGGGGTGGGACCCGACCTACCTCTTCGATCCCAAACCCGGCTCGTCCCTCGTCGACACTCCTGACGGTGAGGTGGTCGAGTACGGGGCTTTGCCCTTGTGGCGGCCATCCGGAGGCAACCGCACCGACGTCCACGACTTCCTGACCGCCTACGCGGATCGCATGGCGGTGGTGAACGGGGTCGCCGTCAACTCGTTGGTCCACGAGACCTGCGCCCAGAAGGTGTTGACGGGCTCCGTGGGACTCGCCCACCCGCCTGACCTTGGCGCACGGGTCGCTGACGCGCTGGGTCGGGACCTTCCGCTGCCCTACCTGCGCACCGGCGCCGGAGCCCGCCCGCAGTCCCTTGCCGCCCAAAGTGGCGTCCTCGGCTACAGCAACCAGCTCGCATCGTTGGTGGTTCCGGATTTTGCCTACCCATCGGCCACGGTCCCGTACCGACCCGATGCCGCCGCCTCCGACGCCGTGAGCCAGTACCTCGACGTGGCCCACTCGCGGTTTGCAAAGGCCCGTCCCGGCGACGTTCAGACCGTGCAAGACTGGCGAACGTCGCTCGACCGCGCCGCGGCGATTCGCCAGCACGCCGACCAAGGGGGATTCCTCGCCGATCCGGAGGGCCTGTACCAGACCGATCCGTTCGAGAAGGCGGCCGCAGCCCTTGCGGAAGGCTTCAGCCGGGCCGTGTTCGTCCAGGACGACGGGTACTGGGACACCCACAGCGCGAATCGCCTGCAGCGCCCCCTCTTCCACGACCTGTTCGCGGGGCTCGACCGACTGATGACGGCCCTTCAAACGGCTGGCGAAGCCGATCGGACCGTCGTGCTCGTCATCTCTGAGATGGGCCGGTCGCCCTTGCTCAACCGACTCGAAGGCAAGGATCATTGGCCCTTTACGAGCGCGATGCTGATCGGTCCAGGCGTTCGTTCCACCCTCGTCGACGGCAGCGACGAAGGACTGCAACAACGCCCCGTCGATCTCAAGACGGGTCGCCCCGATGCGGCAGGTCGCGCCTTGCAGGCCGAAGACGTCCTCGCCACGACCGCATCCCTGATGGGGCTCGACGCGTCCGCACTCTACCCCAAGGCCGAGGTGATTCGTGCCGTGGTGGCGTAGTCTGGGCGCGCTGGTCGTAGTCAGCTGTGGCGAACCAGCCTCCGTCGCCTCGATCGACACCTCCGACCCCTGCGCCCGGCTGACCTGGGAGACCTTCGGCGAAGGATACCTGCGGAGCTGGTGCATGGGCTGCCATCACCAAGCCCTGACCGACGAGGACCGGGCGGGGGCTCCGGTAGGGGTCGACTTCGATACCGAGGCCGGTGCGGCTCGCCACTTCGAGCGGATCCTCGCCCGGGCGGCGTCTCCGGATCGAGACATGCCCCCCGTGGGAGGCAGCTCCGAGACCGAACGGGAGCGGCTTCAGACCTGGGTCCAGTGCGAATTGGACCGCTAGATGGCCCAAGTGCTCGTGGTCGAGGACGATGAACGGCTAGCTGCCTTGCTCGTGGAGCTGTTGGCGGGAGCGGGACATACGGCGAGCATCTGCACGCGCGGCGATGAGGCGGTGACACGAATTCGCGCCGAAGAGCCTGAACTCGTCATTCTCGACATCGGACTCCCGGGGCAAGATGGATTCAGTGTTTGCCGACAGGTACGTGCCGAGTACCCAGGCCGAATCCTGATCCTGACCGCACGAGGGGACGAGATCGACGAAGTGGTCGGCCTCGAACTGGGGGCAGACGACTACCTGGCGAAGCCCGTGGCTCCGCGCCGACTCCTCGCTCGGGTCGGCGCTCTGCTTCGTCGTCCGGCCTTGACTCCCACTTCGGTGCTACGAAATGGACCGTTGATCGTGGATCCGCGGCGGCGGGTGGCCCTGCTCGACGACACCCCGCTCGAACTGTCCACCGCCGAGTTCCAGCTCCTGCACTACCTCATCGAACGGGTGGGGCAGGTCGTCTCTCGCGACCAGCTCTACCGCGACCTTCGAGGCTTTCCCTACGATGGCGTCGATCGGTCCATGGACGTTCGAATCTCGCGCGTTCGAAAGACGTTGGCGGACGGCTCAAACGACCGACAATGGGTCAAGACCATCCATGGGGAGGGGTACCTGATGCCTCCGGCCGAATGAAGCGGGTCTACCTTTGGCTTTGGGGAATCACCACCGCACTCCTTACCGCGGGCCTGCTCGTCCAAGAGGGGTTGTGGATCCTCGATAGCTACAACGACGACGCCGCAGAGTACTACCAACAGTTCGTCCTTGGGGGGTTGTGGAGCACGGCCGAACTCTACGATCAGGGACGAACCCTCGAAGAACTCGAACGGCAATGGGGGGTGCCCGTGCGAGAGGTGTCGCCCCAGACCGCGACCGCGGCGCTTCCGTTGGCCCATCCCCACCTTCAAACCGCCTGGTATGAGCACGACGGTCGCGAGCACTATCTGGTGCGGTCATCCAAGGGCACGTGGCTTCGGGTCGGCCCCTTCGCGGCGTATCCCTCGACCCCTTGGGGGGGACGCATCGCCCTTGCCATCGGGCTTGCTTTCGCCCTCGGCGTAGCCGCGTGGCTCGCCCTTCGTCCGCTCGACCGAGCCCAGCGCGCCATCGCCTCAACGGCCTTGGCCATCCGAGATGGAGATCTCGCCGCACGTGTGTCGGTCTCCGACATGCGCGCTGCCCCCGCCATTGGCGATGCCCTGAACCGCATGGCGCAACGCGTCGAAAAGCTGGTGCAAGCCAGGGACCACCTGCTGCGAACCGCATCGCACGAGCTACGCACCCCCATTGCGCGGTTGCGGATCGGCGTTCACTTGCTGGCCCAGACCGACGGCGACCGTGATGCCCGCGAGGCCGCCCTCGATGCCGACCTCGCGGAACTCGACAGCCTGGTCGAGGACCTGCTGACCCACGCTCGGTTGCGCGAACCGGACCGGCCTCCCACCCGACAGCGAGTCGAGCTGGCCCCAGTGCTCGATGCACTCGTGCGCACCCTAGAGACTCCGGCGACGCTCCGACGCGACCTGCAAGCGGCCACCCTCGATGCCGATCCGAAGCTCTTCGTGCGTGTGCTGCGCAACCTGCTCGCCAACGCGGTCCGCTTCGCCGAGCAAAGGGTCACCGTGCGAACCTATGAGTCCCCGCACGGCACGGTGCTCGAGGTTCACGATGACGGGCCCGGCATTCCCGAGGCCCGTCGTGAAGATGCCCTCGCCCCGTTTGGCACCGTGGGCCCATCGCAGGGCCACGGGCTTGGTCTGGCCATCGTGGCGGACATTCTGACCCACCATGGAGGCACCTTCGAACTCGCCGCCTCGCCCGAAGGAGGCCTCCTCGCACGAACGGTGTGGCCGCCTACTGCGCCAGGCTGATGAACACGCCAGGCAGGCACATCTCGTTCTGTGTCCCCCAACCGGGCAGGATGGGCTCACTTTCACCGGTGGTGTCGTACTCACATCGCACGGTGAGGGTGTCTGCCGTCGAAAACCGAATGGGCGAGTTGTAGAAGTAAATGCGCTGCCAGTCGAAATCCCAGTTGTCCACTTGACCCACGCAGGTGTCTTCTCGTCCGTCCGAATGGCTGAATGCGACCGACATGCGACGCCCGCGCTCGTGCATATGCGGGAAGAAGCCCAATAGATCGAACTCAAGCGGCAGGTCGGTGACCACCGAAATCGGAATGTCGTACGCCACTTCGACGGCCGATTCACCTGGCGGCAGCTGGGTCACAGCGGTATCTCCGCTCAGGAATAAGTCCGGGAGGAGTACCGCAATCTCGCGATCCACCGCATCGGCTACTTGCAGGCGTACCGTGGACTGATCCCGCTGACCGCGAACGTTGGGGTCCACGAGGTTGTAGTGCACCTGGACCACCAATGTAGCGTCAGCGTCGATGCCGATGCCTGACCCGTCCGGCAAGGTGACCGCGCCTTGACCGGGCGCCCAACTCACGAGTTCAGGCCCGGCGTCAACGCCAGGACCTACCCCCGAAAAGCAAGGCCATCCTTCCCGATTGGCGTCCTTGCGCCCGTCGATCACTTCTCGATTTGTGCGTTGTCCGTCGCGCGCCAGGTCGTCCATGGGAATGGCATAGGCCAACACGTGGTGCACGAGCGCGGGGTTGCCGGGAATGACATCGTAGCCGGTCAGGAAGGTTCGCCCCTCGCGGGGCCACTCGATTTCAAAGCAGCGATATTCGTCGAATTCCGCCAGTTCGCCTCCGACAATTTCGGGCAGAAAGTCGGGGGTCGTCACTTCGGTCGCCGGCCCTTCGAGGCTCGGCGGCACGGGAACTTGGACGTCGTAGCCATCGCCTTCGGGAGCCCCCGCCTCGGCCCAGCCCGCGATGGTCGCGAGTTCTTCGTCGGTGAGCCACTCGCTATCGACCCAATCCCCACACGTGCCATCGCCCACCACGAGGAACGGGGGCATGGTGCGGGCGGCGGTCGCCGCGGCCGACGCCTCAGCCCACATCTGCGCATTGTCGTAATCCGTCAGCGGAAACGGCCCGATCCCTCCGTCTTGGTGACAGCCCACACAACGTTGCTCAAAGATGGGGCCGACATCGGCGAAGGTTGGTCTGGAATCAGGGCCTGCCTCCCCCATTCCGCCGCATCCCATCAACCACGACAACACCAGCATTTCACCTCCCACCACATTGTAGGCCATGGGCCCTCCAAGAAAACGCCAAGCAATCGCGAAGGGCGGTCCGCTTCGACCCGCCTACCCGCTAGTCCAGGAGGTCTCATGAACCGTTGGACGATGGCGTTGCTGATGACCGCGGCTTGCGATTCGGGCGTTGACTTTTCGACTTGCGAGGAGCTGACCGACGCCCAGTTCGTTGGAGGACTCGTTCTAGAGGAAGGGTCCTGCTGGCGGGTGGAGGAGCCACTCAACCTTTCAGATGGCACCGTCACCATCGAGCCCGGTGTTTCGATCGGCATCGCCGCGGACCTGGGAGTCCGCGTCCAACCTGGCGGCATGCTCCGAATGGCTGGAACCGAGGAAGAGCCCGTAACGTGGACAACTGGAGACCCCCTCATTGGGTGGACGGGGATTCAAGTCCTCGGCGCGGGCTCCGACAACGCATGGGAGCACGCGACGATCGAATATGCCGGGTCTGACAGATGGAATGGGGCCACGTGGTCCGCGGGGGCGGTGTTCTTGGATGGCAATGCATCGCTCACCCTCGAAAACGTCACGATTCGGGGCAGCGCAGGTCACGGCCTGATCGCGACGTCCGACGTGCAACTCGCGACTCAAAATCTCGTTTTTGAGGCCAACGACACGCCAGCTTTCGTTCATCCCGACGTGGCGGGAAACCTCACCGCAAGCTTCATCGAAAACACCAATCCCTACGTGCGGGTTGGATTTTCGAACAACGACGTGGTGATTCAAGACCAGACCTGGGCCGCTCTTGGAGTGCCCTGGCGGATCGAGGATCGCTTCTACGTGGAAGGAGCCATGGCGCTTGAGCCTGGAACCACCCTTGAATTCAGTCAGGGCGCGAGCCTACGGATTCAGACGGGGGGCTCGCTGGACGCCCAAGGTACGGAAACGAACCCAATTGTCTTTCGAGGCACCTCCAGCATGCGCGGATTCTGGCAGGGCATCGCAGTGGCGTCAGACGGCGGCGCAATCGGAGCCGGCATTGTGCTTCAACACGCCGAGATCGCCGATGCCGGCAGCGACGACTGGAATGGACGAAATGGCACCTCCGCCGCGCTGTGGCTCAATTCAGCCTCGACGGCGTCCGTCACCCAAACCACCTTTCGCCGGCATGATCGCTACGGCGTGTGGGCGAGTGACGAAGCCTCGCTGGCTCGGTTTGGCGACAACCGATTTGTCGATGGTGGGCGTGCGATGTTCCTGCATCCTGACCGGGTTGGAGAACTGGACGGCACCAGCGTGATCGAGGAAAACGACCTCAATCGGATTGATGTGGTTCACGGAAACACCGACTCGGTGACTTTTGATGCGACGTGGCGTGACTTGGGAGTCCCCTACGCCATCCGCGACCGCTTCTACATCGAGGCTGACGTTACGATCGAGCCCGGGGTGGTCATCGAGGTGCAGCAGGACACCTCCATCATCGTTGACGACGATGGGCGCTTCGACGCGATGGGCACCGCAGATCGGCCGGTGACCGTACAAGGTGCCGAGGAGCGAACGGGAGGTTTTTGGACGGGAATCCAGTTCGCAGGCGGTGCATTGAGTACCCTCAACCATACGGTGCTGCGGGACACGGGTGCCAACCGGTTCACGGGCGATGGCGAATCCGCCGCGGCCCTGTTCCTGACCGCTATCGCCAACGTCTCCCTCAACGACGTCACCATCGGTCCGGGCGGCGGCTATGGGATCTACCTCGCCGACGAAGATAGCGCCCTGTCGTGTGGCCAGGTGGGCTTTTCGAACCTCGATGCCGGCGCAGTTTACGACCGCGCGACCGGGGCGGTGTTGCCGGGATGCTAGTTAGACTCGAATAACCTCCACATCCGAGAGATTCAGAATGTAGCCATGGCCCCTTCGCGACTGAAGCAAATGCCGCATCAACTGTGGCAGCGGGACCTCAGCGCATGGCCGTCCGGTGCGTTCCCCGATCTGAAGCCGAACCCTGCCCTCATCGATGGCCCCCGAGGTAATCGCGGCAAGAAACGCTTGGCGGACCAGACTGGCCAGCGGAGCCAGATGGGAGGTCTGAAGTTCATGCTCCAGATCCCAGTAGTGCACGACTTCCCCCGCTCGATCCGCAAGGAGCCCGAGAAATCGGGCGGGGCCCGCCGTCAGTCCGAGGTCTCGCCGTCCAGTACGAGCGGAGCACTGGCCCGCATCCCAGGTGACCACCAACAATGGGTCTTTGAGGGAGGGGGACACCGTTTGCGTCAGCGGCTCGAACACCGGCGTCGTGTCACCCAGCACGAAAAGATCGAGGATCACGCCGCCTAGTTGTAGCTCTGCCCCCTTCAGCACCGCATCACGAGGCGTTCCCGGAGTCAAGCGGTGGCGATCGAGAAAGGTTCCGTTGGACGCCGTCAGTGCCGTGACGAGGACCCGGGTTCCAATGTCGATGCGAACGTGTTCCCGCGAAACGGTGAGATCGGGAAGGACGACGTCGGCCGCAGGCGACCGCCCTACGACGGTCGTGGATTTGCGAAGGGTAAACGTCGTGCCAACCGCCAAGGCCGAACCCTCGGGTGACTTCAACACCCGCAGAACCATCGAGGGTGTGGTCACGAGGGCCGGCTCCGAAGCGACGTCACAAAGTGATCGATGGACGACTCTAGCCGTTGATCCGCATGGGTTCGCAAGGCCTCCGCCGTTTGCACCACCAAGCTGGAAGGGGTCAGGGGGCTGCGCTCCAACCGCATTCGGAGTTCGTCCACACGTTCAGCGCCATCGGCCGCCGTCCCGGAGGCGAGGTCCACCCCAAGGTGGAGGAGCGCTAACAGCACATCGTGCTCTGCACTGAGCAACGCGCGTTCCACCCGTTCGGCGTTCAACACGGCAGCGACACCCGTCCAGTCGGCCTTGGCCATGGCGATCAACCCAAGAAGCAACCATGTGGGGCTCTGGTTACCCCGCCTCCCGTGGCCCAGCGTACGGCGACCGGTCTCCTCCGCTTCGTTGATCCGGCCTTGCCGAAGTAGGACCTCGGTGAGCAAGGCCAGGTACTGCACCTCATCCCGAAGCGAACCCGTCCTTCGCGCATACGCGATGCTGCGCCGAATCAGGGGCTCGGCCGCGGCCGGGCGATCGAGGGCAAGGAGCGCCGACGACATCATCGCGTCGGCGAGGGCTCGAAATTGAGGGTTGATGCCCTCACACGCGCCCGCGGCTACTTCAGAGTGGTGCAACGCTTGGTCCAGCTGTCCCTGCAACCGTGCGAGCTTCGACAGGCCGCAATGGCCCCGGACGATGGCCCACGCCGGGTCACTCGGCCAAGCGGGATCGGCGAGCCTTGGCGCCACCTCGATGCATCGCTCAAACCACCGCTCCGCGTGCTCGAAACGGCCCTTGCCCGCCATCGCATGACCAAGCTGCGACCACGCGGCCACCGCACGGTTCCAGATGCCCAATCTAGCCGCCAACTCACCGGCGCGCTCCATCTCGGAGATTCCCTCTTCATACCGATCGGTGCGCGACAACGAGATGCCCAAAAAGAGTCGACCGGTGAACTCGAGTTCCGGCCATTTTCCACGCATCGCTGCTTCGATGAGGGACTCGCACTGAGCAACATGTTCTGGGTGCCCGGGCCCCTTGATGACCGAGTGCACCACCAGGGCCAATGCACGAGCATGACGTTTATCTGAAGCCGGTAATCCAAGATCCACGACGCGTTTCCATGCCTCGAGCGCCGATCGATGTTTGCGGCGAAACGCTCCTCTCATCCGCCAGCTCTCGCCCGCATCGAGCCAACACGCCAATGCAAAGGCCGCATCGCCACTTCCGTCTGCATGATGGGCGCGCCGCTCCAAGGCCCAGGGGTTGTCCGCATCGTGGGGATGGAACGTCAATGCGGTTCGATGCAGCTCCTGCGCCACTCCGGCACGTTTCGCTTCAAAGATCAGCGCCTGCCTTAGGCCTGGACTGCGCAACTCCATGCGCTCCCTATCCGACGTAGCGAGGCCGGCCCGAATCAGCCGACCGTGAAGCCCCACCACATCCGTACCCGGAAATGCAGTTCTCAACCTAGATTGCAGTGCCTCCACCGGACCCAAGATGGCGGCCAGCCACAGCACCCTCCGTTGTACCGGTTCGGTCACAACCTTCGCAATGCGACGTTCCCAGCTAGTGACCTGATCGTTCGAGGTCGACAGGCGCACCCCGGGCCGGAACACAAATCCATCGGGACCGGAGATCAGCGCGTCTACCGCTACGAGTTCCTGAAGCAACGAAACGGCAAGCCCAGGATGGCCCTGTGTGTGGTCGGCAAGCCAGAGCGCAGCCGATTCATCAAGTTGCAACGCGTCAGCGACCAACGCTTCATGATCGCTCGGCTCCAAGGGAAGGAGTTCGATCGTCTCGACGTCGTCCTGCTGCTCCAGAGCGGCAAGGGCCGATGATGGGGCTGCATCTTCGGTTCTCGAGCCGCAAACCCACAACACAGGTACGGGATCCACAGATTGAATGGCCAAGTGTCGGCGGATGCTTTCCAAAGCAACTTCGTCGAGGGCGACATCGTCCACCCAAATCACCACCGGCGCCAGTCTGGCCGCGTCGGCGAGGGTCTCCCGAACCAGACCTGGGCCAATGGTTCCTTCACCAACATCCGCCACAATCCAGTCGGGCAACCTCGACCGAACGTGGGCCACCCACTGCTGCATCGCTTCGAGAAGGGTTGGCCCCCGAAGGACCGTCGCCGAACCCACCTCGTGGCTTCGTTCGACAAGCCATCGCCCCAACCGGGTCACCCCAACCCCAGACGCCCCCCGCAACACCACAACCCTTGCGCGTTTGTCCTCACTCACCGAGGCGAGCGACGACCACAGCCGATCGCAAGCGGCCACTCGCCCTCGAAAGGGCAACTGTCGGAGCCCGATCAGCCCCCGCCCAGCGTCCACCAAGGAGGGCGACGGCCAAGGTACGCGCTGGGTTTGCCAGGTGGCCGGAAGCGGGCGCAACACCGTTGGCGTTCTGCTCTCCGAAGGTTGAATCAAGACTTCTGGAGCTTCAGGGACGATGACGGCGCACGTGGTGAGGTCTCCGAGTTCCCCCGAACGCTCGATGGACGAGGCTCCAACCGCAACGCCCAAGTCGAGCAAGTCGGCGACCGCCGCAGCTGCACTCGCGAATCGGTCCACCGGGTCATGGGCCCAAAGTCGATCGACCCACGCCATCCAGCCCTTCGGGACGCCCGCAGGTGCGATGGGCCGTTCACCGGGGCGCGGGGGCCCGCCGGTCGCCAACGCCCAAGCGAGACATCCCACGCCATAGAGGTCCGTCCATGGCCCAAGCGGACCCTTCCCCTGCCGTTGCTCAGGAGCCATGAACCTCGGCGTTCCCGCCAGTGGAACCTGCGCAAACTTCGCGTGCCTTGCGATGCCAAAATCGGCGAGACACAGGCCATCTGTCGGATGCGCCAAGGGGTCCGCGGGGTGGCGTCGGCATCCTACGAGCACGTTGCTCGGCTTGACGTCGAGATGAACGACCCCTCGTGCGTGCGCATGGGCCAGACCCTGAAGAAGTCCAACCAACGCGACACGCTGTTGGTTCCACGACAAAGGGCTTAGGTCGGCGAGCGTACCGGTGGCGCGTTGCATTGCAAGCCAAGGAGTTCCCTTGGCCAGGGCATCTGAGCCGTCCGCAACCCCGTGGTCCAGGATCCAGACGATTCGCGGATGGTCGAGCATGGCAACCGCCTCGACTTCGCGCGCGAAGGCTGCGGGAGCTGTGGCCACCGCCTTGATGGCAACAGGCAATCCCGAGGTTCGGTGTACCCCTCCCCAAACCTCACCAAGGCCACCGCGACCGATCGGGTGTTGCAGTTCAAAAGGGCCAGGCACGTGAGCGTCTCCCGACCGTCTCTTATCGGGCCCCCGTGGACTCAACGCGAGCCGGCCTGAGCCGTGGAGACCCGGAACGCGGTCGACGAACCGCCTTGGAGGTTCCATGCTTCTGTCCCTTCTCTCACTCGCCTTGCCTGCGTCTGCACAGGATCAAGTCCACGTCGGCACCCTCGAGGTGACCTACTGTTGGTCGTCGACCACGTTCAACGCGGCGTGCCCCCGCACGTTGGTCGAGCTGTGGGCCGACTCGGTTGACGCCGCAGACGGTGACGCCGAAGTTACCGTGGTGATTCTCGACAATGGCCAGACCTTCGAGGACTCGGCCTGGGGCACATGGTCGATGTTTCAAAAGACCAACCGCAATGGAGCGATCAAAGACAAGCTCCGAATCAAGTTTACGGGCGATAACGGTGTTCGCTATACAGGAACGCTCAAGAACCACGGCTGCTACGACGGCAAGATGAAGACCTTACCGTCCAACGTGTCGGCGGTGGCGAACGAGGGCGTGTTCCGCGCCTGCGAGCTGTAGTCCGCCTAGAGGAGCGAAACAGCACCAGGCCTGTGGTCCGCACCGCGCTTCGTGCATTTCCGTTACCCCCCTGTGACACCCACCGAGCAGCTTTGAACGGCCTCTTGAGGAGTGACACTCGTGTCACGGTGGGCGTGCAACAACGGAGTCGCAACGTCAAAGTTTCGTACGGTTGGAGATTGCTATGACGAGACGAGCCCCCCGAGCGAAGCGAACCCCTGCCCTCCCGCTTGTCGCAGCCCTGCTTGGAGGGGCCGCCGGTTTGGGAATGCTCACCACGGCCTTGACGCTCTACCGAGACAACGCCGAGCAGCATCGTCTTGAGAACACGTTGGCGCAAACCATCGAAACCTGCGCGACAGAAAAAGAGCAGCTCGCCTTGAGCCATCAGGAAGACCATCACCAGAACGTTCGGCTGTGGGCGATGCTCGATTTGACGCGCGCGATCGGTGATGTGGATGGCCGGCAGTTTGGCCCGGCGCGAGCCCGTTTGGAACGTGCGGCTCGGCACCTTCGACGAGGCGAAGGGGCCAGGGATCATGCGTTGGCCCGCCGTATCGAGTCCCTTGAACTCGACGCGAAGAGCGACATCGCGATGACCAAGCGTGCCCTGGGATCGATCCGCGATACGCTCGAAGAGCGACTCTCCAACCCGCCTTTAGCCGCAGCGATGTAGCCGCTCGCTCATCCAATTTCCACACCGCGAAGCGCCCAAGCGTTTCCAGTTTGCAATCGCCGGATTGCACTGGAGGTGCGTATGCAAAAATTACCTTGGTGTGGCCTAGTTTTCCTCCTGGCCTGTACTCCAGACGAAAACGGAACCAACCCGGTCCCGGCACCCCAGCCAGACCCCATCGTTGACCCCGATCCCGATCCCGATCCCGATCCGACGCCGGACCCCAAGGGGAACCCGTTTGCCACCGCGCGCGGCACCGTGCCGATCTACGGCGGCACCTTGGCCCTGTCCGACGGACGCGTGTACGTGGCTGACCCCGCACTCGACAACGTCTTCTTCGCTCCGCAAACCCTCGAGACCGACCCCGTCGCCATCGCATTGCCGAAGCACACCGAACCGTTTCGCATCGCGGCGGCCGGCGACGACCTTTACGTCACCCTCCGGGGCACGGGAGAGGTGGCCCACCTCGACGTAGCCTCGCAGTCCGTCGTCGCCACGACTCCCATCTGTGCCGAGCCCCGTGGCGTCACCCTGACCGACGGGGGCCTGTTCGTGGCCTGCGCCAGCGGTGAACTCGTCGAGCTGACCCGGAAGCTTGAGATCGTGCGAAGCGTGGAACTCGCCTCCGATCTGCGCGATGTCGTTCTGGAAGGAACCCACCTGTGGGTCTCCACGTTCCGCGACGCCTCGGTGCTGCGGGTCAGCCTGCCCGACCTCACGATTGTCCAAGAAGCGCGGCCCGACCTTTCAACGACCGAACAGCCACAACAGGAGCCTCACGTGGCCTGGCGGATGCGAGCCCACCCGACCAGTGGCGTTGTGCTGCTGCATCAAGGCGCCACCCGTGAGCCCATCCCGCAGGAACAGGCCGCCTCGAACGGAAATTCGTTCAATGGCGACGGCGAATCCCGCTACGGAGGAAAGCTCTGCGATCCCGCAGGAGCGATCTCGTCGAGCCACTTCACCCACGTGACCGAGACTGCAACGACAACTGGGGGGGCCAACGGCCTCGGCAACAGCCAGTTCGACTTTGCGATGGGCCAGGGACTGGTCTTCACCGCGAACGGAGTCGTGGATGGAAGGACGCCTCCGTCACAACGCATTGGGCTTGCCATCGACATTCTCGAGGTGGCGGTCACCCAGCCACAGTGCGTCATGCGGTCATTCGACGAAGAAACCGTGGGAGTCACCATCACCGCGTTGGAGATGGCGTCGGATGGCACGATGTTCACGTACTCGCGTGAACCGGCCGTGCTTTCGAACGGAACGCGGCGGGTGACGCTCAATGCCGCGGTAGCGGACGGCCCGCTGAACACCTTCCACATGCAAACCGATGCCTTCATCGCCTGCGCCTCCTGCCATCCCGAAGGGCAAGAGGACGGACATGTGTGGGAGTTTGAAGAGAGCGGTTTACGACGGACCCAAAGCCTCGCCGGTGGCCTGGCCGATCGGGCCCCCTTTCACTGGGACGGCGAATTCGGGAGCCTACCCGACCTGATGGGCGATGTGTTCGTCGACCGCATGGGCGGTGCCGAACTGACCGAAACCGACACGACGGTACTACTGGACTGGCTGCACGCCATCCCGGTGCCCCGCAGCGCGCCGGTCGATGCCGCACGGGTCGCGGAAGGTCGAGCCCTCTTCGAGTCGGCGGGCTGTGCCGAATGCCACGCCGGCGACGCCCTCACAGACTCGCAGCTTCACGTGGTTCGCGGAGGTTCGGAGGCCCGAAAGACCCCCAGCCTCTTGGGCATCGCAAGCCGGGCTCCCTACATGTCCGATGGTTGCGCGCCCACCCTCGAAGACCGGATGACGGACCCTCAGTGCGGTGGGGGCGACCTGCACGGTCAGACCTCGACCCTCTCGTCCGATGAGCAGGATGTGCTGATCGCCTACTTGAAGTCGCTCTGACCTACGCCCGCACCAGCGGGTGACACAGGCAGTGTGGGCCTCCCCTTGCACGTGAAATCTCGTGAGAGCGCAGGGAGAGGCAAACTCTTCGACTGACATCGGGCTCGGTCCGACCGAGCAACAGATCTTCGGCATCGACGATGGCAAAACCGTGTCGATCCAGCTCTTCGAGGGTCTTCACATTGCGGTCGAACAAAGTGATCACCCCGGGAGCAATGGCCAGCGTATTGGCCCCATCCGTCCACTGCTCCCGCTGCTGCACCACGGGGTCGCGACCGCCGCAGAGGATTGGTTCAACCGAAAGCCCAAGGCCCGCCAAGGTTTCGAGCAAGGGTCCGGACGATTTGAACGACAGGTCATCGGCATGCAAGTCCGCCACGAACGTGGAAGCCTCTTCGGCACCGCCCTTTCCGATCACGGGCGCGAACATCAAGCACAGTCCATGGTCGACCATCGTGATGAGGGTGTCGAGGTGCATGTAGGCACGCCGGCGCGGCAGCTCGACGACCACCATCCAGCGAGGCCCCTCCTCGCGACGGGCCAAGCACCGGGCGAGGTGCCGAATCGCAGTTCGGTTGGTGCGCTCCGAAAGCCCCACCGCGACGATGTCACGGCTCATGATCAACACATCGCCGCCTTCGAGCAGCGATCGCTCAGGGGAGAACACGTCGGCGGCCGACAGCTCGTTCGCAAGATCGAACAACACCGGAGCATCACGAAAATAAGGATGAAAGCGAAAAATGGCTCGCGAGAGCAGGGTTTCGCGATGCCGAGCCGCCGCGGCCATGGACGTATGGACGATGCCGTGGCCGAGCACCACCTGGGTGTCACGCTGAAAGCAATAGTTGGGCACGGGCGGAATGCAAAACAGGTCGTCGACGTCCGTGCCCGGATTCGACGATTCTTCTCGACGCAGACCGACCACGAGACGGTCCACAAGGGCGTCCACCGGCTGCCCGACCAAGGCTTCCCGCAAATCCGGCGGGGCTTCTGCCAACAGCACGTCGAGCAAGTATTGGCGCGCCTCCTCCGAGGCCAGCGTCTCGTGCAGCAACGTGGCCGCATCGAGAACCTCTACGCCATGAAGTTGGAGCACCCTTCGGAACCGGGCGTGTTCATCCCGGGCCCGCTCTCCGTACAGGATGTCGTCGAACAGAAGTTCTTCCATCATCGACGGCACCATTGCGTCCACTTCAGGACCGGGCTCATGCACGAGCGCCCGACGCAATGGACTCACCTCATCGAACACCTGAAGTGGCAACCGCCCCCCTTGCCGCCTTAGGCGTGCGACGGGGCAGCATAGCTCGCAGAAGCATCGGCGACGAAAACCCGCGCTACCGCGCCCTCGTCCCAACCAATTCGTCAACGGCGTCGATGGCAGACCAACATGCCGCGTGCACGCTGCTCCAGTCGGCAAACCGAGTGTAGGCGTCGCCCGCAAAGAACACCCGGTCACCCAGGGGTGCCGAAAGCACCCGCGAGGTGCGCGTGCGAGACCCATCAGCAAGGTATGCCCCTCGGGCGAACGGCTCCTCATTCCAGTTTTGGTCGACGTGACGAAGATAGGTTCGGCTGGCCGCTCCGTCGAAGATCGCATCCAGCTCGTCGAGGACGTATTGCAGGCGTTCTTCGCCCTTGCGCATCTGATAGGGCTCGGCCTGATCCCCGACCGCAAAGAGCCCAAGGATGTTCATTTTCGTGATCTGACCGTAGGCGGCGTCGTAATACAGCCGTTGGCCTGCATCGGTTCCGCTATCTGGAAACTCGAGGAATGTCGGATAGAATTCTTCCGAGAAAGCCAGGAAGATCTTAATCCCTCCCCAGATCGTGGCTTCGGCGATGGCATCGGTGCGTTCCGTCGGCAACGGAGGCGAAAAGGTGAGATCACCACGTTGCAAAAGGGCAAGCGGAACCGTCACGATGACGCGATCGGCCTCCCACTGTTCGCCGTTGACCCCCTCCAGGACCACCGAAGCCCCACTCCAGTCGACCCGCGCCACGGGACGCTCGGTTTCGATGAGCGAGGAGATGCTTGGCAAAACGTAGGTCTCAAAGAAATCCAACCAGCTCGATCCGACGAATTTCAAATCCCGAGAGCGGCTGCCACTCGATAGCGTCAATGCGTTGCCATCGAAAAAGCCGTAGGAATCCTTACGTTCGTAATCTTCGAGACGGGTCGTCACCGGGATGGACGGATCGTTGACGACGTCCTCGAGGATGCCAGGTGCTACGTGCAGCCACTCGCCGCCCAACGAGATGGGGAAGTCGGCAAAGTCACGGGTGTGCCGAATGCGGCCGCCCGGCGCCGATGTCGCTTCGAGGACGGTCACATCTGCGCCGGCCTGAACGAGCTGGTACGCCGCGGTCATTCCGGCGGGCCCCGCTCCTACGATGATCACCCGCTCCCCTTCGAGCAACACGCCGGAACGGCGACATCCCAACAGGACAGTGGTGAGCCCACCAAGGCTCGAGGCAAGGACGGTTCGTCGGTCAAGCGTGGATTTCATCCGATTAGTCTATCCAACCCTGGCGGAGCGCTTTGCTCACCGCTTCGGTCGCGCTGTGCACACGGAGTTTGCGGTACAGCGTTCGCACGTAGCCCCGAATGGTCTCGATGCTGACCTGCAGCTCCCACGCGATCTCCTTGTAGGCTAAGCCGCGAACCAGCCCCTCCAAGACGTCCCGCTCCCGAGGCGACAAGTGTGGCATCTCGCTGCGCGGTCGGGGGGCCGCTTGGCGCAGCAGTTCGAGCACCGAGCGGGCAACTCCGGGCGTCATCGGAGCCCCGCCCTGGGCGGCGAGGGCGAGGTAGTCGATCAGTTCGTCGCCCTCGGCATTCTTGAGCAGGTAGCCCTCGGCCCCGCTGCGAATGGCCTGGAGAATGCGCGGCGGATCGTCGAATGCAGTCAGCACGACGACGATTTGGTCCGCGTCCATGTCGCGGATGCGGCGCGTGGCCTCGGTGCCAGAGATGCCCGGCAGATCGAGGTCCATGACCAAGACGTCCCACCGCTGGCCTCGCTCGAAGTCCGCCAACGCGTCCTCGGCGCGGGCATACACGTTGACCAAGACGAGCGAATCGGTGGCGGCGACGATCAAGTGGAACGCACCTCGGTAATGGGCATCGTCTTCGACCAGGGCCACGGTTAGCGCCATCGACCTCTCCACGGCACATTCACCTCGATGGTCGTCCCCAACGGACGGCTCGTGATGGTCAGTTCTCCACCCATTCGCTCGGCCCGGGCCCGAATGGACGCAAGCCCCAAGCCCGTGGGCGTCGACTCGGTCTGGATGCCCGGTCCATCGTCCGAGACCCAAAGCCGAAGCGCAGGTCCCGTGTCCTCGATGCCGATCTCTACGAGGCTCGGTTTAGCGTGCCGAGCCGCATTGTGGAGGGCCTCAGCCCCGATGCGTTCCAGCTCACGACACATCGTCAACGGAATCGACCGATCGGCGAAGGCCGGAGCCAGCGTGACGTGGAGTTCGCCCCCAGGCAGAAGGTTGCGCCCCCGTCGCCACAACCGATCCGCCAACGCCCCGACCGTCGATCCACCGGGCCGCAGGCTCCCCACGATCTCCTGCAGGCTCGCGTGCAAATCGCCCGTCACCGAACGCAACCTCGCGACCATGTCGCTCCGCAGCGAGGGGTCCAGATCAGGACGCTGCAGCGGCCCCAGCAACAACCGGAGGCTCCCCAACCCACTCCCCAGCTCATCGTGCAAGTCCATGGCGAGCCGGAGTCGGGCCCGTTCCTGCGCGAGCTGCCAGGCGACGCGACCTCGAGCCAGCAGGGCCACAACCCCAACGATGCTACATCCCATCGCTCCGATCGCCCACCATCGGCGCCACCACGGCGTGACCACCACGATGTGGCGAACCACGGGCGTCGACCAATGGGTTCCGTCGAGCGAGGATGCCAACGCCACGGTGTGAGGTCCTGGAGGCAGGTCGACGAGCTGCAACGGACCGTCGGTCACCTCCCAAGCTCGCCCTGCATCGACGGTGACACGAATTCGCACCTCTTCGGGGGCTCGAAAGGCCAAGGCCGTTGCATGGATGGACACAAGGTTGGGAGGACTCGGCACCGAAACCCTCGCCCCGGACCGTTCCTCGCCGTCCACTTGCAACGAAAGGATGTGCAGCGGCGGCGGCGGCGGGAGTTCGCGCACGGCCGCCGGGACATGCGCCAAGGTCCCCTGGGTGCTGATCCAAAGGTCGCCGTCAGGAAGCTCGGCCAAGTCCTCGGCGGCCGCCGCGGGCAGGCCATGGCTTCGGCCCAACGTCTCGAGAACGGTCAGGTGGGGACCCTCCACACGATGCAAAGCATGGTTCCCTACCACCCAATGGCCCCCTCGAGGGGACGGAATCACTCGATAGAGGGTTCGTGTGCCAAAGACCGTGTCTGAATCAGGCATCCGTCGGAGTTGGCCCTTGGCCAATTCCAACAACCCAGCCCCTTCGCTGGCGATCCACAACGACCCGTAGCCATTGGGACGGAGGTCCTCAATGGTGCGAACTTCGGAATCGTCGATCCGAAAGCATTGCCAAACGGAAGCATCAACGCCGGGAACAGGCGGCGCGTGGCAGAGCTGCCGATGGTCGCTGATCCACAGAGACCCCTCGGCAAAGAAGATGCGCCACGCTTCGATGGGCGCCGCCAGCCGGTCCAGGGCATCGGGCCCCACCCGCAGCGGGCCTTCGCGTCCGCTCAACCAGACGTCTCCTGCGTCGGTCGTGATGCACCGCGATGTCGGATTCGGCGCGAGGTCGCGGACGACGGTGGGTCCCGCCGGGTCCCATCGCACCAAGACCCATGGAGCCGACGGTTGAGGGCCTCTTTGCCCGGTAGCCCAGGCGACGCCGTCCCCGTCCAAACACACCGGTGAACGCACAATGGGCGGCGAATCTGCTTCTGTCGGAACGCCGTCATCGAGCCGGATGGCCCCCGTCCACGACACGAACCACGTGTGCGATCTGCGGGCGGTGACGAATCGGCCTCCCGGAAGTACGGGCGCCTCGTCAAACAGGGTGGTTCGCGGCTCGGGCCAGCTGGAGAGCCCGTTTGGCCCCGCCCACCACACCGACCCGTCCGCCACTTGGATGGGCGCGTGGCCCGTCCACGGAACTTCGGGCCCGAGAACCCCGTTCGCATCGACTGTGGCCATGGTGTGGTCCCAATCGAGGTACAGCGTGTCGCCCACCCGGGTGATCCCTCGCCCGACGGGACCTTCCCCGCGCACCACCTCGCCACTTCCGTAGCGTCGCACGATGCCGTTCCACTCGAGCGTGTACCAGGCCCCCGCGTGCTTGGCGGCCGCCATGAACGACCGAGATCCCGGCGTGAGCAAGGCCCGTCGAGGTTCGTCGTGCAGATCGACGACCCCCCGATTGGTCACCACAAGAAGTCGCCCCTCGGGAAGAACCAGCCGATTCGGCGCTTCCCCGGGCTCCCAAAGCGCGTCCGCGGGACGGGTCCAGGCTCCGGACGTCCCCCGTCGCCACAACGTGCGGTCGCGCAGCACCCAAAGCGCGCCCGACCCGTCGACCCCAAGCGTCGCCCCGCCAAGCTTCCGATCGTCGGGCAAGTCGACACGTCGCTGACTGCCTCGATCGATGGCCCACAGACGCCCCAGGCTATCCGCCGCGTAAACGCCCCCCTCGGGCCGCGGGGCGAGATGGTAGGTGCGCACGGGCGGAGCATTGGCCGCAGCTCGCTCGAATTGGCGACCATCGAAGTGGAACACCCCGACCGGCGACGATGCCCAAAGCAGGCCTTCGGTTCCTTCGACCACATCCCCCAACCGTCCCGCGTCAAGACCGTGGTCCGCCCCGAGGGTTCGTTCGAATCGCGAAGCCCCCGCGGTAGCAATCAGGAAGATGAGACCAAGCTGCACCGGTGCACTCTACCGGATGGTCGATCGGAAGGGGTCCCCATATTTGGGTGGACCGAAGGGGAAGGTCGAGATCCACCATGACTTTTTGGCAGGGTTCGCCCACGCACGCCGTTGGGGGAAGCAGACCCTCGATGTGGAGATCCCATGCTGTTCTGGCTCCTGACCACCCCTGCGCTCGCCGCGACCCTGACCGTCACCAGTGATGCCGACAGTGGGGCAGGTACCCTCCGAGAGGCCCTCGCATCGGCCGTCGATGGAGACGACATCGTGTTCAACGGCGTGACCGTGGTGACGCTGTCGAGCGGGCTGACCGTCGCCGCGGACGTACTCATCGATGGTGGCGGAGTCACCCTCGAAAGTGACGGGGGGAACTTTTCGATTCTCACGGTGGGGTCCGATGTGACGTTCACGGCACAGGATCTGACGTTCGCCGGTGGGTTTCGTTCGGGAACGAACCGAGGCGCAGGCCTGTCGAACGACGGCACCACGACGCTGATCCGATCCGTGATCCGAGACTGCGCAGCGTTCAACGCGGCTGGATTCGACAATCGCGGCCGTCTGACCCTGCTGGACGCTGCGATCGTGGGCAACCAGACCACCGGCAATTCCGGCGCCGGAGGCACCAATAGCGCAACCCTCGTCGCGGTGAACACCACCTTCGCCAACAATGTGGCCACGGGTTCAGGCCGCGTTGGCGGCGGCCTCGCGCAGTTTGGCGACACGTCTACGAGCACCCTGTCGCACGTCACCTTCGCCCACAATTCCGCCACCGGCCAAGGCGGTGGGTTCTACGTGTCGGAGGGAACGGCGACCCTGCGCAATACGCTCTTTGCCAACAACGCGGCTCCCAGCGGGCCCGACGTCTGGGGCATTTCGACGTCGCAAGGCTACAACCTCATCGAACAGGCCGATGGATTGACCCTCGAAGGCGCCATCGCAAGCGACCAGGTCGGCGTGACCGGCTCGGTGCAGGACCTCGACGAGTCGGGCTTTCCCGTCGTGCCCATCGACCGCGACAGCTCCGCCTTCGAGGCAGGGTCATGTACCGACATCGATGGTGCCTCCGTCTCGATCGATGGCCGAGGCCTGGCCCGCCCCCAGGGATTTACCTGCGACATCGGCGCCTACGAAGTCATGGTCGAAACCATCGAAACCGTGACGGCGGAGCCCGCCGGAGACCTTTGCCGCGAGGGTGGACAACGACGGGACACCGGCTTTGACCTCAACGCCGATGGAACGCTCAACGAAGATGAAATCGTCAGCACCATCTACGTGTGTACGGAAACCGGTGAGGTGACCACGCTTGTGTCGGTGACCCTGGTGCCCCCGGGAGCGGACTGCGGCGCAGGTGGCCAGCGCATCGATGTGGGGGTGGACGACAACGATGATGCGGTGCTGTCTGACGACGAGATCGACGAGACGACCTTTGTGTGCACCACCGTCGAGACTGAGACCATCGAGGTGACCACTACGGAATCTACGGGCTGCAGCACGGCGCCCGGCTGGGCATGGGGACTCTGGGTCGCTCCTTTGGCCTTCCTGCGGCGTTCACGAAACGCCGTGGCGTAAAGAGGCGATCGTGCGCCGGCTGCCCGTTGGACATGCGGTTAAGACCGGCTGCGTTGGGCGGGGAGCGGAGAATGTCTCATGCTCTGGATCATGATGTGGGTTGGCTGTTCAGGCTCAACCCAACCCGAGTGGTGCCTAGAGTCTGAGATACCGTACAATTACATTGATGACGATTGCGACGCTTCCACGCCCGACAACGACCTTGACGGGGATGGGTTCCTATTTCCGGATGACTGCGCGGACCGCGATCCGACGATCCATCCGCGCACCATGGAAATTCCGTACAACGGCATCGACGACGATTGCAATCCGCTGACGAGTGATAATGACCGCGACGGCGACGGGGCGGGAGTTCCGTTCGATTGCGACGACGAAGACCCGTACCGTCACCCGAACGCCGACGAAATTCCCTACAATGGTGTGGATGACGACTGCACCGAAGCCACCCCAGACGACGACCTGGATGGGGACGGATTCGGGGTAGCGTCAGACTGCAACGACCGAAATGCGGAGAGCACCCCCGACTCTCCTGCATTCTATTCCGGTTCGATCCAGTGGTTGATCGCAGAGGACTGGTGTTCGGGTGGGTACGGGGCCATCGAAGGCTCGTTGATCTTGCGCTCCCCCCTCTTCGACGACAACGAACCCAAGGATTTGGATCCCCTTCGGTGTCTGTGTGTCGTCGGGGGCGACGTGATCATCGAGCACGAGTACCTGCGCACCTTTGAAGCGTTTCCGCGCCTCCGCCGCATCGAGGGGTCGCTCGAGTTCGCCCGAAACACGCGGATGTACGGTTTCGACGCATTTCCCGTACTTGAGCGCGTCGAAGGCACCCTCCGGATTTTTGGAAACACCGAGCTGTTCGTGATGGGGGAGCTGCCCGCGCTCACCTACGTAGGCAACTTGCAGATCGAGCAGAACCTCGCCTTGAACGACATCCATGCGCTGTCGTCGATCCGTGAAGTGGGCGACGAGGTCCGCATTCAGTTGAACGGAAACCTAAGCAACCTCAACGGCCTCACCTCCCTCACCCGCATCGGAGGGGACCTGAGCATTTGGAGCAGCGTTCGCGATCTGTCAGGGCTCGGCGCTCTCGAAGGCATCGGAGGCACCATGCGCCTGTATGGCACCCCCATGACGCAGGTGAACGGCTTGTCCGCGCTAACATCGGTGGGTGGGCTGACCGTGGAATGGAACGCGTCGCTTCAGGACCTCGATGGGCTTGGGAGCGTACAGACCGTTCAGGGCGACGTACGGATCGACAACAACGCTTCGTTGGCCGATGTCGAACTTCCGGGGCTCGAGAGCATCGGCCAAACCCTCGAAATTCGCAACAACGCTGGCCTGGTAGCCCTTTCAGGGCTCGACAACCTCGCCTGGGTAGGGGCCGACGTGCGCATCGTCGACAATCCCCTGCTCGCTACGTCGACCGCAGAAGCTCTGGCCATGACCATCGACAACATCGGCGGCTCGACCGAAATCATGGGCAACGCGCCTTAGCGTTCGGCGAGAAGTCCCCGCAGAGCCAGGCGCATGAAGTCTTCCAACATGGGACCAAACTCAGCCTGCCGCCCTGCCAACTCGGGCCGTGCCAAGGCTTCGGCAATCGCCGGCGACGGATGGGCCACCACCCAAAGCTGACCGAGGACCAGGTTCGTGTAGCGCACAAAGCGAAACACTTGGTCAGCGGTCAACGCGGGCATCGCCAAGGCGACCGCCGCGGACGCACGCCCCAGCGTTTGGCTCGTCCGAAGCTTAAACGCCACGATGGTCTCAAGCGAGGCCTGCTGTTCCAAAACCGCCACCGCAAGCGCTGAAAGCGCACACATGCGAGGCCTCGCAACCAGGCTGTCCCCGATTGTGCGCGCCACTGCATCCACCTCATTCGCCTTACCCAACGCCCCCAAGGCGCCTTCGATGTGGTCCGCCCAGGTTTCGGTCTCTCGCACGAGCAGCTCAAGCAAGATGACGTCTCGACTCTCGAAATAGCGGTACAGATTTCCCTTCGACAGTCCTGCACCCTCGGCAATCGCCGACAGTGTGGCTGCGGCGAGCCCCCCTTCGTCAAACCGTTGCGCCGCAGACTGCAGAATCGCCTCGCGCCGTTCCGCCTTTTGCTCGGGTTGTCGCGCGCGTTCCCAGGACACCCGTTCTCCCTGTGCGATGATGCGGCTTAGCTGCCCCTTCGGCCTCTGTCACCCACTGGAGGTAGACAAGTAAACACAGGTCACCTATTAAGGGAACACCGTTTAGTTATCGGGCGAGAGGTGACGGGTGGTTCGATTCTCGGTCAATGGGCGTGACGTCGAAGTCGACGTTGAAACCGAAATGCCCTTGTTGTGGGTGCTCCGCGAGGAGCTGGGCATGCGAGGCACCAAGTTCGGGTGCGGCATTGGCCAATGCGGTGCCTGCACGATTCATCTGAATGGACAGGCAGTCCGAAGCTGTGTGGTTCCCGTCGCGGCGGCAGAAGGCCAGGCCATCCGTACCATCGAGGGGTTGGGGACCCCAGAGGCGCCGCATGTGGTGCAGCAGGCGTGGCTCGATCATCAGGTGCCCCAATGCGGCTACTGCCAGCCGGGCATGCAGATGGCGGCTGCGGCCTTGGTGGAAGAGCAGCGATCCGGTTCTCGCGAGGCACTGACGGACGCCGACGTGGCGCGCGAACTCACCAACGTCTGCCGGTGTGGGTGCTACCAGCGCATTCGCGAAGCTGTGCTGACCGCCGCGCGAGAGGTGTGAGATGCCGTTGAACCGACGCACGTTCCTCATTGGCGGTGGCATCTTGGGCGGAGGCCTGCTCATTGGGGTGGGAGGCGCCGTAGGCGCCCTCGCGCTGCACGACCGACTTGCGATTCAGCAGGCCATGGTCGATGGCCGCTTGCTGTCCCTGTTCCTGGCCGTCCATCCTGATGGTCGCATCGTGCTCTTGTCACCGCATACCGAAATGGGACAAGGCGCCAACACAGGGCTCGTGCAGATCGTGGCCGACGAACTCGATGTGCCCATCGACCAAGTGACGGTACGCCAGGCCCCCGTCGACCCGGCGTTTGGAAATGGACCGTTGGTCAAAGCCTTTGCCCGGCTGCGGTACCTCGACAGTGCGGAACTGTCGGCGGCGGCTGACCACCTGTTGACCAACACCGCGCACTACTACGCAGACTTCAACCGGTTGCAGATCACAGGCGGAAGCGCCTCGATTCGCTTCACCGGGTGGCGCTCGATGCGACAGGGCGCGGCCGTGGCCCGCCACCAGTTGATCGCAGCCGCCGCGGCCGAGTGGAACCTCGATCCCTCCGACCTCCGTACCGCTGACGGCGAGGTCATCGCGCCCTCCGGTGAACGGCTGGCGTATGGCGCACTGGCCGAAGCAGCGGCAACCCTGCCGTTGCCCTCGGACGTAAGCCCCAAGCCGCGCTCCGAGTGGCGCTACATCGGCCAGCCGGTGCCTCGGCGCGACCTACCCGACAAGATTTTCGGCCGCGCAGCGTACGGCATCGACCGGGAAGTTCCCGGCATGTCGTATGCCGCGGTACGCAACGCAAAGGTGCTCGGCGGAACGGTCACTGCGGTGACCAACGAATCCGACCTGCTCGCGCGCCGTGGCGTCGACGGCGTGTACGTGGTGCCCGAGGGCGTGGCGGTGGTGGCGGACAACCCATGGCGCGCCGAGCAAGCGGTTCGTGCCGCCCAGACCGACGAGACGGCGCCCGAGGGTGCGGCCCACGCCACCACGGCCTCGCTACGAGCCGACCAGCTCGCCGCACTCGACCATGGTCCTCTCGAAGTGACCGACGAGCATGGCGACGTGCAGGCTGAATTCGACGCTGGCGAGGTGATCGAGGCCCAATACGAGGTGCCCTTCCTCGCCCATGCGACCCTCGAGCCCATGAATGCGACGGTGTGGGAAGACGACGGCCGTGTCCACGTGGCTTGCGGCGTCCAAAACCCACTTGCCGCGCGCGCCATGTGTGCCGACACCCTGGGGGTGCCTATCGACGAGGTGGTCTTCCATGCCCACACCATGGGTGGCGGCTTTGGGCGACGCGGGGGCGGCCTTACCGCAGGCACCATGAACTACCTCGAACAGGCCGTTCGCCTTTGGGACCAGCGCCGCACGCCCCTGAAGATGACGTGGTCGCGTGAACAAGACACCCGTGCCGGAAGGTACCGCAACCAGGCGGTTGGTCGGTACCGTGCGACCCTTGGCGACGACGGCTCGCCTCGGGCCTGGGAGGGCCGCAGCTATGGCAAGGCAACCGTAGCCAACGAGCTGTCGCCGCTCTACGGCATCCCGAACCGATCCACCGCCCACGTCGATGCCCGTCAAATCGTGCCTTATGCGGCTTGGCGCAGCGTGGATGCCTCGATCTACGGCTTCTTCCTCGAGTCGTTCGTCGATGAACTCGCCTTGGCGGCCGGGGTCGACCCGCTCGAGTACCGTCTGCGGCTGCTCGAAAACCAGGAGAGCCGCCCCACGTCCGATCACCACGCCGCTCGACTCGCCGGTGCGCTCCGCGAAGTCGCCGACCTCGCCGGCTGGCGACCGGGCGTCGACGACCAAGGGCGCGCCATGGGCGTGGCAGCGGTGCACAGCTTTGGCAGCTACGTCGCCCAGATCGCATCGGTGTCGATCGAAGACGACGAAGTGGTCGTCCATGACGTCTGGGCCGCGGTGGACTGCGGGGTGGCGGTCAATCCCGATAGCGTCGAGGCGCAGATGCAAGGTGGCATCATCTTCGGGTTGACGGCGGCACGCTATGGCCGCATCGACATTGACCAAGGCGGTGTCGTACAGAGCAACTTCCACGACTACCCCATGATTCGCGTTCGGGACTCACCCCAGCTGCACGTCCGCATCGTGCAAAGCGACGAAGATCCAGGAGGCGCGGGAGAGGTCGCGGTTCCCCCCATCGCGCCGGCCGTCGCCAACGCCATCGCCGTGCTGAAGGACCGAACTCGGACCCTTCCCTTGGGGTAAAGGGCGTCCCGCGGCGGGACATCCTGCTCTCAAGGCGGGGCGCGTCTCGAAACGAACGCGCCTCAAGGCCTCTTTGAGCTCGGAGGAGCCGAGATGACCGGCCGCGGGACATAGGGTTTGGGTTTTAAGCCCACTGCTCTACCGACTGAGCTAAGCGCCGATGGCGCTGCAAGACTTGAACTTGCGACCTGTGGAGTGACTACACCGCCCAATGCGCGGGACCCACCAAGCCGACCCGAGATCCGGACGAGACCGGGGGAAGGTGAGCCGCCTAAGCCGTGCGGTTCCGGGTTCTGCACATGGCGTGCCAATGGCTCTACCCTAGAGAATGGGTCCATTGGCGTTACGACAACGCGCCACATCGCGCGTCAACGCGCCATGCCGCTAATGTCGGTGACCCATCGAGGAATTGCGTTGGCGGGGGCCCGGTCTCCCACCCGATGGATGACCAGGCGCAGCGCTTCACCCTCGCGAAACAGCATCCCGTCGAACCACAGCACGCATCGTCGGTCCGTGCCGCAACGAGAGGGGCCCCGGGTATCCAGGCGTACCCCAATCCGAGAGAGGTCGAAGCGAACCGGCGTACCCTCGATCTCGCCATCGGGGCCCTCGCCCGTCGTTCTCGCAAGTCGCACCGGCACCCACGCTCGCCGGCCGGTGTCGATGAACGGAGCCAGCGCCTCTTCTGGTGGAGGCGATGTGGAGGCGCGTTGGTCACCACGGGTCGGCTGGTATTCAATGCCCGCCACGAGCCGCACGTCGGGCGAACCAATCCCTGCGGTGACGCCACGCCCGGCCCCCAAGCGGAGGTACGCATCCGGCGCAAACCGCGTTCGCATCGCAACGAGAAGCTCGGCGGGCGAGGTCGCACGGTTGGCCAGCGGGTCGGTTGGGTCCAGCCGGGCTGTGCCTTCGACGCTGGCGACGAACGCCTCGCTGAACCGATAGGCGAGCCCCAGGCGGCCCTCGACCCCGTCGTCAACGACCACATTCTCAAGTTCGACCCGCGGCTGGATGCGCCACCCCAGATTGAGCGCCCCGAGCAGCTTGCCAAACCTCCGGCTGACCGCAAAGGCGACGCTGCCCGTCGGCTTCGTCCAGCCCAAACCCGCTTCGTAGGTCGAGGTAGGTGCGGTGGCACGCCCCTGGAGCGCGACGTCGACAGGCGACTCGGCTCGCGTGAGCGTCAACCGCACATCGAGTGCGCCATCGCCGATGCTCGCCTGGCTGGGCAGGGCATCGCCTTCCGCAACCCCCAGTGGGACGTCTAGCCCCACGCGGACCGGGCCCGCGGCAAAGGCCGCCATGAAATTCGCCTGGACGAGTTCGCCCACGATGCGCACCCGGCGTGACCCTTGGGTGTAGGTCAACACGTCGTCGTGGTAGCCGATCATCAGCTGGACCCCCACGCCGGGCGCCGAGCGCTCCCCCACATCGACGGTCATGAGCGACGATCGGTCCAACGAAGGGCGAAACAACTGGGCGTCGAGGTTCGGCACCTCACCGAATCGTACGGGAGCCTGTGCCAAGGCCAACGGTACGCCCCACCACGCGATCATGCTTGGCCTCCGCGTCGACGAAGCCCGACCAGCCCCCAAAGCCCCAACAGTCCGAACGGAGCGGCACCACCCGACTGGCATCCGACGCAGGGTCCCCCCAGATACTCACCCGACAAATCGTCGGAAGGGTCCAACGGGTCAAGGTTGACCGCCACCTCGTCCCCATCGCCGAGGCCTCCGCCATCGGAGTCGGCATCGAGCGGATCGGTGCCATGAACCGAGACCTCTTCCCCATCGAGCAGCCCGTCCGAATCCGTATCGGGGTTGAGTGGATCGGTTCCGAGACGGTCCTCATCGGCGTTGACCAACCCGTCGCCGTCAGGATCGGCGTTTTCGAGATCGTCGTCCTTGGGATCGAGGGGATTTGTGCCGGACTGCACTTCGTCCCCATCGGGAACCCCTCCGCCATCGGTGTCGGCATCGAGGGGGTCGGTCCCGAACTTCCGCAGCTCGGCCCCGTCGTCGAGACCATCGCCATCGGTGTCCGCAAGGTCAGGATTCGTACCCGTCACTTGGCGTTCGAAGGAATCGGAAAGCCCGTCGCCATCGGTATCGACCGCGCACACATCCCCCACCCCATCCAAATCTTCGTCCGCCTGGTCGGGATTGGGCACCTGGCGGCAATTGTCGTCGCGATCGTCGACCCCGTCATTGTCGGAGTCGAGGTCGCGATGGTCCGGTAGCCCATCACAGTCGGTGTCGAAGGGCACCAGCCCAGGACCGGCTTCTACGCCGTCTAAGATGGTGTCATCATCGCTGTCGGACTCCTGCGCATCCACGAACCCGTCACCGTCGGTGTCGTAGGGGAACGCCGGATATCCAATCTCGAGGCCATCGAGCAGGCCATCGTCGTCCGAGTCCGGGTCTTTGGGATCCGTGCCCACCTGGGCTTCGACCGCGTCGGTCGCCCCATCCAAATCTTGGTCGGGGTCCAGCGGCTGCACCCGGACATCATCAAACACCAGCAGCTCGGCTTCGCCATTGTCGAAACTCGCCAAGCCGACCTGTCCGCTCGCGAGCCCGTCCGTGTCGGTGTACTGCAGCACCAGGTCGTCACCCACATCGAGCCCATCACCGCCGCGGTCCGCCGTGCAGGTGACCACCGTGTCGGCTCCCACCTGCTCCACCCGCAACCGCAGCCGCAGCGGCACACCGGTGGAGTACGAAAACGTGAGGTCTGAGGCCACCACGTAGTCATCTGCGCACGGAATGTCGGTATTGACCCGATAGATCCGCATGCCTGGGGCCACGATGGCCCCATCGGCCACGCAACTAGGCGCCCTGTCGTTGGTCAGGGCGCACATGTAGTAGTGGCCAGCATCTTCGAACCGCGCCACCAGACCCAGATGGTCGTTGTCGCCACAGGTTGCAGTGGTTTCGATGACCGCGTCATTCCACGTCGCATCGCCGGTCAAAAGGAAGTTTTCGTAGGCGTCGACGCCTCCGCCAAACCCTCCGACCGCGTCGTCGGTCGTGGGCGACACGCCGTCATGATCCTCGGTCGTCCACGGATCGGTGCCCCCGCGAAATGCGAACCATCCCCAACGTCCCGCGGGCTGCCCGAACGCAGCGTCCTCGCTACAATCGAAGTTCTCGAGAAGAGGCGGAGACTGGGCCAAACCGGGTGCAGACAAGACAGCAAGCATCCACATGGGGGCTCCAGGGTGCAGCACGCGCATCATGGGACGCAGCACGCCGCCTGTCCACCCAAAAGGCGGAAGCCACTCTCAAGAAACGTCGAATAGTCTTAACGCAAACCCCGAATAGTCACGCTTCAATCAACGGATAGATAGTGTCACACTCGGAGGAGCCCATGGCACACTATTCGGTTCTTGAAGTCACCCCGACGAACGATGCGTGGATCCCAGACTATCTACCCGCCGCGAATCGGCTGGTGACGAAGCACGGTGGGACCTACGTCGCACGAACGGCAAGCCACGAACGGCTCGAGGGGGAGGGTCCGGGTGTCGCGTTACGCATCATTATCGAATGGCCATCCAAGGAAGCGGCGATTTCCTTCATGAAGGATCCGGAGTACCAGGCGCACTTGCAAGCTCGAACCCAGGGGTCGGTTAGCCACCATGTGCTGATCGAAGGCAAGGATGACCTGGCGTCTTAGGCATTTTCGTCGGCCGATAACCAAGTCCGACACCGGGCCGCTCGGGATGCGAACCGCTCCGTAATGGCCGCATCGAGCGCGCGCGTGCGGGCTGGAAGAAAGCGGCGACTCGGAAACACCACGTGGATCGGTTGTTCAGACCCCGTGTAAGCCGGAAGCACCCGGACCAGCCGACCTGCTTCGAGGTCATCGATCACATCGAAGAGATTCTTCAGGGCCAACCCCAACCCGGCCACCGCCCATTGCCGCACGAGATAGCCATCTCCGCACAGGGGACTTGAAATCTCTATCGTACGTGTACGATCCCCCTGCTCGAAACACCACGAGACGGTGGGTTCGTTGGCGCGTTGCAAGGTAAGACACCGATGCGCTTGGATGGCGTCCAACGACTCAGGAACCCCGTGCTGTTCGAGGTAGTCGGGCGACGCCACGAGCAGGTTCGGCAAGGCCACCAACTTTCGTGCGGTCAACGAGCTGTCCTTGAGTGAACCGTAGCGAATCGCTAAATCGATCGCATCGCGGTGAAGGTGCTGAACCGCATCGCTTACATCGAACACGACCCTCAAGCCTGGGTGGCGGGCACACAGCTCGATGACCACGGACTGCAGGCAGCCGTAGGTGGTATCCGCGGGGGCCGAAAGGTGCACGGTACCTTGCAGATCGGTCTGATGGTCCCGGGTATCATCGAGCACGCTCTGCCACTGGGCGAGCATCTTGCGGCAGCCTTCGATGACGATCTCGCCTTCGTCTGTGAGGTGAACCGAACGCGTGGTTCGTTCAAACAGCCGAACGCCGAGTCGCTCCTCGATGCGCTGGACGGTGCCGCTGACTGCCGCGGGGGTCTGTCGCAGCTGACGCGCGGCCAGCGTCATCGATCCGCTCTCGGCGACGTGCACGAGCAGTTGAAGGTCCTGGATTCGCATGCCCCCCTGTAAGCAGGCGGCTCAACGAGTCCATGCTGAACGTCCAAACTCCGCTACCTTCAGCGTCTTGAACGAACCTCCTGCTACATTCGTATTGAATCTGTATTGGGTGCGGCTGCCACAGGGTGTGAACCCACTCGGCTTGCTCGTCGTGCAGGCCTATGTCAATTCGGGTTTGACCGTTTACGTAGAGGGACTCTTGCCACTTGGTCCAGATCATCTGACGCCGAATTTCAAGATCACCGAACTCACCAAGACCAGTTCGCCACACGCGAATGTGCCCACGGCGGAGGCCCGATGTGCATTGAAGGCGTTGTGTTCCGCAGTGCTGGAGCCCCTTCGTGAGAAGGTTGGCCGCCTCGAGATCACCTCGGGCTACCGTTCCCCGTTGGTCAATCAAGACGCGGGGGGGTCCCGATCGAGCCAACACTTGCGTGGCGAAGCGGCCGACCTACGTCCGATGGACCATGACCGGCTTGGTGCCTGGCTGATTCTCGTCGAGATGATCGAAGCCGGCTTGCCCGTCGACCAGGCCATCCTGTACGAAACCACGACGCACGTACATGTTTCGCATACCGCTCGGCGTGTCGCGAGGCGGTCGATTCGCGTCTTCACCCAGCAGGGCACCTTCGAGCCTTGGGCCACCTTTCGCGACCTTCCCGACCTCGAAGCGCGTTTCAATCGGGAGGCGGGCTTTTCGCGAGGGGGGCCAACGCTCGATCCCGAACGCCTCCCCCACCCGCCCGACGACGAGTAAGCCAAGGCTTGCGCCACCCAACCGAGCCGTGTACACGCACGCATGACCCTGCTTATCTGGCTCCTGTGGGGAGGCCTAAGTCCCGCACTCGCCGCCGGTCCCGAGGGCCCTAGTCCGTGGGAAGCCCAGTCCTCAACGGGCTTCATGGGGGCTGCTCTTGGCGTGCCTTCCTCCGAAGCCACGCAGGCCCTTCAAGCCATGGACAAGCCGCCCGCCCCTGCAGTCACCGATGTCCTACCGAATGCAGCCGCCGCGAAAGCTGGATTGAAGCCTGGAGACGTGGTTCTCGAATTCGAACACACCCCGGTTACCGACCCCAACCAGCTCGTTCAACTCGTCAGCCAATCGCCCCCGGGCAGCACCGTGCGGATCAAGGTGCTGCGCGTCCAGAAGGGCGAGTTCCAGACACTGGTTCTCCCGGTCATCTTGGGGAGCCGTCCCCGGCCGCTCGAAGCGTTCCTTGACGACGTCATCGGACGCCCACCTCCCTCATTACAGGTCTCTGACCTGAAAACCGGAATGCCGGTGGATCTGGAAGAACTGCGAGGTAAGGTCGTGGTTCTCGATTTTTGGGCTTCATGGTGTGGGCCCTGCGTGGCCGCGGTACCTCACCTCACCCGACTCCAAGCCGATCGGGGCAAAAAGCGCCTTGCCATCATCGGCATCTCCGATGACCAGGGCAACGTGCAGCGCGCCTTCGCGCGTCGCCACGGCGTGGGCTACCGACTCGCCGTGGACCCCGATGGCAAAACCCAGTCCCGGTACCACATCCACTCCTTTCCGACGATGCTCCTCCTCGATCGCAACGGGAACGTCCAACAAGTGTTCTTCGGCTCTCCCTCCGAAGCAACGCTCGCCAAGGCCATCGACCAGCTACTCGAAGCGTCGTGAAAGCGTCCGCAACGCCCTGAAATCGCTTGAAATCAAGGTTCGCCAATAACCCGGCGGAACCTCGCCGGCGCAGATGGCGGCCAAGGGCACCGGAGGTCGGGGAGGACGCGGTGGTGGCGGCGCTGGCGGTCCCAGCGCGGGTGCGGTCCTCTTCGATGGCGTCCTGCAGCCCACGGACTGCGACATCTTCACCGGAGCCGCAGGCGCAAGCGCCGGACCCAATCCCGGTGATGGCGGCTGGAACTACGGCATCTTCCTCGTAGGCTCCAACCTTCTGCCTTCGACCGTGACCTACGCGCTTGGCCCCGCAGGACCCGGCGCGCCGGCCGGCGAAATCGGGGAAGGCCCCCAGTAGTGGACTATTCCCTGATCTGGAATTGATCGAGGAAGAAGGCGTACTCGAAGGCCGTCTCACGGTACGACGTGTCGCGCGCAGCCGCACCGGAGTGACCAGCCTCCATCTCGGTCTTCAACAACAGGACGTCCTGGCCCGTTTTGGTAGCCCGAAGCTTGGCCACCCACTTTGCGGGCTCGAAGTACTGCACCTGTGAGTCGTGGAGCCCGGCCGTCACGAGCAAAGCGGGGTAGTCATGCTCACCGACGTTGTCATAGGGCGAGTACGACTTGATGTAGTCGTAATAGACGGGGTCGCGCGGGTCGCCCCACTCATCGTACTCCCCGGTCGTCAACGGGATGCTCGGATCGGTCATCGTCGTCACCACATCGACGAAGGGCACCGCTGCATGGGCGGCGGAAAACAGCTCCGGTGCGAGGTTCACAACGGCCCCAATGAGGAGTCCTCCGGCCGAGCCGCCCTCGCATCCCATACGGTCCGGCGAGGTGTAGCCGCGATCGACGAGCGCCTGCCCCACATCGATGAAGTCGGTGAAGGTGTTCATCTTCTTCAACTGCCGGCCATCCTCGTACCAGCTACGGCCAAGCTCGCTGCCTCCTCGAACGTGTGCGATGGCCACGATGACCCCCCGATCGAGCAGGCTGATCCGGGTGCCCGAAAAGGAAGGATCCTGGCTGTAGCCATAGGAGCCGTAGCCGTTGACAAGCAGGGGGTTCGACCCATCCATGGTCAACCCCTTGCGGTACACCACCGTGACCGGCACCTGAGCACCGTCTCGGGCCTCCACCCGGAATCGCTCGGTCACGTAGTTTTCGGGAGCAAAGCCCGCGCCCATCTCATCTTGCTTGAGCAACGTGCGCTCGCCCGTGTCGAAGTCCACCTCGTAGACACTCGGCGGGGTCGTCGGTGACTGGTAGGCGTACCGGAACACGCCCGTGTCAAAGATTCGATTGGTGCTGCCATAGGCCACATAGGCGGCTTCGCCGAAGTCGATGGGGCGAAGCTCGCCAGATTCGAGGTCCATCACCCTCATCTGACGAAGCCCCCCTTCGCGTTCAAACAACACGAGGTGCCGCGCGAACGCGGTAACCCCGGTGAGCAGGACGTCCTCGCGATGGGCGACCACCTCCGTCCAATGCTCACGCCCAGGTTGCTGGGTGGGCGTCTTCATGAGGCGGAAGTTCTTCGCTGCATCGTTGGTCACGATGTAGAAGTCGTCGCCGTGATGGGTGAGACTGTATTCGCGACCGCGCTCGCGGGGGGCCACTACCTGCCAGGTGCCTTCAGGCTCATCTGCTGGAAGTACCCGGACCTCACTCGCCAGCGTCTGATCGCACGCGATTTCGAGATAAGCGCCGGATCGCATTCGGCCGACGCCACACCAGTAGGTGTCGTCCGTTTCGTCGTGCACCACGACATCGTCGGCCACGTCCGCCCCCAGTCGATGCCTCCGCACCTGCGACCAGCGCAGGGTCTCGGGGTCTTGCCAGGTGTAGAAGAGCGTGGCGTTGTCGTTGGCCCAGACGAGGTTCGACGTGATTCCGGGGACGGTGTCGGGCAGGGTCTCCCCGGTCTCCAGGTCGAGCACGTTCAGCGTGTAGATGCGACGCCCCACGGTGTCGACCGCGTAGGCGACGCGCCGATGGTCCGGACTCACCGTGACCCCTGCGACCTGAAAGTAGCCGTCATGGTCCTCGGCAAGCGCATTGATGTCGAGCACCAGCTGCTCATCTCCGCCATCCCGCGGACGGCGAGAAAGAATCCCGTAGTCCTTGCCCTCCTCCACCCGCCAGGAGTACAGCCAATCGCCATCGGGAAATGGCACCTGCTCGTTGGTTTGGGGAATTCGCGCCTTGAACTCCTCGAACAACGTTTGCTGCAACGCCCCCGTCGAAGCCATGTGAGCCTCGGTGAACGCGTTTTCGGCCTTCAGGTAGGCCAGCACGTCGGGATCTTCGCGTTGGTTGAGCCAGTAGTAGTTGTCAATGCGCACATCGTCGTGCATCCGAAGCTCTTTCGGGCGGATGTCGGCCATCGGAGCCATCACTCCGGCGGTCTTTGCTGCACAGCCCACGGCGAAAATCGCAGTAAACCAAAGTCGCATGTCATCTCCTGAGAGACGACCTCTAACGAACCTCGACCCTTGGGGGATCAGCGCCCCACGTCGCGTAGCCAAGGCACGAGCTGGTCGTCGTTCCCAAGAGCAAAGATCGAGGTTCCCCGTTCATCAACCAGGTCTGGATGATCAAAATCCACCCACGGCCGAAGGCGGGCAATCAGGTCATCGATGGACTCGTGCCGTACGCCTCGCAGCTCGAGATCTTGAAGCCACAGGCCCAGCACCCGCCGTGCCACCACCACTGCACGCGGGACCGTATTCAGGGCCTGTTCGTAGGCGAGAAGGGCGTTGGACAACGACGCATCGGTCGCCGCGCTTGCGTGGAGGCCAGAGCGTCCATTCAGCCACGCGACGACCTCCGGGGGCGAGATGCGGCCCAATTGGAGCGCAATGCGGTAGGCCCGCGCATACTCCGCCTCAGACGCATCTCTCACTAGCGGGGCCCCTCCTACGACGCGCAACGTCGCCTTGGGTTGGCGGCCCCAGGCGGGACGGTAAGCGGGCAGCCCATCCGCATCGAAGCCTGCGAGCACGCGGTGCCCGCCCGTCCGACCAAGGGGGTCCTGTGGCTCAAACGGCGTGATCGGCTCAAAGGCAGAGACCGCGTCGTGGCACCACTCTTCTTGGGTACGACGGGTCTTCGTGTTCTCCATCGCGAAGGTCCACTCCGCGAGGCTTGGCAGACGAGGTTGGAGTGCGGGAACGAACATGGCGATCTGGCGGCACAGGTGCTGGGCGTCGGACCAGGAAAGGCCCGAATAGGGCAGCTCTGGGGCGCCTTGGGGCACCTCGTCCATGAGTTCGCCCCACAATCCTCGCGAAATGGGCGTCTCGGCCACCCATCGTCCCGTCGTCAACTCGACGCGCTGCACTGCGGCCCGGAGACGACCGGGTCCCACCCAGCGCATGCGCAGCGACGCGGCGCCAATGTCGATGCGAATCCAGGGTCCGTGGCGATCCGCTCCTGCTTGTGCCACCCCCAGGGTGCGAGCCAGCTCCACCCCGATCCGTTCGACGGCCGAGTCGCGTCCCTCGAGCCATGCATCCTCGAGGACGACCCGCAGATCTTCGATCTTATTGAGCGACAAAGCGCCCTCCACGGTCGCAGGTGGCCGCCAGGCGGGGACGAAACCGCCCCTGCCCCCCAAGCGACGAGCCCGTTTAACGGAGTGGGAGGGCACGCAACGTCACGGGCTTACCGACCGTCTTCACACACCAGCGTGACGTCGGGCTCGATCCAGAGGCGGCCGGCAAGCACTTCTCCCGTGAATTGGCTCGCGGCTCCCGAGATGCGAACCGAGGTCTCGGGCGCGAAGATCCGGCCCAGGAAGTCCGCCTCGATCGCCGACCAGCCCGAACCTCGAACCTCGATGTCCAGTGGTGCGGTCTGGGTCCCGCGCCACGTGAAGTCCTCGGTGACGATGGTGGCACCACCGACCTCGACGTGCCCACCTGTCTGCACCGAAAGGTTGACGAACGTATATTCGCCTTCCTTGAGCACCAGGATGCCCCCGGAATTCACCACGACCTGCCCATAGGCACCGGGTCGTAGCTCCTCGGTCGTGCCCGAGTTCACAAAGAGGCTGATCAATGGCTCCTCGGGAGGCATCGTCGACCGCTCCAGATCGAGGGTCGGCAAGTTCGGGTCAGTGAACGACAACACGTCGCCCGTGGCGCGCGCACCGCGCTGGGAACGAACCTCGCCCGCACTCACCACGTCGCCCATGGACAGCGCGCGACTCCGAGCCACGATGTCACCCAGTGCGAGCACCGAGCCCGTCGTGGTGTCGGCGCCGATTTCCGCCTGGCCGTAAGACGCCACGACCGCATCCGTCGCGGCGCGGTCCGACACCCTCAGGCGGTCCACTCCAACGATCGCCGGAGCCACCCGCACCGTCTGCTGCACCGTCGAGGGGTTGCCCGCGGCATCGGTCGCGGTCCACAGCACCACCGCCTCGCCAATCGGCAGCGTCACCGGGCCGTCGATGGCTAAGTCGACCGGCGAGCCGTTGATGCCCACCACAGTGCCCGTCACCGTGACCTCCCCTTCGTCGTCGGTCGCGGGCGGCGGCGTCAGGGTGACCGGTCGCGTCTCGGTGCACGACGAGACCGTCTCATCGGCGGGCGGCTCGATGACGGGTGGGCTCGTGTCGATCGCACACGAATCTGTCACCACGTAGTCCACTGCATTGACGAGGAAATCCGCGTTGGCACCACGCAGGTTGTCCTGCCAGTCCCACGTCGCCACCACGACCGATGCATCCCGCGCACACCCCGCCATCAATACCGGCAGGTCCTGGACGGGAAATCCTCGCCGGCCATTCCCGCGGATGGTTGCGATCACTTCGAGCTGGGGATCAAGATTGTCGACCCAGAAGAAGAACTCCGATCCACCCTGCTCACGAAGGGGATTCACCAGGCCCCGAACCAACGGATGCCCAGGGTTCGTGAAGTCGACCGGATGGTTGGTGGCCAGCGAGTAGCCCGCGTGCACCGTGCCCTGGAACACCCCCGACTGCGCAATGGGGAACCGAATGTCGGGCGCGAGGGCATCAAAGACGTAGGCAGAACCCATCCACTCCGTGACGACGTGGCCTCCCGCCGCGATGAACTCGGCGACCGCATCGGCCGAGGTCTGCGAGGTTCCGGCGCGGCCTACGACGAGTACGTCATGCGTTGGACGTCCCTGGGGATCGACCAGGGCGCCAGGGCCGAGCGTGACACGCGTGACGCGGTGGCCTTCGGCTGAGAGAATGGTCGCTACCTGACTCGACACGCCAACGTAGGCCACGTCCGCCGCGCTGGCGGTCGAGCTGGCGAGGGCGAGGGCGATGAGGCAGGGCGAAAGGACCTTCGACATAGGTTCGGGCTCCGTGGGTGAGTGGCGGACCGACTGTATCGGTTCGGCTGTTTCTCCACGGTTTCCAGCGGGCAAAGACGTTTTTGCAAGAAACTGCTAAACAACTATTTTGGCAAGCCGTCGCACCCGCCATGCTGGTTTCACCCAACCCGGAGCCCCATCATGGCCAATCGCACCCACGTTCGCCTCTTGAAAAAGAGCGTCGCCGAGTGGAATGCCCGACGGCTGGAAAATCCAAAAGAAACGCCGTCATTGTACGACTCTCGCCTCACACACATCGATCTGACGGGAGCGAAGCTCGACAACGCCAACCTGCGCAAGGCCGACCTTTCGTCCTCCGACCTCCACGAAGCGGACTTGAGCCACGCCCGGTTGCGGGGTGTCGTGGCCGAGGAGACCAGATTTGACCGAATCAACGGACGATGGGCGGACTTTGGCATGGGTCGGCTCCGCGGGGCGACCTTCACGCATGCCGACCTTCGCAACGTCGATCTGACCGACTGCGACCTGACGGATGCCAACCTACAGAAGGCCAACTTGGCCGGTGCAAAGCTGCATCGGACGACGCTCACCGGGGCCGACCTGCGAGGTGCCACCTTGAACTTCGCCAACCTCGTGCAGGCCGAACTGTCGCGGGCCCGTCTGTCGAACGCACGCGTCTACGGCGTGTCCGCATGGGGCCTCCGCGGCCTCGAAACCGCGGAGCAGGAAGACCTCATCATCACGCCGTTTAACGAGTCCGTGGTCACCATCGACAACATCGAACTGGCTCAGTTTCTCGATGTGATGCAACGAAGCGAGCGGTTGCGCGGGGTCATCGACACCGTGACGGCCAAGGTGGTGCTCATCATTGGTCGGTTCACCGCCGAGCGCAAAGCGGTGCTCAACGAACTCCGCGCCACGCTTCGCAAGGAGCCCTTTGACGTCATTCCCGTGGTGTTTGATTTCGACAAAGCGCACAGTCGAGACACCATGGAGACCATCCGGCTACTCGCCGGCATGGCCCGGTTCCTCATTGCCGACCTCTCGGACGCCCGTTCCGTTCTCATGGAACTCCAGGCGATCGTGCCTGATTATCCTTCATTACCGATTCGGCCGCTCATCCTTCGCGATCAACGGCAACCCGGCATGCTGGACAGTTTCCGGCGCTACCCTTGGTTCCTTGACCTGTTTGCCTATACGGATACCGCTCACCTCCTGGGTTCACTCGACGAGGTCCTTGCACCGGCGGAGCAGTACGCTCAGAACGTCAGGACGCGGTAGCGCCAGGCGCTCGAGGCCTATAGGCGGAGCCCGCTGCCCCACAAGCAGACGGGTCCGACCACCAACGCACTCACGACGATCATGGGGTACAGCCAGGTGCGCCGCCGGCCGTTCCGCCGCGTCCAGAGATAAGCCAGACCGAACCACAAGGCCTGGTCCATGACCAGCTGGGCGCACCAGATGCGAAGCCAATCCTTCGCTCCGATTGCGTAGAGGCTCCCCCAACCCGCTCCGGCCCACGCCAGGGCGAGTCCGACCACACCGAGACCTCGGAGCCCGCTCGACGTCCACTGGGACATTCGCCGGATCGCTTCTCCCGCCGCGAGTCCGAGCGCACCCAGCAGCGCGATGATCGTGGCATGGTGCGAGATGAACGCGACGACATAGGACGGTGGGCCCCCTGAGCACGGTCCCTCGGGATGAGGCGGGGTAAGCAACCCGATGAGCCAAAAGGGGAGCCCCGCAAGCGCTCCACTGAGCGCGCCGAAGACCATCCAGTCAACGTTCCATGACCACGCCGACGGGGGTCTGGGCAAGGCGTCCATCGATGCGGCCCTCCGGGTCGAGGCTATGCGGCGGATGTGCAAGAAATGTGCACAGTGTTCGTCGATGCCTCGTCCGGGGTGGTCGAGCCACAGGGAAGTCATCCGTTGGGACTGAGCACACGAGCACCCATGATGCGCTCGACGAACGAGGAGGGACGTCAGGTTCGTGAGTAGCCCGACAAGTTGCGCCGCTGCGAGACCAGATCGATGAAGTCCATCTTGGTGAGCACCGCCGTGACGTGACGCTCTTCGTCGATCACGATCGCAACCTCCCCTCGCTCGAACAACTCCGGCAACACCGAGGCATCTTCGTGAGGGTGCACGGTTGACACCTTGCGTACCATGATTTCGGCGAGTGGCGTCTGGATGTCGCGGCCCTCGACGAGGAAGCGGAGCACGTCGCTTTCGGTGACAATCCCACTCAGCCGGTCGCCGGTGACGCAGGGAACCTGGCTAATGCCGTTCTGCTTGAACACGCCCACCGCATACCCAAGCGACTTGTCGTCTTCGATCGTGATGACGTTCTTGGGCGGCAAGGCGCGCACCACTTCAGCGATGGTGCCAAGCGTGGTCGAGCCATCGATGAAGCCGTTCTGACGCATCCACCCGTTGTCCACGAACTTGGTCATGTAGTTGCGGACCGAGTCGGGAAGGATGACCACGATCCGGCTTCCCGCAGGCAGCTCACGGGCCACTTCGATGGCGCCACAGAGGGCCGACCCACTCGATCCCCCGCACAACAAGCCTTCCTGACGGATGAGCTGCCGGGCGAGCCGGAAGGCATCTGCATCGTTCGTCTTGACCCACCGATCGACCAGGCCGCGATCCAGCACATCGGGGATGAAGTCGTAGCCAATGCCTTCGACCTTGTAGCTCCGAACCTTGTCCGGTCCCGCAAGGATGGACCCTTCAGGGTCGACACCCACGATCATGCAGTTTGGAACCTCCCGTTTGAGGATGCGAGCTACACCCGTGAGCGTGCCCCCGGTTCCTGCACCGGCGACGAAGGCATCGATGCGACCCTCAGTCTGCTCGAGGATCTCCTTCGCCGTCGTTTCCTCATGGGCCCCTGGGTTGTCGGCGTTGCCGTACTGGTCGAGGATGTGAGCCTGCGGCAGGACTTCCTTGAGGCGCCGGGCCACGCTGATGTGGCTTTCTGGCGAATCGAACGCCGCTTCGGTGGGCGTGCGAATGATCTCGGCGCCCAAGGCTTCGAGCACGACCTGCTTTTCGCGGCTCATCTTTTCGGGCATGCAGATGATCATGCGGTAGCCGCGCACCGCGGCGGCCATGGCCAGCCCAATCCCCGTGTTGCCGCTGGTGGGCTCGATGAGGGTGTCGCCAGGCTTGATGTCGCCACGGCGCTCGGCCTCGACGAGCATGCGGACCCCGATGCGATCCTTGATCGACCCACCGGGATTCATGAATTCCAACTTACCGAAAAGCTCACAGGGAAGGTCCCGTGCAATCCGGGACAGCTGCACCATCGGGGTTTGCCCAACAGCATCGAGAACCGAGTCGAGAATCATCTTGTCACCTTCGGGGCGCTCGGCCCGTCCTCTGAGCAACCTACGCGACGCTCGCGGGACGGTCGACACTCCGTCGCTCTCGATTCACGTCGATTTCATGGCGCACCCATTCCCGTTCGACCTGCAGAGGCGACAAACCCAGGGAACGCGTCAAGCCACCTCTCGAGGAACGCGATGCTCAACTCACTGATTGCCGGGCATTCTTTCGCGATCGCCGCACTCGCCGCACGCCGGATCTGGGTGCACGTCCTACAGCCCAACACGATTCAGGGCAGCGACCTGTTCATGCTGCGCTGGGCCCGCCGCAATGGCGTACGTGCCTACAGCGCCTTTGCCGTGTCCTTTGGCACCACCGATGATGCCGTATTCGACGACGTCGTCCGACAACTCCGCGCAAACCTCGCCCAACAACTCACCGACACACGAAGTTCGTGGCGCCGAGGCGTCGATGTCGATCGAGGACGCTGGGTGTGGCGCACCGACGTCACGGTCGACACGCTCGTGGACGAAGTCGACACCGACGAAGCGTTCTACGCAGTCAGCGACCCCCAACAGCGCGACATCGTGGTGCGCATCCACCGCGGACGCCGTCAGTTCGGAGTGCTCTTCGACCACACCTGTTGGGACGGCATCCGGGTCGTCAACGAGTGCCTTGCGCCCACCATCACGGCCAAGCCGTTCTCGAGCAAGTGGCTGCTGAAGGACCGCTTTCGGCCGCTGCTCGACGAACTCGCGGTCATCGCAACGGCCTACCGACTCGGATGGCGCGCGCTCACCTACCGCACCCTGCCCGCCGGGGGTCCCGACGACCGACAAACGGTGGTGAAGCACCGTTGGCGTACCGCCGACATCAAGGCCCTCAAAGACAGGCTCAACGTCCCTTTCAGCGCGGCCATCGTGGCCATGTACGGAAAGAAGGTGTTGCAATGGCTCCCTCCGCACCGCAAGCGCGTACGCATCGGGGTCATCGTGGGGCTCCAATCCAAGCGATTCCGCAACAACTACTCGATGGTCGCCGTGGACGTGCATCGTGGCGACGATCTCGACACCGCAGCCCGCCGGGTGCACCGCCAGATGCGGCGACGCCGGCTCGATGTTGTCGGGCTCTACCACCTCGCCAACACGATCGAGGTCGAGTCGTTCTTCAAGGGGCAGGTGGTCGACGCGCTGTTTAGTCCCGCCTTCTTCGAACCCGATACCGGGCTTTCCCAGTCGGTCGACGACATGAGCTTCTTCAATGTGCCCAGCAGCACGCCGCTCTACAGCTTCGCCTGCAGCATTGGAGACACCATCACCGTGTGCACCACGGCAAACTCCCCCGCCCTCGACCTGGCCCGCATGACCGAAGACGCGATGGAAGCCTTCGACTTCGACGCTCAGGGACAATTCGTCGAACCTCGACCGGTGGCTCCACCTCGGAAGTTTGCCACATGCGAAACCCAAATCGAGTAGCCTCCCGCTGGGGAGGATCGAAATGGGGACTTGGCACCTTGGGTTGGGGCTTGCGCTGTGGCTCGGCAATGTGGCCACGGCAGGTTCCGAACCCTCGGCCACCGATGCCGCGGCATGGGAGGCCCTGGCAACCTCACCGTTGACCGAACGTGCGCTGTCGCGGAACAACGGCCGTCCCGAATGGGCGGAACTCGAGGCCGAGCTTGCCAAACGAACGGCAACGTCTACCCGAAAGTCCAAAGGACCCAGCAAAAAGCTGACCGCCCTGCGACGCACCATCGTCGAAGGCCTCACGGACGCCGACCCAGATTACGCCTTGGCCATCGAGGGCTTGCGGGAAGCGGTGACCCATCTGAAACGGCTCCCCGATGCGCATCAGATGCTGTCCTGGCACAATGCCAATCGCACGCGCGGACTGCTTCGATGGATGGATCGGTCGAGCCAACACGACGAAGCCCAGACCGTCACGGATGCCCGCGTCACCGCCCAGCTGGCCGTCGAAGGGTGGCGTCGAGACGTCCTTTCCCGCAATGAGGCCATCGCACGATTGGTATGGGCAACCGCGGTGGACCCGACCGCCCATCGGGAATGGGCCTTGTTGGCGTGGCTACTTTCCCGCACCGCCAACAAGCAGTTGAGCCTGGAGGCGGCTTATGCTTCGTTGCGAACTGCGCCGTCCAGGCGTGAACGTGCCGAAGCCTTAGGCCGCCTTGGGTATGCCCAAGAGGTCGTGGGGGACTGGGAGCGAGCCCTTGAGTCGTTTCACACCCAGCGTCCCTTGTTGGTCGAACTCAAGGCGGAGGCGACCCATCCCGGACGCAAGGTGCACTGGTCGAGTCAACTCGCCTACACCCTGCGGTCCATGGGCCGGCTGTACTCCGACGAAGGCTCAACCCGGACCGCCCACAAATGGACGAAACGTGCGTTGGAGGAAACCGTGGCCCTCGAGGCGCTCGAGGGCAAAAAGGCCCGCACCCAACGCCTCCAGCGGTCGTTGCACCTCGCCCTCGCGAGCGAACTAGGGCGAATCGCGACGCTAGCAGAGGCTCGTGAGGCATTGGAGGCAGCGCGGGCCATCGCCACGCAACTCCCCGAAGCCAAGCGGCGACCTTCAGACGAGCAAGCGCTCGCGCGCATCCACGAGCGGCTTGGTCGTTCGTTCGCGCAACAGGGGGAGTTCGGCAAGGCGATCCGGCACTACGGCACGTGCGAAGAGATGCTTGCGAAGCTCGCCGAGGACGATCGCGACGAGGTCGATGACTACTGGCTCGCTTCGTGCGCGGGGTCCGTGGGGGCCCTCCATCTTCGGCTCGGCGATGCCCAAGCGGCTCAGAAGGCTCTTCATCGAGCCTTCTTGGGCTTAAGGACTGTGGTGTTGGCCGACCCCGACCGGATGACCTGGACACGCCGACTGGCCGAGGTGGCTCGGCGGCATGGGGATGCCCTCGAGGCTTTGGGCTACCGCGATCGTGTGGTCGAACGCCGAGACGTCGCCAACAAGATCGAAGAGGCCCAACGGAAGCGCGACGCCGAGCAACCGGTTGTGCCCGACAGTTTGGATTGGGACGCCGGTCTCGCGCAACGGCGTCTGGGCGAAGCAGCCCCGGCCCCTCGCGCGTTCTACGAGCGTGCCTACGGCATCTTCGAGCGCATTCGCACCACCGATGAGGAGAACGGGGACTGCATCCATGAGCTTACGACGCTGGCCCGACGTTTGGCCCACGTGGATCGCACCGAGGGTCTGGACCAGGCCGCGGCGGAACGGT